>NZ_JBWDNT010000003.1:0-582546 GCF_056269345.1 Paenibacillus sp. J22P15
TGCTCAATTAAATCACTCGGCAACGGAATCTTTAAAAATGGCATCCATTGTCATCACTACACTTCCTATAATGTGTATTTATCCTTTTATACAAAAGTACTTTGTCAAGGGTCTTATGGTCGGCTCAATAAAAGGATAATTGATGAAATTTACCAATAAGGAGAGATTTATCATGAAAAGATTTTTGGTCTTATTTGTAGCTATCATGATGTTAGTTGCAGGGTGCAGTAAGCCAAGCGAATCTGCCAAAACCACAACGTCACAGACATCAGACCCGAATGCCACCGAACAAAAAAATAGCGAAAAGCCCATTGAAGTTTCTTGGTTTTTTAGTTCTAATACCCCATACACTGGCGACGAAGAAATTTTTAAGACAATTCTAAAGTACACAAATATTAAAATCAAACCCGTTAGCGTAGCCCGTGCAGACTATACACAAAAATTGAATACCATGTTAGCATCTGGATCACTACCCGATTTGATGACATTACCAAGAGATAATGCGGACCGTTATGGTCCACAAGGAGCATTCTTAGATTTAACGCCTTATATGGAAGCAGGGAAGCTTGATCATTACAAAGTGATGTTGGAAAAATATCCACCTGCCATGGATCTGACTCGTTCGCCTAACGGCAAATATTATGGCGCCCCAAGAATGTATGATGTGCCATATCGTGCCGACGAAGTTATGTTGGGGAGGACTGATATTTTTGCAAAACACAACTTATCCACGAAGTTCGAAACCTTTGACGATTTATACAATACCTTAGTTGAACTGAAGAAACTCTACCCAGATTCTTACCCCTATTTTGTAAGATGGGGTACGCCTCACTTAATAGGTAATCAAGCTTACTATAGAGGAACGAGCACCTCTTTCTATCTTGACCCAGAACAAGAAAGATATGTATACGGTCCAGAAAGCCAAGCCTACAAGGATACGTTGGTTTACTTGTATAAATTGTATTCCGAAGGCTTATTAAATCCCAACTTTGCTACGATTACAGATGATGAATGGAATGAACTGTTAGCTACAAACAAAGGTTTGGTGACCTTTGACTACCCGCAAGTTGGCGACGAGATTGTTAAACAAATGGGAAGCAAAATTCCAGAGGGCTTTGAATTTACGGCTATGCTTCAACCTGCATACAACAATACAAGAGTTGGTACCGGTGTTTTAAGCGGCTATTTCTCAAGCTACAAAGTGATTTCAAATCAATCTAAATACAAAGATGAATTGGTTAATTTTTTGAATTGGATGTACAGCCCAGAAGGTGTCGATGCCATGCAATTTGGTATCGAAGGCGAATCTTATCAAAAGAATTCCGATGGTACTGTGAAATTTTTGAAGGATTTTCAAACTTCTGCTACACCAAATGGTTCCATCAAGAATGCGGGGCTAAATAACCAAGACCTTCTCAACGTTGTAAATCAAACTGCTATTAATACTTATGAGTTAAATGGTGCTGCCATGAAAAAATCGGTATCATTTTTGGAAGAAAACCAAGCATTCGGCAAGGCGGTCTTTGATGCAAAATTCAACGATACGAATGCGAAAAAAGAATATACCGACCTCAAAACGGCTATTGATACCTACGTAGAGGAAGCTTCGGTAAATGTGATTATCGGTAAGAAAAGCATTGATACCTGGGATGTAGAAGTTATTTCACAGGTTAAAAAACTTGGCTCTGACCGAGCACTGGAACTAATCAATAAAGCCTATGACGAGACTTTTAAGAAATAATGGATATAACTTGAGTTGAACGAAGGAGCGTGACTTCTCACGCTTCTTGTTGTAATTGGATTACGTTTTCGTTTTAGATAAAAATGGATGATTTCTAAAAATGGAGGTCTACGAACAATGAAAAGAAATGTTACAGAAACTGCAAATGGATGGATTACCGACAATGGAAATGGCACCTATACGAATCCAATCATGTGGGGGGACTATCCGGATAATGATGTGATAAGAGTTGGCGATACATACTATATGTCTTCAACAAGCATGCATGTATTTCCAGGCTGTCCTATTATGAGCTCCAAGGACTTGGTGAATTGGGAATATGAAAGTTATGCCGTTGAAAGAATGGAAGGCGACGAGTACGATCTTATCAACGGAGATGTTTATGATGAAGGTCCATGGGCAACGAGTCTAAGATATTATAACGGAAAGTTTTACCTCATGTTTAATATTAATCGAGATGCTGCATATGTAAGTATTGCAGATCAAGCAAGTGGGCCTTGGTCACTCTATAAACTAGAAGATGAACTTTATGATCCGGGCTTATTGTTCGACGATAACGGAAAAATATATGTAGTCCATGGACAAGGGGAACTGTATCTTAGCGAGTTAGAGATCGTGGATGAAGAAACAGGCCAATTATCGATCATATCCAAGCGAGAACCAGGCGCCAAAAGAAACGGCAAAAAGATCTATTCTTACCCATGTCCGGGTCATCGTTACAATGGGTATAACGAGGGAGCCCATGTATATAAAATAAATGGCACTTACTATATTCTAACTACGCCGATTTGGAAGCATGGTTCAAAAAAAGAAGTGGCGGTTCGAACCAAAGATTTAGCGAACGGACCTTATGAAGTCGAGGATATTATGGCAAGCTTTATGAATTTCTGGGGGAATGGAATTCATCAAGGGGGGATTGTCGATGTTCCTCAGGAAGACGGTACCTCGGAATGGTGGGCAATCATATTTCAAGATAGATCTAAACTTGGAAGAGTACCGACCCTGCAGCCAGTTATATGGAAGAATGGCTGGCCATACATGGGGCTGGTAGATGGCGAAAAAGCTGTTGTTACATATAAAAAGCCTAATATACCGAATCTGGAGCATATTGAACCGAAGGCACTTCCATCTTCTGATGACTTTAGCACGAATAAGTTAGGGTTACAGTGGCAATGGAATCACAATCCGGATAACAGTAAATGGAGTCTTGAAGAAAGACCAGGATATATTAGACTTAAAACTTCAAGTGTAACGGATAACTTAACCTATGCGCGAAATACGCTTACGCAGAGGATAGTTGGCCCAGACTGTATTGGAACTGTTAAGTTAGATGTGAGCCATGTGGCCGATGGTGATACGACTGGTCTGTGCTTAATGCAAAGAGATTTTACCTTTATTGGGATCAAAAATGAAGAGGGCCATAAATCTATCGTTATTAATGATAATACGACTGAACATGTATCCGTGAATTTGTCTGCAGGTATTAAGGACGTATGGTTAAGAGCAGAGACTCCAAGGCACGAATATAGAATGGAGTTTTCATATAGTTTAGACGGTATCCGTTTTAAACAACTTGGTGGAAGATACGATATGCGTTACGGTACCTACGTCGGAATGAGATTTGGAATTTTTAACTACGCAACAATAAAGCTTGGCGGATATGTAGATGTAGATTCCTTTGAACTGACAACCTCAGAAAATCAGGGCAATCTATTTGGGATAAATAGAAGAATCGATGCTGCACGCTACGATGATCAAACGTTTGTTTCGGATAAAGAACTCCAAATAAACCCAAGAACAGAATGGATATGCGATGATCCAAACCGTGAATATGATCTATGTATATCGAATCTAAAAGACGGAGATTGGTTGCAATATGATCAAGTCGATTTTGGTGCCGGCGATGCGGAATGGTTTAATGCAAGAGTAGCAAGTTCATTAACCGGAGGAACGATTGAGGTAAGAATTGGTCACATGGATAGTGATTTAATAAGTACACTTCATATTCCCAATACGGGTGATATAAATAAGTATGTAAATATGAAGAGTGACCTTGCAAAACAAGTTACTGGAAAGCAAAAAGTATATCTTGTGTTTAATGGTGCAAGTCAAAATATGTGTAAACTTAACTGGATTATGTTTGGTTCGGGAGAATTTCCTCAGATACCTTCTGTTCCAGAAAATTTGACTATTGTGAGCAAAAGTGAGTCCATTCTAAATATAAAATGGGACGATTCACCAGGAGCACTGCATTACGACATTATGTTTGATGACAGAGTAATAAGTAATGTTACTAGTGAATTCTCGCAGTTAGGTCTAGTACCACGCTCTAGTCATACTGTAAAGGTAAGAGCTAGCAACTTTGCAGGGTATAGTGAATGGAGCAATGAAGTTAAAGTTGAATCCGCAATGTAGATTTTATGACGATACGTTTAACGCGATGGACAGTAGGCACCCCCTGATATCTCTTTTACCGTCCACATTACCATTCGGGGTCATTAAAGGAATCGACATCAGGAACGGCGAATTCAGATTATGGGTACAAAAGGTGAAATTCGCGGCGAGGAAGGCAAAATTACGGTTATGGATTTCGTTACCCACGAAAACACTGAGATTCAAATCCCAGAACAGACGTCGGGGCATGGGGGTGGAGACAGCGGCATTGTCGGAACTTCCTGAAGGAAGTGTCCGGCTACGATGGTAGCGAGAGCCTAACGTCCGCATCGGCTTCGGTACGCAGCCATCTTATGGCGTTTGCAGCGGAGCAATCCCGTTTAAATAATGGCCAATCGATTGAACTTGATGATTTCTATAAGGAGCTATTCGTTCAAGTGTGAAAGTATTAGTTGAAAACTGTAATGATAGAGCAAGAGAGTGTTTGCTGTAGATAAATGAACGGAGGCTAAAACTATGTCAACATTTGTTGTGGAAGGTAACCAATTTGTTTTTGATGGCAAGCCGGTCAGGCTAATTTCAGGTGCAATCCATTATTTTCGCGTTGTTCCCGAATATTGGCGAGATCGTCTGATGAAACTGAAGGCTTGCGGCTTCAATACGGTAGAAACCTATGTACCGTGGAACTTGCACGAGCCAAACGAAGGACAGTTCAACTTTGAAGGCATCGCCGACATCGTCAAGTTTATCGAGACGGCAGGTGAATTGGGGCTGTATGTGATCGTTCGTCCAAGTCCGTATATTTGCGCAGAGTGGGAATTCGGCGGATTGCCGGCTTGGCTGCTGGCCGATCCGGGCATGCAGTTGCGCTGTTTCCATCAACAGTTCATCGATAAAATTGATGCCTATTATGACGTCTTGTTGCCGAAGCTTGTTCCGCTGCTCTGCACGAATGACGGGCCGATCATCGCGATGCAAATTGAGAACGAATACGGCAGTTACGGCAACGACGATCAATATCTTGAATATTTAAGAGAGAGTAAGATCAAGCGTGGTATCGACGTGCTGCTGTTCACCTCCGATGGACCAGGAGATTTCATGCTGCAAGGCGGTATGGTGCCGGGTGTGTTGGAGACTGTAAACTTTGGTTCCCGGCCAGTGGAAGCTTTCACTGAACTGCGCATTTATCAGCCGGACGGACCTATCATGTGCATGGAATTTTGGAACGGCTGGTTCGACCATTGGTTCGAGAAGCACCATACACGCGATGTCGCCGAAGTGGCGAAAGTATTCAACGAAATGCTGGCGATGGACGCTTCGGTCAACTTCTACATGTTCCATGGAGGAACGAACTTCGGTTTCTGGAGCGGCGCTAACGACGACGGCACGTATATGCCGACGATCACAAGTTACGACTACGATGTGCCGATAAGCGAATCTGGCGATTTGACGGACAAGTTCTATGCGGTACGCGAGGTTGTATCCAAATACGTCGACCTCGGACCGCTAGAGTTGCCTGACCCGATCAAGAAGAAAGCATACGGTCAAGTGAATATGTCGCAGCAAGCTTCGCTGTTCGAATCACTCAACAAGCTGTCGACGCCGGTGCAAAGAACTTGCCCGGACCCGATGGAGTTGCTGGGACAAAATTACGGCTTCATCTTATACACAACGAGGATTTCGGGACCGCGCAAAGAAACACGGCTGAATCTGCAGAATGTACACGATCGGGCACAGATCTTTGTCGACGGTGAGTTTAAAGGAGTTGTCGAGCGCTGGAGCAAAGACGCAGAGCCAATTACTTTCAGTATACCGCCTGAAGGAGCAACCTTGAGCGTGCTCGTCGAAAATATGGGACGAACCAACTATGGCCCATACTTGCGAGACGTTAAAGGAATTACGGAAGGGATCCGCTTCGGGGCGCAATTCCTTTACCATTGGACAGTTCACACGCTACCCCTGGAAGATTTGTCGATGTTAGAATATACATCTAGGGAAATGGAATGCGATGGCAAGCCGACCTTCTACAAAGGGACGTTCCAAGTGGATGAGATGGCAGATACGTTCCTCGAGCTGAAAGGCTGGAACAAAGGCGTCGCGTACATCAACGGTTTCAATCTTGGCCGGTATTGGGAAACGGTAGGGCCGCAGAAAACGTTGTACATCCCGGGACCTCTTCTCCGTAAAGGAGAGAACGAACTCGTGCTGTTTGAGCTACATGGTCCCCAAGAGCCGGTAGTTACACTTCGCGACAGCGCTATTCTAGGGTAACATACAAAAGGATGGAGGGCTGATTTGATCAGCACTTCATCCTTTTTTTTACAATCCTATAATAGTGGATATCCACGCATCCTGTTTGGCTTCAATTGCAGGTACGGACGGCAAAACCAAGATCGCATCTCCAATCGTATTTAGAATAACAAGGATGGTAAATTGACGTATACCGATTTTGCCTTTTTCGAGCATCTCCGTTGACTTCCTTTCTGAACCGTTCGATTGTCTCCCCAAGCCGAGCCTAGCTCATTTTGTGATTGTTCCTTTTTTTCGTATTATAGCCACGACTAACAACAATAGCGGTAGAAGAAGCCCTATTGTTAGCAAATGAGGCTGGTCACTGTCCGTTCATATGTAACATTGGGGTACATGATTAAAGAAGTGACCACTAATATTATGCCTAACGGCAATGAAAGCAGCCGGTATTCTTTTATATGTAACGTTTGCGCAAGTCCTAATACAGAAGCATAAAAATAGTAAGTTGTTTTGAAATAGAGAGTAATAAACCATAGTGTAGCGAGTATGGCTTCTATGTATTGAATAAAACCTCCCACATTGACTTTTCTCGCTAGCACATAACTCGGGTACAAATTCCTTGTCAGAAAGTTTCTTAAAAAAACAAAAAAGCCGAAGCGCCAAGAAGGAAACTAAAACTTATAATAAAAGAAACGAGTTTACCCAGCCATTTTCCTAACAGTATTTCATTTATTTCAACCAAAGTCTTCGAGGGAAACCGGGCACAAAGGGTGTTATACAACCATATAAGCAATAATCCAATCATTAATCCAACGCATACGGGAATCCAAGCATCTTGTTTGGCATTAAAAACTAGACCTGATGGTGCGTTTAAGATCGCACTCCCAATTGTAAATAAAGTGACGACGATTATAAATTGACTCGTCGATATTTTCTTATTCCCCTGCATGGACTTTCACCCTTTTCATTCAACACTCACAAATATGATGTACCTAATGCATAAACGCTCATGCTATGGAGGGCGATTCTTCCTTATTTCAAGGCGCTCTCTAAGAAATCACTAAACGGTCGGTAAATGACGGTCAACCAGTCGAGGGGGTTCGGAAGCTTAACATGTAAACTCAATGATATGCTTAAGCCGATTCCTATTACGAGCAAGGCTGAAAATACCCACAGTTCCTTTATTAACTGCTTTCTGAATAACGCAGGGGCTTCGAAGATGAAGATGGCGGCGGCTGCCGCGAGAATTCCTAAGATCGCCCACATGCTCGACTACTCCTTCATTTCCTGCAGGAAAGAATTCGATACGGTCCCTAAGCGTCGGGTCTTTATATCCGCATTCACACTTACCTGCAAATCGTTGGTAAAATACTGGTCCCAATCCTTTTTCAACTTCGCCCATGCCTTGGGATCGGCACGATGAATAGCTTCACCGAATCCGAAAATGTCGACTTTATACTTCTTTTGTACTGTTTCGATCGTGTGTTTGACAAGCTTCTCAACTTTTTGATTCGCTCTCTTATCCAATTCGTCTATCGTCTCCGTCTTCGTTAAGTCGACATTGCATTCCACATCCTGCACATTTTGTTCGATTCGAATATGGATATCAATTTTGGGATGGCCGTTTTCTACTTTTCCTTTCACTTTTGTTTCCGAGCGGATCAACTCGAATGATATTTTACCTCCACCGGGACATGCCAGAACACCGATGGTACGTTCCACTTTTTCCTTGATATAGCTGTACGTTTTGCTTTCCTTTTCGTTAAGCCAGCCCAATAGTTTATCTTTTTTAAAAACTGCGATTCCCGTGTATTGCAAATTAGCTGGAGAATCGATTTTTTCCAGATTTTTATTGCTCGCACCTTGTTTAGGATCGCCCTTAATCTGGATGGTGCTCAATACCGGATGTTTTCCTTCACTAATGAGATCAGACAACAACTCATCCAAATGGATGGGAACGGTAGGTGCCCAAATTTTATTAGAGACCTCAAGCGATTTAAACATTTTATTCGCCGGGAGTTTTTCCAAGGGGGTTAAGAACCCCAATATTTCTCTTGCTGTCGTTCCCTTTGATACAGCAACGTAAAAGTCTGTTCGGAACTCGTGGTACCTCGACAGGAAGTCAAGCGTATCGCGGATGCCTTCCCTCGCCAACTGTTCCCCTAAAATAAGCATCCGAGTATGTGAAAAATAGAGTTGCCTTGGGGCAACCGTTGCCATTCTTCTGACGGCCTCAGACACCGTATCTCCTCTCGCATTATACATCACGGACGGCGTTCGACCGCTGCTTGGTTTCTTTGAGGATACTTCACTCGGATCGATGACTTGGACGGAGAGCTCATATTTGCCCCCCACTTTATCAATACCGATAGCTCCCACAATGGCGAGATCATTGAGCTCACGGCGGCTCCAGCATCCGGTCACAAACATCAGCAGGATAAGAACAAAAGATAACAAGAACGTGTTTCGTTTCACGGTACAACTCCTTCTTATAACATTCGACCCTCATTCTCGCGGTTCTGGTTTCGGAGGCGGAGTATTTTTTCCGCGATTCACATTCGTCTGATTGATGAGGCGAGGGCGGGAAAATAAGGTCCACCTTGGCAACCGGATAACAGCATCCTTTTGATCAGCAGGTACCATCGGAGCAAAAGGACTCATATAGGGAGCCCCAAACGAGCGAAGACTGCACAGATGGAGCAAGATCGCAATGAATCCGACAATAATCCCAAACAACCCAAAGGAAGCGGCAAGCGCCATCATCGGGAACCGAAGAATGCGGAAGGCGTTGGACATGCTGTAGGAAGGAAATACAAAGCTGCTAATGGCCGTTATGGCGACAACGATGATCATCACTGCCGATACAATTCCCGCCTCTACGGCCGCCTGTCCAATGACCAAAGTTCCGACGACCGATACCGCAGGACCAATCGTTCTTGGCATGCGAAGACCGGCTTCCCGTAAGATCTCGAAGGACAGTGCCATGATCAGCACTTCGATGATGGCGGGAAAGGGAACACCTTCCCGCTGTGCCGCCAAACTGAGCAGCAGAGGTGTAGGCAGCATTTCCTGATGAAACGTCGTAATCGCGACATATAGTGAGGGAGCCAGTAACGTGATCATCACACCGATGTAGCGAAGGATTCGAACAAGGCTGCTGATATCCGCACGCTGGTAATAATCTTCTGCGGCATGTAAGAAGGAAATAAACAAAGCCGGGACGACTAGAACGAATGGGGTTCCATCTACCAGAATGGCGACTTTTCCTTCCAACAGTTCGGCTGCAATGACATCCGGGCGTTCCGAATTGTAAACGGTCGGAAAAGGAGTGAATGTTTCGTCTTGAATCAATTCTTCGATATAGCCGCTTTCCAGGATACTATCGATGTCGATCCGGTCCAAACGCGTGCGAACTTCTTCGACCACGCTTTCACTCGCTGTTCCTTTGATGAACATTATTGCTACACTGGTTTTGGTCACCCGTCCGATTTGTTTGGTTTCTAACCATAGATTCGGGTCTTTAATTTTGCGCCTAAGCAAGGCGGTATTCGTGCGCAGCGATTCGGAGAACGCTTCGCGCGGTCCCCGAATGACGGATTCGGTCGAAGGTTCGGTTACCCCGCGGTCTTGCCAGTCCTGTGTACTGGCCGCTACTCCTATCGCATGCCCGTCCAGCAGGAAGACGACCTCTCCGGACAAAATCGAATGGCATAACGTATCAAAATCAGTAACATCTTTGATATCGCCGATCGTGAGGGCGTGGTTCTTCAAAACTTGTATGGCTTCAGGAGGTGATGAAAGCTGCTCAGACGCACCAGTAATATCCAGCATCACCGATTCCATTATAAAATCGTTGATTCCTTTTTTATCCGCCAAGCCATCGGCGTAAAATACCCCCAACAGCTGATTTCCAGATTTCATGTGAACCTCACGGACGATGATATCCGTACTGCTGCCGAAAGTATCATGCACCTTTTGTATGTTTATTTTAAGGCGTGATTGCAGTGGCTCTTTCTCATTTGTCGTCTCTGTTGTAGAGATTTTCGCAGACATCCGTTTAGAAAATTTCATGATTGTATCCTCGGCCGTTGGGTTTGTAACCAATTATTACTTGTGTATAAGAGTTTTAGTCATTTTAAGATAGCCGTTTCTTACGATTAAAGATCTTCGTTGCTCATTTGTTCCGTTATCCAGTGCTGCACATGATACAATCGATGATCGAAAGCTTGTTGAAAGAATCCAGTCAGTCGATATTGGGAAAAATGTGCTTTTTTCAAGTTGGTAAGCGCTTCTTGATAGGAAGAAAAGCCAATCTTTTGAAAAAAAATCACTCAAACGTCAGTTTAATATGTTCAGGATTCTTCCAATAGTTCATCGGGACATTAGAAAATTCCCAAGGTTGAAAATGACCGGGATACGCTGCGTTTATGACATGATAAGGTGAATCTCCAAACATACCCGAAATACCACCCAGTCCTCCTTGGGATACCATTTAAAGCGCGCATTATTCGGCTGTACCAATGATTTGGAGAAACCGTCTCGTTTTTCTTCACATGTTCGTGACCAAATTTTCTTCATCAAATCAATTCCAGTTATCGCCAAAGATAATATCTTATATTCGCTAGTGCGGAAAATATCGTACGAAATACGCGTTTATCTAAATGAGCGTGTGAAAACCCCTTCTGACATTTTCACTAAAGTGAGTCCTCCTAATGGACGGCTATTAAAAAGGTTTTACGTAAGCAATCGAACGGGCTCAGGAAAGCACTAAGAATATATGGTATCGTAGGGCACTTTTCTTTTGCTCAGGTGGAGCCACAGATAGATATTGTGATCGAAAATACCGATTGAAGAATGTATTTTACAGAATGCACAATCTGTTAAATGGGTGAAATGCTTACGAGTAGTCGGAAAGACGGCTGTCAGTAAGCATTTTTTAGTTATTTATCTTCATTTGGTAAATGGCTTGCGCCTATATGTACAAAAATGTTTGTGGCTGAATGCCAGCAGGATAAATATACGAAAAAGCTGACGACGACCGCCTATCTCAAGTTATTTCTGCTTGCGCAGTTGCAAAACCGCGAAGGCTTGCGACATATCGCCGATGATGTCCTTTGCGAGAACTTGCAACATGAGCTCGTCCTGACCTCCATCTCGGCGGCGCAGCTCAGTCGCAAACATAAGCAAGTCGATCCCGAACTGCTGCGGCACGTATTCGAACAATTGGCCACACGTGTTCTATCGCGTCTGGGCCCGCTAGCTCATCGACTCAACAACAGGGACGTTGTGCCTGCAGAAACAAGTGGGCCGAGTTCCGCAAGACCAAAGCGGGCATCAAAATACATATGCGTCTGGCCTTTGTTGGCGAACAGGAGGTCATCCCGGAGAAAGCGACGGTTACCGTAGCCAAGAAAAATGATCGCACCCAGATGAATGAACTCGTTCATGAACCGGGCGTAACATACGTCTTTGATCGCGGTTATATCGACTATGCGGTATTTGATCGCTATTGTCGGGACGGTGTTCGAAGAAAATAAAGTATTAGACTGGAGTTGTTGATTTGACGCGGTTTTTGAGTTTGAAATTCGTCAGCTTTCGGACGTTCTAGCTTAATGGAAACAACTTGCGTGTATTCTAACATCTGAATCCACTCCTATTTATGATATTAGAAAATCCACAACATCATAATGGCTGTGATTTTCAAGTTTGTATCTATAATTGATATAAGGGAGTAAAAGAAAAAGCCGAGCAAGATCAGGTTTGAATGCCTGAAATCAGCTCGGCTTGTAGTCGGACTTTATAAGTTTTATGCAATGTTATTGATAAAAAAGATATAATCATCAAGTGCGGCAATGAATAACAGGAGGTGCTTGAACATGAAGGTCATTCTTGGTTTTATTATGTTTGTTTTGTATGCGCTGGTGACGATGTTTGGGTTAGGTCCGTTGTTGTTTGCCGACGGTAGCCAAAAAGAGCGCATGATCACCCTTGCTGTTGTGATGATCATCTATGTCGCATTAACGATTATCACCTATGTTATATTCCGCCAAAAAAAATAATGAGCGACAGAATGATTACCGCAATTGAATCTGCCTCTTAATGTTAGCAGAAAATAAAGTCCTAGACTGTCGCTGTTTTATTGAACTAACGTTCCGCGTTAGCTTAATCACGTATTGAAAATCGAATGTAGAATAACTTACTTGAGATTATAGAGAATCTCCGTTTCAAGCTTTGATTCATCCTCATTCCAATGTCCGTATATCTCCAATATCGGAGCCTCATGGTGTACTCCTAGAGCTTTTATAGTCGATTGTATGCTCCTATAAGTTTTGTCTAATTCACTATATGGTCCGATGTGCTTACAATAAGCATATTTTTGAAAAATAACATCCCTCGTTACCAATAATGAATCTCCTTTAGGCGGAGAGATCAGCTCGATCCCAGCAAATATACTGTGATCAATATCATATACATGATTTATTCCTGTATGAGAGAGTTCTTTGATTTTTACTTCCTTCCAAACCTGATCCAGCAATTCAAAAATCGTTTCACTATACGCTTTATTTTGATCATGAAGTTTAGAAACGCCGAACAGTGTAAAAGTTTTACTTTGATTTATTATGACAGTCTCCATTATTACCTCCCCTTATCTCGTTTATTTGGTAGCCTTAACGAATACTTCTTCTTTATTCTGCTCCTCTTTCCTCTAAAATTGAATTAAAATTGTTGTTATTGCGCTATTCTGCCCTTTAGCTTAACAAAGAAATGGAGCAGCTGCCGTAGCAAACTGCTCCTTGATTGTTCTACTATCGTACCCGTTAGTTGAATAACGACAAAATCATTCATCTGTTGTGTCGATACCCAATCCACTAATTTGAATTTTCAGACGGGATGGGCGGCGCTGACTCATATCGCCAGGCTCGGGTATAAATTCCTTGTTTTTAAGCCGTGATTCGAAATAATCTTTTTTGACAACTTCTATTTCTTTCAACATTTTGACCATTGTTGTGCCAAAAGCATGACATCCAGGAACCTGCGAATTCGAGAGTATTCGTGAGAAAAACCTTATTCTCCGAGGGAGCGTAATGGGACGTTACCAGTCTAATACTTTATTTTCTCAGTCTAATTCTTTATTTTCTTTTAACAGACGGCATTTTTATTCGTCACGCGGCTCAAAAATAATACGCACATTGAGCCTTTGGAAGAGCAGGAGATCCCGGAGGACAGTCCTGTTGCCGCCGATGTTCTCGTTCGAATCGGCTCACAGCAGAAGAAAATGAAGCATACGCTGCGGATGATTCAAACGGAAGATTCACAAGGCAATTTGCTCTTTCTGGTAACCAACCGATTCGATCTGACCTGCGATGAAAACAGTGAGATGTACCGCTGCCGCTGGGCCATCGAGACATTCTTCAAGTGGATGATGCAGCTAAAGAAAAAACCCAATCGAACATCGAGAGGGCGGCAACGAAAACGAACCAAGTCTTGATGGATAGGAACGTCTGTTTCAACAAAAAGTGAACAGAATTGCATAAATCAACCCAATGGACAAGTTACCTTTAAGAGCTGTCCAACCTTTTTCATTTCTCCCTGAAATTACGTTTTCTGAATATTCGCTATTTTAGAGCATCGCGATTTTATGCAACGCTAGTGTTCTCTGGTATAACACCATCAGTGATATCCGACTATTAAAATTCGAAGATTTAACAATTTTTTGTAGTCCAATTTTGTTAAGAAACGGTGTTAAACTGTTTTTTTTGTGTATTTAGATCGTTAATTTTCGATTTATGATGGGGACATCAAATTCATAGCCGCCACGTAAAGGAGAATGCTTTTCATGCACGCTTGATTCGATACGAATCAAGAGTATGATACGTAATGGATTTGATCGTTTCAGCGGAAGAATACGGGAACTTAATCTACGAAAGGAGGTAAAGGAGTTTGATCAGAATAAGAACGTTAAAAAGATAACTTGTAAGCGTTTTCTAAAAATAATTAGAACGGCTTAAAATGAAATTAGAATAGAGCAAAATGATCTTACAAATACGATTCTACACGGAGGTATCTATGAAAAGATTACGTAAAATCCTACCCGTCGTCGCGGCAACTGCAATGGTAGTTGCAAACTTTGGAGCCAGCGATGTTCTCTTTGGATCTCATGTATATGCAGCTCAAACGAATGTCACAGCAACCGAAGCAGCATCACAGACCTATACAATTGATGCAGGGAAAATGACAATCACTATGAATGAACAGGGTCAAATTATCCATATGGTAAGCAAAATCGATGGAACAGATTATGTAGAACCAAATCATTTGGCACCACTGATTAAACTTATAGCAGACGGTACTGAGCTGGGTACTGATGGTAAAGAATTGCTGCCGACAGCTGTTACATTTGACCAATCTACATCTACATATACTTTTAAATTTACAGACAAGAACACTAATGACGTACAGGTTGATGTCAAGGTAGTGTCAAAAGCGACTTACGCTACATTTGAAGTGACAAATATTACTCAAGGTGCCGGAGTCGATGTTCAAGCCTTATGTTGGGGTCCGATTAGTACAAACATCACGCAGACCCTCGCAGAAACAGCAGGTGTTGCATACGACGACAATTTTGGAATCGGTTTGCACTCACTCAATGATAAGACAATCGGCGGATGGCTGCATGAATATCCAAATCTCGGATATTCCTACACGACAGGATATAAAGGATATGGCACCGCTGATGGTCCACAGAGAATGGGTTATGATCGTAACATAGGTTCAGCTACGCCTTGGGGTACTGCACTGAGAGCATACACCTACGATTATACAAAAGTTAGATACAGACATAATGGTGGCTATCTTCAAGGCTCAATACAACCGATACCGGTATTAGACACAGCTGATGGTAAGCTTATAGGTTCAAAAGTTGCTTTGTTTGGCTCTAGCAACAGCAACATTTTGAATACGCTTTCCGATATCCAAATCGGAGAAGGGCTGCCTCACCGACTTGTTAATGGTCAGTGGCAGAAAACGGCACAGGCATCCAGTCAAAGCTTTTTAGTAACAAATGACGGTTCAATTACCCCAACAAGTGTTAGCACATTAAATAATTATGCCAACGCTGCAGGATTAAATTATATTTATCATTTGCCGAATGCTACAGGTCCATGGGTAACCTACGGAAATTACCAATTTAGTTCAGGCTTTGGCGGTTCTGACACAGGAGCGAAAGCCATTGTGGACAAAGCTACAACTTTGGGAAAAAACATGGGTGTGCATACCATTTCAAATATGGTACAACCTGGTGATCCTTGGATAACTACACGAGATCCCGGTCTTGGAAGAAACAGATTGGTAGGCCTTACGCTTGCAAACCCGATCACTTCAACGGATACAACGATTACAATTAACGGAAATTTCGACAACGTACCAGACAGCAAATTTAAAAATAATTCATACATGCAAATTGACGATGAGTATATCCAATATTCAAGTGTAATGAAATTGGACAACGGTTCGTGGAGCCTTACAGGAGTCAAACGTGCTCAACTTAGCTCAACAGCTGCAAACCATTTGGCAAATTCGTATGTATATCAAATGTATGGTGCCGGATATGCCGGATTGATAGCAAACGATAAATTGTCACTGGACATTTCAACCAGATTAGCGCAAGCTTCAAACAATACCGGATTAAAGTCAATGTCTTTTGATGGTTTTGAAGAAATTCAATGGACTGACTATAGCGATTTGACGGTTAATAAATTTTCAACTAATTTCTTCAATACTTTGAATGATTCAAACGACTTTATTAATGAAAATAGTAATCTATATTCCGGTATTTGGGATGCTACTAGCAGAGTAAGCTGGGGCGAAGCCTATACGGGTATGGATTATGCATATGCAAACATGGCATACATGAAACGTAATTTCATGCCTGTGATGTCCGGGTGGAGCTATGCCGGTAAGCTGACTACTATGGCGAAGCTTGAGTATTGGCTCTCAAAGATGGCAGGCTGGAATGGAGGAACAGGTATTCAGGCTACTTCAGGCCAATTGTCTTCGTGGAATTCTGGAGGACAATTAGCTAAAATTAAGATGTGGGAAACTGCCAGAAATATGGGCGCTTTCACGGAATACCAAAAACAGGAATTGCGTGATACCGGCACATTTTGGACATTATCACAACCGGTCGCAGGTGTTAATAAATGGCTTCTGCAACAAACTGACAGTAACGGAGTTGTTATGGCAGGCACTGCGGAAGATGTATTTGTTGGTCAAGTAGATAATAGACCGTTAAATATTGCACTAGACAAATCGGTTAGAATGATGTCTGACAAAAACCTCAGATTTTCATCCCCATACTATGGCGAAGCATCTGGTCTTACAGACGGTGATAAAATTGGTAACATATCAACTGCTGAAAAAGCTCCGGCTTGGGTGCAAGTTGACCTTGGAAAGGCATATGATCTCAATAAAATTAAATTGATGCATGACGTAAAAACATATCATGACGTTATCATTCAGCTTTCCAACGACAAGACATTTACTACCGGAGTTACAACAGTGTTTAATAATGACACTGACAATTCCACTGGACAGGGGATTGGAACGGATGCGGAATATGCTGACACTCAAGCAGGAACAGCGTACGATTTCCGTACCAACTCAAACATTCCATATTCAGCAGGAAAGACTGTGGACTTCTCAACTACCAATGCAAGATATATCCGTGCTTGGACAGGAACTTCTACAACCGGCACTGCTCCAGTTTGGGTTGAATTGCAAGCATATGCAGCTAACCCTGTTGAAAAACCTATAACAAAAACTACAACAGATGATGCTGCTGGCACAACACTCAGAACAGGTTCGACTGTTCGCTTGATTGATGATGTTAGAGATACTTTTATTTACTATACAACAGATGGATCTGATCCAAAAGACTATACAAAAACACAGCTTTACACAGGAACTCCTATACCTGTAACCGATGGAATGACCTTGAAGTACGTTGCACGTACAGACGGACACCAATTCAGCGAGGTCCAAACAAAAACCTTTACAATTGATCCTGCCAAGACTGCGACTGTAACATACATGGATGGTACAACTCAGTACGGTACGCCACAGATACTTGCAGGTACAGAATCAACTGTTGCATCCATGAATGGAGGTACAGGCAGCTTACCAGGAAATCCGACAAAAGCCGGATATACCTTTAAAGGTTGGTTCCAAGGAGTAAACGCATCAGGATTGTCATTTAACAAAAATACGATTGTAAACGGCGACATGACTGTGTACGCAAAATGGCTAGTGAATGCGCCTCAAATTTCTGATATACCGGTGCCCACCCCGATTATAGGAATAATGAAGGGTTCAGGCAAAACTCCATTTGACCTTAAGCTGCCTACAACGGTTACAATAAACACAGATGCAGGGCCGTTGACTGCAATGGTAAATTGGAATGTTAAAGATTCAAGCTATGACCCGACTAATATGAACGACCAGACTTTCGCTGTCAGTGGTAATGTAGAGTTGCCAATGGGTGTTCAAAACAATGGTGCTGTTTCGTTGACAACAAGTATCAGTGTGTCGGTAACTGAAAATCTTCCACCATTGACGGGCATTATCGATCCTGCGCCGATCACCGAGGTCGCGATCGGAACGCCGAAGACAGCAGCGGCGCTTGACTTGCCCGGCAAAGTAACCATTACATTCGGTGCGTATAAGTTGGATGTCCCGGTGACGTGGGATGTCAGCAGCGCCCAATACGATCCGACGGCGATGAAGGGTCAGACCTTCACAGTACCAGGAACCGTAACTCTGCCTGACGGAGTGTTAAATCCGAACAACGTGCCATTGACAACAAGAATTACAGTAACTGTGAATAAAATCCCAGTAGGGACCGCCACAGTTACCGTATCATCGGTTAGAGATAAAAATGGTAATCCTAATGGAGATAATCAAGATACCCGTTACTTGGGTGAAAAAGCAATTGATGGTGACAAGAGCACAACATGGGCTGCCAAACAGAGTGATAAAAGTCCGTGGATTCAACTTGATTTCGATAATCCTATTGCCGTTAAGAAAATTAACCTCATTGACAGGGGTCACGATGTGAACCAGATTGTAGAAGGGTTATTGGAATTTAGCGATGGAACAAGCCAGGTAGTGAAAGATCTGAAATGGGCAGGGCAACCTGACAATATCATTACTTTGGAACAAGCCAAGACCATAACATCGGTTAAATTCACAATCGATCCAGACAAGAAATACACCCAATCTGGGGCAGAGCGCGGCTTGGCAGAGTTTCAGTTGTTTGCAGATGATACAGACAATACGGAGCCGAAGCCAATCCTAACAGCTTCGGGAGACGCCAGCGTCATTGCAGGTGAGACATTCGATGTGACCTACACGCTCAGCAATGTTGCAGAACACGTGTATGCGCTGGATCAAACGATCCATTATGATCCATCCCAAGTAGAATTCCTCTCAGTCGAAGCTTTGCAAAGCGGATTTTCGATTGTTGGACAGAAAGAAGGAGAAGGTGAGGTTCGCATTCTGATGGCAAGTTCGGGGTCCGGAAGTGCAATTAAGCACACGGCTCCTGTATTGAAACTGAACTTCAAAGCCAAAGAGGCTAGTCAAAACGTAACGAGCCCCATCTTCTTAACCGACGTAGCTGTTGCGGGTGCTGGCGGAAACGAAACGACGGTGAGTAATGGTTCTGCGTACACGATTCAAATTATCGCTGTGGATAAAGCGGCATTACAAGCACTGGTTACGAACGCGCAAGCATCACATGATGCGGCAGTGGAAGGCAATGAAGACGGCTTGTATGCGATTGGCTCCAAAGCGCAATTGAAGTCGGCTATCGATGCGGCTCGTGCGATTGCGAGCGATTCAAATGCGACTCAGCAGCAAGTAGATGATGCGAAAGCCGCATTGGAATCGGCAATGCAAGAGTTCGAAGCGAAGAAAATAACGGCAGATATTAACGGACAAGGCGGTATTACAATCGGAGACCTGGCTATTGTTGCAGGTGCATACGGCAAGCAACAAGGTCAAGTGGGCTGGAACGCGAATGCGGATGTCAATAAAGACGGCAAGATTGATATCGTAGATCTTGCAATCGTAGCCAAAGCGATCTTGAAATAAAAATATTCTTGTAAAATGTTGAAAGGATAGACTGTTCAATTGATCGCATTAGAGAAACACAAGTGCAGTGGTCGAAATTACAAAAACGCAAAGAAGTCCCTAGATTTTGGGGACTTCTTTGCGTGTTTCCTAGGATGATTTGGGGTCCCCGCAAGCTTGGATCGCATTAAAGATATGATGAACGACATCGACAAAGTAATCCAGATCAGCTCCTTTTGTTCTTTAATATGAGAAATGTTTAAAAATCGTAGTCGGCCTGCTCTGGGATTTGGAGGATTATTAGGATATAGTTGTTTACGAAAGCATCGGAGATTGTTATGTTGACAATGTCAACGGAGAAAAGAAGGGATATAGGACAGCAATACCAGATAGAAATCGTAGGCGAAGCCAGCAACGGGGGAAGTCGCTCTATTTCTTATTGGAGGTAGTTAGATTTTGATAAACTTTATGAAACGGTTCAATCACTCTTTGTTCGCGAAAGTTTTAATCGCCGTAATTGTGGTTCAATCCATCCTCATCGTGATCGGAGGACAGCTTAATATCGTTCGCGTTGACCGGTTCATTCAGGAACGGGATTACGAATTCGCCAGAAAGGACATGCTCGATGTCCGGGATGCCTATAACCATAAATTAAAGCAGATTCGCTCGAATGTCTTCTCTTTGTTTTTTGAATCCAATCAAAGCGAATCCATCCTTGAGAAGATCAAGAAATTCAAGGGAACGACCGAAGTCGACGATTTGCGGCTGAAAGCCGAAATCGAGCAATTTTTGCAATCGATGGCTTACACGGACGAAAATACAAGCTCCATTTTGTTCGTCAGGAGCCAAGACGAGGCGAAGTTCGCGTTCGTCAGATACTTCGATCCTAGCCAGATGCCCTCTTTCCGATCCATGCTTTCATTCAAAGAAGAAGAGTTCATAAAAGTATATCCGGTAGAGCGGAACGGCACTGGCGTAACGCCTCAAAACGATATTCTCATTTTCGTCTTGAAGGTAAACGATCCGAATGCGTATGAACAAAGCCAGTCGGCCGGTTACCTCATCGTATGCTTGGATGCCGGATTTTTGCAAAAAGGCGGCGATCATCTCCGAACTGATTCCATTCTTGAATTAAAAAACGCCAACGGCACGATCTGGATGTCCGGGAGTTCCGTTCCTTCGGATGTCGAACGAACCGATATCGAAGCGATCAAAGGCGGTCACGAGCTCTATTCCATTACCAATGTCCATAATACAGGTGACGACATGGTATTTACGATGATGAAATCCAAGAAAAAACTGATCGAAAATATCTTCGCTATGAAGAAAAACCAATGGATTACGTTAGCGGCCATTATCGTTTTAAACGTTTTTGTAGCTTTTTATATCTCGAGAGCGCTTTCAAAGAGGGTGCAATCGTTAACCCGCAATATGAGGAAATATAGTCCCGGAGAATATGTTCAGCCGATTCCCTTACAGAAAGACGACGAATTCACGATTTTGGAGGATACCTACAATCAACTGATCCTCAAGCTATCGGAATACATACAGAAAGAATATGTTCTCGAGCTTAAGTCGAAGGAAGCGGAGCTCCTTCTGCTGCAATCACAGGTCAACCCGCATTTCTTGTCCAATATGCTGGAAATCGCACGGATGCAGGCGATGAAAGAAAACAATATGGAGTTGTCGGATACGATCTATCGATTGAGCGAATTGTTCAGGTGGAACATTCGAAACAAAGAAACGCTCGTGACTTTGTACGAGGAGCTGTACTACGTCGAGTACTACTTGAAGCTGCAAGAAATTCGTTTTCCGAAAATTCGATTCAGCATTGATTTTCCATCCTCGTTGCAAAATGAACGCATCGTGAAGTTTTCCGTTCAGCCGATCGTAGAGAATATTTTTAAGCATGCCATGAATAAAGGCAAAGAAGTCGAAATTCAGATCAGGATAAGGGAAGTATCCAGAAGGATCCAAGTAACCGTATCGGATAACGGAAAGGGCATTATGCGAGATGATTTGAACCGGCTAATAGCCAATATTCAAAAGCCGTTACTCGATTCGAAAGAAGCTCCGTTCGTAGGAATCATGAACGTGCACGCAAGACTTCGACTCCTTTTCGGAGATCCGTTCGGATTGGAAATCAATAGCTCGATAGGAGAAGGGACCATAGTGACGTTACATATTCCGAAACTTGAGGTGATCGCATGAGCTTATTTACGAGGAAAGTTATCATCGTCGATGACGAGCTCTTAATACGGGAAGGCTTGCATTCCATGCTGGATTGGGAAAGCCTGGGCTTCGAAGTGGCCGGCTTGTTCGAGGACGGAGAAGATGCATGGCAATTTCTCCAGACTCACAAAAAGATCGATGTCGTCATCACGGATATTCAAATGGACGAATGCACGGGACTCGAGCTGTTAAGAAGGATAAGAACCTCCGACATGCGGTCAAGAGTTCTGATTATCAGCGGATACGATGAGTTCCGTTACTTGCGCGAAGCTATGATGATGGGGATAGACAACTATCTATTAAAGCCGATCAATAAGGACGAATTAATCGGTTCCCTTGAGCAGATTCAAGAAGGTTTACTTATGGAATACCGGAAATCAAGGGAGTTGTACGAAGGCACGCAGCTCATGAAAAACAATCTGCTGAATCAAATCGTATTGAACAATTACTCCATTCGGGATGTTGTCGAAAAGTGCGAGATGCTGGGCATCGGTATTCATGAGGAAGGGTTTCAGGTCGTCGTTATGGATACGATCGCGAGGCAAAAAAACGTTCCGCTCTTGGAAGAGAGACAGCTAACCGAGTTTGCCATTCGCAACGTTGCGCAAGAGACGATCGGCAGTGACGAAAAAGTATACGTATTCGGCAATCAAACTAATCAAATCGTCTTTCTGTTCGCCGGAACGAACCGGTCCGGACAAGCCGCGATTAATAAGAGGATGGAAGAGACCGCCACTTTGATTGCAAACGTCTTGAAAATCCAGGTCGTCGCTTTCATTGGCAAGCCCTGTGTGACTTGGAGAGATATTCATCGCTCCTATCAAAGCGCGATGGATCAGTACGATTATCGCTATTTCGTCGAATCCGCCTCGGTCATCGATTATACGAAGAAGGACCGAGAATCCATAAAAGAAGCACTTGCCAAAGAGCTGGGCTTCGAACCATTGAATCGGCTGCTTGAAGAGCAGGAGTACGATGATGTTATATCACAGCTGGAGTCAATCGGGACGCGGCTGCAAGAAATTCAGGTGCCGGATCTCCATCTGATTCGCTCCGTCTTCGTCGATTTCGCTTTGTTATGCATGAGCCGGCTCCGGCAAATGGAATTTGAGATTCTTGAGCACGTCAGCCACTTTCCGAAGTCTGTGGACGCGTTGTTTCAAGTCGATTCCAAGGAAAAGCTGTTCGAGCATTTCATGAGCTTAGCGGGTACGTTGCTTCATACGCTTCAAAAGCTAAAGACGAATCGAAATACGAGCATCGTTGATAAAGTAATCAAATACATCGATAACTACTATATGGAAGGCTTGAGCTTGCAGCAATTATCCCAGCAGTTTCATATATCCGCACCTTATCTGGGTAAGCGCCTTAGGATCGAGCTAGGCCGGCCGTTCAACGAGTATTTGCATTGTGTCCGAATTAACAATGCGAAAAACCTTCTGCTCATTACCGATTTGAGCGCCAAAGAGATTGCCGAAAAAATCGGTTACGTGGAGCCGAATTACTTTTACAGTCACTTCAAGAAGATCACCGGCAAATCGCCAATGGAGTTTAAAAAAGGAATTTAGAAACTGCGTTAGTTTTTAGAGTCGATCATTAATTCATGCACTTTTGGCCTCCGGGCGGGGGATTTATTATTAATCATGTAAGAACCAACACTAGACAGGGGGTAATCAATTGAAAAAATTCATGCTTATGGGCTTAGCTTTATCCCTTACGATCGTCATGGCCGGATGCGGCAAGTCGTCTTCCTCCAATGACCCTTCGAACGCGCCTGCGGCTCCTTCGGCGTCGCCTTCCGAGGCTGCGGCGGAAGCTCCTGCTTCCGAACAACCAGCCGAGTTGAACGTGCTCGTGTTCGAAACGCCTAACCTGACAGCGGCTTATTGGGATGCCGCGATCAAGAGATTCACGGACAAGCACCCGAACATCAAAGTGAACAAAATCGTATCTCCAGACGTCGACCGCACGAAATATGCGAAGCAATTGCTTGCGACGGGCCAATTCCCGGACGTGCTAATGTCGGTAACCGTGCAGGAATTCCTGGCCTCCAAGTCGCTCATGGCTTTCGAAGACAAATACGTGAAACAAGTACCGGGCGCGGAATCGATGGCGATCGACGGTAAAGTGTATCTGTTGCCATGGGGCGCACAAACGATCTCTTACATTTACTACAACAAAAAAATGTTCGAAGAGGCGGGCGCGACTGAGCCGAAAACATGGGCGGAATTCGTTGACGTCGTGGGTAAACTGAAGGCGGCCGGCGAAACGCCACTGCTATACGGCGGTGCCAAGGATCCTTGGTCCACGACTTTCCTGCTGGACGGCATTATCAGCACGGACGTCTATAGCAAAGAGCCGAACTGGGTAGACAAACGCAAAAATGGCGAAGTGAAATTTTCCGATCCGCTCTTCAAGAACGCCGTTCAGAAATGGAAGAGTCTCGTAGAAACCAAAGCCTTTAACGATGACGGATTGGCTATCAGTTATTCCCAACTGCAAGACGCGTTCTTGAAAGGCAAAGGCGCTATGTATCCGATGGGATCTTGGTTCATCGCGGCGGCCCTCGGGCAACAGGACATCGATGTCGGCGTATTCCCGATTCCGACGGATGACGGATCGATTGTTACGCCGTATTCCGTAGGCGGACCTGCTTCCGTCAGCGCAACGACCAAATATCCGGAAGCGGCGCAAATGTTCGCAACGGAGTTCGTATTGGATCCCGCAACCGTACTCGATGTCGTGAAATCGGACTCCTTGATTCCATTAGAAGGCCAAACCGTCGATTACGCTTACCCGCCATTGTTCCAAGAGGTTATCGATATGAGCGGTCAAGGCACGAAGGTTAACGCTTTCGGATGGGAGAATGGCGATGCAGCCATGCTTCCTGGAATGGTCGACGAATTCAACAAAGCCGCGCAGAACATGATTCTCGGCAAACCCGTCGATTCGGAATTGGCGGCGCTGGATAAGAAATGGGATGAAATCGCCTCGCGCACGAAGTAAATACGACTATCCATGAACAAGTAGAATAGGAGAGGAGAAACCATTCTCTTCTCCTTATTTTTGAACCAATGAGGTGAAGACACTGAAAAAAAAATGGTCCGACTTCTTACTCTTCGTATCCCACGGCCTAATTATTTATCTCGTATTCGTCATTTTGCCGGTTTTCTTTTGCGTGTACTACAGCTTCACGAATTTTAACCCGCTGTTCCCGGATTTTAATTGGGTAGGGATCGATAACTATAAAGCGCTGGCCAAAGACGGCGAATTCGGACATGCCATCGCCGTGACGTCCATGATCGCGCTTCTTGTTACTTTAGCCTCGAACGGATTGGGGCTGCTGTCCGCTCTTCTCGTGAATTTCAAAGGCTGGGTGTATAACGCCTCCAGAACCATTTTTTTTACGCCTCAAGTATTGAGCCCCGTGATTGTAGGCTTTATCTGGTCGATCATCCTTACCGATGAGGGCGTTCTCAACAAACTGTTGAGTTACACTGGCATAGAAGGTACGAGCTGGCTCGCGAATACGAGCATTGTCATCTACTCCATCATCGGCGTTATCGTATGGCAATCGTTAGGCTTTTGCACGGTCGTCTTCTTGGCTACGCTTCAAAGTATTCCGAGCGACCTGTATGAAGCCGCCAAAATAGACGGTTGCAACCGCTGGCAAAAGTTCAGGCATATTACGTATCCGCTGCTGGCACCGGGAATTACGATCAATACCGTCATGCTTCTGATCTCCAGCTTTAAAGTGTATGACCATGTCGTCGTATTGACGAATGGGGGTCCCGGCACGACGACCGAGACGATCTCGCTCAAAATCATCAACATGGGCTTCGTCGAAAATCAAATGGGTTACGCTTCGAGTATGGCCGTTGTTCTGTTTTTGCTTATCGGAGCCGTTTCCGTCGTCGTCGTCACCTTATTGAAACGCAGGGAGGTTGAATATTGATGACGTCCAAATTATTAGCGAATGCGCATAAGCTGTTTACGATATGCGTGACGTTCGCGTTCTTCCTTCCCCTGTATCTCGTGCTTATTAATGTGTTCAAGGAAAATGACAAGATCATGGCCAATCCGCTCGGTTTTCCGACTCGATTCACGCTTGAAAATCTTAAAGGCATCATCTTAAGGCCCGATCATCTATTGTTTACGAGCATGTGGAATAGCGTCGTCATTACCGGGGCTTCTCTGCTCGTCATCATCGTTTCCTCGTCCATGGTTGCTTATTATTTGGTTCGCAACGACAGCAAGAAGACCAGGCTGCTGCTGCTCTTTTTCCTGTTCGGGCTCATGGTGCCCACGACAATCATATTGATTCCGGTCGTAAAAGTATTGGTCGCGGCGCATTTGATGAGCTCGAAGATTGGCCTTATCGTCTTTTATATGGGCTATTATGTTCCTTTCGGCATTTTCATGTATTCGGGGTTTATTCGGACCATCCCGCGAGAGTTGGACGAAGCGGCATCCATCGACGGCTCCGGTACGTTTAGAACGTTCTGGAGAATTATTTTTCCGCTGCTAGGACCGTGTACCTCGAGCGTCATCATTTTCATCGGTTTGTGGGTTTGGAACGATTTTTTGAATCCTCTCATTATTATCGGACCGATTAAAGGAACGACAATAACGGCGGGCATCTATCGCGTCATCGGGCAATTCTCGGTCAACTGGGGCCAAATGTTCTCGATGATGTTATTGGCTTCGCTGCCGATTATCGTTATGTACCTCGCGCTGCAGAGACAATTCGTCGAGGGAATAACCTCCGGCTCTTTGAAGGGATAACAGGAAGGATGAGGAACGATGTCTAAAATCAAAGAAGTGCTCGTGCTGCACCATAGCCACCTGGATGTAGGTTATACGACTGCGCAGCCGATCTTGCTGGAAATGCAAGCTCGATATATCGACCAAGCGCTGGACCTGTGCGAGATGACGGAGGAGTGGGAAGAGTTCAACCGCTTCCGGTGGACCTGCGAATCCACCCTTCCCGTCCTGCGCTGGCTCGAAACGGCAAAGTCCGATCAGATTGAGCGTTTCAAAAAATATTTGCACAACGGCCAAATGAGCATTTCCGCGTCCTATATGCATATGACGCCGCTTTGCACAGCCGAAGAGCTAGCCAGAACACTTTATCCGATCCGCCGTCTGCAGACTTTGCTCGACTACGAGATAAAGACGGCCATTCACCATGACATTAATGGTCAGCCATGGCCTTATGCACAGTTGCTGCTGGATGCCGGCGTTCAGTTTTTCATTATGGGCATTAATGTTCATTTCGGCGGCGTTCCTTTCAACAGACCGAACGCCTTTCATTGGGAAGCTCTAGATAGCAGAAAATTGCTGACCTTTAATGGCGAACACTATTCGCTGTTCAGCCAAATTTGCGATGTCAACGCCAAAGACACGAACATAATGGCCGAAGGGCTGTCCAAATATTTGCGCAAAATCGAAGCGAACCCTGAATATCCGTTCGACTTCGTTTATTTGACTGCGACGAATTTGCCGCTCTACGACAACAATCCGCCGGATCGGGAATTGGCGGAACTACTGAAAAAGTGGAACAGTGAAGAGCGCGGAATCCGGATTTCGTTCGTCACCCCGGAACAATTGTACGCCAAAGTTCAAGAGCATGCGGCGATACTGCCGACCTATGCCGGGGATTGGACGGATTATTGGAACTTCGGCTCGGCGAGCTCCGCCAAAGAAACGAAGCTGAACCGCCACACGAAGCAAGGCATGAAGGCGGTCGAGCTGCTCGATGCCTTCGGACGGGAGGAAGACCGTTCTTTCTTCGAGCTTAAGAAGCAAGCTTGGAATCAAATCCATTTGTATGACGAGCACACATGGGGAGCTTTCAATTCGGTATCGGAGCCGGATCAATTAAGCGTCGAGATTCAATGGATGCATAAAGCCCATTACGCTTATCAAGCGAACAGCTTGACAGGCCACTTGCTGAACGTTCATCTGGAGAAGCTGGCGAACAATCGGTTGCAATCGGAAGAACCGGAAGGCTTGATGCTTGTTAATCCGTCTTCCGTCGCCGTGACGCACGACATCCGCATTCCATCCAGCTTTCGGATACCGGGAAGACATCTTGGCGCCGATCGGATGCGCCATGTCCTCATGAATAGCGATGTCCATCATCAAGGGAAGAGCTATGGAACGATCGAGCTTCCTCCCTTCAGCTGGCGTAAATTACCGTTCCATACGATGAGGGAAGCGGATTGTTCGACGGATGTTCAGGCGGACGGCGGTACAGTCGGAACGGAAGGGGAAGGGCCTTGGTTCCGGGAGATTACTTTGCAAGAGGGGACGATCGTTACACCGTTCCATACGCTCCGCTTCGACCCTCTGACGGGCCGGATAACGAGCTTGTTCGATAATCAGCAAGGATGGGAAGTGCTCGATTCATCCAGCCCGTGGACGTTGTTCCAATACGTGCAGGAAACGGTCGATCCCATTTATCATCAAAATAATCGCAGCGCTATCTTTCCTAGAGACGTCGATAGAGGAAACAATAGCTTGACTGATTGGAACCATAACTGGAAGGCGAAGAGACAATCGTATACCCGGTTAAATTCCTGCCGTGTCGAAAGAAGCGCGCATAGCGCCACCTTGATTCTGAGCTGGGACGCGCCGGGCGTTGAGCGGTTGGAGCAACGGTACACCTTCTTCAGCTACAAACCGGATATTGAAATGAAGGCCTCTTTCTACAAGCAAGACATTACGACGCCCGAGGGCACCTATTTCGCGATCCCGTTGAACCTGCAAGCGTGGCGCAGCCACTACGATACAGCCGGACAAATGGTCGAATTGGATGCGCAGCAGCTGCAGGGCGTGTGCAGGGATTATATCACGGTGGATAAAAGCGTTTCCGTATACGACGGACGGCATGGCGTGACGATGAGCTGCCCAGATGCGCCGCTCGTGCAGGTGGGGGACTTCAACTTCGGCAAAGAACAGCAGACGATCGAAAAGAAGGAGAACCCCTTATTGCTGGCTTGGCCGATGAATAATTATTGGGACACGAATTTCCGTGGCCGCCAACCGGGTTTTGTCGAGTTTGTATATACTTTATCAACCTTCCAATCCTTCGATCCGGTAATCGCGGCGATGTCGACCGCGAGAGCTTCGGCTTCCGTATACGCAACGCCGGTTGTCGATTGCAAAGAAGAAGAGGCCGGCCAATTCATTCGAATCGAAGGTAACGGCGTTCAAGCCTTCGACGTGAAACCGGCCGAGGAAGGCAACGGGATTGTGGTGCGCCTGATCAACGGTACGGATCATAAGAGGGAGTATCGGCTGCAGTTTCCGAATCGAAAGATCAATAAGGCGTTCAGAACCGATACATTGGAGCAAATTCAATCGGAAGTTGCGGTTGTCGGTATGGATACTTTGGAGGTCACGCTGGAGTCCAGGCAAATGCTGCATTTGCTCGTGACGTTCGAATAGTCGAAGCGTTGTTGCCCGATGGAGAAATTCCATCGGGATTTTTTCGTTGTTTAGAAATGATGCAAACTTAAGCGGATTACAGATCTGAATACGAAAGTTATTACAAGCATTAGAATTTAGATTGAATCGTTAATTTCTGTACTATTTTTAAAACTTGTCAAATTTTATTATAAGAATTGAAATACTAGGTTCCGCAGATAGAAGAGCATGGTAACAAAGGAGGGTACCAACAAATCGATGCACAAGTTCACGTATTCCGCGCCTTGTTGATTTAATCGTAAGTCAAAACCAATCAAGAGGAGGATATATTATGAAACTGTCAAGGACACTGAAACGCCTCGGTTCTCAGTCGCTGATCCTTAGTCTTTGTTTAAGTGCGACGGTCGGGAGTGGGAGTTTGCCATCCGCGCTGGCGGCTGACGGCATCGACGCAGTGGAATCAGGCGATGTCGTTCCGGGAACGCAATTCGCAGCAACAGCGGGTACCGACGACTGGAGAAACATCAGTGAGATCGTAGGCAATATCTACGGAGAATGGAACGGCGACAGTTACAGCGGCGCTTATTCCGACAAAATGCCCAACACGGCGCTGCTTGGCAACGGCGATGTGGGAATAACATCGGCAGGGGCGAAAGGTCAAAAGACGTTTCTAGTCTCAAAATCAGACTTCATTTCAGCGGGAAATCTGCTTGGCGTACATAATAGCGGGGACAATCTAACCAAACCTCTGCCCATCGGCGGTATTACGATTCAGCAGAAATCGATTCAGGGCGATAAATTGAATTTAGCCCCGACTTATAAAGCTGTCACCGCAAGCAGCGACTACGAAACCTTCTATCCAGCGACCGCGGTAAACGGCAATATGCTGACGTCTTCAAGCGGCTATGGTTGGGTGACTAAGGTCGGCAGGACCCACTGGCTGGAGCTTGAGTATGCTTCGCCGATTACCGTGCAACGATGGGTAGTCAAAAACGACGGCGCAGTACGCAGCGGCTTCAGTATGAACAATACGAGCAAATTCCGCTTGCAAGTCAGCGAAACGGGCGGCCCGGACGCTGTATGGACGGATGTGTCCGTGGTCGAAAACAACACTAATGATGTGTACGACGCGAACCTGAACGCTCCGGTCACCTCTGCGCACTTCCGGTTGTACATCACCAACCCGCTGCAGCAGAGCAACACAGATTCCAATCCACGTGCCAGAATCGGACAGTTTGAACTCTATGAGCGTCCTCAGCAAACAACACCTGTTCAAGGGAATCCGAACATAGCGTTGAATCGGCCGGTGAAGGTTGACGATTCCTTGTCCGGCTTTGGTCCGGAGCTGCTGGTTGACGGCATATCTAATGATGTCAATAAGAAATGGTGCACCACAAATCTTGCGACCCCGCACTGGGCGATCATCGATTTAGGAAAGCCTACGTCGATTGCCAGTTACAGTATGTATAACGCAAGCTTGGCGGGTGAATCTATCTCTCGCAACACCAAAGATTATGCGCTGCAATACTTGCCTGACGAGAGCGCCGTTACCTGGGACAATGTCACGACGCAGAGTGGTTGGGTCGACATGGACTCTGTAACAGGCAACAACAACGATATTGTAAACAGAAATCTAGCGGCTCCGGTCACGGCGCGCTATGTGCGGCTATTGGTCACTAAAGCATCTGCTGAGGCGGGCAAAGAGCATGTGCTGCGTATTCATGAACTGGAACTCTACAGCAAACCTCTCAGCAGTACTCCGACATACGAGAAGCAGGATATTTTAAACGCGGAGATCCAGACCAAGCTGAGTATCAGCGGCGTGAATCTGTCTATGCAAACATGGCTATCTTCTTCGAAAAACCTGTTGGTTACAGAGCTCACGTCTTTGGGATCCGAACCGGTGGATCTGGAGGTGAACACTTGGGGCAAGGCGGACAAACATAATTACCCGGCCACTGCAGACAAAGTTGACGGATACGCGGTAGCCACCAGGACGACGTTCAACAACGCGCCGCTTAACCCGAACTCATGGACGTCGAAAGCGGCTCTTGCAACCAAACTGCTGGGCACCGAAAGCACGGTCTCTGCCGACAGTTTGAAAGGCACGAGTACCACAGCGTTTACGCTGGATGCCGGTCAGACGGTACAGATCGTTACAGCGATCGGCGGCGGCGGAAAGACCTACGACGCAAAGAACAATCTGCTCATGACCGATCCGGTCTCGGAGGCGAGCGCTCTGCTGTCGCCGATCAACGGCTCTCAGGAGCTTGAGACCTTGCGGGCAGATCATCAAAGCTGGTGGAAAAAGTTCTGGTCTGCCTCATACATTAACATCCCGGACTACGCCGACGTACAGAAATACTACTACGGAGCACAGTATCTCCTTGGCAGTACCGCCAGATCCGGAAAACTTGCTCCGGGACTTTATGGGGTATGGCACACCACCGACAATCCCAGCTGGTCTTCCGATTACCATCTCAACTATAACTTCATCGCCACGTTCTACGGAACCAACTCCAGCAACCGCAACGACCTATCGCTGCCAGCCGGAGAGGCGATGTTGAGTTTTGTGCCCGAGGGCATGAGACGCGCTGCGGACTCGAATCAGCTCAGACGCATCAACGAAGGATATGTCAACAGCCGTCCGGATCTGCAAAATGGAATCGCTGACGCGATTTTGTATCCGGTAGGTATTGGACCGTGGGGCACTGTCATGGACGATAGTTACCACTCAGAGGCGCTCAATGCGGCTTACAGCAGCCATCCTTTGATTGAATACTATCACTATACACAGGATGAAACATATCTGGAAACCTACGTCTATGACTATCTGAAGAAATGCGTGAACTTCTATGACACATGGCTCGATAAGACGGGCGACACGTATACCTTGTACGCTGGTTATAACGAGGGTTCGTGGGCGAAAAACCCCGCGGTGGAACTTGCGGCGCTCAAGAATGTCTTGTCTGAGTTGATTGCCGCCAGCGTCACGCTCGGCAGAGACGTGGATCAAAGGGCGCACTGGCAGAATCTTCTTGATCACCTCGCTCCGCAGCCAACCAGTGTTTGGAATGGCAAGCAGGTCTATGCCCTCGCGGAAAAGGAGTGGAAGAACGGGCAGTGGGTGGATCTGGCCAATCCTGTCCCGGGTGACGGAAATATCATCCCGCTGGACATCGTTGTCCCGGGCGGTCAACTGGGTTACTACTCCTCGGATAGCGAGCTGCAGATCGCCAGAAACACGATCGACGTATTCGGAACCAGGGCGTGGAGTCAGATCAACAATTTCCCAAGAATCTTCAACGACGCGGTTCGCACCAGATACCCCGCGGATGCTGTATTAGGAAATATGACCAACACGATCAGAGCTCAGATACAGCCTAATCTGCGCATCAGTGATGGTGTGCACGGCGTGGAGAAGATCGGCGCGACCGAAGCGATCAACAGCATGCTGCTTATGAGTGACCAGGGCGTTATGAAGGTGTTCCCGAACTGGGTGAGCGGAAAGAACGCGTCATTTGCCAGACTGCGAGCGCCGGGAGCTTTCGTAGTGTCCGCTGCTTACGACGGAGCGTTGAACGAGGTGCAAAGATTGACTATTAAGAGTGAGGCTGGCAAACCGTTGACCGTCGCTTCTCCCTGGACTGAGGGTGTCGATGTCTTTGACTCATCTGGCCATAAGATTGAAACCACTATTGGAACCGCTCCGAACTGGGCAAGCGAAGCCACTGTTACCTTTAATACCGTAGCCGGAGAGACATACACTTTGCGCAAGCTGGTTCCGGAAAATACGAAGCTGGCGGCCACAATAACCGGACCGCAATCCGTGCAGACGGGCGGCTCGTTTAAAGTGAAGTACGGATTAAGCAAACTGTCGCAACAGATTTTTGCCCAAGATATTACGATTGAATACGACGCGAATCTCTTTGACTTTAAGAATGCCGCCTCATTAATTGAAGGGGTAGGCATTGTGGAGACGAAAGAACTGTCGGCCGGTGTGATGCGCTTCATTATCGCGAGCGAAGGATCGGCGCATGCCGTCGCGGAGGATGCGGATATTCTGGAGCTGACGTTCGAAGCGAAGGACGTGACGAGCAGCCAGATGGGAACGATCGCCGTTTCCGAAGCGTTATTGGGCGACGGCAGCGGGCTGGAAATCGAAGCCGAACCGGCGGCTATGCAAATCGAGGTCACGCAGCAGCCGGGCATGCCGGGCGACTTTAACGGGGATGAGAAGGTAAGCATTGGAGACTTGGCGATGGCAGCCGCTCATTATGGCAAAGACAAGGAAAGTCCGGATTGGAATAATGTCCAGAAATTCGATCTGCATAAGGACGGTAAAATCGACATTATGGATCTTGCGAAGATTGCATCTCTATTGATGGAATAATAAGATCCGTTGATGGTCAGAGAGCTTGGGACGAGATTCGGTTCGGCAAGATGCATTGGATCAGCCGAGCCGGCGTGACGCATATGGCGCTTGCGGTCGTGGATATCACGCCGCAAGCGACAGCCTAATAACTTCATTAGTTAATATAGTTGTGTCGCTCACGACCCTATAATAAGCGTCGTAAAATGAAAACGCTTTATTTCTAGTCTAATTTTAAAAAATTCATAGTTCGACGGAGGTGAAGGGAAATGTAACTTAGTATCTGGCTATTGGAGCTAAGGACATTGATACGCTCTTCGCCATCTCATTAAGCTATTTGTAATAAAAAATTTTATTACGGGAGGAATAGTGAATGAGTAAATATTATAAACAAATCATGTCATTCATAATGGTGTGCGCACTAATGGGTTCAGTAGTAACAGGATTTACTCCGATTGCCGTGCAAGCAGCTGCATTAGAGAATCGCAGTGAATCTGTGAAGGCTATAGTTGGGTCTATTAAGTCCCAATACACAACACCTCCATCTCTTTCGCAGAAAAGAGGCATCCCAGATGGACCGCTTCTCGGAAATGGCGATATTGCAGTTGTTTCAGGAGGATCGCTTAACAAACAAGCATTTCACATTTCTAAAAGCGATCTAAGCCATAACATTAAATATGTAGGTGAGTTGGATCTAGATTTTTTCGATGGAGTTGAGAACCTGGCAACCGGTGCAGTTGCAACGGCTAGCAGTTATGCGAATTTTGGAGCAGCAGGTTCTTTTCCACCATCTATGGTGGTTGATGGAATCCTCAATATAAATACAGATAAAGAGTGGGCATCTAACCCGGGTACAGTGGATGCAACTCATTGGCTGATGCTGAATCTCAAAGAATCAAAAACCGTGGAGGCAATCAAGATTTATCACGACGGTGCCCTGCGACCAGAGCAAAATAAGCTAATTGTAAATACTAATAAATTTAAAGTGCAGTATTGGAAGGGGACAGGAATACCAACGGGCAGTGAAGCCGCTGATTCTGCTGACTGGGTAGATATGAAAGAGTATACAGACAACACAGATGATATTAACCTTATTTCTCTTGAAACAGCTGTTAATTTTCAATATATGAGATTATATATTACACGAAGCGGTAAGAACGCAGATTTTTGGCAAGGAGCTCCCAACAACCGTGCACGAATTCACGAGATTATGCTGTTTGAATCATCCCAATCAGTTGAAAATCCGGTGGATAAGACTTTATATTCTCAAACGCAGAACATATTAAAAGCACAGGTAGAAGCGGTGTTGCCTATTACAACCCAAAGTACTGTTTCAACAACCTCTTGGACAACAGATAATGGAAATTATCTTATTACCCAATTATCTAGCATCGAAGGAGCCCAGCAACAAGTCAAGCTGACTCTAAAGGCTATGGTCAACGGTGGAAGAGTAACCAGTGCAGGAATATTGGATGAAAATAAAGGGGTATGGGTAACCAGAAAAGCAGACGAGACAGTGACAGTGGCATCAAAGGTTATTGGCGCTGATGTAACTGATATACAGTCTAACGCTTCTAGCCAGGGCACCCTGCGCTTTACATTGCCCGCAACAGGGAGTGTGTATGTGATAACAGCAATCGGAGGCGGGAAATTCTCTGCTAAGTCAACTGACCAAGTTATTGAAGAACTGAACGCTATTGCAGACAAATCTGATATTGACAGGTTGTATTCTTTTCATCAGGATTGGTGGGAGAAATATTGGTCAAAATCTTATGTTCAGCTCAACGACGAGCTCTTGATGAAGTACTACTACGGATCCCTTTATGCTTTAGGAAGCGGCTCTAGGGCAGGGGGAGCAGGCATGTCTATCTGTGGTCCTTGGCGTGTAGATGATTCTGATTTGTGGGGAAACGACTACACCACTAACTACAACTTTGAAGCACCGTGGTGGGGCGCTTATTCCAGCAACAGGTATGAAACAGCCATTCCGTATTATGAAGGCGCGCTTAGGGGTTTGCCAGCGGCAAAAAATTATGCAATCCAAAAGGGCTTAACGGGAGCTTTGTATAAAACACAAATTAAACAGTGGTTCAATTTATTTTATGATTGGCAGCAAAAAAGCAATGCAGCCTATATTTTAACAAGTTTTATATGGAATTATCGCATGACCTTGGATGATGATTTCTTAGTTAATACCGCTTGGCCGTTATTAGATGCCACAGCAGAGTTTTGGGAAAACGATAAAAATCTAAAATATAACGCTACCACTCATTATTATGAGGTGATGAATGCTGCAGCTCGTGAAATTACTTCGGATGGTGGAACCGCACCTGACAAAAACTCAGCTACAGATTTAGCACTTATCAATCAATTATATTCTTTTCTAAGTGATGAGGGGGTATTATCTGCACTTCGGGCAGGAGGTATCACAATTTCTGATTCCAGAATGGAAATTTGGAAACATCGCGCAGAAAATCTTGCCCCGCTGCCAACCGTTCAGTTCCAAGGGCAGACTACCTTTAGTGAATCAGAGACTTTGGCTCGAACTGGAAAAATGAGTTTGATGGGCCCTGGGGATAACCCTGTTGTTCTTGATGCGGTATTTCCGGGTAATTATCTAAGTCTAGCCTCTGACCCGAATCTGCTGGAAATCGGAAGAAATACCGTCTCGATGCTCAATAGTGGAAATAATCCAACATGGTATCAGGCCAATGCATTCACACGTATCTTTACCCAGGCCGCCAGAGTTGGATTTGACGGTAACACTATTCTACAAAAACTTAAAGATAGATTAGATGGTTCAGCTCATTATGTAGATGCAAACAATGATGTCGAAAGCTTTAGGAACAATTTGACCATTAATCCCAATCAACATGGCATCGAAGGACTTGCAGCGCTTGAAGCGATTAATACCATGCTCATGCAAAGTCATGACGGAGTAATCCGTTTATTCCCCGTATGGCCAAAGAATCGTAATGCAGAGTTTGTTGATTTAAGAGCCTTTGGCGCATTCTTGGTTTCAGGTAGCTACGATTCACAACTAGGAGAAGTAGTATCTGCCAATATAAAAAGCGAAAAAGGCAAGCAAGTTGTGGTTCAGTCCCCATGGGCATCAGGCATGGTAGTGACCGATAGCCATAATTCACCTGTAGAGATCACCTCGAAAACTGAAGATCATACAGGATTTACTTTATACACGTTCAAAACAGACGCGGGTGAAACATATACTTTCACAAAGCTTAATACTGACCCGAATATAGCAGCGGTTGATGGTGCACTTGCAGCACTAGCATTGAGTGATACAAGCGCAGTTATGGGGGATATCAGCTTGCCAGTAGCGGGTCTAAATAACACCGTTGTAACTTGGTTGAGCTCGAATGACGCTTACATCGGTCATGATGGGAAGCTGCTCGTTCGTCCAACTGCGGCGCAAGGTGATGTCACGTTGACGCTTACGGCGACGGTAACGAAAGGCGCGGTTAGCAAGACGAAAGTATTTAATGTAACGGTTAAAGCGGAAGCTGTGACTCCGACTCCGGATGCGGCCACGATAACCGGACCGCAATCCGTGCACACGGGCGGCTCGTTTAAAGTGAAGTACGGATTAAGCGAACTGTCGCAACAGATTTTTGCCCAAGATATTACGATTGAATACGACGCGAATCTCTTTGACTTTAAGAATGCCGCCTCATTAATTGAAGGGGTAAGCGTTGTGGAGACGAAAGAACTGTCGGCCGGTGTGATGCGCTTCATTATCGCGAGCGAAGGATCGGCGCATGCCGTCGCGGAGGATGCGGATATTCTGGAGCTGACGTTCGAAGCGAAGGACGTGACAAGCAGCCAGATGGGAACGATCGCCGTTTCCGGAGTGATATTGGGCGACGGCAGCGGGCTGGAAATCGAAGCCGAACCGGCGGCTATGCAAATTGAGGTCACGCAGCAGCCGGGTCTGCCGGGCGACTTTAACGGGGATGAGAAGGTAAGCATTGGAGACTTGGCGATGGCAGCCGCTCATTATGGCAAAGACAAGGAAAGTTCGGATTGGGATAATGTCCAGAAATTCGATCTGCATAAGGACGGCAAAATCGACATTATGGATCTTGCGAAGATTGCATCTCTATTGATGGAATAATAGGGGATCCTGCCAAACAAAGAGGTCCATGTGCAGCGCATGGACCTCTTACTATGTACGCTCAGCATGGGCGTGAGATACGAATACTTAACAATTTTTTAGGAGGTGGTGCTTACGGATTGAAATGACCGTTAATTATCGCAATAGACGTTGTGCGATCATGTCGTTATTTGGCCTGCAAAATACATATACACAGGTATCGTCATGATCGGTTTGAGGAGGGATCAGTATAATCTAGTTTTACCAATAACATGGTTTGGAATCTTGGCGCGAAAGTTGCTAGAGAGAGTTGTGAGTAAGCACCTTAAAATATGGAGGTTTTTTCTAGTGAAAAGAATTTTATCATTTACCCTCGTATTAACGATGATGATCGGTATGTTATCGAGCACTGCATACGGTAACTCCTCATTGCCCGCGAACGAAGGATTAAATGCCCCTCCTCTTATGGCATCGATTACATTCGATAATCATTTAAAAGACGATGCCAATCCGGACCAACCGTTGGAAGCGCATGGAGATTATAGTTTTGTAGACGGTGTATTATCCGGGACCAATGCTCTGCATTTAGAAAGCGGAAACGGTAATTATGTCGGAACCGCGAGCAGTATGAATGTAGGTGAAGAAAGCTTCTCCGTATCCTTCTGGTATAAGGGCGATACGAACAATAATCAGGTCATCTTATCCAACAAGGATTTTAGCAACGGCTCTAACGCAGGCTGGGCGATTTACACATCCGCCAATTCGGTCAACATGAACTTTGGATTCCCGACGGCAAAAGTAAAGAACATTTCCTTTGGACGTAACACGTTTGACGCTTCCGATTGGCGCTACGTGACTTTTGTCGTAGATAGAGACAAAATGCTCGCGTCGCTTTATATTGATGCTTACAAAATGGCTGAAACATCGCTGAGGTACGGATCTTTAGATACGTCGAATCCATTGCATATCGGCAGCGACGGACTCGGCAACCACGGCGGCAATGCATTCGATATCACCGATCTGATGATTTGGAAGGGCGCAATCGGCAGTGATGCGATTCAAGCGAATTACAACAGCTACGCCGGACATGAAGTAGATGTGAACGCGCTTAACAACGCAATAGCCGAAGCCAATACCATCTTGGAAGCCGGTCTCGGCAACGGCTTCAGCCAAACCGATTTTGATTATTTGAACAAGGTTCATGATTATGCAAATACGGTTGCAACCACGCGAACCGTAAAATTTTATACACAGGAAACGATCAATTATTACGAACGTGAATTAAACAACGCGATATTCATCTACCAAAAAAGCAATAAAACAGCAACTCCTCCCGATCTAAATGTAACGGTGAACAGCGACACGGAAATCAGCGGCAATCCCGCGGCAATCGCGCGCGTGGAAGAAGACTTCAGAAAAGCGATGGGCGTATTCCCGCAGTCCGATGTCATGTTGATTCCTGGCGACGTTACCGGAGGTAACAATGCCGGTGAATATGTGTGGATGGGCGAGATGAAAAAGGTGTACGAAAAGCTTCAAAATGAGGGTTTATTTGATAAAACAGAGTTGTTGATGGTTAGAGGCAACCATGATATGGGCGGCGCCGAAAACTTAATACCTATCGGTTCGGCGGGCGCGTGGAACGAAGCTACGCAATCGTACGATAACAATTTCTTTAACTCTGCTTATCGGGTCAAGGTAAAAGGATATAATATCGTCGGATTTGACGCGAATTACAACAATCAGAATACAGTAGGGAAAGCCAATAATTATCTCAAGACCATTACAGAAGAAGCAGATTACGATCCGACAAAACCCATATTTGTCATGTCCCACTTCCCTATAAGTGGAACCGTGTGGTCAGAGAGATGGAGCAGCGCGGGAAGTAATGCTGTTGGTAAATATATTGCCGACAATGATTTGTCACAGGTCGTATATTTTTCTGGCCATACGCAATACGACCCGACCGACGAACGCTCTCTCTATCAAGGTTCGGCTACGTATCTCGATTCCGGTGCGTCGTCCTATTCTAGTTACATCGATCCCGGTCCGTACGGCGGATATATAGAAGGATCGTACATTAATTATAAAACGACGCCTCGCATCGTGAATTTCTTAGAGGTGTACGGTCCAAAAATTATTATCAAACAGTATAACTTAAGTACTAATGAATTTGTAGGCATACCTCGTGTCGTAAACTCTGGCAGTGGCAGAAATGCCTTTACTTATAGCCAGAAAGATATAAGAGAACTCATACCTCCGCAGTTTGATGAGCAGATTAAGCTTGATTCCGTCAAGAGCAACGAAGTTAATTTTACAATGAAGCAAGCAGATGATAATGTACGCGTGTTGGAATATAACGTTGAGCTTCTCAACAAGCTCACGGGGGATGTGGACAAATCGTTCAACAGCCTTTCGCTGCCGCTGGACAACCCATTCGATGTATATAGGCAGTATAAGATTCCAGGTTTATTGCCGAAAACACCATATTTACTCAGGGTATTCGCCGCGGATTCCATGTATAACCGTTCGCATCAGGATATTGAATTTACAACCGAGGGTGCGAAATTAAGCAGTATTACTGCTCCTGCAGCGGTATATGCGAGCAATGGATCGCTCAAAACTGCGACAGGTCTTGGATTGCCCATAAAAGTAACTCTTGTAACCGATGGAGGAAATGTGGACACAAGTGTGAATTGGGATTTAAGCGGCGTTAGCTACGATCCGGCTATCAAGACGGTTCAGACCTTCTCGGTTCCAGGGACCGTAACCCTGCTTTCCGGAGCTGATAACCCGGACAACGTGCCATTGACAACAAGCATTGACGTAACTGTTCTTGCGGCTGGAGAAAGATCTTTAATCCTAGACAAAGCCCAGTACATGAAAGGGGAAGCCATTACCCTATCCTATTTTGGAGCAGCATCAAATGGGAAGGATTGGGCCGGCATCTACAGAACCGGAGCTGTTCCTCCAGGTGCCGGTGTATCGATCAATTGGAATTATTTAAGTCCTGGCAACGGGAGAGTGAGTTTAACCAGCGGGCTGGCCCCAGGTATGTATGATGTGCTCTTTTTGCTCAATGACGGTTATACGGTAGTGGATCGCAAGTCATTCGAAGTCGTTCAACCTGTGACGTTAACGAGCATAACAGAGCCCGCGGCCATCCAAGGATTGGCTAACGGAACAGAAAAGACTACGGCAGCTCTTGGCTTGCCTTCCACCGTGGAACTGGTTACCGATGGAGGAAGTAAGAATGCCAATGTGACATGGAATGTAGATGCTGCAAACTATGATCCATCTCAAAAGATAGAACAGACCTTCACGGTAAATGGAACGGTAACCTTGCCTGTAGGTGTGACAAATCCGAACAACGTAACATTGACAACTAGCATCAGCGTAACTGTGCTGTCTGCGCCAACAATGCCTCAGTCTACATTGACAGGTTTACAGCAGGTGAGCCCTGGTCAAACCTTCAATCTGACGATGGGATTGACCAGCGTAACAGAAAGTGTATACGAGCGAATGTATGCCCAAGATTTGACGCTGCACTATGATCCAGCGGATTTGCAATTCGATTCGGTTACATCGTTGAAAGATGGATTCCAAGTCATTGACCAAGAGGAGACAGCGCCGGGTCAAATTCGGATTATTACTGCAAGCGTGGAAGCAAACCAAGGGGTACTTGCCCAAGGCGATCTGCTCTCATTCCAATTTACGGCCAAATCTGTGACTCAGGCAACCAATATGACGACAATTTCTGTCGACAATGTTGTGATTGCCAATGGACAGGGGAATGAACTGCAGGTCGGCGGAGCCTCCCACGAGATACAAATTAGTAAACCTGTAGACAAGTCACTTTTGACCGCTTTGATCGCAAGCGCTCAGGCCAAGTACGATGCAGCAGTGGAAGGCAATGAGCACGGCCAGTATGTGAATGGCTCCAAAGCGCCATTGCAGTCGGCAATCGATGCGGCCAAAACGACTGCAAACGATCCGAATGCCACTCAGCAGCAAGTGGATAGTGCGAAAGCCGCATTGGAAGAGGCCATTCAAGTGTTTGACACCAAGAAAATCAATGCGGATGTCAATGCAGATGGAAAAATTTCTATTGGAGACTTGGCTATTGTTGCAGCGACTTACGGCAAACAACAAGATCAGGCGGGATGGAATGAGAAAGCGGATGTAAATCATGACGGTAAGGTGGATATTGTAGATCTTGCAATCGCAGCTAAAGCGATACTGCAATAAAATTACTATGAAAATGTTTGGGTAAAAAGTCTATGAGAGGAATATCTATTGTCTTCCTCTCATAGACTTGCTCCATTCTATGAAAAGAGGCACAACAGATGACCTTACGAACTATCCTATCCTTGTTAATCATCGTATTATTTTTCGGGACTTCTACACCTGTACTAGCGCATTCTGAAAGTATGGGTTACTCGGCGATAGACGTTAAAGGAAACGAGATTAACTATGAACTATTTTTTGATCAAAGAGACTTGCTTGTGCAATTTGATGCCAACAAGGATAATAATATGGATAACGAGGAACTGTCCTCACAAAAGGAAGGCATCGAAGCGTTTTTACAGAAAGATCTTCGAATAGATGTCGATTCACAGCCCTTGACGATGGAATTGTTTTCGATGGAAGCGGTAACGAAAGGTGTCACAAGAGGCGTAGTGTTGCAATTAAAATTTACTGCCGATGAAGCGATCGAACAATTTTATATGCATTACAATCTGGTGTATGAAGATGCGCCCTTTCATAAGAGTATACTCTCAGTCCGTTCAGGGGATTTTTTCTATCAGGATATTCTTGAAAATAATAGAAAAGATATTCAGGTAACCTTGCCTCTGTCCGAGATTGGCTACTCTATGGGCTCTGTCCTGTGGAAATACTTTTTACTTGGAATCGAACATATTTTAATCGGCTATGATCATTTGCTGTTTTTGTTAGCCTTAGTATTAATCACACCTCGCTTTAAGGATGCGTTGAAGATTGTTACCGCGTTTACAATTGCCCACAGCATTACCCTTTTTTTGGTGGCGTCAGGCCGGATTCACGTCATTCCGTCTTGGGTTGAAGTCTTGATTGCCCTGTCGATCTGTTATGTGGCAGTGGAAAATCTGTTTGTTCAAAAGGCGAAATGGCGGTGGATATTGACAGCCTTATTTGGCCTGATTCACGGCATGGGCTTCGCTGGAGCGCTGGCCGAAAGAGGACTTCCAGAGCACAATCTGCTTGGCTCACTCTTGACGTTTAATTTAGGTGTGGAAGCGGGCCAGCTAATGATCCTATGCCTATTGCTTCCAAGCTTGATATGGCTGCGAAGATTCCCATGGTATCGTAAAATGATGATCTCAACGTCTTGCCTTATTTTTGTACTGGCATTTTATTGGTTTATACAAAGATTGTAATGAGGCATTAGTTGAACAATTTAAGAGAGCCAGCAGTATTCTTGCTTATACAGAGCGTCTGGAGGCATAGCAATTCGGTTATTACAGACTGGAAGATTTGTCGATGTTAGAATATACATCTGGGGAAATGGAATGCGATGGCAAGCCGACCTTCTACAACGGTTTCAATCTTGGCCGGTATTGGGAAACGGTAGGGCCGCAGAAAACGTTGTACATCCCGGGACCTCTTCTCCGTAAAGGAGAGAACGAACTCGTGCTGTTTGAGCTACATGGTCCCCAAGAGCCGGTAGTTACACTTCGCGACAGCGCTATTCTAGGGTAACATACAAAAGGATGGAGGGCTGATTTGATCAGCACTGCATCCTTTTTTTCACCAAAGGGGCGGGTGAGGGGAGTATGGTTATATCTTGCAAGGCGTAAGCATTGCTACTTTTCATTCAGTGTTTGTGGATAATGGTTTTTATTTAATGAGTTATACACAGAAGCAAACTTGTTAAATTCCAAAAATTGTTTAAACTGATCCTTGCTGACACCAGAAGCCATAGCCTCTCTTACCAATTCGAACCATTCATGTTCAAGATGATCAACCTTTTGCTCAGACTGGTCGATATTCAAAAATTCTTCAACTGAAACCTTCAATACAGCGCTTACCTTTTCCAGAAACTGAATCGAAGGATTTTGTTGAAGCCCTCTTTCAATGGAGCTTAAATAAGATTTCGCGACACCGGCTCTTTTAGAGAGCTCGGTCAGTGATAAGCCATTTCTCTTGCGTTGCATCTTAATACGTTCTCCGATCATTGCAACCCCTCCGTCCTCACATCATTGTTGACTACTCTCTATTAAACGAACATTAAGAAACCGCTTAACACAATTTAAGTGGATGATTTGAAGTAGCAGAAAATATTAAAATATTTCTATGCTATATGATTCGGAGAGACCTGAGTGTATAAGGGTGCCACAGTGGTATTTTCATATTTTTTGTCAGAAGAAAATAAAGTCTAAGCCAAAAATTAAGTGTTAGTCTGGCATCACGGCTACTGATTTCCCATCAATTGGATTGAACTGCATAAGTCATGATAGACTCAATCGTACACATAGATTATACTGAACCTAATTGTTCGTGTGACATTAATGTAAAATAAAGGTAATATATGACGACATGTTAAGCTCTAGACGATAAAGTATCAGCTCAAGAAATTGGCAAGGCTAAAGCTGATAATGTCACCTCATGAGATAAACATATCAGTTGGGAGATATATGTAAGCGATTTCAATCGAGGGAAAAGGAGGGAATGCTTTGGCTTTAAAAATAAAACGAATTCGGCGGCCGTTGTTTTGGAAACTATCGATCTCGTACGCTTTGGTATTGATCGTACCGCTTTTGATCGGCAGTTTTGTATACAGTGAAACGGTTCGGACGGTCAAGAATGATGCGATGCAACATAATTTGACTATTCTGGAGCAGACGAAAGAGATTATGGATGCCCGTCTTCGGGAGATTGATGCGATTAGCAGACAAATCTCACTTGGTCCGAAGATGAATTCTCTCATGAACGCCGGGATGATCGAGGAGGGTTCACCGATGTATTATCATGTATGGGAAGCGGTCAACTACAATTCACAATTCATCGGAGTCAATACGTTTATCCCTAATTACTATGTATTTTTCCGCGGCAATTCTTTTGTGCTATCTTCGGATACGGCATTTCCTGATATGGATAGGTTTTGGCAGAGCTTGTTTGGTAAAGATGCATCCCTAGATCGTCAGCAATTCCAACGAATGCTTTGGGACCGTTTTCATATATCTAAATTTTTGCCCGGCGGTCAAGTGACATTGGATCAGAAACAGCGTCAAGTGCTATTTAATCTGCGGTCGTTTCCCCTCAATTCTGTCGGAAATCCGCTCGGTGTCGTTATGGTTCTGGTTGATAAGGAAAAAATCGATCAATTATTGACTCGTCTAGACATTGGAGAAAGCGGATTGGTTTACATTTGTGATGAAGAGGGACGAGTCATCACATCGATTTCTTCAGGAAAGACGAAAGTGACACCGGAGGAGCTTGCCGCTAGTTCTTTCGAAGGAGGGTTCTATAGACCGGCAAGCGAAGAGGAATTGTACGTTTCACGAACGGTTTCTGACCTGAACGGTTGGAGCTATGTATCTGCCATACCTGCGGCTATGGTGCTGTCCAAAGTGAAATACATTAAAGATATTATAGTGACAGCGGCGATCTTGACGCTGGTGTTAGGTATTGTGCTGGCACTATTCCAGGCTTATCGCAACTCGAAACCAATCAAAGAATTGCAGCAGCAGTTACGGGATTGGTTCGGTAGCGAGGAGGAACGATACGCTAATGAATACGATTATTTGAACGATTCCATTTCCCGTTTGATCGGTAATTACCATTTGCTGCATGAGAAGGTAGAAGAGCAAATCCCACTTCTCCGGCAAGCTTTTTTCCGTAGGCTGCTGTATGGCGAATTTGTTGATGACAAAGAAATTGAGATATTCCAAAGGAGGGTCGGCTTGGAAATGACTGCCCGGAAATTCTTCGTGATTCTTTTACGCGTTGATGAAACGGAAAAAATGGCGGACGACCCCCCTCTCGAAGAAGTTCGTATGCTTAACATTGTCATTAAAAATGCAATTGATCGTTCCATGAGTCACTTGACGTATTATTGCTACGATATCGATGAGAATAAATTCGCTCTTATTATCGGATTCAATGACGAAGACAAGGAACGTCAAGATGGAAACGAAGAAGCGCAATTGATTATTGAAAGTCTGTCCCGGAGTATGGATAGTCGAAGCCGATTACAATTGTCTTTTGCCGTTGGTACGGCCTATAAGGGAATAGGAGATATTTGTGTGTCTTATTTCGAGGCGAAGCAGGCGCTTGAATACACGTCAAGCAAAGATCACGGGCAGAGGTTCACCCGTTATGAGGACATTCCAAAAGAAGGTGAAAAGTATTACTACCCAATTGATCTGGAGCTAAGATTGATTACGAGTATAAAATTGGGTAATCGAACGGATGTGGAGCAAGTATTAGCGCTTTTGTATACAGAAAATTTCGAAAAACGGAACTTAACCGTGCTGAATGGTGAGCAGTTTCTCTATTTGGTGATTGGTTCGGTATCCAGAGGGTTGGACCAAACAACAGATACAGCAATTAGTGAACTGACCATTGGAGAGTTGCAGAGAAAAGACAGCATTGAGGAGCTTTTCCAACGGATCGGTGAAGCGTATCTGGAATGCTGTGAAGTGGTTCATGAGAAAAACCAATCTGCCAAAACAGAGCTGCGGGATCAAGTGGAGAACTTCATTCACCAGAACTATACGCGTGACGATATAACCTTGTTCATAGTGGCCGAAGAATTTAGAACAACGGAAGCGACAATGTACCAATTTATTAAAGATCATCTGGGGATGACTTTTAGCGATTACGTGGAAAGTTTACGAATACAACGTGCTTGCGAGCTGTTCCAGAGTCGGCAGGCACAGGTTAAAGATGTTGCGTTGATGATTGGATACTGCAGTGATCGAACATTCCGGAGAGCTTTCAAAAGAGTGATGGGGGTTCCACCCACGACTTATCTCAAATTTTGAATGAAACCAAAGGCGTTTCTCTGTGCGGTCTTGAGACCAAACAGCGGACGCCTTTTTTGTCCGCTTATTAAGAAGTGTCCGCTATGAATTCTGCGATCTGAACCTCTCCAATTTCATGTCCGACGAAAATTGTCCGCTCCTTAAATTAATGACTGTTGCGCAATCTGGCTACTCTTGATATTTTCGAGAGGCAAATTCATATTTAATTTGTGGAAGGGAAGGAGGTGACAATTAACGATGAAAACGAATACAGAAGTTTTGAGTAAATCCCAGTATCAGCCCCCTTCAAAATCAAAACTTGAATACGTTTTCAAGAAAATGCGTACTCACTGGCCATTGTATGTCCTACTTTTACCGCCAATTATTTATGTCGCTCTCTTCAGTTATGTTCCTATGTATGGGGTAGCTCTTGCGTTCAAACAGTTTCAACCGCTTAAAGGTATTCTCGGCAGTCCGTGGGTGGGTCTTGCTCATTTCGAACAGTTTTTCAGTTCGCCTTCCAGCTGGAGAATCATTAAAAACACAGTACTTATCAGCCTATTTTCGCTTGTAGCTGGTTTTCCACTGCCTATCCTGCTGGCTGTAGCACTGAATGAAGTTCGAAATCAGCTATTCAAGAAAACGGTGCAGATGGTAACTTACGCTCCCTATTTCGTATCATCCGTTATTCTGGTCGGGATCGTGATGCAAGTGCTGGATCCCCGTTCCGGTCTGGTGAATCAGTTTGTCGGACTGTTCGGCGGAGATCCAGTGAATTTCATGGGTAAACCCGAATATTTCAAATTGATCTATGTCTTGATGGGGCTCTGGCAAGGGACAGGGTATGGCGCTATCATATTTTTGGCTGCCCTAGCCGGGGTAAGTAAAGATATGCAGGAAGCAAGTATTATAGATGGAGCCAGTAAGGTGAGACGGATATGGCATGTTGACTTGCCGAGTATTCGGCCCACTATTGTCATCATGCTCGTATTAAGCTGCGGCGGCATCATGAATGTTGGTTTTGAGACGGTCTTTTTGATGCAGAACAATTTGAATTTGTCTACATCCGAAATTATATCAACTTATGTATATAAAGTGGGTCTCGTCAACTCAAACTTTGGTTTTTCTACAGCTATTGGCTTATTCAACTCGGTTATTAATCTGGTGTTGCTCGTCATCGCCAATTATACGGCAAAAAAGCTAACAGACTCCGGGCTATGGTAAGCGCGGAACAGGATGAGGCTGTCGGTGACCGTATGTTGCATTTGATATCGCAGCGGGCATTTAAGAGAAAGGAGCAATTATGAACAAATCGATTAAACTTACATACGGAGACCGGACTTTCGACGTATTCATTTATTTATTTTTAGGCGTGAGCTTTATTGTGGTGGCATACCCGCTGCTTTATGTTGTCAGCGCATCCTTTAGTAGTCCGCATGCGGTAATTGCAGGGAAAGTGTGGTTCTTTCCTGAGGAGCCTACCTTGAAAGGGTATTCCGCCGTTTTCAAAAACTCGCAGCTTATTACCGGTTTCATGAATTCTCTGTTTTACATGGTCATCGGTACATTACTGAACCTGGTTATGACGGTAATTGCGGCTTATCCGCTTTCCCGTAGAGAATTGCAGGGAAGAAATGCCGTGATGATGTTTTTCGTATTCACGATGTTTTTTTCAGGGGGATTGATTCCTGGATACTTACTTGTCAAAAATTTAGGAATGCTGGATACCCGCTGGGCGTTGATTATTCCGGCCGCGATGTCCATCTGGAATGTCATCATTACGAGGACGTTTTTCCAAGTAACGATCCCGCAAGAGTTGTATGAAGCGGCGCAAATTGACGGGGCGGGCGATTTCCGCTTTTTGCTCAGTATCGCGATAAAGCTATCAGCACCGATTATTGCGGTAATGGCGCTTTATTACGGTGTCGGCCACTGGAATACGTACTTTAGTGCGCTTATTTATTTGAATTCGCAGGAGCTGTTCCCACTGCAACTTGTATTGAGGAGCATTCTTGTGCTCAACAAAATAGACCCAATGATGATGAAGGATTTTGAAGCGCTGCAACGCAAGCAGGGGCTTGCTGATGTGCTCAAATACGCAGTCATTGTAGTGGCGAGTGTTCCGGTCTTGCTCATTTACCCATTTGTACAAAAGTATTTTGTCAAAGGAGTGATGATCGGTTCGATAAAAGGCTAGATACTTGAGGGCAAATCTTATAAAAGAAAGAAATACTAGAGGAGGTCACTATGATATGAATATGAATAAAAGATTGAACTGGCTTGTTACATTTACCCTTGTCTTTGCCATCATTGCGTCAGGTTGCTCTTCTAATAGCTCAAATAAAGGCAATGCAGGCGGAGAAAGCAGCGAAGCTGCTGCCGGAGAGGAATTCCCGATCGTAAAAAATAAGACGACACTCAGATTTCTTGCCGTACAAGATCCGCTAATTATCGATTTCAAAACGAATACCTTTGTCAAGTGGTACGAGGAAAAGACGAACATTCATATCGAATGGGAGATGATTCCGGCTGATGCTGTAGAAGAAAAGGTGAATCTGATCTTAAACAGCGGCGATTTGCCGGATGCGTTTTTTGGTGTCAGATTTGATGAAGAGCAATATGCTGCCAATCAAGAGATGTTTTTGCCGCTGGATGACATGATTGAAGAATATGCGCCAAATTTCCAAAAAGTATTGGAGAAGCATGATGGGTTGCGCGGCGTTATTACCGCAACAGACGGACGTATTTACGGCTTGCCTTCATGGAATGACTGTTTTCATTGCAGCATGGCGCAAAAGCTTTGGATTAACAAAAGCTGGCTGGATGAACTTGGGCTGAAAGAACCGAAAACGACAGAAGAGTTTTATCAGGTAATGAAAGCGTTTAAGGAGCAAGACCCGAATGGCAACAACAAGGCAGATGAAATTCCGTTTGCTGGTGCTACCAAGGGCTGGTTAACAGACCCTAACGATTTTATTATGAATGCGTTTGCTTATACCAATGCTTATAACAACATGAGGCTTATCGTCAAAGACGGGAAGGTAGAAACGATTGTCAATACGCCGGAATTCCGTGAAGGATTGACATATATTCAGAAATTGTATAAAGAAGGCCTGCTTTATAATCCTTCATACACACAAAATAACGATCAATTGAGGCAATTGGCCGCCAATCCGGATGCTGAAATATTGGGTGCCTTCACTGCCGGAGCGAATATTGGCATTATCGATCCTGCATCCAATCCAGAGCGGTATAAGCATTACGTCGCACTGGCGCCGCTGGAAGGTCCGAAAGGCGTCCGACACGCGACTCACTTCAAGTATGATTCCGCAGTCCCGGGGGCGTTCTATATTCCGGCAACGAGCAAAAACCCGGAGGCTGCACTTCGTTGGGCTGACTTCATGTATAGTCTAGAAGGAGCTGCAACGAAAGGAATGGGGATAAAGGGAATAGAATGGGACGATCCTCAACCAGGGGATGTAGGATTGAACGGGGAACCAGCTTTAACGAAAAGACTTACTCCGTATATTGAAGAACCGCAGAACGAAGCACTAATGCAGAATGGAATCAACTATGCGCCTAATGAGTTCCGTCTCGGTGCAGCGGTGGATCCGAACGTCGATATTTTTTCAATAGAGGGACTTGAGAAATTATTGCTAGATGAAACAAAAAATAAATATGAGCCGTATATTCCGCAGAACGATTCATTATCTGTACTTCCGCCGATCAAGCTTCATGCTGAAGAAAGCCAACAAATTCAGACGATATCGGTCGAGTTGGCCAACTATTTTACAGAATCAACCATTCGCTTTGTTACAGGAGATATGAGTCTGGACAAAGATTGGGACAAATATGTAAAAAGTTTGAGTGATATTGGACTGGAGAAATATTTGGACATCTATCAGCAAGGTTACAATCGTCAATATAAATAGTAGAACCTGTGTCCTCGGACTAACATCCGGTTCCCGGCAGCTTAGCGCATCCGTTAAGCTGCTGGGAACTCCTACTGCAGGGACGTGAATCTAATTTAGCAACTGTTGTTGATGAAGACGTGACTTTCGGAAGGAGAGAGAACAGGTGAGTAAGAACGAGCTGTATATTTCTACACGAGGTAACGATAACTGGACAGGCAGACTGCCAGAGCCTAATGAGGATAAAACGGACGGTCCCTTGGCAACGATCACCGGAGCGCGGGATACCATTCGAAGGCTGAAGCAATCTGCTAGGCTCCTGGGACCGATCACGGTATGGCTTCGCGGTGGCCATTACTATCAGGAGGAGCCGATCGTGTTTTCACCAGAGGACTCGGCCCCCGTTACCTTTACCGCTTATCCAGGAGAACAACCTGTTGTGGATGGAGGTGTTCGGATAACGGGCTGGCGGGAGGAGACGGTAGGCGGCATTGCAATGTGGGTCGCCGATGTGCCGTGTGGCGCCGAAGGAAATCGTTACTTCCGGCAGATGTTCGTAGACGGAGAGCGCCGCATGCGGACACGTCTTCCCAAACAGGGCTTCTACTGGATGAAGGATGTGCCGGGAACGGAAATTTATAAAGAAGGGATGACCAGCGGTCTGTTTGCAGGAACGGATACGTTCGTGTGCGCACAGGGCGACATCGACGCGTCTTGGAGCAATATGAATGACGTGGATATCGTCGCCGTGCACTATTGGATCGAGGAAAGAATGCCGGTGGAATCCTTCAACCCGTTATCAGGAGAGGTTAAGTCCAGCCGTAAGAGCATGTTCGTGTTAAAAGACGATGTTGCCAAGCGCTACGCTAAATATTATGTGGAGAACGTATTCGAAGCCTTAACCGATCCCGGTCAGTGGTATCTCGACCGTGCCGCCGGCAAAGTCTATTACATCCCGCTCCCGAGCGAAACTTTGGAGGAGACGGAGTTTGTCGCCTGCTCGGCCCATCAGCTGCTGAAGCTTGCGGGCAAGCCGGAAGAGGAGAAATACGTCGAATACGTATCGTTCAAAGGATTGACCTTTGCGCATACGGATTGGATTCAGCCTAAGGGAGGCGGGGAACGCTTCGAGCTGCCAGGCATTGATTTTGCCGCAGCTCCGCAAGCGGCCTTTCATATTCCCGGAGTGATCCATATGCGTGGAGCCCGTTATTGTTCGATTGAGGATTGCCGGATCGAGAGAATCGGTTGGTACGGTATCGAATTGTCCGAGGGCTGTACGTCCAACCGGATTGTCGGCAATTCGATTACCGATATGGGAGCAGGCGGGATTAAACTGGACGGGGCAGATGCCAGAGGCTCCACACTGCTGCGAACGGGAAGCAACCGCATCACGGACAATAATATTCATGCCGGAGGACGTGTTTTTCACAGCGCTGTTGGTATTCTCTCGGCCCATTCATCTTATAATGTCATCTCGCACAACCATATCCATGATCTCTATTACACGGGGATCTCCTGCGGCTGGGTATGGGGCTATGGAGAGAATGTATCGAAGGAAAACAAGATCGAGAAAAATCATATTCACGATATCGGTCATGGCCTTCTTAGCGATATGGGCGGAATCTATACCCTCGGTGTCCAGCCGGGTACGGTCATTCGCGGCAATCTCATTCATGATATTGAAAAATGCAATTACGGGGGTTGGGCGATTTATCCGGACGAAGGGAGCGCTCATCTTATTATCGAGAACAACATATGCTTCAAGACTAGCAGTCAGGTGTTCCATCAACATTACGGTCGGGAAAACATCGTGCGCAACAATATATTCGCTTTCGGCCGCGAAGGCCAGTCCGCCCTTAGCCGAGTGGAGGCTCATCGTTCCTTTACGTTCGAGAAGAACATTATCATCTCCGATGGACAGCCCATGTTTGTCGCGGGATATGCCAGCGATTTTGACAAGAAGGGATTTTACAGCGACCTAAACTTGTTCTGGGACATCTCCGGCAATGAGTTGGTATTTGGCAAACAACATTCCGATGAACAGGCGAATTTTTCATTGAAAGACCCGCGATCGTTGGAGGATATGAAACAGCTCGGTTATGATCTGCATTCCGTTCATGCCGACCCACTTCTAGTAGACCCGGCAGGGGGAAACTTCATGCTGCAGGAGGATTCGCCTGCTTTCGCACTCGGTTTTCAACCGATTGATTTGTCCGATGTTGGTCCGCGTTCCGCAGCTGATAGGGAATAGCGCAATTACCATCCCAGGAGATGTCTTGTAGCCCAAATAAGAAAAGCGTCTCATTCCATTTTCAGGATGAGGCGCTTTTTCGGCTGTTACCTGATCGTGCGAACGAACTTCAGGTTCTTTCGTTGCTGTGCGGAGATTTGCGCTCTTCTTTTTTAAAAACTTATTGAATTACCCCGCAAGCTATGCGGTTGCCAGAGTTTCCAGAAGGGTCGGTAACATAATCATCCTCTTTCTCATGGATAACTATAGCTGTACCGCCGTCATGCAATAAGGAATTTGGTTTGCCTTCCAGAAGTGTTACATCACTGCTTACAAGATCGGCCACGACCTTACCGTCCGCACCTACCATAATATTAGGGAGATCACCGTTATGGTAGCCTTTTGGATTGTTAAAGCCATGCAGCTTGCTTGCGGGATTGAAATGAGCCTCTGCTGTTTTGAAATCAGGCGTATCGCATTTACCGACGTTATGAAAGTGAATACCATGCTTGCCAGGAGGGAGTTTTTCCGCTTCAATATGTAGGTATACCTTGTCTGCTTTTTGGGTGAGCTGAGCGGATCCAATATGCTGGCCTTCACCGTTAATAATAGTGACAAGTATTCCAGCAGGTTCAGAGTTTGTATGCGCCATAACAGCTCCAAATGTTTGGGTTAGGAATAGCACACAGATTAATAAAACGATTTTTTTCATCGTATTCATCCATTCATCATTTTTTAGTTTTATCCGTATCGAAAACGGCAATAAACATATGGTGCACAATAAGATTGATTTTATACAAAAAAAACCAATGGACGCTATCTCAGATCGTTGTGGATTAACGTTGAAAGGAAAGAGTGTAATGGAGATCAGAAGATTTCTAGAATCAGACATTAACCAAATCGTTTCATTGTTTTATGGAACGGTACATGTCATCAATAAACAAGATTACTCGCAGGAGCAGCTTGACGTTTGGGCTCCCTTAGATGAAATGAGTCTCAAACTGGAATCATGGAAAGCAGCTATGCGGCAAAATATCACCTTTGTAGCCGATTACAGCGGTCAAATTGTCGGTTTTGCTGATATGACATATGAGGGGTATTTGGATCGATTGTATATTCATAAGGATTATCAGAGACGAGGTATAGCTTCAGCTCTGTTAAACAAACTCGAAGCTGAAGCTTATCGGCTAGGGATTGCGGAGTTAGGTACAGATGCAAGCGTAACAGCAAAACCTTTCTTTGAACGATACGGATTCCGAGAAATCCAGTCACAGATCGTAGAGCGAAAAGGTGTGAAATTAGTTAATTTCAAAATGACTAAAAAGCTGTAAACCTAATGATAGATCAAGATTGTTAGCCTTCAAAACCTTCTGTTGCATTCGCATGTACACTGTCTTCTTCATTATCCCGAATCGTCTTCTGCAGGACAAGACATGTCACGATTAGAAAAGCGCCGGCAATCGCGTAGTATCCTTTCACGTAAAGCGGCTCTTCCAGCGTGTAGATTCCGATATATTGAGCAAGAACGGCGATGATAAAGCCTGCCCATGCCATGAACGTAAACGCGGAAGTGTTGCGGTTCCTATAACCAGGCTGGTATTCTTTGAGAAATTTATCCTCGTCGTTATCACGGGCTACCTTTTGCAAAAGGAATGAAGTAATGATTAAGAGAACGCCGGTTACGGCGTAATAACCTTGTACAGACATAGCCTGTTTAAGTGTATAAATACCAATGAATTCGAAGCCGCATGCGATGAGAAATGCTGCCCAAGCCATAAAGGTATAAGTGGGTGTGTTGCGGCGGCGATAAAAATTAGCGGGTCTGCGTACTTGCATCGTTTCTATTTTTTCCATTTGAGAGTGCCTCCCGAATCGATTTGTTGTTGATGTCTTTAGTTTACAGCATATTCCTAATACCAAAAGTACCAACTTATCATGGTACCAGGTACTAGTGCGGAGTGCTCTGAATAGACCGATCTTTTCAAAGCAGGAAGAAAGAAATTGACATTGAGAATGATTATCATTAGAATGCTTCTTAATACATGCTGCGCTGAAGTTATAGGAATAAATGGATCGTGCACCAAGGAGCCGTTTTTTCTCCGAACGAACGGTAAGAAGGCGCAAGCAAGCTTTAGAGGAGCTGATATGACAAGATGGAATGGAATGATCTAATCAAGCTGTGGAACCACGCCTCCATTAAAGTGCTTGATGTTCGCCATAAAACGATGAAGCAGGGCGAGGGGCTTTGCGCTTATAAACTGCCAGCCAGCGGATTTTTATATTCCACAAGAGGAAGCGCCAAGCTTCGTTTGGACGGTCAGCTGCACGAGGCGGAGCGGTTCCATGTGCTTCATGGCGGCAAGGGAATGTGCTTGGATATTGTTTTGGCCGAGGAAGAGTTTGAGTATTATTTCATCTTCTATAAGGCGATTATATCGCAGCCTTGCAGACAAGAGATTTTGTCGCTTGCTGATAAACATAACCCGTTTCAAACACAATACGGCTTTGCTCCGCAATACCCGATTTCTTTATTTCAAACCGTTAAAGCAATGGCTGAGGAGTGGCGAGTATCGCATTCGTTGGAGCGGTTTCATGTGAATACGCTATTTCACCAATTTGTATATGAGCTGTTTCACCAATTGCAGGAACAGGGCATGCAAAAGGTGAAGCAAGGTCTTACAGCACAAGCGCTCCATTACATTCATCAGCATTATAGGGAGCCTATTACACTGGATCAGCTGGCAAAAACATTAAATTACAGCGCCAAAAATTTGTCTAAGGTTTTTAAGAAGGAGACGGGATACAGCCTCATTGATTATGTCATTCAGGTGAGAATGAACAACGCCAAAGAGCTGTTGGAGCATACGGATGCTACGATTAAGGAAGTTGCCGAGAGCGTCGGTTATTTAGATCGTTTATATTTCACCCGAATGTTTAAGAAGCACACGGGCATTTCACCAGGAAGCTACATAGAGAGGTTGAAAAAACAGAAGAGCGGGGCAGATCGTCTATATCGATCGAGCCGATCCTCCATTGTTCCAGGCAAAATACGGGGTTACAATGTTTATCGTTATGATAATCATTATCAATACGAAGGAGAGAACAAATTACCCATGTACAAAGGTCTGAAATTATCGATGGCAGCAACTCTATTGTTTTGTTTTGCTTTATTTATGAGCGCTTGCTCTACGGGAGCTTTAAACACGAATACGGCAACCGTAGAATCGCAAGTGACATCCAACTCCAGCGGTGAATCATCTCCCTCCAATACGGCTGAAGCTCAAGCCCAGACTCGAGTGATTGCTACGATTAAAGGCGATATAGAGATTCCTGCCAAGGCTGAGCGAATCGTAGTCGATTTGTACTTAGGCAGCTTTATTGCACTTAATGTGAAGCCGATCGGAACGCCGGAGCTGAATTTTAAAAATCCATACTTTGCAGAGGCACTTGCAGGAGTTGAAAATATCGGTGAATACGAAAGCGTGTCACTGGAGAAAATCGTCGATCTCCAGCCCGATTTGATCGTTTCAGGCAATGCGGAAGCTTACGAGCAATATAGTAAAATTGCGCCGACGATCGTTGTGCCTTTTGGAGAGCTGAAAAATGCTCATGAGGAGCTCACTTATTTTGGAAAAGTGCTAGGTAAAGAGGAAGAAGCAAAAGCGTGGTTGGCTGATTACGACAAGCGTATTGCAGCAGCCAAAGAGAAGGTAGAGGGAGTTATACCAAGCGAAGCTACTTTTTCCGTTATGCAGGATTGGGGAGGGAATACAGGCGTATTCGGCGACAATTTCGGCAGGGGCGGCCAAGCTGCTTATCAAGCTCTTGGGCTTAATCCTCCATCCGAAGTAGCTGAACAGCTGATGAAGGAACAGATTGTTGAAGTCTCAGGCGAGAAACTATCCGATTTTGCAGGCGATTATATTATTTTTACGTCAGATACGCTAACGCTTGCCGATTTGAAAGCAGATCCGATTTGGAAAATGCTCGATGCCGTTAAAAATGATCGCGTATATATTTGGAGCAAGGAACGCTCTTGGTACTTCGATCCAATTGCTACGTTGTCGCAGACGGAGGAGCTGGCTGACTGGCTGGCAGGAAAGTAAACAATTTATTGAATGATAGTGAGAATCAATATCAATAAAGTCATATGTGACGGTTGGAGGCAAACGATGAACGAACAATTGGAACTATACGATGTAACGATTATTGGCGGAGGTCCCGGCGGTTTATATACGGCTTTTTATAGCGGCATGCGTGATTTAAAAACTAAGCTGATTGAAGCACAGGATCAGCTTGGCGGGCGGATGCTTACTTATCCAGAGAAAATTATTTGGGATGTCGGCGGAATTACCCCCATTCGCTGCGAACATTTAATCGCTCAATTGATCCAGCAAGCGAAAACTTTTGATCCAACGATCGTGCTTGGCCAGCAAATTACGCAATACGAGCGGCAGGCGGATGGAACCTTTATTTTAACGGCATTAAGCGGCGAACGCCATCATACGAGAACGGTCATCATGGCTATCGGATATGGCATCAAGAAGTTGGCGAAGCTGGAGATCGAAGGGGCTGACCGCTACGAGGTAACCAATCTTTATTACACGGTGCAGGAGCTGGAAAAGTTTCGCGGCAAGCGGGTGCTGATTTCCGGCGGCGGTGATTCAGCGGTAGACTGGGCGAACGAGCTGGAATCCATTGCAGCAAGCGTAACCGTCGTGCATCGGCGCGACAGCTTCGGGGGACATGAGAGAAACGTTTCCAAGATGAGAGAATCCTCGGTGAACGTACTGACGCCATATCAGGTGCTGGCGCTTCATAGCAGCAATGGGGAAAGCATCGAGGAAGTGACGATTGCGCATATGGATACGGAGGAAAGCAAGCGGCTCGTGGTAGATGCGGTTATCGTAAACCATGGCATGAAGAGCGATTTTGGACCCATCCGTGACTGGGGCATTGACATGGGGGTATGGAACGCTAACGTAGGCGAGCGGATGGCGACCAACATTCCCGGTATCTTCGGTGCAGGCGATTTCGTGGACTATGGCAGCAAGGTAGGGCTAATCGCAGGGACGTTTACCGATGGCGTGTTGGCGCTTAACAGCGCTAAGCTGTACATGGACCCGGAAGCACCGACGATGGCCTATGTTTCTTCCCATAATGAGCGGTTCAAGGAGAAAAATCGGGAGCTTGGCGCAGTAGAGGAAGAAGAAGAAGAATTCGTTTAAGCGAATGGCGGCTCGCGGGAGCGGAACTAATGCTCGGTGTCAATGCAACGGCGTCATCCCATCATGTTAACAATCACATGACGGGATGACGCCGTTTTTTGCTGTGGCTCAGCGCTTTCTAAGTACAAAAAATTCGCATTCTTTCCGGTTATGATAGGTAATATCGCTTACTCCCGATTGGGTTACGATAATGTTATCGTCAAACCTCACAACGAGCGAGCTGGAATCGATGAGTTGATTGTCTTGAAACACCCGAATACGATGCTGAAGCTCAATGACCTCTTCAAAATCTTGATCGGTGCTAAGTCGTCGGTTTATGGCCATGTGGATACTCCTTCAATACGGAAAATGATTTCTTATAGTCTATCTCATGTAAGATCGCGTTGCAAAGTGCTTAGCATGCCATTGCTCAGGTCGTCTTCTTTTTTGGCCGAGTTCTGCATAAATATGGGTAATAAAGCGGCTAGCTAGATACGGGGGGATTGATTTGGCGAAATGGGGAAGGCGCGGCTGGCGTTTTCGAGGGTTAGGCGGGGACCGAATGCAGTTGTGGTCTGGTCGTCCATTGTCAAAAATAAAAACGGTCAGCTGGGGCAGTCGAGGCAGCTCATCGCCATCTCGTTCAGCACCGAAAAAATGGGGCAGCCGTTCAAGCGGAAGCGGCGGCAAATGGAACGTTCAGCGCCCGTCAGTGAAATTCAGCAGTACTCGAAGCAGCGGCAACAGCAATAGCAACGGCGGTTCAGGCATCGTATGGGGGTCTGGTCCAGCCAAGCCTCGGATACGTCGCCGCACAATCCTTATTGTTGTACTTCTTCTAATGATGGTTTTCTCGATACAATCCTTCGTATATATTGAGAAGAACTTACGTCCTCCGCTTATGAATATCGCGAAAATTAGGGTGAAGCAAATCGCGACACAGGCCATCAATAAAGCGATAACGGAGCAGGTCGCCAGCCGATCGGACAGCAGTAACTTAATCGATTGGAAAATGAACAGCAACGGAAAAATATCCGGATTTATGCTTAATTACGCCGAGCATATGAGGATCACTTCACAAACGATCAATACCGTTCAAAAAACATTAAATGATATGAAGGATATTCCAGAGCATATCCCGATTGGGCATGCGCTTAATAGCGCCATCATTTCCTCTTACGGTCCAAGAGTACCGGTCAAGTTCGAGCCAGTTGGGGCGGTTAAGGTCGATCTGAGTACACGTCAGAAGGACGCCGGCATCAATATGATTTTGGTCGAGGTCTATATTCGGATTATAGCGGAGGTAACGATTATTATTCCGTTTGATACGGAGCCTGAGCTCGTAGAAACGGATATCCCTATTTCATATTTGCTCGTGGTTGGCGACGTGCCTATGTACTATTATGACAATACGGGGAAACCGGTTGGCGAATCGGCAGCGCAAGCGCCCAACATCTCTGTTCCGCTTGGCGAAGGTTCAGGCGGCGGCGTTACGTCCAGTCCTCAAAACAAAACGAATGAGGAGTCTCAAGGCGCTGGAGCATCTAATTCGGAGGGAACGACCGAAGGATCGACTGAGGAATCGAACCATTCGAACAGTTCTAATTCTGCTTCTAATAATACAGGCAATACATTTGCGGAGTAGATTGCAAAATAAAAGCGACTTTATTGTCCTCTAAGAGAAGACGATAAAGTCGCTTTTTTGTTACAGCGTTTATTTTCCGGAACGAATTCGTTTGCGCTCCGCCTGCTCCCAGCGACGAAGCATCGGATACGGATCAAACGACCATTCGATTAAGCCTCGATCACTGTACACCCCATAATGCAGGTGAGGAGGGAACTTCCCCTGCGTCCCCGGTTTGCCATAGCCAGAGCTGCCTACCCAACCTACAACCTGACCGGGCTTAACGACATCACCAATACTAACGGTTTTATCAAAGCCGGATAGATGAGCGTAATAATGGTAGAAGTTGTTCAGATCACGAATACCGATGCGCCAACCGCCATAGGGGTTCCAGCCCTTTACTTCGACGATGCCGTAGCATGTGCTGCGAACAGGAGTCCCATGGCCTACGAAAATATCTGTACCTTCATGGGTACGTCTACCTCCCCAGCTTCGCCCAGTTCCCCAGGTGCTGTTGTAGGCGTAGTTAGTGCCGATTGGCAAAGGGAAAGCATGTTCAAACAAATCAAGCTGACCAAATGCTGCATAAATACGAGCAAATTGCTGAATGCGCTGAACAGATCGGTTGTTTTGGTAATATTCCCAAAGTCCGATTGAGAAATCATCATCCGATATACCGTAGGCAGCAACACGGCTAACAAGTGAATAGAGAAGGTCAACATCACTTGTGCGCTCCGCTTGACCATTTCCATCACCATCACGACCGATGCCGTTAAAAAAGTGAATGGAAGCCGGTGAGCTGTCTTCGATATTTGGATTCAAAGGGCCGGCCCAGAGTTCTTGATCAATGAACACCCCGACAGTACTGCCGAGCATGGGCCGAGCTTTTGGACGTGCCTTAGACAAGGATCGCTCATACTGATCGATAGCAGCGATCCAATACCAAGGGATTTCGGTAAATAAGCTTAATTTGTCATATAAGCCTCTTCTGGCTGGAAGAGGATCGGGCTCAGCAGTTGATGCTTGCTCATGCACCGTATCGTTTTGCCTTTTGAAAGCAGAGGCTGCTCCTGCAGGGCTGACGGGCAAGACAAGTAACAACGAAGCTGCTGTTAGTGCTGCGACAATAGGAATAGTCAGTTTCATACGTCTCACCCTTCCAAAGCATGACGGTTATAACGTTATGTTTTGCAAATCATTGGTTTTTATGCGAAACATGTTATAATAAACGCATGAGTTTAGGAATTATATATGAACTTGAAAGCAGGTAATCCCTTATGAAACAGCAGGAAAAACTAAAAAAGCCTGATTGGCTTCGTATAAAATTAGCAACAGACGGTAATTTTGCCGAGATAAAAGATATGATGCGCTCCAAAACGTTACATACGGTTTGTGAGGAAGCACGCTGTCCAAACATTTATGAATGTTGGTCGAATCGTACCGCTACATTTATGATACTGGGTGATATTTGCACGCGCGCTTGTCGTTTTTGTGCTGTTAAGACAGGCATGCCTACTGAACTCGATTTGGATGAACCAGAACGGGTAGCAGAGGCAGCAGAGCAAATGAACCTACAGCACTGCGTCGTTACTTCGGTTGCGCGTGATGACCTGAAGGATGGAGGAGCATCCATCTTTGCAGCTACCGTGCGTGCGATACGCAAACGTATGCCGTTCTGCCGCGTTGAAGTGCTTATTCCCGATTTCTTAGGCAATAAGGATGCGCTTCAAATTGTGATGGATGCCAATCCGGATATTCTGAATCATAACGTTGAGACGGTGGAGAGACTTTCAAACCGTGTTCGGGCTAAAGCCAAATACAGCCGTACAATGGAGTTGTTGAAGCGCGCCAAAGAAATGAAACCAAAAATCCCGACCAAATCGAGCATCATGCTTGGCGTGGGTGAAGAATGGGATGAAATTTTGCAGACGATGGATGATCTTCGTGCTAACGATGTGAATATTTTGACATTAGGTCAATATTTGCAGCCTTCATCTAAACATTTAGAAATCGTACGTTATGTCCACCCAGACGAATTTGCAAAATTAAAAGAAGAAGGGCTTAAGCGCGGATTTAGGCATGTAGAATCCGCTCCATTAGTACGCAGCTCTTATCATGCACATGAGCAGACCGACTCAGCTCACGCAGCAATTGCTGCGGAAGCCGAAGAAGAGGCAATAAACCGTGGAATTTCTTCCGGTGCTTGCTCGAGCAGCTTGTAACTGACGCTCAAGATGAGGTGGAGAAGATGGCTTTGATTCATATCGGCGGAAAATCTTATGAAATAGTTCTTGAAAATAGGAACGGCTGGAATCCAGAAGCATTTCGTGATCGATACAGTGAAGTGCTGGAGCGTTATGATTACATCGTTGGTGATTGGGGCTATGGTCAGTTAAGGCTGAAGGGCTTTTTCCGTGATAATCATCAGAAGGCAACGAAGGAAAGCAACTTATCCGGGATGCCCGATTATATCAATGAATATTGCAATTTTGGCTGTGCCTATTTTATTCTTGAAAAAACACAAAGTGCGGTACGGGAGCCAGGCGACTACGATTTGGACGCGGATGACGAGCGGCCTCGTATCGAAGCAGCTGATCTTCTTGCAGCAGCTGCGGGGTTCGTGGACGTTTCTGATGGTCTTGATGTGGAGTTTGATGAGGTTGCCAGCGCAAAGGAAGAAAGTGCTGCCCCAGCACATGAGAGACATAGCCGTCATCATACAAGAGAAAATCGCCATAGAAGCGCTAACCGCAACAAAAATGAAAACAACGGTGACAGCGCTAATGCTGGAGAAGGCCGAAAAAACAATGAACAACAGGGCAGCGGGAAGCGTGAGCAACAACAGCAGCGTAAAGGCGGCTACAAAGGCAACGACAACCGCGCCAAAAAACCATTTCGCCTAGCAGCAAATGAAACTGCAGCTGCATCTGCGGAAACGAATAAACCAAATAAAAAGGACACGGAGCGCTTGTAAAAGCGCTGCGTGTCTTTTTTTTGGCTAAATAGAAGTATTCTCTTTAGATTGATTAATGCACGTCATAGCCAAGGAATGCTTCGCGCACACGATTCCAGAAAGGAAAGGGCCGGTATCGTGCGAAGCTGACCTTACGGCTGGATACGCTGCAGCGAATAGAGCGGATGTCGCTGCGCATGATACTGATATGGTCGATAGCAAGCTGGAGACGCTGTTCTTTCTTGGAAATAATATCGCAATGATGATGCTGCGGCAGCAGGACAGATGAACCGAGTGTACGGTATACCCTGTTGTTGATTGAAGCGATCTCTGCGATTTGCAGCGATTCTATCGATGGATGAACAATTGCACCGCCTAAGCTTTTGTTGTATGCGGTACTTCCCGAAGGCGTGGAGATAACAATGCCATCTCCTCGGAACATCTCGAACATCTCATCATTTATATTAATTTGAGCAACCAGCGTCCCGTCGACGCCTTTCAACGTGAATTCATTCAAGGATAAGTAATGGCTTCTTTCGCTTGGCGTCTCCAGTTCAATCTCAGCAAGCGGGTATCTAACGATTCGAGGAGTTTCCTCAGCCATCATTCTTACAAGCTCTTCAAGCTCATCTGCTTGCCAGTCGGCATAAAAGCCGAGATGGCCGGTATGGATGCCGACAAATGCGACATTGGTAATTTGATCAACATATTTATGAAAAGCAAGCAGGAGCGTTCCATCTCCTCCGATGGAAATTACGATTTCTGGTGCTTCATCCTGCCGGATGAAGCCTCGCTCCCCAGCTAATGTATGAAATTTTTCCGCTAACGATTTGGATAGCGTATCGCCTCGATCAATAACCGCATACTTCAAAGGTAAATCTCCTTCCGATCTCCATAGTACTTAAGATGATAAAGGATATTGACTTTAAATTCAATGATCGAGGGTTATCAAGGGCCGAGCCAGCCCCATAATAGGTAGACAAGAACCATCGCAATAAAACCATGCAGCAGTCTAGCCAATAACAAAGGACGATAGCGCATATCCGTTTTGCTGAGCAGGCTTGCTATTTGTGCATGGACAGATAAGCCGCCCCACGAGAGTATCCATGCAGCAATGGCGGCTTGATGCATGAGTCCTGTACCTGCTGTCCCAGCTGCGCGAGCGCCTAATGTTACCTCGAATAATCCAAATATGCCGGCGTCAGCAAGGGGCTTTGGCAAACCAATCACACCAAATATAAATCGCAGCGCTTCTGCTAACGCTTCAACGATACCCGCATGAGTGAGCATCTCCATCACAACTGAGAAAAAAACGACGAGTCCGCCTACCACGATCATGAGTCGGAGTGCGGATTGGATTGAATCTTGCAGTAGTCGTCCAAGCTCTCGACCATCTAGTAAACGGGCCTCATGCATCGCTTTAAGCGCTTCGGCGATTCGCGAAGGTTTGCGTTTTCTAATTCCGTTTCGGGCTTCTGTGTTTTTTTTCATGGAAGAAGGCGGAGCATGTCTGTCGTGAAATCGCATGAGGAAGCCAATAAGCAGTCCGCCTCCATAGTGGGCAGCAGCAAGTACGGGAGCAATCGCAACATTTTGAAAGAAACCAATAGAAACTGCACCAATAAGGAAAATAGGATCAGACGTCGTCGTAAAGGCGACTAAACGCTCTCCTTCCGCTCGATTGATGAGCCGCTGCTCCAAGAGCTGTGCGGTGAGCCTTGCGCCAACAGGATAACCAGAAATGTATCCCATCGTTACAACAAAGCCACCGATACCTGGTAGTCGAAACAAAGGTCTCATGAGCGGGTCCAGCAGCCTTCCAAAAAAATGCACAATGCCAAAACCAAGCAGCAGTTCCGATATGACGAAGAAAGGGAACAACGCTGGGAATAATACTTGCCACCAAATAGAAAGACCACGAAGTGAGGCATGAAGTGTTTCTGTAGGAAAGACAGTCATTAACAGCATGATTATAAAGGCGCCAAGCGCGGTTAGAGATAAGGGATGGACAAACGTTCGCAGCAGATAGACCGCCTCCTCATTTATGTAGAAGGGGTATATAGGATGACGAAATGAGATGCTGTACAACCCCTCCTACACATATATGTATGAATAGGGATATCCATCACTGGAGATGCTGTAAAAATAAATAATATCGTCAAAGAAAACGCTTGCAAAAACGCTGGATTCCTTATTTTTTTATGGTACAATGGAATTACCTTTGAAACGGTTGGAGTGATGGATATGAGTATAATCGCTGGCATCTTAGTATGTGCTTTCGTCTATGTCATTCGAGAATCTCTCACAGCACCAGGGGAAGAGGATTATGAAGGTTAATGAGTAATACGTACTATACGACGAGCCCCGCATATGCATGCTGCGGGCTTTTTTTTATTCAATGCAGAAAATAAATTTATTAAATAATACTAATTACCTACATTTTGGAGATGGTTTTGACGATAAATAGGTATATGAGCCCGTGATTCACAGACTATCCGGACCTGCACACGACATTGTAAACACATCTAAAGAGGAGACGTGATTGTTGTTATGGAACCACTCTACCTATCCAAGATCAACTGCATCTGCTGTGAGAAAACATTTATGACTTCACGTGTTAGACCGAGCTTCAAAAGGGCATCAAGAATGGATACTGACTTTTGCGGATATTATAAAACGGATGCAAACCCTGATTTTTATGTTGTACGGGTTTGCCCAAATTGCGGCTATGCTTCAACTGAGAATGGTTTGGAGCGGTTAAACGATAAACAAAAAAAGAAATACCATGAGCAAATCGGCATTCATTGGAATAAGCAAGATTATGGCGGTGAGCGTAATCAGAAGCAGGCGATGGTCACTTACAAGCTCGCCCTTCTATCTGCGCAAGCAGTAGACGAGAAGGATCGTATACTTGCTGGTATATTGCATCATATTGCTTGGCTGTACCGTTATGAAGGGAATTCAATAGATGAGAAGCGTTTTTTAAGCTTTGCACTACAGGCCTATATTCGCGTGTATGAATCAGAGGGCGTAGCGCTTAATAATGCGAAACTAATGTTTCTAATCGGAGAATTGAATCGGCGTACCGGTGAATTAAACGATGCTGTACGATGGTTTTCTCGCGTGGTGAACGATAAAAAAATCGTTGATGCTACAATGATTCGTGCGTGTCGTGAGCAGTGGCAGCTTATTCGTGAGGAGATGGAAGCCAGACCGAAACAGACATCTGGCAACACTTCTCCAAACGAAAGCACAAGCTTGTCAGAGCAGACGATTTATACAACCGCTTAACGGATCGCTTTTTTGAGAACACGATCGGTTAGCAAATAATCATGGTCTGCATCTACTAAGGTCACTTTGTTTCGGCAGCATGGGAACACGAGCAATCGCTTCGTACCATCCTGTATTTCTTGCAGCTCTGCCGGTTTTACAGGAAGCAGTACATTGTCTGCATGGCAGAAGGGACAGCTTGATACATAAAGATCACCCATAATAATGTCATAAGGCCATGCTTTTTCGAAAGGAATCATAACTTTTTATCGCTATCAGCAGCTGGTGCTGAATCGGACTTGGCAAGCTCGGAGAGCTTTTGCAATAATATATGGCGCGGCATATGCATTAAGTGCTCTATCGGTACGCCAAGCTGCTCTGAAAGCTTAATAGCGGTATCAGCAGAAATCTGCAATGGTTTAGACATGGTGAAATTCCTCCAATCTGGATATAATTAAGTTATACACTGCCGAGAAGGTTTGCGCAAATAAAAAAAGCGGCCTCATCTTGGCTTTTTTTATGGAGGAGAGGATGGAAGCAGATGAATAAGGGATATCCGCAAAGCTGGGATTTAGACGTTTTCTATGAGGGGGGCTCAAACTCGGCAGCCTTCTTGCAAGAGTTGAAAGGGATTGAGGAGGATATCGAGAAGCTCGATGCCTCGCTTTTAAAGGAAGCAAACACTGCCTCATCTGAAATCGTGACAATGACGAAGCTGTTGCAAAGCATCATTATCAGACTGCGTGAATCTGAGTCGTTTGTTTCTTGTTTATTGGCTCAAAATATTCGGGACGCAGCGGCAAGCTCACGGAGTGATCGTGTAAAGACGTTGTCTGCGAAGTTTTTGGGTGTACTTACTCGCTTCGATAATCTGCTGCGTGGACTTGATGATCAAGAGTGGGAAAAGCTGCTTGAGCATGAACAGCTCGCAGAGGTTGCGTTCAGCTTAGCTGAGCGTCGTGAGCTAGCTAAGCAAAAAATGGCTCCAGAGCTGGAGGCTTTAGCCGGCGATCTAGCAGTTGACGGTTACCATGGCTGGGGCGATTATTATAATGTTATCGTATCCAGAGCGAAATTTAACGATGTTGGTGCAGACGGGGAGAAGAAAGTATTATCCGCAGGTCAAATGCATAACCGTTTATCTGACGGCGATCGTGATGTTCGAAAGGTGGCATTTGCAGAGTGGGAGCGCGAATGGTCGGAGCAGGCTGATTTGTGCGCAGAGACACTAAATCGGATTTCAGGCTTTAGATTGAAGCTGTACGACAAGCGCGGCTGGGAATCTGTGCTGCAGGAGCCGCTGCAAATGAACCGCATGAGTGAGGCTACACTGCAGGCGATGTGGTCAGCTATACAAGAAAGCAAACAGGTGCTCGTTCGTTATCTAGCGCGCAAAGCGAAGCTGCTCGGTGTTGAGAAGCTGGATTGGCATGATGTTGAAGCGCCAATCGGATCAGCAACAAAGACGATACCCTATGACGAAGCCGCTGCTTTTATCGTAGAGCAATTCCGAACGTTTAGCCCGGAGCTGGCTGAATTCTCAGAGCTTGCCTTCCGTGATGGATGGATCGAGGCTGAAGATCGCCCTGGGAAGCGTCCAGGCGGATTCTGTACTGCTTTTCCTAAGAGCGGTCAAACTCGTGTATTTATGACTTATTCGGGTTCTGCTTCAAACATATCGACGCTGGCACATGAGCTGGGTCACGCCTATCATCAGCATGTCATGAATGATCTGCCGGCCTTGTCGCAAGAATATGCGATGAATGTAGCGGAGACGGCTTCTACATTTGCGGAGCTGATCGTTTCTGATCGTGCGCTTAAAACAGCAGTAGAGGATGATGAGAAGCTTGGACTGCTTGAGGATAAAATCCAGCGGTCAGTGGCGTTCTTTATGAATATTCATGCACGGTTTTTGTTCGAAACTCGTTTTTATGCTAAACGCAGTGAAGGGCTAGTATCTGTTGAGGAGCTGAATGCCTTGATGGAAGCCGCACAGCGTGAAGCTTATTGTGATATGCTCGGTGAGGTGCATCCTCATTTCTGGGCTTCAAAGCTGCATTTTTACTTAACTGATGTACCATTCTACAACTTCCCTTATACATTCGGTTATCTATTCAGTGCGGGCATTTATGCGAAGTCGCTGCAGGAAGGACCGGATTTTAAAGATCAATATGTTGCTCTGCTCCGCGATACCGGCAGGATGACTGTAGAGCAGCTCGCTAAGGTGCATTTAGGTGTAGACCTTGAAGCGATGGACTTCTGGCGCGACGCGGTTGCTCTGACAGCAGTAGATGTCGAGCAGTTTATCGAAATGACAAACGACTAAATTGTATAGTTAGACAGAATGGTTATAACAGTAGCCGGAGACAAAAGCAGGTTTTTGTCTTCGGTTATTTTTTATGCGATCTATGCTTTATACTGTGTGGCATACTGTGAGCCTGGAAGTGCCGCCATGTTAGTTGGAAGCAGTGCTGATAATATTATAATATGGATATATTCAATTATCGGATAGAGAAGAGAGGCGGAAATGAATTGGAAGAGCAATCTATCAATAAGAATCGTGTCGTTGGGTTTATCGGAACAGGGATTATGGGTGCAAGTATGGCGGGTCATTTGCTTGATAATGGTTTTAAAGTAAATGTGTTTAATCGAACGCAGTCAAGAGCGGATTCACTGGTTTCGAGGGGGGCTATTTGGCAGGAGTCGCCGAAGCTCGTTGCTGAGAACTCTGATGTGATTATTACGATGTTAGGTTATCCCGCGGATGTAGAAGAGATATATTTTGGTGCTGCAGGTCTTCTTCAGAATGCGCGCTCTAATTCAATCCTTATTGATATGACCACTTCAAGTCCATCCCTCGCCAAGCGCATTGAGCTTGAGGCTCGCGACAGAGGACTAATGGCGCTTGATGCACCCGTCTCTGGAGGTGATGTGGGCGCTAAGGAAGCTAGACTTTCCATCATGGTTGGAGGAACGGAGCAAGCATATCAAGCTGTATTGCCGTTGTTCGCACTGATAGGCAAAAACATCGTTCACCAAGGTGGAGCAGGTGCAGGACAATTTACGAAAATGTGCAATCAAATTGCAATTGCCACTAACATGATTGGTGTGAGTGAGGCTCTTGCCTATGCGAAGAAAGCGGGATTAGAGCCTAGTAAGGTACTGAAAAGTATCGAAGCAGGCGCTGCGGGAAGCTGGTCTTTATCGAATTTAGGCCCTCGTATTATTAATGGAGATTTTGCGCCAGGTTTTTATATTAAGCATTTTATAAAGGATATTAAAATTGCGATCGAATCGGCTGATGAGATGGGACTTCCCTTGCCGGGCTTGGCGCTGGCGCGCTCTTTGTACGAGCAGCTCATTACACTAGGAGAAGAGAACAGCGGTACACAAGCATTATATAAAGTGATATTTAAGGAGCAGGACAACTAAATATTGTGCGTAATTCGTTAATGTGATATATTATTTCTCAAATAAAGGTACTATTTCTTATGATTATGACTCATATAAAGGTTGGAGGAGAGTACGATTCAGTTATCAACACGGCAACTGGAGCTTCTTGAGCTCGTGAAGAGGCATGCGCCGATTACTGGCGAGCAGTTGGCTGAATATTTAGGTGTCAGCAGGCCCACGCTGCGCTCAGATCTATCGCTTCTGGTCATGCTTGGCTTGCTTGATGCGAAGCCCAAGGTCGGTTATTTCCTAGGCAACACCTATCGATCGAGCAGTGAGCCCTTGCAGCAATTCAACAATATGAAGGTAAGAGAAGTTCAAGGGGTTCCCGTTAATGTTCCGGACTCGTTGTCCGTCCATGATGCCGTTATAACGTTGTTCACCGAGAATGCGGACACCCTTCTGGTCGTTAATGAACAGAAGCGCTTTGTTGGAATCGTTACACCTAAGGATTTGCTCAAAATAACGCTTGGTAACGCTGGCGCTGCATCTATTCCCGTCAGTATGGTGATGACCCGTTATCCTAATATTGTTACGCTAATACCCGACGAATCTGTGATGGATGCGATTAGAAAGATGTCACTCCATCAAGTAGATTGTTTACCAGTCATCATTCCTCGAGAAGATCAGGTGCTCGATCCTGAGGTGGCAGGTTGGGTATCGAAGTCGAACATAATACGCCTGATGGCGGACATCGCGATGGATGGGAAATTGGGGGAGCCAGAGTTATGAAACAGCAGATCATTTATGTATGCTCCGATGCTGTTGGTGAAACAGCGGAAGCGGTTGCTAAGGCAACCTTGCGTCAATTTTCATCGGAGCATGTAAAAATTAAGCGTTACGGTCATATCAAGTCTGAGGATGAAATTTTGCGTATCGTCGCTGAAGCAGCGAGTACAGGTGGATTTATCAGCTATACACTCGTCCAGCCGGAGCTTCGGGAACAAATGAAGGAAGAAACGTTTAGAGCTGGTGTTAGAGCGGTTGATGTTATGGGACCAATGATGCAAGCCTATGTTGATACGTTTGGCACCTTTCCTAAGCGTGAGCCCGGGCTATTGCATTCTATCGACGATGCGTACCATCGTAGAATGGATGCCATCGAGTTTGCGGTGAAATACGATGATGGCAAGGATGCGAGAGGCTTCATACAGGCGCAGGTCGTATTGATTGGCGTATCGCGAACGTCTAAGACGCCGCTAAGTATCTTTTTGTCCCATAAAGGAATAAAGACGGCAAACCTGCCGCTTATGCCAGAGGTTAATCCACCCGAAGAACTGAAGCCTGCTTCTGATCGACTTATAATCGGTTTAACGATGCAGGCTGATCATCTTCTTGAGATCCGTTCTGAACGATTGAAGACGCTTGGACTTCCAGCATCCGCACAATATGCGACAAGGGAGCGTATTCAAGAAGAGCTTGATTATGCAGAAATAGTTATGAAATCGTTGAATTGTCCTGTTATAGATGTTACAAATCGGGCTATTGAAGAGACAGCGGGCATCATTATTGAATGGCTTAACAAATAATTGGATATACCGATAGAGACAAGGGGGATTCAATATGGATAGAACGTTTGTAATGGTTAAACCGGATGGTTATGCACGCGGTTTGGTGGGACGCATTGTTGCTCGATTTGAAGAAAAGGGCTTTAAACTAATAGATGCAAAGGTGATGCAATTATCAAGAGAACACGCGGAGCAGCATTACGATCATTTGCGTTCAAAGGTGTTTTTTGACGAGTTGGTAGACTTTATCATTTCGGGACCTATATTTGCAATGATATGGGAAGGCAAAGATGCGATCATAAACGCACGTTCACTTATTGGCGCAACGAATCCTTCTGAAGCTCTTGCCGGTACAATCCGTGGAGATTTTGCAATCGATGTAGCTAGTAATATCATTCATGGATCTGACTCTTATGAAAATGCCGAGAGTGAAATCAAACACTTCTTCCAATAGTGAAATCCTTGGTTGACGAATGGAAGAAGATTATGGTAAATTTTATACAAAGTTAATGAATGAACACGGAAGCACCGTATTAGGCCGCAGATAACTGCGCCTTCTACGGTGCTTTTTTTGTGTTTTCATAGCGGAAGGGATGGTGACCCCGTTGAACAAATATCAACTGGCTATAGCGGTGAAGGAGCCGGAATATTTGAAGCGATTTGCTGACTATATTCACGATAGCAAGCTTGGAGAGCAATGGCAGATCATTGCCTTCACGCATGCAGATGCTTGGAAGCGCTATGTGAAGCAAGGCTACAAAATCGACTTATTGGCCGCACAGCCCGATCTGCTTGCCGAGATGAAAGCTGAGCTTCCGAATATTCCTGTCATTGCACTTGTATTGCAACTAGGAGAAAGCAATGAGATGTACGAGCTTCATCAATACCAGCCCATTCCTCAGCTGCTGCAGAGCCTATCGGACATTTACATTAAAGCGACAGTACACGCTGCTCTGCCACTTAGAAACGCTGAAAGGCCGTCTGGGGTAAAGGTTATTTCCGTTTATTCAGCTTCAGGCGGAATAGGAAAAACAGCCTTGTCGCTGCATTTAGTACATGCAGCAAGTATGCATCAATGCCGCACCTTTTATTTAAACCTTGAAAGGTGGAACACCTCGGAATCATGGCTTGGCTCGCAGCAATATGCAAGCGGTGTGAAGACGGGGGAAGCAAAGGAAGAAGGATTATCTGAGCTGTTGTATGGACTCAAGGCTCAGCCAGGGCAGTCGGTGGAATGGCTCTTGGAGCACCGGAAACGTGATGCGCAGCTTAAGGGGGATTACTTAGCTGCTTGTACAAACTTGGAGGATCGAGTGACGCTCAGTGAGGAAGATGCGGTCGGCTTAGTGGATACTATTGCTCGCAGCGGACAGTATGATCTGATTGTCGTTGATATGGATTCCGGACTGGATGAGCTGCAGCTTGCTATTTTTGAACAGTCAGATCAGGTGCTTTGGGTAGTGAACGAGGATGCTTCTGTACGAAATAAACAAAAAATGGCTCTTCGTTATGGAGAGCAGAAGTGGAGCCATAGATTTAGTTTATTGTCCAATAAATTCATCGGGGTAAAAAATTATGTTGCTCTGCCCGCACATGCCATTAGCAACGATGTAGAAGGCATGGCATACGCCAAGGTGGCACTTCCAGAAATTCCAGAATGGCGGGGAGCAAGTCATGTACCGCTGTTGTCATCACCCTTATTTAGGGCAGCAGTCGAACAATTATTCAAACAGCTTTACAAGGAAGGAGGAGGACAGGTTGCTGAGCGATGAGACGGTGTTAGAACTTCGCAACAAGGTACGCGCAAAAATTGATTTTAGCGGTTCTCTATCAGATGACAGTCTGATGAGAATTGCTGAAGAGATTGTATTCGAATGGTGCGACACTCATCCCCTCACTGCAACCGAGAAGGTGAAACTTGTACGCAGGCTGTTTCATTCCTTTCGAGGGCTTGATATTTTGCAGCCGCTGATGGAGGATGCTTCAATTAGCGAAATTATGATTAATCATCATGCAGAAATATTTGTTGAGCGGAGAGGAAGAATGACCTTGCTGCCGGTTTCATTTGAGAGCAGAGAACGGTTAGAGGACCTGATTCAGACCGTCGTCGCTAGTGTGAACCGCGTCGTCAATGAGTCTTCGCCAATCGTTGATGCGCGTCTTAAGGATGGCTCTAGAGTACATGTCGTACTGCCGCCAGTAGCATTGAAAGGACCATGCATGACGATTCGAAAGTTTCCTGACCAGCCGCTAACGATGGAGGAGCTCGTGTCTATCAACTCGCTCTCGGCAGAAGCGGCATCATTTCTGAAAGAGATGGTCGGGGCGCAGTACAACATGTTTATAAGCGGAGGAACGGGAACGGGTAAAACCACCTTTTTAAATGCATTGTCGCAATTTATTAAGGAGGACGAGCGAATAGTTACGATTGAGGACTCCGCAGAGCTGCAAATTCGTGCGATTCCAAATTTGGTAGCGATGGAGACACGAAATGCGAATACGGAGGGGAAAGGCGAGATTACGATTCGTGATCTCATAAGGGCATCGCTTCGGATGAGACCTAACCGTATTATTGTCGGTGAGGTGCGTGGCGGTGAGGCTTTGGATATGCTGCAAGCACTTAATACCGGTCATGCCGGAAGCATGTCTACTGGCCACAGCAATGGTGCAAAGGATATGATGGCTCGACTTGAGACGATGGTGCTAAGCGCTGCTGAACTGCCTATTCAGGTTATTCGTCAGCAAATTTCTTCTGCGATCGATATCGTCATTCATTTATCGAGGTTTCGTGATCGGTCTCGCAAAGTAACAGAGATTTGTATAATGACAAAAGAGTTGATCCTAAGTAATTAATGTAGGTCCCAAATAAATAAAGTAGGTCTCTTCAAAATAAAGTTGATCCTTTAAGGTTTAGGTGGGAGAAAGTGTTCTAAAGTCATCAACAGGAATTTTTCTGTAGGTGACTTTTTTATCGAGTCCGAGTCTGTATTGGAGTGAAAAGAAAATAGCATGCAAGAACAAGTAAGGATGTGGGCAGGGTTTGATTAATAGCGGACAAATACCGGATGTGTGTTCTATTCTAGGGTGCTAAAGCTTTACGATTCAAAATTACCGATATTCCATCGATAACAGTAGCGATTCACCCATTTTTCTGAGGGAAGATAGAATTAGCCAAAAAAACTTTCATCAAAGTGTTTAAAATGGGCTAAAATGGTAATATTAATGGTATTGCCATCAATATTTAGCTAACTTATTTAAAAGGTCGAGTACATAGAACTCCATTAGAGGGGGGAACTATGTACTCGACCTTTTTTTGTTCGTATGGAATTTACTCTTTAGTATAAGTAATTGAAAAAACTGGAGGTGGAATTTTGACTAGTCCAAGAATGTATTGGAGCGAGAAAAAGATCAAGCGCCATATTAAGGAAGGCTACGGTCAGGGATATGGGCGAAAATACAAGCCGTGGTTTACTGTTGAATCGGGTTATTCATCCGGATTCCAAAATAAAGTGCCCGGTTTGAAAACTAATCGGATCCATCACTTGGTATCAAACATTGAGTACCATTATTATTTATTACTTGAATGGAACGATAAGGTGGTTGATATTCGTGAGCGATATCCACTCTTTGATAGGGTCGAGACGATTGAAATCGCAGAAAGCATTAACTTGAAGTATCCGATAGACCTGAAGACAGGAACGCCCAAGATTCTTACAACTGATTTCATGATTACAACGTTTGAAAATGGGCGGTATAAAAATATCGCGAGGTCCATTATTCCACAAAGCAAGAAAAGTGATCGGAGTGCACTAAAAATGATGCTTTTAGAGCACACATATTGGTCCCGACGAAAGATCGATTTTGCTGTTGTGACAGAAGCACAAATGAACATGAGACTGATTTCAAATTACCTTTGGTTTCGAACCGCCTATACCCTACAATCCAGTGAAGAGCTCAGCATTGGAGAATTGAAGCAAGTGATACCGGTTCTGATACATGCGCTGAAAACGTCGCCTAAAGGTCATGAGGTCAGCGATGTTTGCACTAAGCTTGATTTTCGTGAAAATTTGCCACTAGGGACGGCATTGTATCTATTCCGCCATTTATTAGCTCGTAAAATAGTACGAGCGAGTATGGATGGGAGTATATGCGAATCATGCCTTATCAAGGAAATCTCATTTTACGAGGAGGTTTAAGATGACTGAGGTTATCCCGCAATTACGAGGTATTTATCAGATCACTCAAGAGGACAAGGAGATAATTGCGAGGTTGATTCACATTGATAATGAAGAAAGGGTTATGTATTTCTTCAATATCGATGATAAAAAATCAGGTTTTCCTTTTCAATTGAGACTGGACGCTTTTATAAATCTGGCGGAAGCAGATCTTATCGAGCGATTAGACGACGATCCATTCGTTATGTTGGTCGATGAAGATACATTAGACCAAAAAAGCAAAGATCGTCGAGATCGTTTATGGAAAGTATTTGAGCCATTTTCGCGATACGAGTCACATTGCCTGCTTCTTGATGAAAAAGAAAGGAGTAAAATTATTAACCAAATAACTGTCGAGCTTGATAGTAATAAAAGAACGGTAAGAAACTATCTGCGATTATTTTGGCAAAGGGGTATGACAAAAGACGCTTTTCTATACGATTACTCAAATTGCGGAAAAGCTGGCGCTTCAAGAACACAGCCACAAAACGGAAAGAAGAGGGGACGAAAACGTAAACATCCCGATGTATTGGGCGATGGGATTTTTATATCGCCAACAATAAAGAAGTATTTCCGTTTTGCAATTGATGAATGGTATAGGAGCAAGGATGAGCCTAGTTTATCAGCTACCTATATCCGAATGATCAAAGAATTCTTTACCGAGAGACAAGATGATAAACTGCCGAGTGTCAAAAAGGAAAAACCTTCAGTAAAGCAGTTCACTTATTGGTATGAGACTGAAGGTAAAGATGAGATTGAGGACTATAAATCCAGACGTGGAGATAAAGCATATGATTTATTGAAACGTCCTTTAAATAGTAACTCAATGAAAGGAGTTACATCTCCAGGACAGGTGTATCAAGTTGATGCAACAATCGCAGATATCTATTTAGTTAGTCGCAGTAATCGAAGTTGGATCATTGGTAGACCTGTAATATATGTTGCAATTGATGTGTTTTCTCGCTTAGTTGCCGGCGTTTATATAGGATTAGAGGGTCCATCCTGGGATGGCGCAAAAATGGCATTAGCAAATGCCTCTACAGATAAAGTAGCTTTCTGTAAAGAGTTTGGCATAGAAATCTCAGCTGAAATGTGGAATTGCAGCCATATTCCAGAGAAAATTGTCTGCGATAATGCAGAGCTTAAGAGCACATTGATTAACAATTATATTACTGCCTTCAATACTACTATAACTGTGGCTCCTCCCGGTAGGGGTGATTTGAAGGGCATTGTGGAGCGGTACTTTAGAACCATACAGGGGTCAACACTACCGTTCACTCCTGGACGAGTTATTCTCGATTTAAAGGAAAGAACAGGGCAAGATTATCGATTTGATGCAATGTTAGACATTCACGAGTTTCGTCAAAAGATTTTGAGGTCAGTGGTTTTACACAATACCACTGTACTGCAAAGTTACAAGAGAACTCGTGCAATGATCGAAGAGGACATCAATTCAAAACCATACGAGATATGGAACTGGGGAATCCGTAAATACCAGGGTATTATGCGGTGGCACAAAGAAGATACCGTAAGGTTGAACCTAATGCGTGCAGGGAAAGGAAGTGTAACAGAGTCAGGAATTGAGTTTAGGGGGATGAAATATACTTGTGAAACCGCAATAAGAGAAAGGTGGGATGCAAAAGCCGCAATGAAAGGGCGTTGGAAAGTAGATGTTTCGTTTGATTTTACCAGTAACATGAATCACATCTACATTCGTTCCGCAGGGGGAAAAAGTTACGAAAAATGTTATCTCAAAGACACTGAGTCGAGGTTTAAAGACTTGGATATCGCGGAGGTAATCTATTTGAACGAATTTGAAAGTCGAAGAAAAAGCATTGGGAAAGAAGAAGCATTGGAAAAGCAAATTGTTGTACTTCACGAAGATGAAGAGCTAGTGAAACAAAGCGCTAAAAAAGCCAGAGGGAAGAAGGTGGAGAGTAAAGCTGGAAAAATCAAAAATCTCCCGGAAAGAAGAGCGATTGAGAAGCAAGAATTGCGGGATGAAGAGTTTTTCGAATTGCCTGCTGAGCAGGAAAACGTAGGATCTACACATGCGGATGAAATATCTGTTCCAAAATTGAAAGAAGTAGTGGTTGAATCTGAGCCACAAGCGGGAGTTGTAGACACAGGCGAAGCTTCTTCAAAGCATAAAACCTTTGCTGAAAAACTTGCCTTGCTCCAAAAACAGCGCAAAGCTGAAGTATTTAAATAGAAAGGGATGATTGTATTGGTAACAGCAGAATACACAGATCAGTTGGTCACAGAATATCAGGGGAATCCATTAATTGAGGCTCTTCCGGAAATATTGGATGAGGAAAAGGTTATAACCAGCTTACTCACTTACCCCGCATTCGATGAACGCGAAAAAGAATTGGAAGCAGTTCACCGTATGCATTGTATCCCACGTGTTTTTAAATATTTCCTTCCGTTTCAGAAAAATATTGATTTGGAGAGAGATATTTCGCTAATAATGCGCCAAGCCTATTGCACTAGAAGCCCACTTGGTCTGGAGCATGTTAAGCGATCACGTGATGCATTTGATCAGCTGAAGACGGGAAAATATGAGCTAACGGAAGAACACATGAATCCTTCTCTTGGATTTACGATTTTAGGCATTTCTGGTGCCGGTAAATCAAAATCACTCGAAAAGGTGATTAATCTCTATCCAAGCGTTATTGAGCACAGTAAGTATAAAGAGAAGCATTTGGTCATGTACCAAATCCCATTTTTAAAATTAGACTGTCCACATGATGGCGCATCGTTAAAGGGATTATGTATGAGCTTTTTTGAGAGGGTTGACAAAATTTTAGGTGAGAGGTCGTCGTACCTTGACAAGTTCGGAAAAAGTAGTTCATCAACAGAAAAAATGATGACGCAAATGATTCAGATAGTTAATAATCATAGCATCGGAGTTTTGATTGTTGATGAAATACAGAATCTCTCAGGATCGAGGGATGGCGGACAAAAAATGCTTAGGTTTTTCGTAAATATGGTCAATCGACTAGGCGTTCCAATCATTTTTGTAGGCAATTACGAAGCTGCAAAAGTTATTGGAGGACAGTTCAAGATCTTGAAGCGAGGAACTGGAATGGGGTCGTCGCCTTGGGGACGGCTCCGGCGAGACAATGAGGAAGAGTGGAACGACTATAATATGTTCCTTGATGGGCTTTGGAACTATCAGTGGACAAAGAAAACGACAGAACTGACTGATGAAATGAGGGAGCTCATATACGATGAAACCCAAGGGATATTGGATTTAGTGGTGAAGTTGTTCGCCATCAGCCAAATCCATGCCATATCAACGAACCAAGAGATTCTTACGCCAAAGTTGATTTCACAAGTGGCAAACAAAAATTTCAAGCCACTACAAGAAGTAATAGAGGCGCTTCGCACCGGTAACGAGGAACTTTTAATGAAGTATGGCGATATTCTCCCGCTTGATATCGAAGAATTAATCAAAAGTAACTCGCCTAAACGAGGCAGTAATCGAGCAAAAATCATCAAGGAAGCTAACGAAAAGTTGGCGGAAGAGGAATCGTTGCCTCATATTAACCAAGTAATCAATAAATTACTTGTATTCGATGATAGTATCAGCGCGAAAAAGGCTGAGAAAATTGCATTAATTGCAATTAAAAGTATTAAAGAGTACAACAAACCGCTTGATGTTAATATGGCTGCTCGAGAGGCGCTGAGGTTGCTGGATGAAGAAATAGAACATAAACCGGCAGCTACAAAAAGAAAGGCAAAAGAAATAGATGTTTCAGAATTAGAAGGAAAAGGTCTGTTCAGTGACCGACTTATTGACGAACTGGACGAACTGACGAGCTAAATGGCTCGCTAGTTTACATATATAGGTTGTATTGAAGCATTATTTTTATTATTTTCCAGTAAGCTAGCATTATCTGTTGTTTTAAATCGTCTCCGTTTTTATCCCCGCAAAATCTTGTTCTAAAATGATTACTCACTATGCAAAATTTGCCCGCTATATTACAAAATTTTTGATCCTATCTATTTTCATAAACTTTTTAGCTCCTTAAAAATATGTTATTTAAGTTTGGTTTCATTGTTGGAAAATATGAACAGACTTGAAATAAATACTTTTTAAAGAGGTGTTTGAGATGGCGGCAGCTACGTTCTTACCTACAATTTATCCCGATGAGTTATTTTATAGTGTTGTTGCAAGGTATCATGCCCGTTCAGGTAATGATAGTACCAGCGCAACATTTGAGGATCTCTTTAATAAGAAAAAAGCATCCATATCATTTGATCTTCCGTGTGGGATTGTGACTTTTATAGAAAACTTGCCAGGACCTACTAAGTTAGATGCGAGTGAGATTATTGTTAACCATACGTTGTATCCGTTTTATGCAGCCTTTTTAAACGAAGATAGAGCTGCACGAATATATGCGGCTATGATGGATTCTGATGGTCATGGTATCCATGCATTTACAGGTATTGTAGCGTCCACCATTAGCAATCACTATTATTTACGATATTGTCCAAACTGTGCTGAGGAGCAGTTAGCACAATATAATGAAATGTATTGGAGAAGGCTGCATCAAATTCCTGGGGTAATCGTATGCCCACATCACAAAATACCTTTACAAAATAGCAATATTCCAATTGTAAGTATCAACCGGAATCTAGTTGAAGCAAATCTTCATAACTGCCCGTTGGAGCTGGACGAGAATATATACTCGGATAGAATGATGAACCAATGTACTGATCTTGCCAGAGATATAAAGTGGCTGATTGAAAATTGGGGATTGGTAAAAGAACAATCCTGGATAAATGAACAAATAAAGGCTCGTTTGAAATCAAAAGGACTAGCCGCTAAAGACAGGGTGAGACAAGACAAAGTACGTTCCGAGTTTGTTGATTATTACGGAGAGGATTTTTTAAAACTTGTCCAGTGTCAATTGAGTGAAAGCCAAAGTAATAATTGGATGAACAAGCTCCTACGAATGGATGATAATCGCTCTGTACATCCTCTTCATCAATTAGTATTTACACGTTTTTTAATTAAAGCTCCATATACAGATTTCTTGCAAGAGCAAGAATACGCACCATTTGGCAAAGGTCCGTGGTTATGCTTAAACGTTGCAGCTGATCATTATAGAAAAGAAGTAATTCAGGATATGATTATCAGCATCGATCAAAAATCGAAAGAGCCTGTAGGCACATTCGCATGTGAATGTGGATTTGTTTATTGTCGGATAGGCTTTGAAAGAAACGAAAGTGATAGGTACGACATCAGCAAAGTTAAGGAGTTCGGACATGTGTGGAATAGCAAATTAAAGGAACTTGTAGATAAACGTTGCTATACGCTAAATGATTTGGCACAGCAGCTTAATACATCCAGTACAACAATAAAAAAGTACATACTCTTAAACAGTTTAAAATTCCATAAGGGTTTAAAGAAAACAAATATAAAGCCCTTGCAGGAAGATAAATCAAGATTCGTATTTAACGAGCGTGTACGAGATGGTTACCGTAACCGTTGGTTAAAAGCCAAACAAACAAGTCCTAATGCCACCATGAAAGAACTACGTGAGTTGGCAAGCAAGGATTATACTTGGTTGAAACGGCATGATGCGGAATGGTTTGAAGAAAACTCCACTACCAATCAAAGTCAGGTAACATATATGGGCGACAGAGTTGATTGGAAGAAAAGAGATTTAGAATTCTTATCCATGATCCAAACGGCGGTAGATGGAATCTTGGCTTTGAATGAAAAGCCGCAAAGGATAACCAAAAACCGATTAGGTAATATTCTAGGTATAATCGGGGTCTTGGCTAGTCAAATTGATAAACTTCCTCTGACAAAAGCCTTTTTGGACTCCGTTGTTGAAGACAGGGACACTTTCCAAAAACGTCGTTTAAGATGGGCTGCTAGTACGCTTGATAAAAGTGGAAACGAAGTGACCAGGACAACTTTATTGAGCCAAGCTGTTTTGGGAAAAGAACGCTCAATTTCTGTAGAAGAAGAAATTGATAAACTAATTACGCAGTATAGCATCTTTAAAAATGCGTGAGTAACAACAAGAATAGCCTAATTGTCGGCTCTTGTTGTTTATCTTTGTAAGTTAGATATACTCCTTTCGACCTGCATATACTAGGTAGAAAGGAGTTTTAAAAGTATGCCTAATTTTTTCCCGACGCCGTATCCAGATGAGCTTCTCTATAGTATTTACGCCAGATATCATATCCGATCGGGAAATGATTCATTGACGAAGACGGCTGAGGACTTGTTCGGCAAACGAACTATACCGAGTTCGATTATTCTTCCGAGTCATCTCAATAGTCTTTGTGAAAGAATGAATGTATCCTCTCAAATTACTCCACAAGAGCTGATAGATAAACATACCGTATTTCCTTATTATCGGTATTTTTTACCTGAGGAACGTGCTGAAATCATTATGGAAGGAATGAAGGGGACAGAGGGCTGGAAAACAATTATTTCTTCAGGCATTACGCAAAGCTTGATAAGACCTCCTCAGTATTTGCAATTTTGCTTAAAATGCGTAGAAGCCGATCGACAACATTACCATGAAGCATATTGGCATCGTGCGCATCAATTACCTGGTGTAAAGGTATGTGTAATACACCAAAAAAGATTAATATCTAGTCCAGTGCATTCAGTACCATCAATGAGAGAAATTGGATTTCGCCACGATATATATGATTTGGAGAGAATTTTGAGTAACACTCAATATTTAATTGAACCTTATGATATCAATCAAGTCACGGATAATGATATTTTTATTTCAAAGGCTAGTTATGAATATCTACAAGATGGGGTTCCGTTTCTTACACGTGATGAATTACGATTAAGGTATATGCATTATCTGAAACAAAAGGGTTATGTCATGTTAAGCAATAGAATAAAAATTAAGAAGTTAGCTGACGATGTAGAAGCCTTTTTTGGTATAGACTATCTAACTGAGATGAAATGTAGCGAAAAGCAACCCCCATGGCTCTATAGTTTGTTTAGACCGTCCGCTGTTAACTATGTTCAACCTCTTCGACATTTATTAATGATGGCTTTTTTAGATATATCGCCAGAAGATTTTTGTAAAACAGTTGTCACTGATGCTAAACCATTCAGTGAATCTCCTTGGATATGCTTAAATCCAGCGGCTAACCATTACCATCAGCCCGTTGTAACTCAATGTGATATTCAACGACACACGATTACAGGTGACTTTTTAGGTGTATTTACTTGCAACTGTGGTTTTGTTTATACGAGAAGCGGCGCGGATATTTCTGATTCGGATAGGTATCGCTTGGATACAGTTCGGCAATATGGAACTGTATGGGAACAAAAGCTTATCGAGTTTAAACAAAAGGATAAACTAACGTATGCGCAAATTGGACTGAGATTAGGGATAACAGCGAAGGCTGCCAGTAAATATTATCAACGAAAAGTTGCTGGTATAGCTGTAATCCCGCATCATACTCGAGATAACAGTCGATTTGAAGAACTACGTAGGGAAAACCGAGCAAAGTGGATGGAAGCACGAAAAAATTATAGTAATGAAGGTATACACTTTCTTGCTAAACGTGCTGGAACCGGCTATGTTTGGTTATATCGGCATGATCGTGAATGGCTAAGAAATAATGCCCCGGAAAAAAAGGGGCGTAAATCATCATTGATAGCTTGGGATGAAGTGGACCGAGAGCTAGTGGAAAAAATCCAAACAGCTGCAAAACGAATCCAAGATAAAGAAAGTTATCCCATTCGTGTTACAAAACTCAGCTTAGTTAAAACAATCGGTCAAGACTTCCGTTCAAACTTAAATCGTCTGCCTCTTTCATTTAAGAAATTAAATGAGGTAGTGGAGTCAGTCAAAGAATATCAGATTCGTAGGATTAGATGGGCAGCAAAACAATCTTATGAAAATGGTCAACGTCTCTCTTGGTACCAGTTGAGAGAAGCTGCTGCAATTCCAATTAAATCAGTTAAAGAGCTGATGAGCATTATACAGGAAGAGATTCAAAAATATGAGCAAAAAAAATGACACGGGAAGTAGCTGTGTCATTATGACCAGGTTTTTTTTGTGAAAATGATGACCAATTATCGTGTCAAATTGCTTGCAGTTAGATTTTGCCCATTATTCCCCTAATGTGCATCGAGATTGGATATGTTACGTTATTGTTGGTGATTGCTATGCTCTTAGAACCAATTAAACCAATGCTCCTTCATAAAAGAAGCGAGGATGTCCCAAACGGCAATTATATTCATCAAATGAAGTTTGATGGTCATCGCGCTTTATTGCACTTATCCGAAGATGGGTTCAAGATTTATACCCGACATGGGACGGATTGCACGAAACAATATCCCGAGCTGTTAGATGTCGAAATAAATGCCACAAGCGTTGTTTTAGACGGAGAAATGATCGCTTTTGATGAATCAGGCAAGCCATGCTTTGAATTTGTTATGGAGCGTTTTATGGCTCGTAGCGGTCAGAAGAAAAGTGCTACACCTGTTCATTTTGCAGCATTTGATCTTCTTTATATGAATGGCGAATCTGTGATGGATAAGCCGCTTTACAAAAGACTTGAGCAGCTAGACAATGTAGTCGTTCCAAGCAATGTCATTTCTGTTGTTCCAAGTTATGAGGATGGGGAAAATCTATTTTCACAAGTCAAAGCCATGGGTTTGGAAGGCATCGTATCCAAAAGACGCGAGAGCAAATATCGGATCGACTTCCGCTCCCAAGATTGGTTAAAAATAAAGAACTATTTGTACGAGACGGTGTCCATTGCTGCAATTCGTAAAGGCGATTTCGGTTGGAGTCTTATGAAAGATCAAAAGTATGTTGGGCTAACCGAGTTTGTTCCGCCGCAAGCGCGAAAAGCGTTCTCTGGCGTATACGAGCAACTGGTGACAGGCGAGGATAAGGATTGGATCTATCTCGACCCAAAGCTTTCGTGCCGAGTGAAGTTTCAGTGCTGGACAAGAAAAGGGCTCATGCGAAGTCCTAGTTTTGTAGAATTTGTCCTCTAACAAATAAAGCTGTGCTCCCTTGAGCGCAGCTTTATTTGTTTTTAGAATAATCCTTTTATATATTGACCAATCATCTTGCCGATGTGATCTTTCGCGTACTCCCGTGTAATGGCAAAGGCGCCGTTGTGACTACGGCATCTGTACGAGTATGACGCTACTCCATCGATGCGTTCGCCAGCGATAACGGTGATATTCGCCCGCTTCAGTTGTTGTTTTATTTCCTCTAAATCGGCTTGCATGCGACCAAGAACAATATCGGTCGCCTTGGTGAATAGGTCGCGAAGTAACCGTGCCTTCTCTTCGACCTGTCTGCGATTTTTCTCGGCTATCGTGTAAGCCATCGGAAGCAAAACAAAGTCATGCATCATCTGCAGCTCCTCACGTGACGCCGGAGGCGTTTCAGGCTTTAGCCCAGCTGCTTTTATGCGATCCCTCTGCATGAGCTCGATATACTGCTCGCGGTGTTCTGGAAGCATCATACGCGATGATTCCCATCGACCATTGCCATGAAGTTTCTTACTGTTCACGCTCATAACCACAAATCACCTCATGGTTATTGTATGAGAACATACGTTCTTTAGTCAAAGGATTTGTTCTTATCCTATCCGTTACTTCAATAAAATAGGGAGCAACGCGACGGCGTCCTGCTCCCTGTTTTAACTTATTCACCTACCATTCCGTCACCATCACGATCATCCATATATTTGTACAGCCAGTGGTCACTCATTATTGGCATACTATAACCGGCTGCCTTCGCTTCTTTAATCGTTACCTTTCCATTTCCGTTTGTATCGACACTAGAAAGATCCTCTGAACTGGTTGAATCAGAAGAATCACTGCCTGATAATCCAAGTGATTCATTTACTTCATCAGGATTCACGTTGTCAAATTTATCAACGATCACATTCCCCTTTAATGTATAGGTGTATTGATAACTTGAAGGAATTTGGGTCTTTGTATTCGGATAGGTGATAATCGCTTCAAAATTCGTTGCTCCGCCTGCTTTGCGTATCGTATCTTCCATATACGCTTGGTCACCATGCCGGTTAAGCGTGCTATCTTGCGGGGTAATATTATAGGCATTCGATACCCCTCCGAGAGAATCAGCAATTACATGCCCTTCATCTAAAACATCACTTTCAACACCAGGAACCTTTGCTTCGTCGGGGTAATACCTGCCAGATGATAATACCGGTTCGTTTTGGTCGTCTTGCAAAATAAGTTTATCGGCAATGACGCGCACTAATTGCCCATATTCATTGGTAAATGCCCAATATTCACGGTCTCCGTAACCAATGTCAACAACAACATTAGGTTCACGATGCCCAGACAAATCACCACCATCAACCTCGATAAGCTTGTATCCTAAAAACAATTCGTTATTTGGTTGTGTTGATGTTTCCTCTCCTACTGGTTCATCAACAACCGCTTTGACAGCTTCTCTTTTTTCACTATTTTTATTTGTTGTATCTGTGGTTACTTCTTGTGAATCTGTTTCTACATCTGTACTGGATGTATCTTCTAAATTGGTACAACCAACCATAAAAATGATCGTTAAAATTAAAATTAAATAGTTCATTTTCTTTTTCATTTTAGGACTCCTATAATTTCATACTGTTCATTCTAAAAACGACGACTTTAAATTTATCTTATCTTGTAAAAAAAGCAGCCGATCGTATGACCAGCTGCACAGGATCTTATTCAGCTAACGTTTCCCTGTTAGTTGAAGTGAGATTCTCTGTGTGAGTTGATTTTCTTTGCTGCCCAGAATCCTCCACCTACTAATCCTCCAACTATGAGACTACCACTCACCAACATCCACTGTTTGAACTCCGTATCTTTTTTTAAAGCTCGATCAACCATTCGTTCGATTCGATAATTCAACATTTCTCTTTCTTCTGGAGTTGAATTTGGATTCTTTATTTGGTCTGCAAAAATATCCATTGCTTTATCGATAGTGCTAAATACTCTTTTCTGTACTTTGCTACCTTCTTGAATGAATTTGGTAGATACTAATAAAGCAGGGGCAAATTTTTGTAAAATTTCAAGTTCTTCATCAGTCAATTTTGTTGTATCGTATTGGGTGCCTTTGAACTTTGTAATAGCATTTTCAATCGCATTGATTTCGCTCATTGAGTAGCCTCCTATTATATCCATTACTTTTCGTTATCTTTAATTTATCACTAATAATTTACTGAAACTACAAAAAGTTTTTTTCCATTAATCTGCCAGTTAGCTTAACGGTATCGGATCCTTCCAAAACGCTTCCCGCTTCGCATACACGAGCATACAGTTGCGCTTAATATATCGCTCACCGACGATAAAGACGATCTCTTCACGATCTCCGTTATCTACCGTTATTTCTTTGAAAGCGTCGATAGCGCCACTCCCAATGAGCTCGAAATCTTGAAAGACGAGCACAGACGTTTTTTCGATAACAGCCGTATGAATGTGTAGGTTTGTCATCAACTTGCGAAAGCCTAAGTGACGTGAGTTCAATCTTTTCTTTTTCCCCTGCATACCTTAACCCCACTTATATGTTTTTTAGTACCGAGTTTAAACGCTTGTCTCCGGATTATTTCCTTTATTTTACTATGTTAAAGAATAAATGGCGATACGAAAATATCCACCTATACGCGTGAATCGAATCTCCTTTTATATTCGCTCCAGCATATCTTAGTATGTGGAATTAGTATGTGGAAAGGAGATGATCTTTTTTGAAAGAGAAGAGGCGCCGCCAAGGCGTGCCAAAAGCGCATGTATCAGTAACGTATAAGAAATTAATGATGACGGTTCCAGAGGCTCCTGTGTCCGAAGCAATGCCAGAAAAAATGATTTTTTATGTGGATACAAGGTTTACGACAGCACCAATTAATCGTATTCGTACTTTGATTGCTGGCGTATTAGGCTTTTGGCGGGAGCATTATCAACAGGTAGATGAAATTGGAATTTCTAACTATCAAAAATGTGTTAACAAATATGCTAAATTTAATTTATCCCCCGTTTGGTTTGAAGGAAAACTTGCAAACGGCAGAGCAGCAGCATCTGTACAGATGGATAGCCTTACGACACAGATTGCGGCGAACGGTTTCGGTCGAGCCGGCAAAGCCTATATTATGTACCAGAAATCAGGCAGTTTTAATATTAGAGGGGTTAATGCCTCCTATCCAGAAACCAACTTATTAACCGTCACAATTAATGCGACTGAAATTAGCAACACTGGAATTGGTAATGCTACTATGATGGGTTCTCTTGCTCATGCCTGGCTACACCGCGGAGGCTATCGCCATCCGGCAGGTAAGTACACATTTTATTTTGCTGGCGAAGCCAGTATGTGCATGATGCGAGGAAATAAGGATAAACTTCCCGGACAAAGCGATAGCACGTTTACGAAGTATTTGGATTAACAAAGAAAGAACTGCCCAATTGCGCGGCAGTTCTTTCTTTGTTGCAAGCTGTTGTCAAATGCTAAACCTGATCTCCAGCCATGCTTGAACTGACGGAAATAGCTTCAACGCTTTTTCGATTTTGCCATTTACGAGCACAAAATACTCGTCATTAAACAAGTTGATCTTGATATCAATCGTATCCTCTCGCAGCACGATTCGAACATGAAAACGATGGAAACGCTCATAACTTCCGCCAATGCTGAGGATCCAATTCTTAAATGAAAGCAGCTGGCTGTCAAGTTCAGCCTTCGATGTTCCTTCGGACTTGAACACCATCAGGTTCTCCATAAAAGAGGGGATTACCGCATCTAACGATTCTCCCTCTTTAAACCTACGTCTCATCAACTTATTTAAGTTATCCGCTGCTGGCGCCTTCGATATCTTACTCATTGCTCTCCTCCATATGTCACGGCTCCGCTACGACATTGAGTTTGCGACTTTAATGATTATCCGTTTCATTTTAGCCGTACTTACCGCTTTCAAGCCCATACCAAGCGTATTCTCATTCATTCGAACTCCTCAGGATTATTTTGGCAAACTAAGTTTGCCACATACGAAATGATCCTATTCATTAACATTTAACAGCCCCCCGATACGTCGGGGGGCTGGCTAGCTATATATGGGATGAGGAGTCTGCTAATCGATCACCTCCTCTCCTTGTTCGAAAGTTTCTTCAATTCTTCATAGGCAAGTTCAAGTGTTCCGAAAACGTGTAAATCGTATGGCTCTCCGTAATTATCAGCGATCTGTTCCGCCTTATCGTTTATCGTTCTAATGAGTGCTATTTCATCACACGATGTAAAATGGATTAAATACCAGCATAGTGGTTCATCCTCAACTGGTCCGTCATCTTCATGGTCCATCAATTGATGCTCAATTGCGAATAAAGGGCACTCGAAATGTAAGCATGCACCCATGAACAATGGGCAGCTATTCGTGCAATAATGTTCAATTGAGCGTTTTATCCGCAGAAAAGTATCTTTCGGTATGGAAACTGTATCTTTCATTACTATCACCTTTATCTCATCATTCACCCGGGCTGACTATATCGTAATAGGCGCGGCACTACATCGTCAATCGCTAGATAGGGCAAGAAAAACGCATATTCTGAAGGGGAAATAAAATTAATACGAACATTTCAGCCATAAAGCTTGTTCTATTCCATTAAATTCAGAGCCTACATCATGGACAACTCCAAGCTTTGGCTTACTGTTTATTCTTAGTTAGTAATATGAAATTACTTGGGAATAAGAATTATGTCGAATTTAGTAGAGGATTATAGTAATATGAAATGGCTAATATTTCTATTTTATTAATTAAGCGCAAAGGAGAACTGCTTGGTGAAAAAATCAGTTGCTACAATAATAACCATAATCCTTTTATTTTCTATCCCTCAATTTACTTATGCGCAAATAAGCATCGGAAGGCATGTCTCGGCAGTAACAACAAGTGGTAATGTTGTAAGCTGGGGATTTGCCTATGCATTCGGTGATGGGCTTCTTTCTGATATAGGCGATAATAAAAAAGCGTCCATTTCGAATGTGAAGTCCTTGGCAGTCTGTAAAAATGGAGAAACACTAGCAGTAAAGAGAGACGGAGAGTGACGGAACAGTTTGGGAATTAGGGCGTCGATATGGAGGTCATGTTGACATCGATAATCCAGAAATTCCAACACCGAGAAAAATCAGTACATTGAAGAATATTAAAGCTATTTATACAGATCAGGATTCGGCATACTCCGTTGATTCTGCCGGAAAAGTCTGGCAGTGGGGTATAAACGTGATGAATACAAACCCAAGTAATCATTATTTTAAAAATCCAGTAATAAAATCAAATATAAAAAATGTGTCTACGGAGAGCAGAATTAAGGTGATGCAAGATGGCTACTTCATACTGTCAGAGGTAGATCCTGTAAGTTATAACGGTTCAATTTATCTTCACTCGAAAATGGTAAATAAAATCGTAGGTACGTCAATGAATTGGGATCCAACAAAAAAGGTAATTACATATAAGAAGAACGATAAATTAATAATAACAGCAACGGTAGACTCTAAATACATCCTTGTAAATGGTACAAGAAAAGAGCTTAACAATCCGGTAAGGATGATAAATGGTACGGTCATGGTCCCAAGCAATATACTAAAGATAGGTTTTAATACAAAGCTCATATGGAATTCATTCTATAGTATTTTATACCTAGGATTGGATGGGAAAGAACCTAAACAAGTTTATCAATTCTGGGAGAAGCCAATTGTTAATTCGGATGTGACTTTTTATGACGATATTCTGCGCAGCCTAAAATGGGATGATGATAATACATTCCACCTGAAAACACCATCAACAAATAAATATAAAATGACAGCTTCGTACTTAGAAAACGACAAGTCAGTTCAATTAGTTTTGGAGAATGGTAGATCATATTCCATGAAAATTGATGACGGAATTTATATTCAGTTTTTCGATTCCAATCAGCAACTTATTGATTATTTTTCAGTGGATACTAGGGAAAAGCTCGATTATGTTGGATATATAAATCAAATCCCTATTAAATATAGTAAAATCTTCACTGACAAACAGGGTAATATAATACCTCTTGAGTTATTGAATGAGAAGTATTCTCTTGATTAATGAGGTAAACCGAAATAACGTAAGCAACCAAAAGAATAATAAAGTAGCCACCTATACTGGTGGCTACTTTATTATTCTTCATATTCAATATTATAAGTTCGTCTAATGTATAAAAACCGATGTTTTGTTTTATGATCCTCCTTATCGAAAAGAACGGAAATATCCGGTTCATCAAAGTCTTCTATATTTATTGGGTTTTTCGCATGGGGGTTCAAAAGTATATACATGCCATCTAGCAATGATTCGTGATATTTTTTATGTGGAGTTGTTTCATGGATAGTATTCATAGCATATTTATTAAACCTTACTGTTTCAAAAAAAGTATGCTTATTTTTTTTATTTTGATAAGCTCTTACTTTTCCGATTGTTGCAATTGGATTGAAGATCACTGCGCTTAACATTTCATATTTTTTGTCATTAAACAAACCAATGTCAATTAATGACCCATTATGCTTAGTTGTTTTTGAACCATATTTTATTTCTGGTTCATTATTTACGTATTTCGCACTTTGCAGTCCATAAAGAACTCTAGAAATTGCAGCTGATTTTTGTTCATAAAACAATGGTTGTTCAAATGCACCTATTGCAAGAATAAAAGGTTTATCTTTTACATAATCCAATTGTTGATATTTAGTGAGGTACTTATTATCATATTTCTCGCGTATGCTTTGACTTATTCTTTCAGTAGCCATAGAAATAATTTCATCGTGTAATTTCTCTGCATCAGATTGAAATTTAATCTTTTGCATAACTTCCTCAAGTATATTAATTCGTTCATGTTCCGGGGTTTGCGATTGGGCATTTCGGGTAGTGACAGCTTCAATTATGTAATCACGTTTGTTTTTAGTTACTATAAAGTCCGGCGTTTCTTTAGTAAAGTCAAACTTAAAATTCATTTTGTCTAAACAAGCATATAGATAAATTTCCCAAAACGATGAATTAAATGTTTCTTGAAACTGCTTCACGATTTTGTTATCACGATCAACAAAACCTTTAGACCATTTTTGGATTACCTTTATTAAATCTTGATCATTCATAATTTGGAGAAAATTTGGATGAAGTCGATGATCAGGAATCTGAGGTTTAAAAAAATCTAGATCCAAAAAATATCACGCCTTTTATATTGGAATTGTTATGCTTGTTACATGTATTTCTTTTAGTGGATAAAAACAAAAATAATCATAAATAGAATATATTTCATGTTGTAATTTTTGTCTAGTCAATAGTGACCATTTTAACTACCTAATTTAAATAGGGGCAAATTGTAAGTTTTCTATTGCGTTATTGCCAAAATATGTGCAAAATCAGGAGATAGATAGTTTTGTCGAACTAGATTGGTTCGAGAAAGGTGAGACTAATGGTTGATATTTTATTTCCTGATAAGTGTACACTACGGTTATTCTCAAAAGTATGTCAATTGCTTGTGGAAAAACAAAACAATCTCGTACAAGCTAAAAATATTAAATTGGATTTAAGTCGTACTAAGTTTATTGATCCGTTTGGAATGGTAACTCTTCTTAGTATATGTAGACATTTTTATAACATATATGATGCTCATTCGATAATAGTTCTGCCAGAGGAGAATGCAGGCTCGTATATGGAACGGGCAGGATTTAATACATTGAATGATCACTTTATTGAGGTACAACGACCTAAGAAGAGCATCATGAATTTCCTGAAAAAAAATGAGAACATGGGCGTTCTAAGGTTTTTTCAATCTGAAGCAGACATTAAGAATATAAATGATGAATTCGAAAACTGGATGAGCAAAAACGGATATTCTGAATATGAAAAAAATAGCTTAACAACATTTGTTTCTGAAATGATACAGAATGTGTGTCAGCATAGTAAAACAAAACAATTTGGAGTAGTCTGTATCCAAGCATATACAAGTAGCAATGGTGATTCATTTCTATCGTGGGCTATAGGCGATTCCGGAATCGGTATCCGTCAAAGTTTAATTCAAGCAAAAGTCCAGGACATTGGTTTTATGTCAGATGAAAGGGCAATAAGAGAGGTGATTACGAAGGGAATATCGCGACATAAAGATGATATAACTCGTGGAAACGGTCTTTCCAGGTTATATCATGGAGCACAAAGAAGAGGGGCTTCTCTTTACATTCAGTCGAACTCGGGTTTATTCGGAATGGATTTTGACCAAAGTAAACATACAAAATTTGAAACGCAGATTCCTTTTTCTATTAATGGAACAAATATTGGCTTCTTTCTTCAAGGCAAGCACTTGACAAGCAATTAGGCAGTTCGGTATAGTAATGGTACAGCTTCACGGAAACAGATGAAGGAGAATGCATCATGGAACGCTTTGAAGTTAATATTGCAGAAATATATGGAGATAGCTTATGGGGAAGAGAACTGGGTAGATCGGTGCGCGACAGGATCCTAGAAGATTTTTCGAAACAGTCCAAGAGGGCTTTGTTATTGAATTTTTCAGGTGTAAACCGTATTGATTTTTCATGTGCAAGTGAGATTGTATCTATTCTCATCTTACGATTAGCTGGAGAGTTAAAAGGGAATCATGTTTTGCTGTACGGTTTGAGTCAATTTGTTGAAGAGAATGTAGATGCTGCATTACATAAAGCAGAATTGTGCGGTTTAATTGTTGAGGAAGATGGCAAATGGAGAATGATTGGAAAATATAGCGATACGTTGCAACAAACGCTATCAAAAGTAATCGAGATTGGACAAGCAGATACGCCAACTCTCGCTGCGGCGTTAAACATTGCAGTAACGAGCTGCAACAATCGTTTAAAAACATTAGTTACACTTGGTATGGTAGGAAGAGAAGAGCAGACATCTCCAACAGGTGGGAAACAATTTATATATAAATCAATAATCTAATTTTTTTATAGTCTGATTCATCTGATAAAATGAAACAGGAAAAACAAATGAAGCTGGAAAGGAGGTGAGATTACATGGGTTACTCATATAGGAGCAATTCAGGATTCAGGATTTTTAATGGTTTAATCGGTTTGATACTATCCTTTTGTGTTGTTATTTGGATAGCCATTCCGACTTTTACAAACACATTTAATAATACTTTTGCAGTTAGTGTGACGAAAAAAAATACAGCGAAAGTAGTGGAGGTTCTATCAGATGAACGTGCGATCGTTCAATGGAAGGAAAGAAAGCTTTTTGTTTCGAATACTGACACCATTAGACAGATTCAAATCGACATAGCAAAATATCGTTTCGTGAAAGCTGGCGATACGTTTGATATAGCGGTTACTTCACCAGGGGCGCTTTACCAATATGGAAATACCAAAAATGAAACAGTCGAAGTAAAAGAACGAAATTTAAGTAAGTTGACGTATGTATGGCGTTTAACCAAGTATCAAATCACTAATTGGCTTTAACTAAGGAGGTTCTATTTTGGGGATGCAATACAAAATTCTCTCCATCGATGGCGGAGGAATAAAAGGCTTATATTCAGCAGTGATTTTAGATCAATTTGAAAAAAAGTATGGTCCAATTCATCAGCATTTTAATCTTATCTGCGGCACTTCAACGGGAGGAATTATAGCATTGGCATTAGCTGCAGGAATTCCTGCCTCACAGATCGTGGCGTTTTATAAAGAGAAAGGACCGAAGATTTTTCCTTACATGGCATCATGGAGGAGAAAAATTCATGGATTTAAAGCGGTATTGTTTTTCTCTAAATATAAAAATAAACAGCTGAGAGCTGCTTTGGAAGAAGTATTCCAAAATAAGAAAATTAAAGATTGTTTCTCAGATGTTATTATTCCATCGGTTAATATTACTACCGGCAAGCCGTATGTATTTAAATCCGATTATTTACCTAAATACACGAGGGACAGTGAGCGTTCGTTAGTTGAAGTAGCGCTTGCTACATCCGCAGCTCCAACATATTTTCCCATTGTTAATCTTATGACAAATGAAGGTTTGCAGCAGTTCGTTGATGGAGGATTGTATGCTAATAATCCAGCCTTATACGGGATTCAAGAGTTTTTAGCGAATAAAGAAGCAATAGGGTATTCGGATTATCGATTATTATCGGTATCCTCGCTCCACGAAGGAACAGCTATACCTATTGCGAAGAAGATTCGCAAGCCATTCTGGGGCTGGAAAGAACAGTTGATTTCTTTGATGATAGATTCGCAAAGCGTAGCAACTCACTTTCATATCGAGTATTTACGAAAGTTTGCTGGCGGCGATTACACTCGTATTCCAAGTGCAAAATTATCAGAAAAAGAAAAGAAATTTATCGAGTTAGATTTTGCTCACAAAAACTCTATTGATGTGATGATCAGTAAAGGTGAGCAAATGGCGACAGAATGGATTAATGAAGATGAAATTTTACTATTCTTTAATAACAAAACAGAGGAGGCGTCAGCCTAATGTCTAATTGCAATGATTTATTCACAGAGTTTCATGGGAAGATCTATCTTACGGCAGAGAAGAAAAAAAGTCTTCGTACATCCAGAAATGCTATTCGGGATAAGATCAAAAAGTATTTTAAGGACGAGCTCGGCTTAACCGAACCCAAGTTCTATGGTCAAGGCTCCTATATGATGAATACAACTGTCGTACCTATAGATGGTGAGTTTGATATCGATGACGGAGTTTACCTTGAACATTTAAAAAGTAAGGATGAAAAAGATTGGGCAACTCCAACTACAGTTCATAATTGGATTTTAAAAGCTGTAGAGGGGCACACTTCTACTTCTCCCGTCGATAAAAACACCTGTGTACGAGTAATTTATAAAAATAATTATCATGTCGATCTTCCTGTTTATGTGAAGAATGGTGATCATCCCAAATTAGCTCATAAGTCAAAGGGCTGGATTGATAGCGATCCGAAGGAATTGACAAAATGGTTCAACGATGAGGTTGTGACTAAAGGAGATCAACTGAAAAAAATCGTTCGCTACTTTAAAGCATGGAAAGACTTCAAAGACGGTGACACCAAATTGCCAAGTGGCATGGTGCTTACAATTTTGGCGGCGAATCACTTTGCATCAGATTATCGAAACGATGATGACAGAGCCTTTGTTGAAACGGCACGAGCAATCCATAAGGCTTTAAATGACTCATTTTCACTTGTCCGTCCGGTATTTCCAAGTGAAGAATTAATAAATGATTGGTCAGATACTAAAAAAGAAAACTTCCTTTCCAAGCTCGATAGCCTTATTAAGAAAGGTGATCAGGCGATAACGGAGACTGATAAAACAAAAGCATCAAAAAAATGGATTGAAGTGTTCGGTGATCGGTTCCCAGAGTACGAAGCACCTAAGGCACAATTAAGTACAGCATTCAAATCCACGGCTCCAGCGATCTTGGGTAATCATGGACGATCAGCTTAGATTACTCAACTTTTATGATGAAGTGCTACGAAAAGTAGCACTTCATCTTGTCGAAATGCACGGTGCCGATGAAGTCGAAGTTAAGGACAGAAACAAATATTCTGGTGCTTTTAATATAAAAAAAGACGATCAAGTTATTACTTTATTATTTCCATTTCAATTTCCGGATGTCTTTCCGAAGGTGTTTATTCCTGATCCGTATTTCACTCGTCTTTACCCGATACCACACTTGGATATTGATCATTTTCTTTGTATTTATGATTCGGAAGAAGCGCATCCGAATCCGGAAAATCCATATGGTGTTGTAGACGCTGTTATTGAACGAGCTTTCTTTCTAATTAATGCAGGTAGAAAGAGGGAGAATATCAGTGATTACACAGACGAGTTTGATTCATATTGGCGGCTGCATGGCAATGGTAACATATTATCATTAATTGAAATTACGGACTGTGCTAAGGAAATCACCTTGATAGGAACTGATCTGCCAAACATAGGGCATAGATACTTAGCTGTGGATACAGTTGCGGATGGAATTAGGTGGATTAAACAAGCCGGTGGAGAAGATTTGGGAGAACGTAGAAAATCGATTTATCTACCTTTAAAATCATTGGGCATTCCGCCGTTCCCAAGTACAAATAATGCAATTTTAAAACAATTGCGATTAAGCAGCCCGGATGTCATAAACCCTTTATATGATTATCTAGATAAGGTCTCTCGACCCTCATTAGTGATGTTTTCAATTTCTACGACTAATGGGCATATGCTCGGAGCTTGGGAACATCAAAAGCCAGAACAAATAAAAGCGAATGCTTACTTACCTAAACGTAAATATCAGTCAGCTCTAAATGGCTTTCGTAAAGGGCATAAAAATGCGCGAATGGAACTTAACCACTTTGGTCTTGTAAATATTAAAAAGTATTCTGTTACTCGTGTTGACCGGAATAGATTATTAAACCGCGGCGGTGACGGAACCCATATGCATTCATCCAGGGTGGGTATTGTTGGGTGTGGTTCTGTTGGCAGTCATATCGCCAACTCTTTAGGTGATTTAGGCATAAATGAACTATTCCTAATAGATAAAGATATTTTGAATTTTGAAAATGTAGCAAGACATCTTTGTGGAGCTTCTTACGTGGGGAAAAATAAAGTAGATGCAGTCAATGAGTATCTTTCTTCTCATTTCCCACACAGTAAACACACTTCATACCATGAGGACATACTGAATATCTTACGTTATAATGAAACATTTCTTAATCGCTGTGATCTAACTATTGTTGCGACGGCGCACCCATCAACAGAGTTTCGTTTAGATAAACTACAGAAGTGTGGAATTATTGAGACCCCATTACTTTATGTTTGGGTAGAGCCATATTTAGCCGGTGCTCATGCGGTGTATATTAACCCCAAAAATCAAGGTCAATTTAGAGATCTGTTTGATGAAGATAACAGATTTAAATATTGTATTTTAAAACCGGGACAGTACACAGTTAGAGAAGCAGGTTGTCAAAGCACTTATGCTCCTTACAGCGTTTTTGAGGTTAAAAGATTTGTCTATGAGCTGATGTCATATGTCCATAGAGAGATTCTAAATGGCGATAATAACGACAATATAATTTTTAGCTGGTTAGGAAATGCATCTTTGCAGAAGTCTAATGGGCGCGGGGTCGAAGAGAGATGGAATGGTATGAACGATTACAGCGTTTTGGTGACGAGAGTTGCTGATACTACTGAAGCTGAGGTAATGCAAGTATGATCAAGTATTATTTTGAAGACAGAGAGATACACATCTTGCAGTCAGTTGTTGATACTTTTGATTGTTATCGTCAAAATACCGCCCGGCAACACGAGTCGGGCGGTATTTTACTTGGTCGAATTTATTCAGAAAAAATTGTGATAGAGAAAGCGAGTGTCCCCAATAAGAATGACAAGTCAGGACGGTATTTTTTTGAGCGAAATGTGAAAGCAGCGCAGAAAATTGTAAATGACCATTGGAAGGAATCAAGTGGTGAAGTTGTTTATCTTGGTGAGTGGCACACACACCCTGAAAACAATCCGAAACCTTCACTCATCGACAAGAAGCTACTCTCGAGTATGTTAAAAGATACAAAAATGGAAATTGAATTTCTTATTATGATCATTGTTGGTACGACAGATTATTTTGTTGCAGTTCAGAGAGGAAAGGATGATTTGACAAGGCTTACTTCAATAAATGAATAAATAATTAAAATCACTTGTTATTATTAATACGTGATTTTAATTATTTTAAACGGAAGTTCTGATAATAATCAGAACTTCCGTTTTTAGTTATCATGCAATTGTATCTAGGTTTCTTGTTATTTATATCTTTTTTTGAATTTAAAAATAATGAAAGTAATCTCGATTGTTACAAATGATGCTGATAAATAGGCAGGTAATGATTGAAACAGAATAACAATCATCATTAGAGAAACTAAAAAAATTGTTATAAAAATATAAATCAATCTAAACTCAAAACGATGATTTAAAGCTTCGTTATGTAAAGAGAGCAATGAATTCAAATAGAGTTGGAATAAATAAATATAAATCTGCATAATTAAAAATGTAATAATGAAAATTTGGATATAATCACCCTCGCGGAAGATTAACTGTTTATTTAGCGTATGTCAAGAAAAATAATAGAAGCTTTATATATAACTACTGGTAATGAAGTGAATCCAGTAATCAGGTAATAAATAAACGGTGTATCTTTTGAGTATTTTTGAATAATAGTATTAAATTTAACATTTACATGACTAACGAAGTCTACATAATTTCGAGAATCATTATTTGCTTGAAAGATGTTTGATGCATGCAATTCAATTTGCTTTATAGCTTCAACATTTGCATAATTCTCGTCATCAACTTTTATTTTAGTTAGAGTCCTAGTCAAAAAAAGAATAAGTGCGATCATTAACAGAACACTGATAATGCTTATAGTGATACCTTTCGAGAATATTATTAATAATAAACATACGATTTCAACACAAAAAAGGGCTACCAGTCTATATTTTTGTCTACTTACTATTTTAAAACGTTCGGGATAAATTGAATTACTAAGATAATGACCTACCTCATGCGCAGCTATTGCAAGTTTTTCATCAGTTTGATTATCACTGTTCAATAAGATATGAGAAGTTCCGTTGGGGTTATAAATTGTTTCGCTAGCCTTAATAGAGTTTAGCGAAATGACATCGCACTCTTTTTGTTGGATACCGTTAATCTTGAGCAATTCATTAGCAAATTCCTCACCTGTCATTTTCATCCCACCCTCAGTTGATAAGAATAAATTTATTATAATGGTTTCAAATCATATTACATTTTTATAGTATATTAAAGACAATTTACTATTCAATATAAAATAACAAGGTTGATTCTTGTTAGAATGTAATTTTGAGATAGTTGATAAGAAAATCATCGCTGTTCCTGTATTATGGGAACAGCGATAGTTTATTAATCATTATCAGGGAAAACAATGCCTTTCATCTGAGGGTATTGTTTATTAAGTTCACCATACTTAACAGCCGAATCCCAACCCTGGAATCCAGGAGTATCCTTGTCCCTAGATGATGCCGATGGTTTGGAACGCCATTCTCGAAGAGCATTGTACATTTGTTTAGCTTGAGGGTCTATGGAATCTTTAATGATTCTTAACGCGTCCTGATAAGTAACTACTCGTTTATTATTTTGGACAAGTCCGGAGGATACGAGATCAGCCAGAAAACCTTGTCCGTCCCTATCGTAACTTTCGATAAATCCCATTGTTCCGAGCAGCATGACTTGCGCTTTGGTTAATGACAGTTGATCTGCAACTTTTTCAACTCGAGCCATCAGTTCCTGTGGGATATTTAAATTAAATCGAACTTGGTCTTCTTTGCTCAAAATATTCACCTCTAAATCAAATAATAAACGGGCTAAGTCAAGTCAACTTAACCCGTCCTCTATCTTAAGCGTAGTATCTGTCATAAATTGTGCGGTGTTCCTTCCGTGCCAAAACGCCGTCAGCTCCTGAGCGTCCATTCTTTGCAATATAATCCTTCATATCTGCCAGTGCTTCAGCTGCACCGACAACACCATCTTGAGAATCTCTAGGAAGCTTCTCCATTAAATCATCAACCGAATACCGTGGTTTTGTCGGCATAAACACTCTCCTATAAGTGGTTTATAAATGAGTACGTTATAAGTATAATTTAATCCACTTTATTTTGTCAACACAAGTTTTATTGTCTTTTCACGGTCGCAGCAGAGTACAAGCCACCGCCAAAAACACCGTTAAATGTGATTAGGTTTAAGTTGTCGACACTAAGCAATAATACATTAACAAAGAGTTGTAATTGAAATACGGCTACGAGTTTCGTATTGAAATAGAATATAAAATAACCCTCCCATTAATTCCGAATCGGAATTAATGGGAGGGTTATTTTATATTCTAACGTGTTGTTTTATTCAACAAAGGAACCAACTATTTGTATGTTGGTTTTGACTTGGGACCAACTATTTGTATAAGTTTTTTTAACATGGGACCAACTTTAATTTATTTGACTTAATTTAGGGGCGTTGATTTATCAATGGTTACGTTCTTCTTAAGGGATCAACTTATTTGTATTTTTACAAGATTTGTGAGGTCATTGGTGTAGAAGCAGGCGAAATAGTACTTAATCCACTGTTTATTTATGAAGAGGAGGGTGAACGAGAAGGGAGAGTACTCGGCAGGCTTATACGAACAGTGAATCCGCTTATGGGAATGGACAAACTGTCTTTGGCGGGGAAAAGAATAGGCGAAGGAGTGGCGATATGAACAGCTTAAGCGGCGGTAATAAAGTAGACAGCGTACATCGGATGAGCGGCGGAAGATTGCAAAGAATGCTTACATGGTGCGGCTGGGAAAGCGATGCAACGATGGCTAATATTCGTGCGGGCCGTACCCTTACGGATTACGGGCAATACCGCCTTAACCGGAAACAGTTTATTACCGCAGCTGTCGGAGCAGCTTTGCTTTTGTATGGAGCAGTCTATTTATTCTATCACTCTGTGCTCCTATCTTTTGCAGCAGCGGCTTTTGGCTTAATAGCACCTAGAATTAGACGTGAATCGCTGCTGCTGCAGCGGAAAGAGCGGTTGAAGCTGCAATTTAAGGAAGCATTATTTTCACTGACATCTTCACTTGCAGCTGGTCGATCGCTCGAAAATGCTTTTTTATCCACTCATGATGATTTGAAGCTGATCTATCCTGATTCACGAACAGAACTTTTGTTAGAGTTTCAAATTATTCGTTTCCGCTTAGATAACGCCGAGCCTTTAGAATACGCGCTGCGTAATTTCGCCAATCGTGCAGGCATCGATGAGATTACTCAGTTCGTCGATGCGTTGGCAGCTTGCAAGCGTTCGGGAGGTGACTTGTTGGAGGTGATGAAAAAAACCTCGATCATTATCGGAGAAAAGCTGGAAATCGAGCAGGAAATTGCCGTCATGATCGCTCAAAAGAAATTCGAGGGACGAATCATGATGGCTGTGCCATTTGTTTTTTTGGCTTTCCTGAGCCTAGCCGCTCCTGATTATATGGCTCCCTTATATGGAGGGATCGGTTATTTATTGTTAACGGCAGCTCTGCTGCTTTTACTCTTCTGTTTTTGGGTAATGAGGAAAATGATGAATATTCAAATGTAGCAGAGAAGGGAGGGAAAGCATGGTTGCGGCAATTGCGGCTGTTACCCTAACGGTGTTGTGGATTTATTTGGCAGGAGTAGGGGCGCTGCGTGCTATCTGGGTTCAGCTAATGGGGAAAAAACGAGCACATGATCAAACGAGGCAGCAGCTTGTCCAGCTAAGCTTGATCGATCCATTTATACGTGTACTCGAGAGGTATCATCTCTTTGATACGCTTCATATGCCAATGGCCAGCTACCATATGAAGCTGCTCCTATTAAAGGATAGCAATTGGTCAATAGAGCGGACGAAGGTAGAAGCAACAGTCGCTTTAGGTACTGGCTATGCAGCTTTAACGGGATGTGCATGGCTGAGTCTGCTCGGTCAGGAGCCCATATTATTAATTATGGGTGTCGTTTTTGGCACTATATTAACGATTAGGCCCTTCATAGAAGCAGGACGGCGTGTAGCGGAGCGGAAGCAGCAAATGATCGTTGAGCTGCCTGTCATGCTCAGCAAGTTGATGCTTCTCGTAGGCGCTGGAGAAACCGTACAGCAAGCACTGGCAAGATGCTTGGAGGGGAAGGAGAGTATGAATCATCCGCTCTATAAAGAATGGAGCGAGACGGTGTCGATGCTTCGCAATGGTCAATCGTTCAGCACAGTGATGGAGCGGTTTAACCGTAGATGCGCTGTGCAGGAGGTGTCCATTTTCTCAACAGTGCTGCTGCTGAATTACCGGCGTGGAGGAGAGCATTTCATACTTGCATTGCGAGAGCTCTCCTATACCTTGTGGGAGAAACGCAAGGCCATCGCTAGATCGCGCGGGGAGGAAGCTTCTTCAAAGCTTGTATTTCCGCTAGTAGGCATTTTGCTAGTATTAATGATTTTGGTAGCTGCACCAGCAGTGCTGCTCATGTCTTAACTAAAACCGAGAGGAAGATGGAAGATGAAAAAGGTAGGTCAAGCTATGCGCTCATTTTGGAAAGAGGAAGATGGTTTAGGAACGCTGGAGATTATTTTGATTATTGCGGTCGTCATTATTATTGCCCTGTTGTTTAAAGATTGGATTATTGAGCTAATTGAACGGTTGATGGGGAAAGCGGATGATGAGGCGGACAAAATCTTTAGTTAGCAGGTGGGCTTATGAACAGGTCGAGAAGAAAAACAGAGCTGCTGCAATGGCTGAAGAAAGAGCAGGGAAGCTTCACGCTGGAGTCTACGATCGTATTTCCAATGCTGTTCGGGCTTATCTTATTGTTTATTTTGTTTGGAATGTATATGTACGAGAAGGTGGTCCTTTATTACGCAGTGTCGGCAACTGCGGAGCGTGCTGCTTTCAACTGGGACAACAGCTATCGAGATGCAAGGAGCGGTATGCTTATTGAACCTAGTTATGACGGCCTTTATTGGCGAATTGGCGAAGATGGGATGCTTGGCAGCCTATTTGGTTTGAGAGGAGGGAATGAGGCTGCAAAAGTCGTACTCCCCCTTAAAGACGCAGATGATCAAAGCAATTATGCTTTATCTGTGCGAAAAATGGAGCAGTCCGCTAGATGGATGGGAAAAGCAGACTTAGCATATGAAGGAGAGATGAGCTATTCGCCTGGTATTCTCAAGAGAGTAATTACGGTCAAACTGAAGGAGCCCTTATCGGTTGAATATGTAGAGCGGAGCTGGTTGAGGAGAGAGCCTAAGTCCGTGTCAATCGCGACAGTTGTTGATCCTACTGAATTTATACGCAGCGTTGATCTTGTTCGCTATTATTCGTCGAGGTTTGTTAATCGGCCGGGCGGGGCTATTCAAGCGAAGGCACAGGCGGGACAGGTACTGGATTCTTATAAAGATGCTGCAAAGGCGCCAAAGCCTTAAATATTAGCAGCATGCTTTAGATCGTGATAGGTAAGGATGGAGGTGCAAGTCTGCTGTGATCGTAAAGAAGGGATGGGGACTCAGACAAAAGCTATGCAAGGGCGGGCTCTTGTTTCAAGAGGACGGGGCAGTAACGGTGTTTTCGGTCATTGTTCTATCCGCGCTGCTTTTATTTTTTTCTTTGCTTATAGATTATGCACGAATTGCGGCTTTGCATAAATTGACTGAGGATGCAGCAAGGTCCAGCGTAAGATCTGTGCTGTCAGCTTATGATGCTGCTTTATATGAAAGATATGGGCTGTTTGGCCGTGGTGGTACGGATGGTCAAACCATCTTTACGGAAATGATGGCAGCTAATACGGAAACGGCTGACGGTTCGGCGCGAACAGGCATGAAGCTTGTTCGAGCGAGGTCAGAGACTTCGTTACTGCATACGGCAGCGTTTCTGGGCAGCCATAACGTGTTTGCAAGACAAGTGCTGGAGGAGATGAAATATAAAGCGCCAGTAGATTTTACTTTGGAGCTCGCTGCGAAATTTGTGCCGATGGCAGATGCGATGAAGGAGTCCTCAATTACAATAAGCCTGCTTGCGAGTATGCGCAAATTGTATGAGAAGCGCGAGGCTCATCTAGCCAATGTGCTTCAGTTGCAGAGACAGATGGCCTCAACGATAAGTGGAAGCGGTATACCTATGTTAATTCCGATTCAGTCAGAAGTCATCACAATAAAAGGCGATACTGCCATGAGTGTCGCAGGTGAATATGGTGCCTATGCAGCAATGGTTATTTATAATCAATCGTTAGCTGCCGAGGCGGAGAAGCAGCATACTGCTGAAATAGCAGCTTACGAAGAGAAAGCCAGAGCGCTTGCTATGGAACTGCGAAGAGTGAGTGATGAGACGCACAGTCAGCATGTAAAGCTATATGGGAATGCAATTCAGGAGCTGGAAGCTGCAAGGGGATTAAATGAACAGATGCAGAGGCTTGCTCAACAAGCAAATCAACAGCCTCAGAACAGTGGGTATGATGTTGTCTCCAAATATAAATCTACTAGTGTTGAACAGCACCAGATTCCAACTGATGCAGCTTCCGATATTGAACAGGTGAGGAAAGCGGCGGATGAACTTGTTAAGCCAGACAGCTGGTTCATTGAATATCGGCAGGAGCTGGAGGGGCAAAGCTCGTCTGCAGCTGCAATTGATATGGAAGCGGGAAGTTATCAAACCAGTAGTCTAGCTTCTTTAACGAAGCCTATTAAAAGTACAACTGCTGATACTTTACTTGAAGGTGTGACTAGCTTGAGACTTGCCTATGGGGGCTACGAACAGCAATTCATCCGTCCTGCAGTTGTAATTGTTGAGCGTCAGTCAGCACTTGAACAGGGTTCGATAAAGACTCAGCTGAAGCAGCAGAAGGAGCAAGCTGATTCGTTGTGGAAACAGGCTCGGGGCTTGCTTCATGGACTTGCCGTTATTCCGCAATCCGAAGAGCATCAAAAGGTGTTCGAACAGGTCAAGAAGCGGTATAACGATAACCTGTTATTCAATGAGCAATTAGATGAAGCAGCTGAAGCAGCGAATATGGATCAGGCAAGTGATGCTCACAAAGCCGCTGAGCAGTCTACCGTGTTAATGGGCGGATTATTTACCGGGATGGCAGGGATGCTGGAGCGCACAAGAGACTCTTTATATTTTGGCGAATATGTAATTCATCGTTTTACCTCGTTTGCACCGCAGCATTTACGTTCCATGATGACCAGTGGAGATTTATCAGAACTAACACATGCCGTCTCATTTAACAACCAAGAAGCGGAATATATCATTTATGGCTTTCACAATACAGTAGGGAATATAGCTGCCGCCTATGGAGAACTGTTTGCGACTCGTTTAGCCATTAGAACGATGGAGGGGCTGCTTGAAAGCAGATCATTAGGCCATCCCTTACTAATTTTATCAGCAGCACTTATTTATGGATTAGAGAAATCGATCGAGGACATGCTTGCCTTCAAGGAGCGAGGATCGGCTCCTTTGTCTAAGTATGTAAAAGCAGAGCTTACCTATTCTGATTATTTAAGGCTCTTTATACTAATGCACGGTGCGGATGATGGGGCAAGCCTCGCCCGTATGATTGCAGTCATTGAGCAAAACAGCGGAACGACGCTTTCAGCCGTTCCAAGCGGAGTGACTGGCGAAGCGGGTGTTTCGATGGAGCTATGGTTTATTCCCGGCTTAATTCGGACGCTTGGCAAATTCGGACTTTTGGAAGGAAAGGTTGTAGGCAACCGATATGAGACGACTCAAACGATTGGCTGGTCTTATTAAATGCCGACGACTTAAGAATGAACAAGGCTCAATCGTCGTAGAAGCTGCGTTAGTTATGCCAATGGTTATTGTTGTGCTTCTCGTATTTGTCATGCTTATTCGTTTATGTGCAGTACAGATGGCACTGCATTCTGTCGCATCGCAGACAGTTAGGCAAATCGCAGCACATATTTACCCTGTAGAGCTGGCCTGGCAGCAAGCATCAGCCAGTATTCCGTCCCCTGCCCAAGTGAAAATACCGTTGTCCTCATGGAGTGAGATTGCAGCTGAAGCTTCGGAATGGCTGCCTTCACCAGCCGGGTCATTAGTATCATCCGCTTTGAAAGGAGATTTTCGTCCGATTCAAAATATGGCTGCAACGGAAATAGGAAGAGCGGTTATCGAGCCGCTAATAAGGGAGTACGCTGATGCTGCGATTATTGATCCTGAAAGGCTGAGTCTGAGCTATTTGTCGCTGCCTGATTTAGCAAAGAATAATGAGCCTTATTTGGTTATTCGGGTGGATTATGAATTTCCAATAAAGCTGCCCTTCTACGGTAAGCCAATTGTTTTTAAGGAGCAAGCTTCTGAACGAGTATGGATAAGTGATACAGCTCCAGCGAAATATGGTGAAGCGGAAAGTGAGCAATCGAATATTCCGATACAAATCGTGGCTATCGAGCCGACGCCGCTTCGGCCAGGGAAGAAAGCTACTGTTACAGTGAAAACGCTGCCGGGAGCCGCCATTTCGTTGGGTGTTACCTATAAGAGCGGCTCAAGTGAAGCGAAGCATCTTGGCAAAGCAGTTGCTGATGCCGATGGCTATGTGAAATGGACCTGGCATGTATCAGGAAATACGACTCCCGGGATATGGGAGCTTACAGCCTCTGAGGTAGAAAAAAAGGCGAATCAAGTATCGATGCATTTTGTCGTTGAGAAGAGCAGCAGAGGAAATTAAGGCGAAGAAAAAGCTGCGACAGAAAGGGGAGTGTCATGGATTTCATTCAAACAGCTGCATTATTTGTACTTTTAGTTGCGGCTCTTTTTACGGATTTAAAAGCTCAAATTATACCTAACAGGCTGACAGTAACTTTTTTTATTGCTGCATTTATTTATCAAATTACGATGAACGGAATTCAAGGGGCTGCAATAGCAGCCGCTGGAGCGGCTGCAGGTTTTTTTCCTTTGCTGCTGCTTCATTTAGCGCGAGGAATAGGGGCAGGTGATGTAAAGCTGTTTGGAGCGTTAGGCGCATGGATTGGTATGTGGATGGTGCTGCAATTGATGCTCTACGCGATTTTGTATGCGGGTGCAATTGGCGTCTGTCTTATCATTATTAATCGTGCTTTCGGGAAGAAGGTTATTGCAGGAGCAACAGCTATTCTTACTCCTGTGGCGGTGGGGAGAAAATTTCAGTGGCTGCACTGGGTAGAGTCAGGCAAGAAATTCCCATTTATGTTGGCGGTTGCGCCGGCAGCTATTACGGTATGGTCTATGTTTGGTTAAGCTAGCAGGCCAGAAGGGAGATATGAGTGATGCAAAGCTATCGAATTGATTTTGCTATGGATCAAGCACATGAGATGATTATTGATCGAGAGTGCGGCTTATATAGAAGCGAGCTGGATGAGCTTGAACTCCATATGCTTCATAGTGAGCGGATCCCTTATTTGCTGCCCATAGATTGGTTCGAGCTGGACAGTAAGGTTACATTTCGGTATAAGCTGTCGGGCATGAGAATTCTTCTGCATAGGCTGCAGCAACAGCCGCTAACTATGCAGCAATACTACTCTCTTATATTAGGCATAGCTGATGCGCTATATGAATGCAAGCACTATATGCTGCGACCAGAGGGCTGTCTGCTTGATGAACAATTTATTTTTGTAGGTGAGAAGCTGCATGACATTCGACTCGCTTACTTGCCTATTAAGGCAGATACCGAGGAGCAAACAAGGGGAGCGGGTGACCTTTTGTCGCTAATCGTACGTTTCACATCTTATGTAGACAACATAGATGGTGAGGGCTTAAAGCGAGTGCTGCAGCATGTAACCGGAAAAAAGCGGCCTCTTGAAGAGCTGAGGTCGACGCTGCTGGATTTAATAGGAGAGGCATCTTTAAAACAGAGAAGCGGAGTAGAGCTGAGTGTTGATAAACAGCAAGCTTCAAAGTCGCTTCAGGAGGAGAAGAATGAATCTCCAGAATCACATCCACGATTTGAACGTCCATACGTGGAGGAGCAATGGCAGTATCAACCGGGAAGTCCTTCAAGAAGTCCCTATATATCAATTCCGAATAAGGACGAGCTCAGTGAGCAGTCACTCACTTCAACTAATCAGTTTTCTGGTCCACATTACATGGAAGAGGAAGCTGGGTCTGAATCCAAGAAAAAATGGATCATAGCAGCGTGTCTTCTCGTTGCACTAGCATGTGTATGGAGATTTGTCTATTTGGAGTCAGCTACAAGGCAGAGCTTGTTGATATGTTCAGGCATATCCTTGCTGCTTCTAGCAGCTGTTATGCTGGGTTGGAGAAAGAGTAAGAATCGGGACGCTGCCTATGATGAATTAGACGAGGAGTTTGGAGAGCCGGCATTTGACTCAGGACTATTTCCGCGGCCGGATAAAGCCTACGCAGAGCATCATGCAAGTGATGAGACTGATCTCAAAAAACAGGCAGATCCAAATCACTTAATCGAAGTTCAAATGCGAGCCCCGCTGCATGTGGTTGCAGCACAACAAGCTGCTTATATAGCAGAACCAACAGTTCTGCTTGGGAGCAATCCGTCAAAGGTGTTTTCTGCTGATACTGCAATATGGCTTCAAAGAAGGTGGGAGGGTCAGGATACAAGGTTAGAATTAAGTGATGGGTGCTTTAAAATAGGACGTATGGGGGAGCAGGTAAGCTACGCGGAGGTTGCAAACGGCATATCGCGTCTTCATTTGGAAATTGAGAGCTTGGAGGGACAATATAAAGTGAAAGATTTAGGCTCAAGAAATGGAAGCCTGCTCAATGGACAAATGATGATTCCTTATAAGAGCTATAAGTTTATGACCGGAGATGTGATCCATCTAGCAGGCGATCAAGGACCCGCCTATGAGCTGAAATCGGGATGATGCGGAGAACTAGCGATGTCCTACTAAATCAGACATAGCGCTATCAACAGTAGGATATTTGAACTGGAATCCATTCTCAAGTGCTTTGCTCGGTAGAGCCCGTTGTCCATCAAGCAGAAGCGTTGACATCTCGCCGAATAAGGTTCGCATGACAAAGGCCGGAACTGGGAACCAATGAGGTCTTCCCATGGCTTTCCCAATCGCTCGCCCAAATGAATCATTTGTCACAGGATCAGGCGAAGAAGCATTGATGGGGCCATAAATATGTTTGTTGTCCAAAATAAACAGAATAAGACGAATCATATCTTCGAGATGAATCCATGACAACCATTGTTTCCCGCTGCCAATCTTACCGCCTCCGAACAAGCGATACGGCATAGCCATTAAAGGGAAGGCGCCTTCTTTCTTATCCAAAACGACGCCGACACGAAGCTTAACAAGCCGCTCGACGGGAATACTGTCTGCGGCCTGCTCCCACTTCTGGACGACTTCGGATAGATAATCAGTAACCTTAGTCGGGCTTGATTCATCAAAAACACCATCCGTCGACATGCCGTACGCAGAAATGCCAGATGCGTTAACGACAAGCGGCGGCTTGTGCTTGAGTGATTTCATTAGCTTTGAGATACGGGCTGCTGCTATTGTTCTTGAATCCATGATGCGCTGCTTGGCAGCTGAATTCCAGCGCTGGTTAATCGACTCACCTGTGAGATTGACTATGGCATCAATGCCCTCGAGCAATGAGGGAGAAGCTTGAAGCTCATCCCATGTGATTTGGTTAAGGCCAGAGCGTCTGGATGAATCCTTCAAGCTTCGTCTAGAAATAATCCATACTTCATCATTTCTCTCGAGTAAAGCTTCTGTTAGCGCACTTCCGATAAAGCCTGTTCCACCAGCAACAGCAACCCGCATCCCCGTTCGCTCCTTCACTTCACTCTTTATTTGATTTGTTCTATCTTAACCAGCCAATTTTGTTTGAGAGTGGCCTCGCCCTCGATTGCTTTTTCGGAATATTCAAATTTAACCTTTGCATCATCTGGCAGTGCATCTAGAGTATTCTTTTGGTCATCTGTAATTTGAAGTGCTATCGCACCTTCAGCCGTTTCAATTTCTATGGAGTGCGAGTCGCTTAGACCGCTATAAGTACCTTCACTTATTTTGTTTGGGGCTGCAGGGTCCTCGATTGTGCCATTGTTGTTTGATGGATTATCAGTCGTCTCAGGGACAGGTACTTCAGGATCGACTACACCGCTTTCTTCAGGCAACTGTGTGACAACGGGTCCGTCGGTTGCTCCCGGTTGTTCGTTTCCTGCATTTTCATTGTTAGCGTTAGATCCGCCACAAGCTGATGTTGCGAGCATAACAGCTAGAAGAACTGCTCCTGCTGTAACTGCTTTTTTGTTTCTTCTTCGCTTCGATGAGTTCATCATTTGAACCACCTCCTGTATTTATTAACGAAATAGAGTGCTGTTAGGTTACACTTTTATATATAACCACAAAATAAGAGTATGAAGCATGTAATGGATTGAGGTTATTAAAGCTGCTGTAAATATAAATGAGTTTAAGCCGCACTTGTGCGGCTTAAACTCATTTATTAAGTAGATGCTTATAGGGAGTATAATCGATTTCTTGACGGTCAAGAAATGTAATTAGACTACGGTAATCACGTTTGGGGGTAGCTCGTATGTAACCTTCGATGCAATGTTCGCGCGTCACGGAGGCTGCTCCGTGTTCAATTGCCACCTGGCCAATTTTGGCTGCGATGGAATGTTTAGCTATATCGCGAAAAGCGCTTGGCACTGGGGAAACAAGCTGATCGAGCAGCTCCTTGGATTCATCGTTCCACATGCTGCGGCTGCGATCTACCCAGTAGTTTTGCCAATCGAGCTTAGACTTGCCGTCTCGCATCGGAAGCACCTTGAGAAATTTTCGAAACATGAAAAATCCGCCAATCGACATAGCCACAACCATGACGATTGCCCAAAAAACGATGAAATACATAAACCAATCAGGGGCAACTTTCATACGCGTCTTTCACCTCAATAATGAATTATACCGTATTCCTAGATTTATTTCGACATTCCTTGTAAAATAAGGTTTGATCAACCGAAAGGGGCGTAATATTTATGTTGAAAATAGGTTCCCATGTATCATTTTCGGACAAGGGGCTGCTAACTGCAGCACAGGAGGCCGTATCCTACGGCTCAGGCACATTCATGATTTACACCGGCGCGCCTCAGAATACGAGAAGGAAGCCGATCGATAGCTTATATATTGAAGAAGGCAAGGCGCTTATGGAGCAATCGGGCATTAATGAGATTGTCGTTCATGCGCCTTATATTGTAAATTTGGGCTCCTATAAGGATTCAACGTTCGAGCTCGCGGTTTCATTCTTACAGGAAGAAATTCGCAGAACCGATTACATCGGTGTTCGTAATATTGTCCTTCACCCAGGTGCTTATACGGATAAGGATGCTGAATATGGCATCGCGCGTATAGCCGAGGGCCTGAATGAAGTGCTTGCAGGCACGAAAGAAACGAATGTTAACATCGCGCTTGAGACGATGGCTGGCAAAGGCACAGAAATTGGACGCAGCTTTGAAGAGATTGCGGCTATCATAGACAAAGTTCAAGATAATGAGCGGCTGACTGTATGTATGGATACTTGCCACATGCATGATGCTGGCTATGACCTTATTAATGATCTGGACGGCGTGCTTGAGCAGTTCGATCGTTTGGTTGGCCTAAACCGCGTTGCAGTTGTTCACGTGAATGACAGCAAAAACCCGTGCGGAGCGGGCAAGGACAGGCATGCTCCGGTTGGCGCCGGCTGGCTTGGACATGATGCGATTAATCGAATCGTTCATCATGAAGCTCTCCAAGGGCGTCCGTTTATTTTGGAAACGCCATGGATCGGCAAAGAAGACAAAACGGAGCGCCCGATGTACGAAACGGAAATCGCCTTGTTAAATGGCAACGGAAGAAGCCGCCTCGGCGAATCGTTCTTCGAGGACGTTGAGCGACTTCATCATTTCTTCGGCAAGCAAGAAATCGACCCTAGAGTTTTTGTATTATCGACTTGGGAATTGCTGAAAAATGACGCTAAAGCGAAAAAAGCCGATCCGCGCGAGCCGATGGAGCGTCTATACGACCTCGTGGCCGCAGGAGCGCCATTATCTTCCGAATTGACGGAAGAACAAATCAATCAGCGTATTACAGCTTGGTTTGGCGGTAAAGAGCTGCTTGCTAGAATTTAATATCAGTTAAAGATTATTTCATATAGATCATTTCGAAAGGAAGTTTGAAGTCCATGTCATCACCATCCACCCTATCTGAAAATATTATTGAAGCAGGTGGAAAGAGCGGGCGTGCGCGCATGCTTATTTCTTGTCCGGACCGTCCGGGTATCGTAGCTGCTGTTTCTCATTTCTTATATGAGCACGGAGCTAATATTGTACAATCTGATCAATACACGATGGACCCTGAAGGCGGTATGTTCTTCATCCGCTTTGAATTTGATCTGATTGATCTGGATAAGGAGCTTCCAGTGCTTATGGAGGACTTCACCAGAGTAGCGGATCGATTTGATATGAAATGGCACACTTTCCGTGCCAGCCGCAAGAAACGTCTTGCTGTTTTCGTATCCAAAGAGGATCATTGTTTGCTTGAGCTGTTATGGCAGTGGAAAGCCGGCGACCTCGATGCCGATATTTCAATGGTGTTAAGCAATCACCCGGATATGCGTGAGCTGGTTGAATCCTTTGGTATTCCCTACCACCATATTCCAGTTACAGCGACTACAAAAGCTGAAGCGGAGCGCAAGCAGATGGAGGTTGTTGCAGATAAAGCGGATATCATTGTATTAGCCCGCTATATGCAAATCATTTCTCCAAAGTTTATCGAACAATTTCCAAATCGGATTATTAATATCCATCACTCGTTTCTTCCAGCATTTGTTGGCGGCAAGCCCTATGCACAGGCTTATACACGCGGCGTAAAAATTATCGGGGCAACCGCACATTATGTGACGGAGGAATTAGACGGAGGGCCGATCATTGAACAGGATGTTCAACGTGTCAGCCACCGTGATAATGTCGATGACCTGAAAAGAATAGGCCGAACGATTGAACGGGTTGTACTTGCTAGAGCTGTAAAATGGCATATTGAAGACCGTGTAATCGTGCATAATAATAAAACGGTTGTATTCAATTAACTGTATTTTTATGCGGGATTTCTATTTTTTTGATGGAAAACAAGCATTCAGAGTGATACAATATTCAAAGTTATTGCGTGCTGGTATGACGCGGTATCGTTATTTTTAATCCATACAACGAGACGAAATTAGATACGATTAGACTATAGGAGGAAATTGGAATGACTGTTACACAAAAATCGGTTGAACAACTATCTATCGATACGATTCGTACACTTTCGATCGATTCAATTGAAAAAGCGAAGTCAGGTCACCCAGGTATGCCTATGGGTGCTGCACCAATGGGCTATCAATTATTTGCAAAAAATATGAAGCACAACCCTTCGAATCCTACTTGGGTAAACCGCGATCGTTTTGTTTTGTCAGCAGGTCACGGTTCGATGCTGCTTTACAGCCTACTTCACCTTTCTGGTTACGACTTGCCAATGGATGAACTGAAAAACTTCCGTCAATGGGGCTCGCTAACACCAGGACATCCTGAGTTTGGTCATACTGCCGGCGTAGATGCAACGACTGGTCCGCTTGGACAAGGGATTGCAATGGCGGTTGGTATGGCGATTGCAGAAGCCCAACTAGGCGCTACTTACAATAAAGAAGGCCATGAGCTTATTAATCACTTCACATACTCTATTTGCGGCGACGGCGACTTGATGGAAGGCATCTCTCACGAGGCTGCATCCTTCGCTGGTCACTTACAGCTTGGCAAATTAGTTGTACTATATGATTCAAATGATATCTCACTTGATGGCGAACTTAGCCTTTCATATTCCGAGAGCGTTCAAAAACGTTTTGAAGGTTATGGCTGGCAAGTGCTTCGTGTAGAAGATGGAAACGACCTGGATGCTTTGTCCAAAGCAGTTGCTGAGGCACAAGCGGATCTGTCCAAACCAACTTTGATCGAAGTAAAAACAGTTATCGGTTTCGGCAGCCCGAACAAAGGCGGCAAAGGCGGACATGCTGGTCCTCACGGATCACCGCTGGGCGCTGATGAAACAAAATTGACTAAACAAGCCTATGGCTGGTCAGAAGATCACCAATTCCACGTGCCTGACGAAGTTCGCGCTCATTTTGCAGATGTGAAAAGCAGCGGAGAGCAAGCAAATGCACAGTGGGATGCTGCTTTTGCTGCTTATAAAACAGCTTTCCCTGAGCTTGCTGCTCAGTTCGAGCTTGCTATTTCTGGCGCATTGCCAGAGGGCTGGGATGCTGATCTTCCTGCATACACAACAGCAGACAACGCGGTTTCAACTCGCGTAGCTTCCGGAAACGCGCTTAATGGACTTGCGAAAAACGTACCAACTATCTTTGGCGGCTCTGCTGACCTTGAGAGCTCGACAATGACTCACCTAAAAGGTTTGACGCAATTCAAACCAGGCAGCTACGATGGCCGCAACCTTTACTACGGCGTACGTGAATTCGGTATGGCTGCTGCAATGAACGGTATTGCACTTCATACTGGTTTGAAAGTATTCGGCGGTACGTTCTTCGTATTTACTGATTACCTTCGTCCTGCGGTTCGTCTTGCTGCATTGATGAAACTACCTGTCGTTTATGTATTGACGCATGACAGTATCGCAGTTGGCGAAGACGGTCCTACGCATGAGCCAATCGAGCAGCTTGCTTCGATCCGTATCATTCCTGATTTGACTGTTATTCGTCCGGCTGATGCCAATGAAACATCTGCTGCCTGGGCATATGCGGTTGAGAACACTGGCAACCCAGTAGCACTAGTACTTACTCGTCAAAACCTGCCGATCCTTGAAGGCACAGTGAACGATGTTCATGAGAACCTGCGTCGCGGCGCTTATGTTGTATCTGATGCAGCTAATGGCAAGCCGCAAGCACAAATTCTTGCAACAGGTTCTGAAGTTCAACTTGCTGTTGCAGCTCAAAAAGCGTTGGCAGAAGAGGGCATTGAAGTACGTGTTATCAGCATGCCAAGCTGGGATTTGTTCGAGAAGCAATCGAAGGAATACAAAAATTCCGTTATTCTTCCTGAAGTTAAAGCACGCCTTGCAATCGAAATGGCTCATCCATTCGGCTGGGAGCGTTATACAGGAGATCAAGGCGATATTCTTGCTATCGACCGTTTCGGCGCATCAGCACCTGGCGATCGCGTAATCAAAGAGTATGGCTTCACGGTTGAGAATGTAGTTAGCAAAGTAAAAGCATTGCTGTAGTAGCATTATTAAGCTTTAGCATCCGATAAATAAGGGGAAACGGCTACCATGTCTCAATTTGATCAAGTATCCATCATCAAGAAGGCTAATGTTTACTTCGACGGTAAAGTAACGAGCCGCGCTGTATTGTTCGCGGACGGCACCAAAAAAACACTCGGCATCATGCTGCCGGGCGACTATGAGTTTGGAACGGACTGCCTCGAAATCATGGAGATTTTGGCTGGCGATTTGAAAGTGCTGCTACCTGGCGAATCGGAGTGGATTCACATTCAAGGCGAAGGCGAATTCAAAGTGCCTGCGAACACGAAGTTTAAGCTTCAGGTTGCTGAAGTGACTGACTACTGCTGCTCCTATATTTACGAGTAAGCACAATTTAAGTAAAAAGGCTGCTTCGCTACGGCGAAGCAGCTTTTTTTTGCTGTCTGTTCGCAGCATTGACTTATAATATTCGTTATTTCGTGACAATACTGGTTCAAAGCGAATTGTTTTGAGGAGTGGAATCGGATAAAGTTAATTCATATGCACTGTATTCCATGACTGGAGGATTTGTTTGATGAAGGAAAAAAACTATACACCGCTCATTTCAATCTTAACCATTGTGCTTGTCGGGTTAATTGCTGTTCTGTTTTTCCTGCCTGCATACGAGGGTGAGATTCACTTTGACGTAACGATTTTGCCATTGCTGAATGCGATTTTTAACTGCTTTACTTTCATCGCACTCTGCATAGCGCTTACTGCGATTATGAAAAAAAATGTACGCATGCACCGTGCGTTCATCGGGGCTGCATTTACGTCCACCACATTATTTCTAGTTTCCTACGTGGCATATCATTATTTGACGGAATCAACGAAATATGGAGGAGAGGGCATCCTGCGCTCGATCTACTTCTTCATCCTTATCACGCACATCTTACTTGCGATTGTTGTTGTACCGCTTGCTTTAATTTCAGTTGTGCGCGGACTGCAGATGAACGTTGAGAAGCATCGTAAAATTGCAAGATGGACGATGCCGATTTGGCTGTACGTCAGTCTTACTGGCGTAGTCGTTTACTTAATGATCTCTCCATATTATTAAGAAACCTTAATTCCCATCCATAAAATAGGGATCGTCCACAGTGTTGAACTGCGGACGATCCCTTTTTGAATTAATTATTGTCGCGACTACCGAGTTTGCGGCCAATCCATTGCTCATAGGCTTGGCCGACGCTGGACATATCAAGTTCGTTAAGCCCCATTGACTCGCCAACCTGGAATAAACCTTTCGTTGCCTCTAGCAGTGGAGTAGGCACCTTCAGATTGTCTGATAAGACGGACGAAAGTCTTAAGTCCTTTAACATCAGCTCAAGCGAAAATTGAACGTCATAGTTGCCTTCGAGCAGCTTGGGTCCCTTCATTTCGGCAGCCTTGCTTGCTGCACCGCCTGATTGAACAAGCTCGATGAAGGAAGCGCCATCGATGCCGCCGCTAGCAGCTATAGCCATTCCTTCTGCAAGCGCAACAACGTTTATTCCGACAATTGTATTGTGAGCTAGCTTAGCTATGGAGCCGCTGCCGCTTGCACCCATTGGAATAACCTTGCGGCCCATTGCCAGCAACACGTCTTCGACTTCACTGATCCTGTCCGCATTGCCGCCAGCCATAAATACTAGCGTGCCGCCTTCAGCGGCCGGCTTGCTGCCTGTTACTGGAGCATCTAGGAAAACAGCGCCGACAGCATCTGCGGCTGCAGCTAGCTCCTTAGCAAGCGTTGGCGATATCGTGCTGCTATCAATAAGCGTAATGCCGCTGCGGGCAGCCGAGAAAATACCGTTATCACCCCAATAGACTTCGCGTATAGCTGCATCATTGCTAATCATTGTAATGATGATATCAGCAGTGCTCGCGACCGCTGCTGGTGATTCAAGCTCCTTAGCACCAAGCGCAAGCAGTGTCGTTGCTTTGCCGGGTGTCCGGTTGTATACCGCTACCTCAAAGCCTTTGCGTAATAAATTCGCAGCCATTCCAAGACCCATAACACCTAGTCCAATAAATCCGATCTTTTTCATGTAAATTTCCTCCGCACTCCATCGTTTTTTATTCAAGTATACAGATCTTTCACTAATATTTCATGGTTTGTTGCTTGTTTTTATAGGTCAAATCCGATATTGTAGATGCTAAGTTGAAAAGCATTATAAAGGTGAACCATATTGGTTTACAACATTTTAGGAGGTTTCCATTTACATGAGTAAAACAGTTCAGTTCGATTACAGCAAGGCACTGGGTTTCGTTGGCAAGCATGAGATTGATTATTTGACGGAATCGGTTCGTCTAGCGCATGAGCAATTACATAACGGAACGGGCGCAGGTTCAGACTACCTTGGCTGGATCGACCTTCCGACAAACTATGATAAAGAAGAGTTCGCTCGGATTCAGCAAGCTGCTGAGAAAATTAAATCGGATTCTGAGGTTCTAATCGTTATTGGTATCGGCGGTTCTTACCTTGGCGCACGCGCAGCTATTGAGGCGCTTTCGCACTCGTTCTATAATATTTTGCCAAAAGAACAACGCAAAACACCTCAAGTATTGTTTGCCGGCAACAACATCAGCTCGACATACGTGAATCACCTACTGCAATTGGTAGAGGGCCGCGACTGGTCGATTAACGTTATCTCGAAATCCGGTACGACAACTGAGCCTGCAATCGCATTCCGCGTATTCCGCGCAGCGCTTGAGAAGCAATATGGCAAAGAAGAAGCTCGTAAACGTATTTACGCAACGACAGACAGCGAGAAGGGCGCTCTTAAGAAGCTTTCTTCCGAAGAGGGCTATGAGTCGTTTATTATTCCTGACGATGTAGGCGGACGTTACTCTGTACTTACAGCGGTAGGCTTGCTGCCGATCGCAGCTGCAGGAATCAATATTGAATCGATTATGCAGGGCGCAGCAGACGCATCCAAAGAATACAGCAACCCTAATCTTGCTGAGAACGAAGCTTACCAATACGCAGCAGCTCGCAACGCGCTGTACCGCAAAGGCAAAGTAACGGAAATTCTCGTCAATTACGAGCCATCCCTACACTTCGTTTCCGAGTGGTGGAAACAGCTGTTTGGCGAGAGCGAAGGCAAAGACTTTAAAGGGATCTTCCCGGCAGCTGTAGATTTCTCGACAGACCTGCACTCGATGGGCCAGTTTATCCAAGAGGGTAACCGTAATATTTTTGAAACGGTCATTCAAGTACAAGAAGTGTCTGAGCATATCACCATCGAACACGATGCAGCAGATCTTGATGGCTTGAACTTCTTGACAGGCAAAACGATGGACTTCGTTAACAAGAAAGCATTTGAAGGAACGCTTCTGGCTCACACAGACGGACAAGTTCCGAACTTTATCGTCAACATTAAAGACATGACACCATACACATTCGGATACCTTGTTTATTTCTTCGAAAAAGCATGCGGAATCAGCGGCTACCTGATGGGTGTTAATCCATTCGACCAACCGGGTGTTGAAGCATACAAAAAGAACATGTTCGCATTGCTTGGCAAGCCAGGCTTCGAGAAAGAGAAAGCTGAGCTTGAAGCTAGGCTGTAATCAACCGGTTTGAACGGGATATGGGAGTCATAGCCTATGCTTGAAAGATATAGTACCGTCAGACAACAGGCTAGTGCAGAGATCGTAATTAAGAAGTCCCGTTTCATCGGATATGCGAAGCCAGTGGAAACAGAAGAGGAAGCTGTTGCTTTCATCAATGAGATCAAGCAGCTGCATAAGCAGGCGACACATAACTGCTCGGCTTATATGGTGGGTGAACGTGACCAATTCCAGAAGGCATCGGATGATGGTGAACCAAGCGGGACGGCTGGTAAGCCGATTCTTGAGGTCATCAAGCATAAGGGGCTTAAAAATGTCGCCGTCGTCGTGACGAGGTATTTTGGAGGCATTATGCTCGGTGCCGGCGGACTCGTCAGAGCTTATACAGATGGCGCGGTTGCCGGGATTGAGGCGGCTGACGAAATCGTCAATGTGCTGCATCGCGAGGTTTTCGTTGATGTAGACTACACATGGTACGGTAAGCTGGAAAATGTACTGCATACGAAGGGAACACGGGTAGGCGGGACTGATTTTACAGATCGCGTCATCGTTAGATGTTTGCCGGAAGAGCCTGATGCAGACGCTTTTATAGCTTGGGTAACTGATCTGACACAAGGACAAGCTATCCTTTCAGAAGGAGAAAATGTCTATTATATTGATGGTGAATAGTAGAAGAGGAGTATCAGCGAAAGCTGATACTCCTTTTTCTTGTATCAGGGATTCCAACATCTAGAACATGTATAAGAGAAACCTATAAAAGCAATAAGATTTTCCAAATTTATTATTGACTTAATCCCAGTTTGGATGCTACATTATTAATACCTAGTAATTTAATAGGAATTATGTTTTTAATTGTTTGCAACACCTACGGCACGAGCCGATGGTCTGGAGGTTAAGTCACAGTGAATGCTATGTTTCGTGGTAAAGGGTGGAGCTTCGGTTTCAGAAGCACCATAATGCTCTATTTTGTCATCTTAATTGTTCTACCAATCGTTGGCATTTACACGCAATCATTCTCGCTTGGATGGACCCCTTTCTGGGAAAGCGTATCTGATCCATTGGCTTGGAAAGCCGTGCTGCTTACGGTTAAATTAGCGGTTATCGCAACGATACTCAACATGTTTTTTGGCACGATGATCGGCTGGGTGCTTATTCGCTATCGCTTTCCCGGACGACGCCTGCTCAACAGTTTAGTTGATTTACCGTTTGCTTTGCCTACAGCCGTTGGCGGGCTTATGATCCTGCTTCTGCTCGGGCCAAATAGTCTGGTAGGGGGCCTCGCCCAAAAGGTTGGCATCGAAATCGTGTTTCATGAACCTGCTATTGTGGTAGCGATGCTATTCGTTACGTTTCCTTTCGTCATTCGTGCGATTCAGCCATTGCTTGAAGAAATGGACAAATCAGAGGAAGAAGCAGCCTATACGTTAGGTGCTACACGCACAAAAACATTCTTCCAAGTTATTTTTCCAACGATGCTGCCAGGCATCTTAAGCGGTGCTATGCTTGCGTTTTCCCGAGGAATCGCGGAATTTGGTGCAGTCGTGCTTGTAGCAGGCAATATCCCAGGCAAAACCTTAATAGCATCCGTTTATATTTTCGGAGAGATTGAAAGCAGTAATCCTCAGGGAGCAGCAGCCGTATCGGTGATGTTGTTAACGCTATCCTTCCTCATTCTTTGGACGGTTAACCTTATTCAAGGCAGGAGGGGTTAACTATGATGAGAAGATTGTGGATTACATTAACGTATATCGTTTTTGGATTGCTGCTCATTGCGCCGTTAGTCAAGATTTTTACAGGCTCATGGGCGGAGGGCTGGAGCGGTTTTATTGAAGGCATTACAAGGCCGCAATCGCTGCATGCGCTTATGATGACAGGAATTATCGTTGTGGTTGTTACGGCCATAAATACGGTCTTTGGTATTATGCTTGCGATGTATCTTGTCCGTGCCGAGTGGATTGGGAAGAGGATGAAACGGCTGCTTAACAGCTTAGTCGATTTACCCTTTGCCGTATCTCCGGTTATAGGCGGATTAATGATAGTTCTTATTTTGGGCCCTAATACAATAATCGGAGCATTATTCGAGGACGCAGGCTTCAAAATTGTGTATGCACTGCCTGGGATGATATTAGCGACTTTGTTCGTGACATTCCCTTTGATGGTACGCGAGGTTATGCCGGTGCTTCAGGAGATTGGAGCACAGCAGGAGGAAGCAGCATCTACGCTTGGCGCGTACCCCTGGTATACGTTCTGGAAGGTAACTTGGCCATCGATACGGTGGGGCGTTATTTATGGTGTTGTACTGACTGTTGCTCGTTCACTTGGAGAATTCGGCGCTGTACTCGTAGTATCAGGAAACATTATGAATAAAACACAAACGGCTACGACGCTCGTTTATCAAGATGTTGAAAATTTCAATGTTGTTGCCGCCAACGGCGTGGCTCTAGTCCTTGCGGCATTTTCCGTCGGATTGCTGCTGCTAATGGAATGGGCGAAAAAACGAAAGGAAGTGCATTAAGCCATGCATATTGAAGTACGGAACCTAAATAAAAACTTTGGCGATTTTCATGCAGTGAAGGATGTAAGCTTTGAAATCGAAAAAGGTCATCTGATCGGCTTGCTCGGACCGAGCGGCGGCGGTAAAACGTCCATACTTCGTATGCTAGCGGGGCTTGAGTCTCCTTCCTCAGGTGATATTATTTTTCATGGCAAACGTGTTAATGACTTGCCGCCGCAGGAACGCGGCATTGGTTTCGTATTTCAGAACTATGCACTGTTTAAGCATATGACCGTATATGACAATATTGCTTTTGGTTTAAAAGTAAAGAAGCAGTCGAAGGAGCAAATTCGGGAGCGCGTCATGTACTTAGTGGAGCTTACAGGTCTTAAAGGCTTCGAGCATCGCTACGCACATCAGCTATCCGGCGGTCAACGCCAGCGTGTTGCCTTCGCTAGAGCGCTCGCGCCGGAACCGCAGCTGCTGCTCCTCGATGAGCCGTTCGCTGCTATCGATGCCAAGATCCGAACAGAGCTTCGGACTTGGCTGAAGGAAATGATTGAACGCGTCGGAATTACTTCGATTTTCGTTACGCATGACCAAGAGGAAGCTATTGAAGTAGCTGATGAAATTATGATTATAAGCAAGGGCAAGCTTGAGCAGAAGGGCAGCCCGTGGGACATTTATAAAAATCCGGAAACACCGTTCGTTGCGAGCTTTATTGGCGAATCCACCATCGTGGACAATATCTCACAGCTTAAAGGCTTTGAGGATGCAGCAAACCGCCCAGGTACAAAAGCACTTATACGGCCTGAATATATCGAGATTGGCAAGCCGGGAGAGATTAAGCTAGCTTCGGCCACGCTCGCTGGACAAGTGAAACATTTGCATTTCCGCGGCAGCGAGTGGATGGTCGAGCTGCTCGTTGGTGATACGAAGCTGATAACGTACCGTTCGCTCGAAAAGGATGTATTGCAACCGGGTGATCAAGTAAGGGTACTCGTGCACCGCGCCTATTTATTCAATGACAACGAAAGCTGGATTGCGGAAAATAAATTGAAGGTTGATCCAATGCCTATTCATATTTAACCAATAAGCTATGTAGAAAGAGTTGTATGCGAATATGAAAATCAATCTGGTAACAAGTCAGCGCATGATCATTATGCTGCTTGCTGCGGTTATGCTGCTCGTTGCAGCTGGCTGCGGTAAAGAGGAGCAGACGAATGACAATGGGGCTGGGTCTACCGTACAGGACGGCGATGTAACACTTGTAATCGGTGCATATGCGGTGGTGAAGGATGCTTTCGCGGATCTGCTGCCTGCATTCCAACAATATTGGCTGCAGGAGACGGGGCAGAAGGTTGTTTTCCAAGAATCATACGAGGCTTCAGGTACGCAAGCACGAGCGATAGTTGGTGGATTTGAAGCAGATGTCGCTGTGCTAGCTATGGAAGGCGATCTGGACAAAATAGCCAAAGCAGGTTTCATTACGCATGATTGGAAAGCTCAGAGCTATGGCGGAATGGTCACGAACTCGATCGTTGTATTAGGTACCCGTACCGGCAATCCGCTAGGTATTAAGGATTGGAATGATTTAACGCGCGAGGGTGTAAAGGTGCTTTATCCGAATCCTAAGACTTCCGGCGGTGCGCAATGGGATATTAACGCCATTTATGGTGCAGCTCTTAAGGAGTCAGAGGAGAAGACCGGTACGAAGGATGCGGCTTATGCCAAAAGTTTTCTGAAATCAGTTCATGCTAACGTAGAGTCACTTGATAAGAGCGGCCGGGCATCGATGGCTGCCTTTGAATATGGCGTTGGTGATGTCATCGTTACCTATGAGAATGAGCTGCTTGCTCGGATTAAGAGCGGTGTCAATTACGATATCATCGTCCCGAAGAATACGATACTAATCGAGAATCCAGCTGCCATTGTGGATAAAAATGCTGATAAGCATGGCGTTCGCAAAGTTGCTGAGGCATTTGTTGCCTATTTGCAGAGTGAGCAAGCACAGCATATCTTCGTAGAGCATGGATTTCGTGCGGTAGATGAGAAGGTTGTTGCGGACACGAAGGATCGTTACGAGGTGCCAGAAGGTCTATTTGATATTTCATATTTAGGCGGCTGGTCCGAGGTTAGAGAAAACCTTTATTCGAAAAAAGGTGTCTGGTATCAGGTGCTTGCTGATTTATAACAGCAGCATATAGATGTTTATAAATCGCCAAATAGGTCCCAAAGATGCTGGGGAGCAGTTAGCTGCTCCTCAGCATCTTTTATTTTGTTATATGGGCAGTTAATGAGTCGAACGTACTAAAAATCACATTCTGCTGCGAATGGTGTAGAACGAGAAAGATGCAGGCGCATGGAGGAGAACTGATGAAGAGAGAACCAAATTTGAGTAGAAGAAAGTTAAGAATAAAACGCTTATTGTTCATAGGAGCGGCCTTACTTATTGTCGTTATGCTTGGCGGATGGACGGCTTTTCGCGTCATGATCAGCAAACAAGATATTGGGCAGCTAGAAGTGCCGTTGCCCGCAGCTACGGTTTTGTATGATCAGAACGGAGCGGAAGCAACCCGTATTTCTTTCAATAAGATCGAAGAAATTGGTTATGCAGACATACCCAAGCATATGGTGGACGCTGTCGTTGCAGTAGAAGACAAACGTTATTTCGAGCATGCAGGAATGGATATGCGGGCGATTGGCCGAGCTTTCTGGGCGAATATCGCTTCAGGAGGTACGGTACAAGGCGGGAGCACAATAACGCAGCAGTTAGCCAAAAATGTCTTTTTGTCGCATGAGAGGACTTGGTCCCGGAAATGGGACGAGGTGCTTCTTGCTAAGAAAATTGAGGAAAACTACAACAAAGAAGAAATTATGGGGATGTACCTTAATCAGATTTATTATGGTGAAGGTGCCTGGGGAATTGATAGAGCTGCAAAAACGTATTTTGGCAAGGAGCCAAAAAAGCTAACCGTAGCGGAGGCTGCGCTGCTTGCTGGTCTCATCAAGGCGCCATCCGCGCTTACTCCTTATAAACATTTGGATAAGGCAATAAATAGAAGGAATATTGTTCTTCAGCTCATGAAGGAGCAGGCGTTGATCAGTGAGGATATATATAACAAGGCGATCTCTGAGCCTGTACAATTATTAAGCTCGAAACCTAACCGAGTAGATGACATTAGCTATCCTTATTATGTGGACCAAATTATTCGTGAAGCCACTGAGCAATATGGATTATCCGAAAATGAAGTGCTGCAGGGCGGACTGCGGATATACACCGCATTGGATACGAAAATGCAGCTGTCGGCGGAACGGGTGTATGCGAATGAAGCTCTATTCCCGAATAGTGCGGCAGACCAGCTTATCCAAAGCGGTACAGTGCTGATAGATCCGCGCGATGGCGGAATTCGGGCGCTCGTGGGCGGCAGAGGGAAGCAGCCGTTTCGCGGCTTTAACCGAGCTACACAGTTGAAGCGTCAGCCAGGCTCAACGATGAAGCCCATAGCTGTTTACACACCGGCACTGGAGCTTGGCTATAAGCCAAGTGACGAGCTTGTCGATGAACCAATTAATATTAACGGCTACGAGCCCAGAAACGCAGACGGTGCTTTTCATGGAAGAGTATCACTTTATGAGGCATTAATTCATTCTTATAATATTCCTGCTGTAAAAATATTGAATGAGATCGGAATTGAAAAAGGAATCGATGCTTCTAAACGTTTCGGTATTCCTTTGACTGAAGAGGATCGCACGCTCGGTCTTGCGCTCGGCGGGCTGCATGAAGGCGTATCTCCTCTGCATATGGCGGAAGCCTTTGGTGTATTCGCGAACGATGGTGTTCGCCAGGATGCGCATGCCATTACCCGTATTGAATCCGCAGACGGCAATATACTGGCTGAGTTTAAACAGAGTGAAGGCAGTGAGAAGGTAACGGAGCCTGAAATTGCTCGAACGATGACTGCAATGCTGGAGGGAGTCATTAAGGAGGGAACAGGCGGTGCTGCTGCGCTGGAAGGCCGTCCGATTGCCGGTAAGTCAGGTACGACACAAATGCTCGGAACAACGGGCTACGCCGCTAAGGACAATTGGTTTGTCGGTTATACCCCTCAGCTTGCAGGTGCGGTGTGGCTGGGATACGACCAGAGCGACAGCAGCCATTATTTGTCTACGAGCTCGAAGGCAGCACAGGTCGTCTTTCAAGCCATTTTCGCAGAAGCATTAAAGGACGAGCCGGTTATAGCATTTCCTAAAGCTCCTAATCTTTTGCCTAAGAAGAAGGATAAATCGAGTGTAGACGATGAACCTGAGAGCAAACGTGACAAGAAACAAGAAAAGGAAGACAAGAAGGAACGTAAAGAAAAAGAAAAGGAACGAAGAGAAAAGGAAAAAGAAAAGAGGAAGGAAAGAGATAAAGAAAAAGAACAAGGAAAGGGACGCGACCACAAAAAGGATGATGACAATGATTAGCAAGGGTTTCAGAGTTTAATAAGTGTCTGTGGAGGAGGTTCAGCCTGAAAGGTGTCAGCAACCTCCACACAGTAAGACACGTCGCACATTACTTACTTCCCTTTGGCAACCACAAACCCGACTAGAACGATCGCTAGACCGGCCCATGTACGCCATGATGGAAATTCCTTAAGAAAAATAAACCCCATTAGTAATGATATGAACATTTCTAATCCTTTCGAAGCAAGCAACACATAGCTCAGATTTCCAATTGCTTTATATCCGAACTTTATCCCATAACCAATACAGAGATTGGCGGTAAGGAACAAGGGCAGCGCCAGCAGCTGAAATTTTAATGTTGTCCAGAAATGAGGATCTATGTGTTTGCTTTGGTAGGAGAATGTTATATTTACTATGAGCAGGCCGGTGAGAAGAAGAGAAGAGCTATATACGTATTGCAAGTTGTCCTCCTTATTTTTTTGTCCTTTACAAATAATGTTTCCATCAACCAACATATTTATGATGAAAAATGCATTTGTTCAGTATCCGTTGTATAATGAATAAGCAGTGCACTATTTTTTGTATTGTTAATTAACTTTTGAATGAAGAGGGAGAGAAATATACGATGACAACAATGAATGTTTTTATTTCAAGCTGGCTAAACCATCGTAAAGTATTGCTTGCTATGTTGGATACTGTGCAAGAGGAGCAGCTTCAATATAAGCCATGGGAGAAAGCAATGTCTTTATCCGGTCTTGTTTTGCATATTAATGGTGCGATGGATATGTTCGCAAATACGGTGAAAAACGGCAAATTCACCCCTCCGGCAACAGCAAACGAAGTGAAGACGATTGAAGAGCTGAGAGCAATTGTTAAAGCGGATACTGATTCAACGAAAGCAGTGCTAGAATCACTGTCGGATGAGCAGCTCAAGCAACAGGTAGAATTCAGCGGCATGAACTTGCCGGGAATCGCTTTACTTGAAAGCGCCAAAGAGCATGAGATTCATCACAAAGGTCAATTGTTCGTCTATCTGCGTTTACTCGGAATCGAATCTTTACCTTTTTTCGTAAGTAAATCTTAGGCTGCGTAACATAGTGGAAGGAGTTCATACATAAGACCTTTGGTCTAATGAAACAACTCCTTCTTTTTTTTGCAAACTTAGGTCTAGATGCTCTTATCAATTTTATAGAATTGGAATGAAGCGACTATGAAAACAATAAATAAAATAGAACTAAATGCCGAGTTTCAAAAATTTATAAACCAAGAGATTTACATTCACAGCGAAGCGACCTCCTTCGTCTTTATTCGAAATTTTAAAGTTAATCTCACCGAAGTACATATTGCTGGCGAGGGCTCGTATCGCATTGCTCTAAGATTTGATGAGATGGGCTGGCTGCGTTCGGAAGCACTTACTCATTATGAGGTTGCAAGAGATGGGAAGCTGCTGTTAGCCGGTTTCGATGACAAAGGCAGGATGAACGTTGCTCTGCAACTTGGAAAGGAGCCTTTTCCGGAATGAGTGAAAAAGCGGTTAGCAGGTTATTAGCTGTGTTTGCGCATCCTGATGATGAATCCTTTATTTGCGGAGGAACACTTGCCAAGTATGCGAGCATGGGGGTTGAAATTACTCTTGTAAGCGCTACACGCGGCGAAATGGGACGTCGAATGGGGAACCCGCCTTATGTGAATAGAGAGTCTATGCCGGAGATTCGTGAACAAGAGCTGCGGAACGCTTGCGATGCATTAGGCATCCAGCAACTTATTTTTTTGGATATCCGCGACAAAATGGTTGAGTTTTATGATTCGGAGCGACTCATTGATAGAATAGCAGCTGTTATGGATGAGGTGCGTCCTGATGTTGTTCTTACCTTTCATGAGACACTAGGCGGACATCCTGACCATTGTGCAATCGGAAAAGCGGCCACTACAGCGTTCCATCGGACTAAGCAGCAGGGATCGCTTTATTTTATTAGCTTCGGTGATGTCATGGATGCTCCCGAAAGATTCGGCTATTCAAAGGAACAAATTGTTAAAATCAACATTGCCCATCATTTAGAAGCTAAGCTGGCTGCATTTCGTGCGCATCGCTGTCAAACCGAAATGGACGAATGGGTATGGGAATCGGATCATGAAGCATTAGCGAAGTTTGGCAAGTATGAGTATTTTATCGCGGGTAGTCAAGCCTCACTGCCGAAGGTTAAGGATGATTTATTTCAATGGTCGACTGGGCTATAAGTAACCTCTACATACGAAAGGGGCAGTTCGCATGCAGCTTTAGTTGCTTGCGAACTGCCCCTTGTTTTGTTTAATAAATCTGAAACACATAATGAAGCTAATATTTTATTATTTCACGGTTCTCATTTTCGTTGTTCTGAATATCTTAGATAACGAAGCCCTATTGTTGCAGGTACGCCATCAATCATTTTGCAAAACAATAGAATAGGGCAGCAGGAGGCATACAATTTGAAGGAAGTACGGAAGCCATCACGGAGAAACATGGAGAAGAACCACAGAAGCAGCGGTGATCTATTTGAAATTGAACAAACAATAGCGGAGTTGGAAATTTATTTGGAATCAAATCCGGATGATGAAATCGCTTTGGCACAATATGAGCAATTTCTGAATAAACGCGAGGATTTCACTTTCCTTTTAAGCGAGGGTTACGAGAAATCAGCTCTTTCTGTCATGCAGGCTTAATCAAATAGAGCAAGGATGTCAACATCATGGACATGCTTTTCGCTAGCAAGCCTTAGTAAGACGAACGGAATGATCTCTAGAACCGACAATGCACCAAAAAAAATGCCAGAGAACAGGCAGCTGTCTCTGGCATTTATTAATTCACATTAGCGTAAGATGAGACGAATTATATTAATCCAAAAAACTAATTGAAAATGATTTTCATTCGCTGTATAATGAGAAACGATATCACTTAAATGATACCAATTATCATTATCATCATTATACAGGGGGAAACAAAGTGAAAATGACAGGATGGAAGATAGGAATCATGACATTATTATTAGCAACAACGGTAGCATGCGGTAATAATGCGAATAAGCCAGAACAGGGAACTGAGAATACAGCAACAGAGCAGCCGAGTCCTAATGCAAGTGAAACTCCTGTTTCTGAAGCGAAAATAGAAGTAGATGAAACAAAGGCTGCGGAATTAATTGCTCAATTTAACAATCAAGTTCCAACATCGACTGTAACGATTTCAGTAGCGATCACGGAAATTCTAAATGAGCTGGGAATAGAGCCAGCAGGCGTTCCAACGACGAAAAGTAAACTGCCAGAAGCTTTCGACAGCATACCTCGTATAGGTTCTTCACATCAGCCGGATCTAGAGCAAATTGCAAAGCTGCAGCCTGGTGTTATTCTTGGACCAAGCTCAATTAAGGAGAGCCTCGAGAAATCCTTTAAACCAGCGAACCTGCCAACGGCGTATCTGCCAGCTGATTCTTTAGAGGAACTGAAACTTAGCACGGTAGTGCTAGGCCGAGTATACGGCAAAGAGGACAAAGCAAGCGAGGTATTGCTGAAGCTGAATGAACAAGAGAATGGAGCGATAAAGCTTGCAGAGGGCAAGGATTCTCCAAGCGTTATGCTGCTATTCGGTTCAGCTGAATCATTAATGTTTATGAATGAGGATACGATCGTAGGCAGCTTGGCGAAGAAGCTAGGTGCGACCAACGTATTATCCGACGTATTGAAAATGAAAGAAACTTACATACCGCTAGATATGGAGAGTATCGTAACTGCCAATCCTGATATTATACTGCTCGTTGCTCATGGCGATCCATCTGCCGTAACGAAGAAGCTTGAAGAAGATGTGAAGAAGAACGGTGCATGGGAAAAGCTGAACGCATTCAAAAATGGAAAACTGATCGCACTTGATTACAATCTGTATGGAATTGCCTCATTGGTAAATGCGCCGAATGCATATCAAGATATGGCTAACATTTTATACAACTAATGAGGGGGAGCTTAGAGGTGACGGATTACAAAAAGACGAGAACAACGACGCTTCTAGCTCTCTCGTTTGTATTGCTAATCGTAGCAATCTTGTTCTCGGTTGGATTAGGCAGCGCTAAGTTTGACCTTGTCTCTACATTTCAGGCAATCATGGGAAATGGAAATGAAGCTGCTAATTCTGTTTTGTGGGATATTCGTATCCCAAGAGTATTTCTAGCATTAATTATTGGTGCGAATCTAGCGGCATCCGGAGCGCTGCTTCAAGCGGTAATGTTAAACCCGCTGGCTGATCCTGGACTTACAGGCGTGTCATCCGGCGCAGCAGTTACGGTTCTATTCATTATGCTGGTTATGCCGAGCTACTCTTCAATGATTCCGTTAGCAGCTATCCTTGGCGGCGGATTTGCAGCAGCAATGGTCTACGCATGGGCGTGGAACAAGCAAACCGGATTTACACCGGTTCGCATCATACTGTCGGGAGTTGCAGTGAATGCGGTTTTTGGCGGCGTGATTGGCTTGCTCTCCATTAAGTATAGCGATAAGCTGCCTGGTGCATTGCAATGGATGAATGGAAGTCTATCTGGCAAAGGAATGGGAGACGTGCTTGTCATATTACCCTATTCTATTGCAGGCTGGATTGCCGCAATCCTCTGTATTCGTCAAGCAAACATTTTACGCCTCGGTGAGCAAGTAGCACATAACTTAGGACAAAATCTTAGTCGGATTCGATTTATGCTCTCATTCGTGGCTGTTTTTTTGGCAGCTGTCTCCGTGTCGACGGTGGGACTGGTTGGTTTCATTGGCTTAATCGTTCCACATATGGCACGTCTATTGATTGGTACAGATTATCGGCATACTTTGCCGCTTAGTTTAATATTAGGAGCGTTAGTTCTCTTAGTTGCAGATACGATTGGTCGCACGGCTTTCGGTCCTGTAGGGATACCCGCTGGTATAGTCATGGCATTAGCGGGAGGGCCTTACTTCCTCTATTTGATGAGAAAGGGAGGGGTATAATTTGTTAAAGGTCCAGTCATTGAATATCCGTTATGCGGATCGAACAGTTGTGAGTGACTTTTCACTGGATGTGAATGAAGGTGAAGTCGTATCTATTATCGGACCAAACGGCTCTGGCAAGTCTACTATTTTGAAGGCTGTCTCAAGAATGATTCCTTGCGAAAGCGGACGTGTTTGTATAGCAGACCAAGAGCTTCGCTCCTTAAGCACAAAGCAGGTGTCGCGAATGCTCTGTATGCTTTGTCAGAAGAACGTCAGCCCATCAGATATGACGGTGGAGGAATTGGTTGGTTATGGCCGCATTCCACATAAGAAGTGGTATGAGCGTCTTGATGGCGAGGATTATGAGGTTGTGAACTGGGCGCTGGAACAAACGGGTATGATAGAATTCAAAGATAGGCTTGTCGTCTCTCTTTCCGGGGGAGAAGCGCAAAAGGCATGGCTCGCGATGGCACTAGCACAACGACCTAAAGTGCTGCTGCTTGATGAGCCTACAACCTATCTGGACATTGCACATCAGCTTGAAGTGCTGGAGCTGGTTCGCAGACTTAATCGTGAATTGAAGCTGACCGTAATAATGGTTCTTCACGATTTGAATCATGCAAGCACGTATAGCGACAGGGTATGTGTTATTAAAAACGGGGATAAGCATGTATTTGGCAAGCCGGAGGACGTATTTACGATGGAGCTGATCCGCAGTGTCTACGGCGTGGAAACGGAGATCCAACAAATGGCGGAAACATCGAGCCCCCGAATTCACGTGTTAAAAAAATCTAATGAGAAGAGTGGGGATGACGAATGAAGGCTATGGACATTGAAATGATCAAGGTGCAATATTTGAATTTTACGGACAGCGTGAAGTCGGTCGTGCTGGGTACAATTGATGAAGACGGGAAGCCGTTCGTTTCATATGCTCCTTTTGTTAAATTTGACGGAAAACTATACATTTACATAAGCAAAATTGCACATCATTTCCGTTACATGGAGCAAAACCCGTCCGTTGACGTTATGCTGCTTGCAGATGAGTCACAAACAACGAATTTATTTGCTAGACAACGTGCGCGCTTTGTATGCAATGCTGTCAATATTGGCAACGAAGGCCATGAAGAAGTATTCGAGCGGTTTGAACAAACCTTCGGCAAAAACATGATTGGGATGCTTCGCGGCCTCGATTTCTCATTGTTTGAGCTGACTGCTTCGGAAGGCCGGTATGTAGCAGGCTTCGGTCAAGCATACGATATCGACTTGTCAGGCGAGAAGTTTGAGCATGTAGCAAGAGATGGACACGCACAAGCGAAGAAAGCTTAAGAAGAGGAGCGGACTTTATTATGACAATTACAACGGTATTGCCTATTTGGCGTGCTATTCAGGAACGATTCCATAAAACAGTCAAAGCACTGCCCGAACAGGATTTGACTCTAAAGCTTGGAGTGCACTCTATCGGCTATATGCTTAGACATAACGCGGAGGTAGAGTATATGTTCGCGGATTGGTTCTTCGGTAAGAGCATGCCGGAGGGGCTTGAGATTGCGACGAGTCGGGGAGCTGCTGGCAGCAAAGCAACCTTCGACAATCTTCAGGAATTAGTTGAACTCTTAGAGTCATCAAACGATCATTTAATTCAAGCGATGAATGACCTTCCTGAAGAGAAATGGCATCAAGCCGTCGAATCCCCGTTAGGTGCATCCACTCCGCTCGAGGCAGTCGGCCGCCTAATGTACCACACTGGCATACATTCAGGTCAAATTTCTCTTATTCAGAAAAACGCTCCGAAGGAGCAATAAACAACTTAGAGGTTCATGATACAAGTCTCAGAGATGATTCTCTGGGGCTTTTTTTTGTTGGTCATACTGATCTGGGATGTAGAAAAAAGGGAATTTCTCGATAGTCTCGAATAGGAAAGTAGGTAAGGGGTGGAAGAGTAATGGTGAATATTATAATTAATAGATGGAAAATCGTACTAGCAACTATAATATGACTCTTTGCCTTCTGCGCAGTACCACTTATAATATATATGAATAACATTGGGATGGATAATATTAAGCTTGTTGTTGATTTATTCGGTTAAAGATGGTTAGAAAAAAATGAAAATGGACATAGAGGGTGAGAGGCATTCAAGATTTTATATCATTACATCTTTGCTTCGATGGCGTAGGACAAGAAATTGAGGTATTAGATGTTATTCAACTGGATGATAATTTATATCGGATTGAGGAAAATCCTGTTTTTACGGAAAATGTTGCTTACGGGGACGTCATTCGTGTGAAAGCGTTCGAGGACGTTTCCATGTACATAGAAACGATTGAAAAATCGACGTTTACAAGATATAACTGGCTGCTCAGCAAAGAGGTCATCTATTCGTTAGAGTTGAAACTGTTAAAAAATAAAATCCGCGAAGGGCAAGGTAAGTCGCAGCAAGTGTTTGGCGGTATTTTCATTGTGAATCTGCCTAAACATTCGGATATTGATATTAATAATGAGGTACAAAAGGTTATTGCAGCAGTTGGGAAATAAATAGACAAGCAGTAATGAAGGAGGTAGTTTTAGTGGAGCTTGGATTAAACGGGAAGATCGCTATTATTACGGGTGGGAGCAAAGGGATTGGACTGGCTACGGCATTGCTGCTGGCTTCAGAAGGAGCAGAGGTTGCCATTGTTGCTCGGGAGGTAGAGTCGCTGCGCAGCGCTGCGGAGCAAATTAAGGAACTGACAGGCAAAGAGGTATTAGCAATAAGCGCTGACGTATCACGGCCGGAGGAGGCAGCTCGAGCGGTTGCTGAGACTGTAGAGCGATTTGGCGGTGTCCAGATTCTTGTTAATAATGCAGGGACCGCTGCGGCACGGCCATTCGAGCAGGTGGAGACTGATGCATGGACAGCGGATCTTGATTTGAAGCTGCTAGGAGCAGTTCAATTTGCGCGTGCAGTGTTGCCGCATATGCGCCAAGCAGGCGGAGGAGCTATCGTCAATGTGACTGCGATCGGCGGTAAAACGCCAGGGGCGTCATCACTGCCGACTTCCGTTAGCCGTGCGGCAGGTCTGGCGCTTACTAAAGCGATGAGCAAGGACTTGGCGGCTGACCAAATCCGTGTAAATGCGGTTTGTATTGGACTTATTCGCAGTGCCCAAATCGAGCGGATGTGGCAGGCGAAAGCTCCTGAGCTTAGCTGGGATGAATTCGCTGCTGACAAGAGTCATGGCATACCTTTGGGACGAATCGGAAAGGCACAGGAAGCAGCGAATGTCATTGGTTTCCTCGTATCTGAAGCTGCATCCTTCGTGACAGGTACTTCTGTTAATATTGATGGAGGTATTTCGACAGTGCTATAGTTGGTTGTGTTTTGAGAATTATTAATATATGGTATTTGCTAAATTCATAAAAGTATACTACCATTAAATTATAATGATTCTAAAAGTAAGCCTTTACATATAGTGGAATTTATTGTTGTATAGGCTTTTCAATAAAAGGAGGTAGCTTAGCATGTTAAACATCACTGCGGAAACGGATCGCATAAATCGACATTTGATGGCGAACGGATATAAACTGACGACACAGCGTGAGATTATATTGCGAGTGCTGCTTGAGAACGAAAAAGATCACTTGAGCGCTGAAGGGGTCTTCATGCTCGTGAAGCGAAAAAATTCTGAGATCGGTCTAGCGACCGTATATCGGACACTCGAGCTACTGGCCGAGCTTCATGTCGTTGAGAAGATGAATTTTGGGGATGGTGTAGCTCGTTACGATCTTCGCGGTGAAGATCATGAGCATATGCATCATCATCTGATCTGTGATAATTGCGGCTCACTGACTGAAATTAAAGAGGATTGGCTGTTAGAGATTGAGCAGAGGATTGAAAGGGAGTTTGGCTTTATTGTTTCCGACCACAGGCTTGATTTTACAGGTACCTACAAGTCATGCGGCAAGGGCGAGTGCAAGCGATCACGTAAAGCTGTTTCTTAATGAACTTATAAAGAGGAGGCCTGTCCACTAAGGTGGAGCGGCCTCCTTATTGTGCATACAATCATCAAAAAGGCAGTAACAGCGATGATCGAGCAATTGTCTCAACGATCATCGCGATGGCAAAACATTGCAAGCCTCTATCCGCAAGCGTTATAGAGGAACGATTCTTCATGCCGTCACGGTTAGAGGTATAGAAAGAAAAGGCTGTCTCACAGGGTCATTGACCTTTGCGAGACAGCCTTTAATTATGTTCGACTAATGGCATTTCTTATGCAATTTCGGCAGATGCATGCTTTATCTTTGAGCGCAACAGGGACGGCTTCAAGCAATTCTTTGGGAATGTCATACTGGAAGCACCAACAATTTTGAGCCGCGGGGTCAGCTTCCATCTCACAATTATTCGGTTCGTTGCAAAGGGGACAGTTCATAAAGGCTCTCGCCTCCTAGCATTATTCTGCGGAAGCTTGAAGTACGTACTTCTCGATAACGTGGCGCACGCCTTCCTCATTATTCGAAAATGTAACATAGTCTGCTATATCCTTCAGCGATTGAGTTGCGTTGCCCATGGCTACACCAAGACCTGCTGCCATAATCATCTCATGGTCATTCCATGCATCGCCAAGCGCGATCGTTTGATCCATTGTACAACCGAGATGCTCAGCTAGAAATCTAAGAGCATGTCCTTTTGTACCTTCCTTGTGCATAAACTCAAGATAGTGTGCCTTGGACTTTGTTATATGCACGCGATCTCCAACGAGGGGCTTAAGCTGCTCAGCAACCTCGTCGAGACGAGCGGGATCGTCGATAATAAGCATTTTGTTCATCGGAAAGTCCAGCAGCTTGTTGAAGTCAGTTTCTATTTTGTATGGGATATTTACAAGCTCAGAATAAGCTCTAATTTTATCATTATCCTCTGTGCCGTAAAGCTCATCATTTACGTAAAGCTGCAGATGCAGACCGTTCGCTTCCGCGAAAGCGTTAATCTCCTTGGCCGCGTCAATCGGTACGTTTCTTTCATATAATACTTGTCCATCCAGCAGTGTTTTGACGAGGGCTCCCTGATAAGTAATAATAGGAACATTAAGTTCAATTTGCTTGGCGATCTTTTGAGCGGAAGCAAACATACGGCCTGTTGCAAGTGTTACGGTTACACCTTGTGCAATAGCAGCCTCCATGGCACGCTTAGTGCCTTCCGTTACGGTTAGGTCATCCGTTAATAATGTGTCGTCAACATCAATTGCGATAAGTTTATACATACTAGCAGTAAAGCTCCTCTCCAGCTCTCTATATTTAAGATTAGGTTGATTGTAGCTAAAATGACCCGGACATTCAAGACTCATAAAACTAGGTGTATGCTTTCGAAGTAAGTTTTGCTTCACAAAACTTTGTAGGAGATGAACAGATGAAATATTTTACATCAGAGACTGCGAAACAACGATTTCTAACTTACTGCGTAATGGGGGCAGCTTTGTTTACAGCTCTTGGCTTCGCTATAGGATTTCTATGGATGGGAAATCAATATCCTATGTTGAAGGAGCCAACTTTCAAACAATTTTCGGTTTCCTACAATAAAATTTTGAATGATTATTTAAACGGGGCTGAACCAAAGAAGCTGATCAACGGAGCAATAGAAGGTATGGTCAGCTCGCTCGAGGACCCTTACTCTCGTTATTTGGCGGAGGAGAAGGGCAGCCAATATACGCAATCTTATGAAGGAGAAATATATGGGATCGGTGCTGAAATACGGGAAGAGGAAGGACAGTTCGTCATTTCAGGACTCACGAAGGGGGCTCCTGCCGAACGAGGAGGCTTGCTCCCGGGCGATATTCTTATCTCGGTAGATAATCAGAAGCTGAACGGGAAGACGTTTCAAGAGCTGCTGAGTATTGTTAGAGGAAAGGAAGGAACGTCAGTCTCACTGCAAATTCAAAGGGCGAATCAAGCCGAACTGGTTAAATTAACGCTGAAGCGGGAAGCGATACCGGTGCATACGGTAACATCCGAGCTTCTCGAAGGCGGCATCGGACATGTAACCATAAGCCGATTTGCAGAGAAAACAGCAGAGGAATTCGAGGCGGCAATTACTGAACTGCAAGCGAAAGAGCCTCTTAAGGGCTTGCTGCTTGATATGCGTTCTAATCCGGGGGGCCTGCTGCAACCGACGATTAAGATTGCAAGTACACTTATTCCGAAGAATAAGGTGATTCTGAATGTCGTGTACAAAAACGAACGGCAAACGATTTCCTATAAATCTGATCAAGAGAAAGAATGGACGGTTCCGATTGTTGTGCTTGTAAATGGACAGTCTGCGAGCGCGAGCGAGGTACTGACGGCGGCATTGAAGGAGTCAGCAGGAGCAACAGTCATTGGAGAAAAAACGTATGGTAAAGGTGTAGTTCAAGCTTTTAATCAATTTAAGGATGGCTCAGTTTTGAGCTTAACAGAAGCGCAGTGGAAGACACCTGGCGGTACTTGGATTAACAAAACAGGGGTATCTCCTGATATTGCGGTTGCTCTTCCTGAGTTTACGAAGTTAAGGCCGCTGGCGATCGGCACACATATGAAGATCGGAAGCTATGGCGAGGATGTGAAGACGCTGCAGATGATGCTGAAGGAGCTAGGTTACACGCCTACGGGTCAAGAAGGCATGTTCGACAAGCAAACGGCAGAGGCACTTCGGAAATTCCAGACTGCGGAGAAGCTTGAAGTCACTGGCAGCTTTAATGACAAAACAGGATACCAGCTGCTGCAGCGTCTTCGCGAGAAGTTGGCACGCGAGGACAGCCAACTGTTAAAAGGGCTAGAGGTTCTTAAAAATCGCAGTTGACAACGGGGATGATAATCATTATCATCAAGTAGAGAGTAAATCCTTCGTTGCGCTGCGGGGTGAATGAGATGAGGAAGATCAAATATTGCAAACGGAATCTCAAGAACGGTTTGGAGCCGATTTATAAGGCAATGAAAAATCGATATCCGGATATTAAGCAGAAGAAAAGTGATTGTCTTGGCGATTGCAAAACCTGCAAGCTGGAGTGCTTCGTCGTGATCAAGTCGAAGACGGTAAGCGCGCCGTCTGCTGAGAAGCTCTATAAACGGCTAAAGAAAATGATTGGATAGCTACATAAATTGAGTAAATTCATAGGAACGGCATTTGCCGTTCTTTATTTTTTTATGTTAGAATAAGTACAATCTAGGAAAATAGAGGTGCATGAGCATGAATGATGGATTGGCAAAAGCATTAAATGAACAGATGAATTTTGAATTTTATTCAGCGCATGTGTATCTTGCAATGGCGGCTTACTGTTCAGGTGAGAGTCTTGACGGGTTCGCTAACTTCTTCATTGTACAGGCGGAGGAAGAACGGTTTCATGCAATGAAAATATACAAGTTTCTAAATGATCGTGGTCGTCGTGTCACGCTAACTGCTATTGGAGAGCCAAATAACAATTACTCCTCCATTCTTGACACGTTCGAGCAAGGTTACGGACATGAGCAGCAAAATACAAAACGCTTTTATAATTTATCTGACCTTGCACTCAACGATCGCGAGCACGCGACAATCAACTTCCTCAAATGGTTCATAGATGAACAGGTTGAAGAAGAAGCATTGTTTGATAGTATTATCCATAAGCTGAAGCGCATCGACAAGGACAGCAATGCATTCTATATGCTTGATGCTGAGTTTGCAGGACGCTCCTTCACGCCGCCAGCAGTGTAGTCAAGAGTGAAAAGTAAGAGGTCATCCTCTCCGTAGATTATTCTACTGAGCAGATGACCTCTTTCTCTTTTGTCACTGAATGTAGTGTTCACGCCTTAAGCAGCTGCTCAACGACCTGATCCGCGGCCATCGCTGTGGAGATCGCTTTCTTATTTGCGATTTCAAATATATTCGTCAGCGTGCCATTGATTCTCTCGACATTCTTTTGCGCTATTGCAGTATTCCCGCCATCAAGCTCAACCGACGTTACGATAATACCACCTGCATTTATAACATAATCAGGAGCATACAAAATACCAAGCTCATACAGCTTCTCGCCATGTCGCTTTTCTGCTAATTGATTGTTAGCGGCGCCTGCAACAATACTGCAGCTCAGCTGCCCTAATGAGTAATCATTCAAGACGCCGCCTAAGGCGCATGGAGAAAACACATCGCAAGGTATGCGCATAATGTCACTTGGCTTACAAGGGCTTGCTCCGAAATTCTCGACCACCTTTTTCATGCGCTCTGGATCGACGTCTGTGACGACTAATTTGGCTCCTGCATGCTTCAAATAACGGCAAAGCTGATAGCCTACTTTACCTAAGCCTTGAACAGCAACGATTTTATGTTGAATTTTCTCGGAACCATACACACGCTTGAGAGAAGCTTTGATTCCGAGGAAAACGCCATAAGCGGTCATGTTGGCGGTTAAATCATTTACGGCTCCGAGCGATCCAGATACATCCGTCACATATGAAGTCTCAAGACGAACCCAGTCCATATCCGTAACATTCGTGCCTAAGTCCATCCCTGTAATATAGCTTCCTTGCAGGTTTTCGATATGCTGGCCTAATGCCCGAAACAACACCTCGCGCGAGCTTTGACCGGGCTGGCTGAGAATCACTGCTTTGCCCCCGCCGTAAGGAAGTCCAGAGATTGCTGATTTATAGGTCATTCCTTGTGCTAATCGCAGTGCATCTTGAATGGCGGCTTCATCGCTTTCATATTGCCACATTCGGCAACCGCCGAGAGCAGGACCAAGCTTCGTACTGTCAATTGCAATTATAGCCTTCAACCCAATAGAACGATCATGGAGGAAAATGAGCTGCTCATAGCTTTGTTTCCATACATCCAAGTGGACTCCTCCTTTGAAGCCCTGAATCGTGCTTCTTGTACGTAGTGTATTCATTTTTGCTTAATGGGGCTACAATTCAGTTCACAACTGTATTGTAAAATCAAAAAAAAAAAAATGAGAGGTTAGTATGATCATAATCATTCTTTACCAGATTTAACTGTGAATATTTGTTATCCTATTTATTGAGATTAGGGGAGATCGTAATGAAAGAACAACTGACAGAGCCTATGATAACGGGACATTCCATTTTTTTGCGTCCAGTTCGGGAGTCTGATATGGCGGCTTATTTTCAGTTTTTGCAAGATGCTGAGATGAACTTACTGACTGGCTCGCAACAAGAATTTACTCGTGAAGAAGTTGCAGCATGGATCCGAAAAATAATTGTTATAGATGGGGATCGTATTGATCTCATGATTATATTGAAGGAAACAGACGAGCTGCTGGGTGAGGTTGTATTAAATGAAATTGATGCGATAAACCGGAGTGCAAACATACGTATTGGCATTCAAGGGACACAGCATCGCGGCAAAGGTTATGGTTCGGAAGCGTTGATTCATATGCTGCGATACGGATTTGAAACGCTGCAGCTTCATCGGATTCATCTGGGAGTCTATGCTTTTAATCCGCGTGCTATCCACGTATATGAGAAAATCGGCTTTCAACGCGAGGGAGTAGAACGGGATGCTCTCTATATGAACGGGGAGTTTCATGACTTGATCACGATGTCTATTCTAGAGGATGAGTTTCGCGTCATATATGGAGCGGAGTCCTGAGAATAATAGGTAAGCGTCGCTCCAACTGAAATAGATCTAAAAAGTAGACCTAAATTCATTAAACTAACCTTTTTGAGGAAAATAGGACTAGAAAATAGACTTACGCTTTCTCATAACCTGCCAAATGAGCGTATATGCGTCGTCCTAGTAAATATAGATCTAAAATCTAGACTTATTCTTATCAAACTAACTCTTCCGGCAAAAATAGGTCTAATAAATAGACGTAATGCTGCTCACCAACCACTAAGTTAAACACATATGCTGTTCGGATAAAAATGGCGGTGCAGGGATAACTCCTGCACAGCCATTATTTCATTCGTTTTGTTCAAAGAGACTCTCTTTAATTTTCCACTTCGTTATGATGGAGCGCAAGGAAGGAATCGACGAGATCGGGATCAAAATGCTGCCCGCGCTGTTCACAAATATAAGCAAGCGCTCGTTCTTCGGTCCATTTTTCTTTGTACGGACGCGTACTGGTTAATGCATCATATACATCGACTACTGCAACGATGCGTGCTTCAATAGGAATGTTTTCACCTGCAAGCTGATGCGGGTAGCCGGTACCGTCCCATTTTTCATGATGGTATAAAATAATGTTTTTTCCCATTTCAAGCTCATGTTTAAATAAATCGTCAGTAAGCTCGGCGTAAATTTTCTCAATAATATCAACGCCGATTTGCGTATGCATCTCAACAATTTGACGCTCATAATAGGCGAGGGGGCCGGGCTTGTACAGAATGCCCTCAGGAATGCCTGATTTGCCGATATCATGTAAAATACTTGCATGCGAAATCCGGTTCACGGACTCTTCAGGCCAGCCCAATTGCATTCGTTCATTATGGAAATGGGTAAGTCGTTCTGTTAATTCACGTACGCGTACGAGATGCTGCTCGATACCGGGATCGCGAATTTCGCAAGAAATGGCCAGTACTTTCAGCATGGAGCTTTGTATGGAGCCGATACGTTCCTCAGGTAAATAAAAGCCGCTCTTTAGTTTCTCCAATTCACGGAAAATGCCGATATAGTATACGATCCCATCACTGTGCATTGGTGTTATTGTGATGGAGGAATGCCAGATACTGCTGTCTCTTCGCCGATTGGTCAGGACGCCAGACCATGACAAGCCTTGTTTAAGCGCCAGCTTCATTTGGTCATGTGTTTCTTTCGGTGTATAGGATGTACGTAAAATGCCAGCTTTTTTACCCGTTATTTCTTCCGAAGAATAACCGGTAATTTTCTCGTAAGCAGGGTTTACGGCCAAAATTTGATGCTCTATATCCGTAATGATGACAGCGTCTGCTAATTTGAGATATTGGACTAGTTGATCATTCATGCTGCTAATCGTCGCTCCTTATTTCTTTCTCTTAGGTAATATCTTCGTTCCTTGCTCCATCAAAGACTGACATATAGGACAAGTCCGCGACACAGACTGTGAATCCTCGTAGGTAATGATCCGCTGCCACACCTCACAGGAATTACTTGTGCACAACCATGCAAGAGCTGACTCGGATTCGCCGTCTTCTTCCTGTCCTGACATGAAAGCTGAGCGGATGAACCGTGATAATTCTGCCGGCTTCCCTCGGTACAGAGCAGGAGAACTGATATACAACTCTTCTTGCGCTCTTGTGACAGCAACATAGGCGAGTCGCCGTTCTTCCTCCAGCGCTTCAGCAAGTGCGTTATCCCCTGTTTGGATTGAGCTCCGATCACTATGTTTGTCTGCAGCAAGTGCAGAGCTATGCGGTAGAATACCTTCAGAAGCGCCGATAACGAACACAATAGGAAATTCGAGTCCTTTGGATCTGTGAATCGACATCAGCGATATTGCGCTGCGGTTATGATTATGCTTCTGAAGCTGCTGCACGGCAGCATGCTTGTCCGTAATATCATCAATATAAGCGAGAAAAGCCTCGATCGTATCGTAGCTGCTTGCAGCGGCTTCGAACTCATCCAGTACTTCCTTCAGCCCTTCTTTATGCTCCGTCATTTCATGACGCTTGCTCGTTTCGAGAAATTGGTCATAAAAGGATTGGCGAAGCTGCATAATAGCTTCAGATGGTTTTATTTCAGCTAATGTTTTAATAAGCTTGATGCGCTCTTTGATTTTGTCCTTTTGAAATTCCTTTATTTGTGGAAATTCAAGCAAGTGAATAAGCGGCCATTTCTTTGCACGTTGTTTGTCTTGATTCCAGATGAAAGCCATAGCCTGCTCGCGATTGACATAAAGCGAAGGAAGCAGGATTTCCATCGCATCGAAATTCCGCCGGTCGAGCGCCAGCCGCAGATGCGCAACTAGCGGCTTTATGGCCCATTGGTCATAAAAGAGCTGACCGTCGCCGAAATCGATGAAAGGAAGCTCCTTCGTGAGCAGCAGTTCGATGAGTGCCCTACTGCTGCTCGCGGTACGGAACAAAACAGCAAAGTCGCCATAAGAGCGCACGCCTTGTTCAATTTGCGTCGTAATGGTATCGACAATGAGCTTCGCCTCGTCCTGTGTCGTCTTGAGACGTGCATAGGAAGGGCTGACACCTTTGGACTTGACAGCTGAAAGCGATTTTTCTTTACGCAGCTTATTATATTGGATAATGGCGTTGCCAAGACCTACGATTGTGCTAGTTGATCGGTAGTTAATATCTAGCACATAGGTAATCGCTTCTGAATACTGATGCTCAAAATTCAATATATAATCGTTTTTGGCACCGTTAAAAGAATAGATTGTCTGGTCATCATCGCCGACGACCATGAGGTTGCGGTGCTTGTCTGCGAGCATTTGCACGAGAACGTATTGCACTTGATTCGTATCTTGGAATTCGTCGATCATGATGTACTGAAATCGCTGCTGCAGTGTAGCAAGCAAGGATTTATCATCCTTAAGAAGCTTGTAGGCTTCGAGCAGAAGATCATCGTAATCGAGCTTATCCATCTCCTTCTTCCACTGTTCATAACGTGTGAAGAGCAGCTTTAACTCTCTTTCCTCCGTTGTAGATGTGGGAAGATCCTCGATGTTGATCATCTGCAGCTTAATCGCAGAGAGCTGTGCTAGCAGTGTTTCGGGCTCGTAATCGTTTTGCAGCATAAGCTCTCTCATCAACCGTTTGAAAAAAATATGTTTTTGACCGGTTTCGCCCAAAATACCTTGGCGGTAGCCGCGGCCGCGGAGCAGCTGGAGGCAGAAGGAATGAAAGGTGCGAGCCTCTACACCGCTTGCAGCTTGCGGGTTAAGAACAGGAAGTGCGCGAATGCGGCTGCGCATTTCATCGGCTGCTTTTTTGGAGAAGGTCATCAATAAAATATGCTGAGGCATCACGTCTTGTACAGCAAGCAAATAAGCTGTTCGGCATACGAGCACAGATGTTTTACCCGATCCAGCTCCTGCCAGCGTAAGTGCAGGACCCTGATTGTGGCGAACGGCGGCAATTTGAGACCTATTGAGTGAAATGCCGTATTGCTCTAACGCACGGAAAAAACCAGCATCCTTCTGGCGGGCATCAACAAGCTGACGGCTTGTTTCAGCTTCCGCTTGCGGGGCAAAAGGAACCTGACTGTTCCGTATGCCTATGGGGAATGTATAATAGACATTACTCACTACTTCATCACCTTCAAGAATAATATTCATTTATTATAACAGAACATTAAAAAGAATGAGGGATGTCATCATGATTAGACAAGCAGAGAAAGCAGATTTACAAGGAGTAATGCCATTGCTGCTTTCAGCAATTGGTCATATTGCCTATAGTTTAGCAGGAACCGAGGATGCTGCTGAAGCAGAGCAAATTCTTGGCGACTTTTATATTCGTGAGGACAATCGGATCAGCTACAAGAATGTTCTTGTAGATAGCAGAGAAGATGGAATTGCTGGTATGCTGATCAGCTATGGCGGTGATGACGCGGCACAACTAGATTTGCCTTTTGTTACTCGGCCAGGACGGGAGTCAGGCGCTCGTGCAGATGAGATCATTGCTGTAGAAGCTAAGGAAGGCGAGTACTATTTGGATTCCATTGCTGTTGCAGAGCGTTATCAGGGGCAGGGCATAGCGAAGGTGTTAATCAGCGCTTTTGAGCAAAAGGGCTTAGAGGCAGGGTACAACAAGGTGTCGTTAATTGTAGAGCCGGAAAATACGAGAGCTTATGCGATATATACAAAGCAGGGTTATATCGAGGATGGTTCGATTCAAGTAAGCGGAAGCCCATATATTCGAATGGTGAAAATGAAGTAATTGTTCTTAAAGTTAATTATGGAATAAAAAGGGTTTTTGCGGTAAGATGAGAGAGTTATAAATAGAGATTATAATTGACTTTCATCGTAACCGGGAGCGTGATATTTATGGCCACTGTAAGCTTCAAATCGAAATTAGCATACAGCTCAGGAAACCTATCCGTAAACTTGATTGCACAGGCTTTTGCATCCTACATCGTTTTTTATTATGTGGATGTGCTTGGCGTAAAGCCGACCCTAATCAGCCTCGCAATGGTCATTCACGGAATCGTAAATGCAGTGCTGAATCCGTTGTTCGGACATATTTCGGATCGTACGAGTTCTCGTTTTGGCAGACGTATTCCGTATATGTTATTTGGTATGGTGCCATTAGCTGCATTATTTACGGCGATATGGTTTCCAGTAGGCAGTGGTTCGGAGTTGTTTTGGTATTTTATAACAATTGTTCTACTCTATGATATTTTGTTCGTCATGGTAGTATTGAATTATTCGGCGCTCTTTCCTGAAATGTTTACAACGATGAAGGAGAGAGCAACCGTATCCTCGTGGCGGCAAATGTTCGGTATTTTGGGAATGATTATTGGCGTGGCGCTGCCTCCTTTAGTATATGGGAATCTGGGCTGGGGCCCAATGGGGGCTATTTTTGCGGGTATCGCTCTAATCTTCTTTATTATTATGGTGTCAGCGAGCAAAGAGAAGGTTGTTGTTGAGCGGGAAGAAATAGGTTTTGTTCAGTCCTTGAAATTTACATTCTCGAATAAAGCGTTCGTTTTATTCGTTATCGGCAGCTTTTTCGTACAGTTTACATTCGCTATGCTGCCCGCTGCCATACCTTTCTTTACTAAATATGTGCTTGGTGCCGCAGATGATACGAACTCAATTTTGCTTGGCGCAATCTTTCTCGCTGCAATTCCTTGTGTTTACGTCTGGGGCAGGCTGCTTCAGAGATGGGGAGCCCGCCAGACGGTTATGATTGCAGTAAGTATCTATGCGTTATCGACGATTCCATTTCTATTCGTATCCAGTGTTGCAACTGCAGCCTTGGCGGCGGCAGTGATCGGCATTGGTTTAGCGGGTTTGCTCGTTCTGCTGGACGTTCTGTTGTCCGAGATTATTGATGAGGATGAGAAGCGGACGAGGGTGCGGAGAGAGGGCATGTATTTTGGCATGAATGGTTTTATAGTCAAATGGGGTATTTCACTGCAAGCTGTCGTGCTTGGTATCGTTTTGGAAACAACAGGTTATGTAAAAGATGCGGTTCAAGCAGATGCTGCAGTGTGGGGCATCCGTTCGATGCTAAGCGTCATCCCTTTTATTGCCTTGATTATCGCACTGCTATTCTTCTATTTATATCCTATTCGACATTCTAATCACATAATAAGAAGCGGTGACCCACAGTAATGACTACCTCAATCGAATGGGTGAAAAAGAACCCAGTGCTGCTACTGCTGTTTCTAATTGGAGCAGCAGTGAGAATCTTATACGCGGGCTCTATACCAGGCGGTCTGAATCAAGACGAGGCTTCGATCGGCTATGAGGCTTATTCGATTCTTCATTATGGTATAGATCGAAATGGGATCTCGCTGCCCGTTCATTTGATCGCTTGGGGAAGCGGGCAAAACGCGCTGTATGCGTACTTATCTATGCCTTTTATCTATTTATTCGGTTTAAATGAGCTATCTATTCGAATGGTAAGCATTCTATTTGGGCTGCTGGGCATGGTGCTATTCTACTTAATCGCTGCTCAGTTATTTAAGAGAAAGCACGCGGCAGAGACAGCAGCTTTCTTAATCGTCATATGCCCGTGGCATATTATGATTTCGAGATGGGCGCTCGAGTCGAATATTTTTCCTACACTGGTATTGCTGGCTGTTTACTTCTTATTTAAGTCTATCCATCAACCGAAATGGCTGATTGGTTTCACATTAACACTCGCAGCTTCACTTTATGCCTATGGAACCGCCTATTTTTTTGTACCTGTCTTCGGGGCGGTTGTGCTCGCTTTGCTCATTGTCAGGAAGGTGTTCAAGCTGAAGGAGTTGCTATGGAATGGCGTTATTCTAATGATTCTAGCAGCACCAATTGGCTTGTTTCTTCTTATTAATCGGTTCAGTATGACAACGATTCAATTCCTTTTCTCTATTCCGAAGCTGACTGTGCCTCGAGTAGAGGAAGTGTCTACCGCCTTTGAAGGTCGTATTTTATCGATGCTTGCGGATAATTTCAACGTGTTTTTGAAAATGTATATGACTCAAAATGATGGTCTATTATGGAATGCTATTCCTAAATTCGGATTTATGTATCCGATTGGATTACCGCTTATCGGTATTGGCATCATTTATGGCTCCTTTCAATTGATTAAGCATTTTCGGATCGAGACTGCCGTAATAGCGATTTGGTTCATGACGGCTGTTCTAATGACACTTATTACAGATGTGAATATCAATCGTATTAATATTATTTTTTTTCCGTCAATATTTTTAGCGGTTGCAGGCTTAATGTGGCTGCACAAATATATCAAATATGCATTTGTCATTGCTGCCTTTGCATTCACGATATTTTTCATTTCCTTCTGCGGGCACTATTTCACAACTTACTCGAAACAAATAAGTCCGCTTTTCTATGAATCCTTTGGGGAAGCTATTCAATACGCTTCGGATGAAACGGAAGGCAATATCTATGTGACGGACCAGGTGATGATGCCTTATATTTATGTATTGTTTTATGAGAAGATCGAACCGCAGCAGTTTATAAGTACTGTTGACTACATAAATCCTGGCGGGCCATTTCAGTTTGTTCGATCGTTCGGCAGATACTATTTTGAGAAACCCCAGCTAAGATTGAACGAGGAAGCGGCTTATATTTTCAATAATAATGATGCTATACCTGATGAGGATTCAGGATTTAACATTAAGAGATTCAAGCATTACACGGTTGTAAGCGGTAAAGGAACGATTGGGGCAACGGAGGCTCATGAGTCATTTCAGAACGGCGGATTTGAGCAAGGGCAGCAGTATTGGTCGTTCGGTTCTGGCTCCGGGATAGGTACAAACCGTCCATACAGCGGTTCGAATCTGATGTATATAGACCCAGGCAATGCAAACAGCGTTTCCCAAACCTTCGTGAGCGCCGCTGCCGGTGAATCCGTTCTTTCCGCTAAATTAAGCGCCGGCGGGGATGGCGGAATAATCGGAGTTTCTATCAATGGAGCGACAGTTGAGGAGCATGCGATCAAGGCTCAAGAGGAATATGCAGAGTTTAAGCTGCCTGCTGTATCAGTAAAATTGGGAGATACGGTTTCTATTTATTTTAGCGGAGGATCGGGCTGGTTAAATATCGATGATGTCGAGTGGAATACGGTGGAGTCACAACACCAATTGGATTGAGACTCCGAAGGATGGAATGATGTTATTCTTCGACGGGTTCGCCGTTGATGTAGTAACTATCTTCACGATAAGCGTGGAAAACGATTTCGATTTCGGGTATGCCTAGCTGACTAACGTATTTGGTGACAGTCTGTGCGAAACGATTCCTTACCTGCTGTCCGCGCTCGAACCAGCCGATCTCGATAAATGCGAATTCCGAATCACTAGGTTCATTGCCGTAGACGCTGGTTGTATGCAAGCAAGCCATTGTGAAGTTATCGGTACCGCACTCGCAAATAGCGGCAAGCTCAGTCGCAAGCGGGGAAGAGACAGCTTGCAGCCGCTCGGATGGTACTCCGCGGAATAATAAATGTGGCATAATGAAGCTCCTCTCTGGTTGGAATAAATATCTATCGTATTATAACAAAAATAAGCATCGGCCGCTTTGTGATAAACGGCTGATGCTTATTTAAATTTGGCTAAAGGCTCTTATTCCGTTTCATGGAAGGGCTTGAGAAACAGCTTAGGAATCTCAGTTTCAAAACGTACAAGCTTACCGGTAATTGGATGTGTAAAAGCGAGTACGCGAGCATGCAAGCCAAGGCGGCCAATTATACGTGTGCGAGCGCCGTACTTTTTGTCGCCGACAACGGGATGACCGAGATCCTCCATATGGACACGAATTTGGTTTTTGCGACCCGTCTCGAGGTTTACTTCAAGGAGAGAGAAGTTTTTGTTGGCTCGAAGCACCTTGTAATGGGTAACTGCGTGCTGGCCGTCATTTGGATAGGAACTTGAGTACATTTTGAGCGTTTTGCTTTCCTTAAGCCATGTGCTGATCGTGCCCTTCTCTTTCTTCACGGCCCCTTCTACGAGCGCGACATAGATCCGCTCTTGAACCGTGTCTTGCCAACTGTTTTGCAGCTGCTGCTGAACCGCTTCGCTCTTCGCGAACATCATAACACCTGAAGTGTCACGGTCTAGCCGATGCACGACATAAATCCGATTTTTAGTATTTTCTACCCGTACATGTGCCATGAGCTGCCGATAGGCGGTTACTTCATTTTCCTTTGCGGCATCTGAAGAAATGGATAATAGTCCAGCATCCTTCTTAATGACGATAATATGCTCATCCTCAAACATAATTGTGAGCCCTTCCAGCAATATCTTATCTTGCGGCCGTTCTTTACCTACTGTAACGGTTTGGCCTGGCTGGAGTTGGTAGTTGTAAGCGGTAGTCGATTTGCCGCCAATAGAAACTTGTCCATTTGCGAGTATTGATTTGACAACGTTGCGTCCAGCACCCGAAATGTTTTTTATAAGAAAGGGAAGCAGTTCCATCGGCTCGTTAACCGGATAGGACTTGCTCTTATCTGCTTGTTTTTGAGGAGCTCCGCGCTTTTTCCCCCTGTGCATGCTAAAAACCTCCTAGATTCAATGCTCCTACTATACCATGAGTAAGGGCTTCTGTTCTAATCTTCTAATTCACTTCCAAGCAGCTGTCTATGTAATGCGATCAGATAGACAAAGAGTGAATAGGAATGGTAGGATAAATGATAGATTTACCAATGGTGAAAATGGGAATGTTTGGGGGAAATAATCGCGTGAAAACAAAACTTATGAAATCTTTGCTTAGTCCTTTGCTCGTGGCTGGCTTATTACTTGCCCCTCTTTCAGGAATTAACTCAGAATCAGTATCGGCAGCGAATGTAACCAGTAAAGCATCTGAAGTTTCTTCGCAGCAGCTGCAGGTAATTGTAGATGGCAAGAAGCTGTCACTCACAGCGAACGCTTATGCTGAGAAGGGTGTCACTTTTGTTCCGATGCGCGATATTTTCAATGCACTTGGAGCTACCGTAACATTGGAGAGCAAGACAGAAACGATTTTCGTTCGCAAGGGCAATCATACAATTTCTTTTAAAATAGGCAGGCAACAAGCGGTAATTAACGGAAAAACTGTTAAGCTCGATGCTCCTGCTGTCGTGCGCAAGGGTGTTACGTTTGTACCGGTACGCTTCATTTCTGAAACGCTCAACGCGACGGTGAAGTGGGACAAAGCAGCTAATGCGGTTCGGATAACCTCACAAGAGGCTGCTGAGCAAGCTGAATACGATGCGTGGCTGGAGAAGCAAAGGAATATACCTAAACTTACTAGCAAAGAAATAGTAGACAAATATGATGAGAGCGTCGTCCTAATTATGACGAATCGTGCCCAAGGCAGCGGTGTTGTCATTGGTGACAATCTCATTCTAACGAATTATCATGTCATTGAGGATGCAGCCTCGGCTACGATGCTCAATATTTACGGAGAAGAGTTGAATATAACGGGTGTTGTCAATTATGATAAGGATGCGGATCTTGCTATCATCAAAACAGAAGCCTCGACGCAACTTCCGCCAGTCGTACTCGGTTACGGCCTAAACTCTTATAAAGGCGGAAAGGTCACTGCGATCGGGAGCCCGCTAGGATTGCAAAATACAGTATCCGACGGTCTAATTAGCAATATTACTTATGAGGACGGCATAAGATACATACAAACAAGCGCGCCTATAGATCATGGAAGCTCAGGCGGGGCCTTGTTCAATGAGTTCGGTGATCTTATTGGCATTACAACGCTAGGTTACACGGGATCAAACGCAGATTTGAATTTTGCTGTTTCGATTATTCATGGGGCTAGTCTACATAGTGAAATAACTGAGGAGGAATTGAATAACGCTAAGTTTCTGCCTTCAAGTCTTCCTCAAACGCTAGTGGGAGCACCGCTGGCTGATATTGAGAAGGTGCTCAAGGATCAATTCTCCTTCGTATCCACAACGGAAGGTGAAGCTAAGTTTACAAAATGGGAAGCAAAGCGCGATTCCGCAGGATTTCTTATGCTGACAGCTGATATTGATCCAAGCTTTTATATGTTATACGGAGCATCGACAGCTCAGGAGCTGCGTCTATGGACTATAAATTTAGGGTCTGAGTTCCATAGGATGTTACCGGATGAGAAAATCCAAGTGCTGATTTCATTCGAGCGTGATTACGGCTTTGAGCCGCGAGGATTTGCTGCTAACGAGGTTACACCTCTTGGCGGCGACAAATGGCGGGTTCGTTATCCGGTCATCGACATGCAGCTGAAAAATGAACTTTATATTCGAGTTAGGGTGTAAAAGATGGAGGTATCTGCTGTCGCGATAAGCGGCAAGGGATACCTCTTCTTTTTTTTGTTTTTTTTCTGTACAATAGAAGGCAACTTGCTATAAGCGCTGATGGCTCGTACAATAGCGCTTGATAAGCAAATGCTTAAGTTAGAGAGGTTATTACTTATGAAAGTGGTACTATCCACATTAAATGCTAAGTTTATACACACTTCACTTGCGCTGCGTTGTTTGAAGGCGTTCAGCGGTGATCGATTCGATATTGATATTGCAGAGTACACCATCAAAGATCCAGTGATGAACATCGTATCGGATATTTTTTCGAGAAAGCCGGATGTAGTAGGGTTCTCTTGCTATATTTGGAACATCGAGGAAACGATCACGGTTATTAATATGCTGCGCAAAATCATGCCTGAAATTAAAATTATTTTAGGCGGTCCCGAAGTTAGCTATGATATGGACTATTGGATGGAGCGTGTGCAAGAGGTTGATTTTATCGTGGTGGGAGAAGGCGAAGAGACCTTCCATCATTTGCTAACTGAGATTGAAGGCGATGGCAAGTATCATATGGTGTTTGGGGTTACGTATCGCAAGCAGCGGGAGGATCGCGTGGAGGTAATCATTAATCCGCCGCGTCCGAAGCTGAACCTGAACGAGCTGCCGTCACCGCATCGCTTTGAAGAGGATATTCCTCACCTCGGAAGCCGAGTTGTCTATTTTGAGACAAGCCGCGGATGTCCATTCAGCTGTCAATTCTGTTTATCGAGCATTGAGGTCGGTGTTCGGTACTATGATATGGAAAAGACGAAAGCTGATATTTTGTATTTGATCGAAAAAGGCGCGAAGCTGATTAAGTTCGTCGATCGAACCTTTAATATTAAACGGGATTACGCACTCGAGATTTTTGAATTTTTGATCAAAAATCATCAAGGCTGCGTCTTCCAATTCGAAATTACAGCTGACATTATGCGCCCTGAGGTGCTTGATTACTTAGCTGATAATGCGCCTCCAGGTATTTTCCGCTTTGAAATTGGCGTACAGTCTACGAATGACCCGACGAATGAAGCGGTTCAGCGTCGCCAAAATTGGATGAAGCTTGTGCGTACCGTTATGAAAGTGAAAAACTCGCAAAAAATCGATCAGCACCTCGATTTGATTGCCGGTCTGCCGCTTGAAAACTATGATACGTTCCGCGGAACGTTTAATGATGTATTCGAGCTTCGTCCCGAGGAGCTGCAGCTAGGCTTCCTCAAAATGCTGCGCGGTACAGGTTTGCGCCGTGAAGCGGATAAATGGGGCTATATCTACATGGACAGATCACCTTACGAAATGCTCGGCAATGATCTAATGCCATTTGGCGATATCGTTCGGATCAAGCGGGTTGAGGATGTTCTGGAGAAATATTGGAATGCACACCGAATGGATCATACATTGTTATATTTGGTTGATCGTGTATTCCCATCGGCATTTGATTTCTTCCAAGCGTTCGGCGATTTCTGGGAGCGAAGCGGCTGGCAGAAGATTGGCCATCAGCTTGAGGACCTATTCTCGCGGTTATGGGCGTTTCTGGAATCACTTCCGCGCTCAGCGGAGAATTCTAGCGGAGTGGCACTGTCACTGCAAGATGATATGAACAAAGCTGCCGTGTCGCCAGAAGAAGTACTTGCAATTGCGGGGCAGCGACTGGATACCGATGTGGTGCTGGGGCTAATGAAATACGATTATTTCCTTAATCACAATTATAAGCCGCGCAAGATTTGGTGGGAGTTTACGATGGACAAGTCGCTATGGAGCGGCTGGATGCGTCATCTAGCGGATCGTCCACAGGATGTATCTGCTGAATTCGCGGCTTTAGGATTTGGCGAGAAGGAGCTTCACAAGCATGCAGTTATTGAGAAGCTGCCATTTGATCTTGCCACATTCCTAGCTACTGGAGAGGTCGTACGGGATCAGCATACGCTGCTCATTGTTCTGTATGCGCTCGAGGCAGGCAGCAGCAAGCCGAAGCCGCGTCCGTTCACATTAACGGTTGAAGCAGAGAAAGAAGCGATTAACAAGTAGCTTCAGAAACAAAAGAACCTCTAAACCCATCAAGCAGGCGGGTTTGGAGGTTCTTTTTTGAATCGCAAGTGGTATTAGACAGATGCAGGAACGATACTACGAAGAACAGTGAAGCTTCCAGAAAGTTCATAGTCGCCAAGGTTTGCAGGAAGCAGGAAGCACTCGCCCGCTTTAACCGACTGTTCGCCCTCTGACCATTTCAGCTGTCCTTCACCTTCCGCAACAACAAGGATAACGAAGCTATCCTGCGATGTGGACAATTTCCAAGGGGCTGCGACAATACCCTTCTCAACGATAAAGTAAGGGGATGAAGCGATAGTCAACCATTGTCCAGCAACTGCGGTATCTGTTTTCATACGCTCAGCGCCTGCGCCTTCATAAGCGATGACGTTTAGCGAATCTTCAATATGAAGCTCGCGCAATTCACCATCAAGGCCTAGACGATTATAGTCATGCAAACGATAGGTCGTGTCGGAGTTTTGTTGAATCTCTGCTACAACAACACCTGAGCAGAGTGCATGAACGGTACCTGCAGGGATGTAAAATGCATCTCCAGCCTCGACTGAAACTTCTTGCAGCGCGTCCATAATGCGGCCTTCTGCAATTGCTGCTTCCATTTCGGAACGGTCGATGCCGTCCTTCAGACCGTAGATGATTTTTGCTCCCGGCTTAGCATCAAGGATGTACCACATTTCTGTTTTTCCAAGCTCGCCCTCAGGAAGTCCAGCATATACATCGGTTGGATGTACTTGAATGGACAGGTCATCATTGCAGTCCAGCAGTTTGATCAGGAGCGGGAAGCGGCCGTTTTTCTCTGAGAAGCCCTGTGTACCGAACCAAACGGGACCATAAGTTTCGCGGATTTGGTCTAGACCGACGCCGGCTAGCTCACCGTTCATAACCTTAGTAATTCCGTTCGGGTGATCACTGATCATCCAGCCTTCGCCAATTGACCCTTCGGGCATCTCGAGACCAAATCTCTCTAATGCACGTCCTCCCCAGATACGCTCTTTCATTTCTGCTTTAAATTGTAATGGATAAGGTTTTACTGTCATTATTCATCTCTCCTGTGTCAGTAGTATGTATCTCAATCTTTTTTCTTACAGTAAACATGTCAGCGAGCAGTTGGCCGTTTCTCTGCTGCGACGAGATAAGGTGCTGCTTCACGCTGAATCTGACGATAAATAACCGTCTGTGCTATGGATTGAGGGAGCTGAGCTGCCCAATCCTCTACTGCAGCGGCTTCTTCAGCACCCCCTGGGTGGCCTGGATATAGTACGCAGGTTACAATACCGCCAGGACGGAGCAGTTGGATTGCTGCATTAAGTGCACTTATCGTTGTTGCAGGTTCAGTAATGATCGTTAAATCACTGCTTCCCGGTAAATAACCAAGATTGAACATTACAGCTGAGACTCGTCCAATTACAGAAGGGTCGACCGCCTCAACCATTAGTGCATGATTTCCCAGCACGAGCTTTACTTCAGGCAGCTTATTGCTAACTGTAAGGGAGGAGAGACGCTCTTGTGTACGATCGAGTGCCTCTTGTTGGATATCAAAGGCATATACGGTGCCGTTTGGTCCAACAAGTTCGGCAAGCGCCAGCGTATCTACACCGCCGCCAGCAGTAGCATCAATGACGACATCACCCGGAGCAGTACGCTCAGAGATCCATTTGTGAGCCATGCTTAGGACGGAAAGGAAGCCCATGCCGCACCGCCTCCCTTTATTATAGTGTGGGTATCGCCATGTATACTTACGATATTAACAGACTTATTGATACTCCACATGTGCTAATCCTCCTGCTGCCATAGCTTACCTTGCCACGTATCTCGGCGTTTCAGCTCATCGTCAAATGCATTCAGAACTTCCCATTTCCGACTGCTCCACATCGGACCAATCAGCAGATCTCGCGGCGCATCGCCAGTAAGGCGATGAACGATCATTTCTGGCGGGAGAAATTCAAGCGTATCAACAACCAGCTTCACATATTCATCCTGCTCAAGAAATTGAAGCAGACCAGCCTCGTACTGACGTACCATGGGCGTCTTGCGCATGAGGTGAAGCAAATGAATTTTGATGCCCTGTACATCCATTTTTGCAACGGCGCGACCGGTATCGAGCATCATCTCATGCGTTTCCTGAGGAAGGCCATATATGATATGTGCACATACGCGAATACCGCGAGCGCGGAGACGCTGAACGGCATCGAGATAGCAGGCTGTATCATGCGCGCGGTTAATGAGCTCCGAAGTTGATTCATGGACGGTTTGAAGGCCCATCTCCACCCAAAGATAAGTTCGCTCGTTCAGTTCAGCCAAATAATCGACGACATCATCGGGCAAGCAGTCGGGACGGGTTGCAATGGACAACCCCACAACGCCTGGCTGCTGCAATATCACTTCATAATACTCACGAAGCTCCGAGACGGGCGCGTACGTGTTGGTATAGGCTTGAAAGTACCCGATGTACTGCGCATCTTGCCATTTCTGATGCTGACGGTCACGTATATTGTTGAACTGTGTAACGAGATCATCCCGTCTGCTGCCGGCGAAATCGCCTGAGCCGCGAGCGCTGCAAAAGGTACAGCCGCCCTTCGCAATGGATCCGTCACGGTTCGGGCAAGTGAAGCCGGCGTCAAGCGTAACCTTAAATACTTTGCCGCCAAATTGCTCACGCATTTCGTAATTCCATGTATGAAATCGTTTATCGCCCCAGAGCATCAGCTGCTGCGGTTGCGATGGGGTAAATTTAATCATCGTTTTCCCCTTCTTTCAAGACGTACACCCTATATTTTAGCGAAAAACGAGACTAAAAGCCACGTTTGTTATACGAAAGGTCGCCGAATGTTCGGAAAACGCTTTATTTGGAAAATATTTTTGAAATGGGTCAATTTAGACTTGCTTAACCTAACATGAAGTGTTATATTAAAAGTGCGACATAACAACAAATAAACCTGACATAGCCCATTTGCACCTGCATTCATGAAACGTCGATTAAATGTGATTACTCTTAAAATAAATCGATGAGGTGATTAGTGATGAGTAATATGACAAAAATTCCGAATGGTGACAACACCGTTACTGTTGAACTAACTGTAAAAGAATTGATGGCGCTTACAGGTGTCCGTTTTCACAATAACCATGGCGTTGAGATTTCCGCTCGCAAGAAATTGAATGAAGTATTGGTAGAAAACTATGAGCGCGAACAGCGCGAGAATGCTCCAATACCTTACCAGCTATTGCTGTAACAACTATACATCCAAATACATGACCATGAAGCCGCATTGCCTATTACAGGCAGCGGCTTTTTCTATTCCTCTTTACATTGCGCACATTCTTGGGCACAATAAGGACTAGTCTACTCGTTGCATCGTCTACGATAAATGGAGGAATCACTGTATATGCGTTTAAGAGGAAGAAAAGGTATTCGTGAAAGTCTAGAGGGACAGCCAGAGCTAGTCGTACTTGATGCCGCGCCTCACAAAGGAAAGTGGCGCGAGTTTTTTGGCAACGATCAGCCTATATATGTAGAGCTTGGCATGGGCAAGGGCCGTTTTATTAGTCAAATGAGCGCTCGTTATCCGCACATCAATTTTATTGGTGTCGATATGTACGATGAGCTTCTCCGCCGCGCCAGCGAGAAAGCACGCATCGTTTGGGAGCAAAAAGGGGAGTCTCATCCGCCGAACCTAGCGCTGCTTCGCGCTAATATTGAAGGGATCGAGACGATGTTTGCACCAGGCGAGCTTGAGCGCGTTCATCTGAATTTTAGTGATCCATGGCCGAAGGCCAAGCATGCTCGCCGGAGACTAACGCATCCAAGACTGGTTTCCAAATATATCGAGCTTCTTAACGAGCGTGGAGAAATACATTTTAAGACCGATTCACAATCGTTGTTCGAATTTTCATTGAACAGCTTTGCAGAAATGGAGCTTATCATGCGCAATATTTCACTCCATTTGCACAAAGAAGGTCCCCGAGAGGACCTTGTGTTTACTGAATATGAGATGAAGTTTATGGAAAAAGGACAAAATATTTATCGCGTTGAAGCCGTTATTGGTTCCGAGGCGCTGCGGAAGCATCGTGAAGCGAAGCATGAGAAGTCTCTTATAGAAGAGGCGGAAGCAAGTCAATCAGAATCGAATGATTCTGATGACGAAGACAACTAATTTATTCCTAATGTGGACAAGGGCCAAGAATAATTGACCGCGATGGCAGTTACCGTTCCGATGAGTGCACCTGCTGCAACATCGGAAGGGTAATGCAGTCCAAGATACATTCTTGACCATCCAACAGATATTCCGATGATAAGGACGAATGGTATCAGCAGGGTTAGCCACAAACCGCTCGTTAATAATATCGGGATAAGCCAGGCAAAGATGGCTGTTGTGTGCCCGGATGGAAAAGAAGAGTCTGCAAGCGGCTTATGACCTGTGTTTACATCAGGCAAAGCCTGATAAGGACGAAGACGCTTAAATTTTCGTTTGACGATTGCTACTGGCAAGTGGCTGATAATTACCGCTGTCAGGCATTGCCAGCCTGTAATGCTCCAAGGCGCTGGAGCTAATAGTGCATATATTAGTGCGGTTGCGAGCGTAAAGGTGGCGCCGCCCATATGTGTGACTGTACTTAACCAATTCCCCACAAACCGATGTCTCTTTCTCCCTGAAGGTCTCCGATTAGCCCAAATCAGCATTCTTTGCTCACTCGTCTTCAGCCAGCCTATCATTCGTTCCATCGTTGACATCCTCCTAACGGTGGCTTACTCCTAAAACTTTTTATCCATTAATGACTCAATTTTAGCATGTTTTTGTTCGCTGAGCGTAAACTATTTCTTGTCCACTTATTAAGGATAAGTAAGTATTATAGCACTAACTTGAAAGTTATGTGCCTTATTGTACGAATGCTCCAAATAAAGGGTGGAAAGATTGATTTCAAATTGTTGTTTAATAATGTGTATTTGATGGTAAAACTGTAATGGACAAATTTCACGGCGTTGTGACAGATCATGTCGAAACCGTAAAAGACGTCGAAAGAGTATGTTCGTTCACTCTTTTGTCACATATTACCATTTCAAATCAGGAAACATTTTCACACATTTTACCGTAAATAAGGACGATAGTGCTAAAAACTTAGCAATTGGTTGAAAATAAGGCTGAGTCGTCGTAAAAGGAGGTAATGTATTCATTGGGGTGCAATGCAAGCGTTTTTCTGACGAGATTAAGCGCAATGAAGACTAATTCAACTTTTGACAAAGAAGTTGTTTCCGTGGAGAATCAATAAAGGTCCGAGAGTGTTTGCAGAGAAACACTTGTACAAAGAGAAAATATATAATAAAAAGCTTTACAGCAGCCTGACATGGCGCTGAAAAAAGCAAAAAAATGGGGTCTAAAGGGGTAATGCCGCATGTTCAATACGATTATGCTAGTAGTTCAAATTCTGTTTGCATTGCTAGGCGTGTATCAGCTGTTCTTAACGTTTTTTGGATGGCGACGTAAAAAAGAAGATCTTTCCCATGCACCGAAAAAAAAATTCGCGTTGCTGGTCGCAGCTCATAACGAAGAGCAGGTTGTAGGCGCGTTGATTGAAAACCTGCAAAAAATGAAATATCCACGGGAGCTTTATGATATTTATGTGATTTGTGATAATTGCACCGATGGTACAGTCGATGTTGTGAATAGTTATGATGGAGTATATGCATGCGTTCGTGAAAACCCAAGCCAGCGCGGTAAGGGATATGCAGTCGAATGGATGCTTAAAGAGTTGTGGAATATGCCTAGAAGCTACGATGGGGTTGCGATCTTTGATGCCGATAACCTTGTAGCTACTGATTTCTTGCAGTATATGAATAATGATTTGATTAATGGATTCAGAGTAATTCAAGGTTACTTGGATACGAAAAATCCAAATGATTCTTGGGTTAGTTCTGCAAATGCGATCAACTATTGGTTCTGTAACCGACTTTGGCAGCTTCCGCGCACCAATCTGGGTCTCGCTAATTTCCTTGGCGGAACAGGGATGTGCTTCGATGCAAAGCTACTTCAGGAAATGGGCTGGGGTGCGACAAGCTTGGTAGAGGATTTAGAGTTTACAGTCCGCTGCATTAAAAAGGGGATTTATCCGAAATTCAATTTCGAAGCCAAGGTGTTCGACGAGAAGCCTATTACATTCCAAGCGTCAGCTCGCCAAAGGCTCCGCTGGATGCAAGGCCATTTTGATGTTACTCGTAAATATATGCTGCCTTTGCTCTGGCAGGGAATCAAGGATCGCAGCATGACGAAGATAGATGCTGCCCTTTATGTGTTTAATGCTTATAATTATTTAGCTGGATTTTTTATTGCTGCGATCATTTGGGGAGATATTTTGCTGTCAGGCGGAGATAACGTGACCTCTGTCTACAACCTGCTTCCGCTTTGGTTAAGCATTCCGTACATGGCATATATTTTTGTGCAGATCCCATTGTCTATGTACATGGCTAAAGTTTCGTGGAAACTTTATCTGCGCATTCCAACCTTCTTGCTGTTCACCTTGTCATGGTGGCCAATAACGGTTCATGCGTTCTTCACTCAAAATAATAAGAAGTGGAGCCATACCCAACATACGCGCGTCATCAGACTTGAAGAGGTTCAAAGCAAACAAGGTTAAAAGGCTGTTGACAATGCTTCGTAGGCCATGGTATAGTAACACGGTAACATTTACAACTAACTTAATGACGCACAAGCAGAAGCGCCCGCTTCTCACCTTTCGGCTAAGGCTGGCTGGTTCGCGATAATCGATTAGTCATTCCATTATTTCAACTGAAATGATGTTCTGACATACATGTACGGTTATGAGATGCGGGTTCCGAGCGAACCCGCATTTTTTTATTGCGTAGAGACATGAACAAACCAATTTTGGAGGTGGCACGTTATTAGCAGAGAACATCAAATCAATGATGAAATCCGGGCTAGAGAAGTGCGTTTAGTAGGCGCTGAAGGCGAGCAAATCGGTATTAAATCCATTCGCGATGCTATGCAGCTTGCTATCGAGCTTAACTTGGACCTGGTGAACGTCGCTCCGACGGCTAAACCGCCGGTATGCCGCATCATGGACTACGGAAAATTCCGTTATGAGCAACAGAAGAAAGAAAAAGAAGCTCGTAAAAACCAAAAGATCGTTGATCTTAAGGAAGTTTGGTTCCGTGCTAACATTGATGAAAATGACTACCAAACGAAATATCGCAACGTAGTTAAGTTCCTCAATGAAGGCGATAAAGTGAAAGCATCTGTAAGATTCCGCGGTCGTGAGATTGCCCATGCATCTCTTGGCCAAAAGATTTTGGATCGTCTTTCAAAAGAGGTTGCCGAATTATGCAGCGTTGAGCGCGCTCCTAAGCTGGAAGGCCGGAGCATGATTATGATTTTGGCACCCAAAACCAACAGCTAACTACTGATGAAGAAATTTAAGGAGGATAACTGATATGCCTAAGATGAAAACTCACAGCAGTCTGAAAGACCGCTTTAAAATTACTGGAACTGGTAAAGTAAAACGTTACAAAGCTTACCGTAACCACTTGCTTTCACACAAATCCGGTCGTCAAAAACGCGTACTTGCTGGCCAACCGCTTATGGCTGCTGGCGACGTTCGTCGTTTGAAACAAGGCCTTGCTAACTTGTAATAATAAGTTCCACCAAATAAGCTAATTCAACCTACAGGAGGTTTCCACTCATGGCAAGAGTTAAAGGCGGATTTGTCCGCACTCGTCGTCGCAAAAAAATTCTAAAGCTAGCTAAAGGTTATTTCGGTTCGAAACATCGTCTGTTTAAAACAGCGAAGGAGCAAGTTGGTAAGTCCCTTATGTACGCTTACCGTGACCGTCGCAACAAAAAACGTGACATCCGCAGACTGTGGATCGTTCGTATTAACGCGGCAGCTCGTATTAACGGACTTTCGTACAATAAATTCATGCACGGCTTGAAACTTGCGGGCGTAGAAGTAAACCGCAAAATTCTTGCTGACCTTGCAGTAAACGATATGGCTTCGTTCAATTCGCTTGCTGGCGTTGCAAAAGAAAAAATTAACGCCTAGGCGTTAACAATATATAAGGGCTGTCCAAGTCATCGATTAGATGATTTTTGGACAGCCCTTTTTTTGCGTAAATGTCGATAATGGTCTCTGATGAAAAGTGAAAATGACTAAAACGACATACGCACATTTATTTTGCAGTGGACAAATAAACAGACGGAAACTGCCCCGAGGGAATATGATGTATGACAACGGGAAAGGAGGGATTTCTCATGCATAACGTTTCCAAGCAACAAGTACGGAAACTGGTCGGCAAGTCCATTTATGCAGTGCGTCCAGACGGTTCGGTCGTTATTGGTAAGCTTGTAAGAGTTCACAATAACAAATTGGTCGTCGTGCCACTTCAAAAAGATAAAGGCAAGCTGGTGCACACGAGTGCAATCTTGCCTCTCGTATTGTTTGACCTTCTTGCAATCGGCACGCTTCCTTTATGGGGAGGCGGATTTGGCGGTGGTTTCGGCGGCGGCAATTGCTGCAACAACAACTTCAATCAGTGTTGCAATGGCGGCTACGGGGGGTACGGAAACCAAGGGTACGGAAACCAAGGGTACAACGGATACAACAATGGTTTTTAATAGCGGTTAAGTAATCATAGCGGGGTGAGCGGCTTTATTAATTCATAGCAGCGAAGCTCAGGATGGTAGTAAACGGTATAGTAACCAAGTTTACTATAAAGATGGTGTGCTTTATCATTTACCTGGTCGACAAACATCCTGGCAATTTTGCAGTTGTGCGTCCTGCCGTAGGCCTCGCTATGAGCTATTAATGTTCTGCCCCATTGCCTATTTCGGTGATCAGGATGAGTGACCATCATATCCAAATAAAGCACCTCGCCCATCACTTCGAAATGAAGGAAGGAGACTGGCGGACTTTTTTTAGAAAGGGATGCTACATAAGTAACACCGCGGCGGAATCGCTTAGGCAGCTCGCGAATAGTCTGGGCGTCATGCTGATGCACCGTATGGGATAAGGGAATAAGCTCGCTGCGAATGAGGCGAATCACTTCGGCTTGATCGAACCTAGGATCATAAATTCGAATCATGTTCATCATTCCATTTCTGCTGCGCCGAATGGAAAGTGACGTAGCATGAATTTGCCGTTTTGGGGCTAAAATAATATATGTAACTAAACGGGGGATTGCGCCTAATACATTTTCTAACAAGAGTTGCGTATGGTTCTTGACGAACGGAGATTCACGGCATATAATAAGGAAAGTCTTATCTACCACGTACTGGTATTCATACCATATGGTAAATATAAAATCAGCATTGATGAGGACGAAGTGCTTAGGGCCCTTTTGAACAGAGAGCGCATGGATTAGCTGCAACCATCGCCAAAATCCCTTTTCTACGAGCTCACCTCGGAGCTGTTTCCTTGAAAAGCAACAACTTATGATGTTGCCTATTAGGGGGAATCGCAGGGCAAGCGTTACAGTGCCATTGGTAGAACGTACATTTATGTCGTTCTTACTTGTAGAGGTTATATATCGGGAGATATATAACGAATTTGGGTGGTACCACGGAAGATATACCTTTCGTCCCTCGTTGCTTCGTATTGAAGCATGAGCGACGAAAGGTTTTTTTGTTTTTTCTGAGAGGAGGATGACTGATGATAACGCAAGGTGCAACACTGAAGTCAAAAGAGGAATTGAAGGAAAGACTCTCGAAGCCCGAGGTTATATCTGGTTCAGAAATTTTGCTTAGAAGTCTATTACTTGAGGGTGTAGATTGTGTGTTCGGCTATCCAGGTGGAGCAGTGTTGTACATTTATGACGCGATGCACGGAAACCCCGATTTCAATCATTTACTAACACGTCACGAGCAAGGAGCAATTCACGCAGCGGACGGCTACGCTCGCGCAAGCGGCAAAGTAGGCGTATGTATCGCTACATCAGGTCCGGGCGCGACAAACCTAGTTACGGGGATTGCAACGGCGTATATGGACTCGGTACCGATGGTTGTTATTACCGGTAATGTCATCTCCAGCCTAATTGGCAGCGATGCATTCCAAGAGGCTGACATTACAGGAATTACAATGCCGATTACGAAACACAGCTACTTGGTTCGCGATGTTGAAGACTTGCCGCGCATTATTCACGAAGCGTTCCATATTGCCAACACTGGACGTAAAGGTCCAGTACTTATAGATATCCCGAAAGACATTTCTGCAGCTAAGACATTGTTCAAGCCGGTTACAGAAGTGAGCATCCGTGGATACAATCCAACGGTAACGCCTAATAAGAATCAAGTTGATAAACTTATTAAAGCGATAGAACAAGCGGAGCGTCCGATCATTCTTGCTGGCGGCGGAGTTGTTTACTCCGGTGGACATGAAGAGCTGTTCGAGTTTGTAACGAAGACTCAAATACCGATTACAACGACTTTGCTTGGTTTGGGAGCTTTCCCAAGCGGAAACGATCTATTCCTAGGCATGCCAGGTATGCACGGCACATATACGGCTAACAAATCGATTCAAAGCGCAGACTTGCTAATTAATATTGGCGCTCGCTTCGACGACCGCGTTACCGGCAAACTTGCTGGTTTTGCTCCACTGGCGAAAATCGTGCACATCGATATCGATCCTGCGGAAATCGGCAAAAACGTTCCAACAGACATCCCAATTGTGGGTGATGTGAAGACGGTACTTGAAATTGTTAATAAGCAAGCGAAACGTGCAGATAAAGCGGACGATTGGCGTGCGAAGCTCAAAGCTTCTTGCGAGCAATATCCGTTCAGCTATAAGGATTCTGATGTTGAACTGAAGCCGCAGTGGGTTGTAGAGCTAATCCATGAGACGACGAATGGCGATGCTATTGTAACGACTGACGTTGGCCAACATCAAATGTGGGCTGCGCAGTATTACAAGTTCAACAAGCCGCGTTCATGGGTTACTTCCGGAGGACTAGGAACGATGGGCTTCGGTTTCCCTTCAGCTATTGGTGCTCAAATGGCGAATCCAGATCGGGTTGTCGTTTCCATTAACGGTGACGGCGGGATGCAAATGTGTGCGCAGGAGCTCGCGATTTGCGCCATTAACAACATTCCGGTTAAGGTAGTAATTATCAACAATCAGGTGCTAGGAATGGTTAGACAGTGGCAGGAGCTTATCTATGATAACCGCTACAGTCATATTGATCTCTCAGGCAGCCCTGACTTCGTTAAGCTGTCAGAGGCTTATGGCGTTAAAGGTTTCCGCGCAACGAATAAAGAAGAAGCGCGTGCCGTATGGGAAGAAGCATTACGCCATCCAGGTCCAGCAGTCGTTGAGTTCGTCGTTCGTAAGGATGAGAACGTGTACCCAATGGTAGCGCAAGGAAGCACCATCGACGAAATGATCATGGGGGATGCGGAATGAAAAAACACACGATCGCAGTAATCGTTAACGATCAGCCCGGCGTTCTACAACGTGTATCAGGATTGTTTGGACGCCGCGGGTTCAATATTGAAAGCATTACCGTTGGTTCCAGTGAAGAAGCTGGCTTGTCGCGTATGGTCATTGTCACTTCGGGTGATGACCATACCCTCGAGCAAGTAACGAAACAATTGTATAAGCTAATTGATGTAATCAAGGTTATTGATCTTAGTTCTAATCCGATGGTTGCACGCGAGCTTGCACTTATTAAAGTCAATGCAGAGCCTGCATCACGTCCAGAAATTCTAGGTGTAGTTGAAACTTTCCGCGCTGCGGTAGTTGATATCGGCACTCATTCGCTTATGGTACAAGTAGTAGGGGATACAGAAAAAATCGATGCGATGGTTGAACTGCTTAAACCATACGGCATTCGTGAACTTTCCCGCACCGGCGTTACGGCATTAAACAGAGGCAACTCCAAGTAGTCATATTACATCATTCAACATCCCGCTTTGAGCGGGAGTTTAAGGGGAGAACCGCTGCTTATGGGTCATTCTCTGCTTAAACACCCGCTCAAAAGGGTCAAATTAAAGGAGGCATTTATTATTATGGCAGTTACAATGTACTATGAAAAAGACGCTGATCAAGGCGTACTACAAGGTAAAACAATCGCAGTTATCGGTTACGGCAGCCAAGGTCATGCACAAGCACAAAACCTTCGCGACAGCGGCTTGAAAGTGGTTATCGGACTTCGTCCTGGTAAATCTGCTGACATTGCAAAGAAAGACGGTTTCGAAGTACTTACAGTAGCTGAAGCAACTAAAGTTGCTGACGTTGTTCAAATCTTGCTTCCTGATGAAACACAAGCGAAAGTTTACAACGACGAAATCGCTCCTAACTTGAAAAAAGGCGCGGCTCTTATGTTCTCACACGGTTTCAACATTCACTACGGACAAATCGTTCCGAGCAAAGATACAGATGTATTCTTGGTAGCTCCAAAATCTCCTGGTCACATGGTTCGCCGTACGTACCAAGAGGGCTTTGGCGTTCCTGGACTAATCGCAATCGAGCAAGATGCTACTGGCAATGCTAAAGCAATTGGTCTTGCATATGCTAAAGGTATCGGCTGTACACGTGCAGGCGTTATCGAAACTTCATTCAAAGAAGAAACAGAGACAGATTTGTTCGGTGAGCAAGCAGTTCTTTGTGGCGGCGCTACAGCACTAGTTAAAGCAGGTTTTGAAACACTTGTTGAAGCTGGCTATGCTCCAGAAATGGCTTACTTTGAGTGCTTGCACGAGCTTAAATTGATCGTTGACATGATGTATGAAGGCGGAATGGCGTCAATGCGCGATTCTATCTCCAACACAGCTGAGTACGGCGATTATGTAACTGGTCCTCGTATCGTTACAGAAGAAACGAAGAAAGAAATGAAACGCGTTTTGGAAGATATCCAATCCGGTCGTTTCGCTCGTGACTTCATCTTGGAAAACCAATCGAACCGTGCAATGCTTACAGCTACTCGCCGTAATGAAGCAGCTCACCCGATTGAGCAAACAGGCGCACAGCTTCGCGAATTGATGCACTGGATCAAGAAGTAATAATAGATAGAATGCATGACGATATCCCGGTTCGCCGGAGCGTTGGACGGAGCGGCTCACGCATCGTCCAATTGCTCTTTAGGCGTGCCGGGATCATTCTGTTCACGGAGGTGCAAGGCACAAATGCGGAAAATTTATGTTTTCGACACAACGCTTCGTGACGGAGAGCAATCTCCTGGTGTAAACCTAAACACGAAGGAAAAGGTAGAGATTGCCCTTCAGCTTGAGAAGCTTGGAGTGGATCGTATGGAGGCTGGTTTTCCAGCTGCGTCTCCTGGCGATCTAGCTGCGGTGAATGCGGTTGCACGTGCAGTAAAAAACGCAACGGTTATTGGTCTTTCACGCTCTCGCGAGCAAGACATTGATGCAGTTCGTGAAGCGCTAATCGGTGCGCAGGATCCGTGCATTCACGTGTTTTTGGCTACCAGCCCTATTCACCGCAAGCACAAGCTTCGGATGGAGAAAGATCAGGTGCTGGAAACGGCAGAGCGTGCGATTCGTTATGCAAAGCAATATTTTGACAAAGTTGAATTCTCAGCAGAGGATGCCGGCCGTACAGAAATTGATTTTCTGTGCCAAGTAGTTGAGATGGCGATCAAAGCGGGAGCAACGGTCGTGAACATTCCGGATACAGTAGGTTATATGAACCCGATGGAATTCGGAAACATTTTCAAAACCTTGAAAGAGAACGTTCCGAATATCGAAAAAATTCAGCTGAGCGCACATTGTCACAATGATCTCGGTATGGCGACTGCAAACTCGCTAGCTGCGATTCTGAATGGTGCGGATCAAATTGAAGGAACGATTAACGGAATCGGAGAGCGCGCAGGCAATACGGCGATCGAAGAGATCGCAATGGCACTTGCTACGCGTCCGGATTACTTTGGCGCTCAAACGACGCTGAATCTGAAGGAGATCGCGAAGACGAGCCGTCTTGTCAGCAAGCTGACTGGTATGGTTGTTCCTGGAAACAAAGCTATTGTTGGTGCTAATGCGTTCGCGCATGAATCGGGTATCCATCAAGATGGTATGTTGAAAGAGAAAACAACCTACGAAATTATTTCACCGGATACAATCGGTCTGAAGGAATCAAAGCTGGTACTCGGCAAGCACTCTGGACGCCATGCGTTCCGTGAAAAGTTGATCGACCTAGGTTATGAGCTTGAGGATGATGCGGTTAATTTTGCATTCGCCAAATTCAAAGATTTGGCTGATCGCAAGAAAACCGTTAGCGATGAGGATATTTTGGCTCTTCTTGAAGAGAAGCTTATTGATACACCGGAAGTTTTCAAGCTAGAGACGATCCAAGTGAGCTATGGCAACCAAACGACGCCAAGCGCTTCTGTTCGGATTCGTACAGCTGAGGGCGAAGTAGTAGATGAAGCCGCAATCGGCAACGGTTCTGTGGATGCGATTTACAACGCTATCGATAAGGTGACGCAAGAAGCTGTTGAGCTTGAAGATTATTCAATCAAATCGGTATCGCAAGGAAAGGATGCTCAAGGCGAGGTACACGTTGTTCTGAAGCAGGATGATGTTTCTGCACAAGGACGCGGACTAAGCACGGATATCCTAGAGGCGAGCGCACGTGCTTATATCGATGCGCTTAACCGACTGATTGAGAAGCGCAAGACGCCAGGTCGCCGTGATAAGATGAGTTTGATTTAGATAGGAATACAAAAAGTCAGTTCGCCAAGGTTTAACCTAATGGCGAGCTGCCTTTTTTTTGTTATTTACATAATATAACTCTCGAATATAGGAATCACACTCTCTCTATAGTTATAGCCTATAAAGTAAATAGAATTTATATCTTGGTAATCATTCGGTTTTTATGGTACAAATGATAATAGAATGAGAATGATGGTGTAGACTTGATTCTTTCAACGGTTTTCAGTAGAAACGTTGCAGGGACAACTATAATCGAAAAAGAGGAGTGTTACATTAATTATGTCAGAAGTTAAAAAAATTGCAGTTATTGCAGGCGACGGTATCGGACCAGAGGTAGTTGGCGAAGCGATTAAAGTACTTAAAAAAACCGAAGAGCTTTATGGCTACAAGTTTGAATTGGAGCATGGTCTTTTCGGAGGTATCGCGATCGACGAGAAAGGCACTCCATTGCCGCAAGAAACACTTGAGCTTTGCAAAGGCGCTGACGCGGTATTGCTTGGCGCAGTAGGCGGTCCAAAATGGGACAACAACTCTAAAGACCTTCGTCCAGAAACAGGCTTGCTCGGCATTCGCAAAGCACTTGGCCTGTTCTCGAACATTCGTCCAGCAACGGTGTTTGATTGCTTGAAAGATGCTTCGACTTTGAAGCCGGAAGTTCTTGAAGGCACAGACCTTATCGTTGTTCGTGAATTGACTGGCGGTATTTACTTTGGTGAGAAATTCCGTCGTGAAGGTGCTGGCGGCGAAGAAGCGGTTGATACTTGCGTATACAACGTGCAAGAAATAGAACGCATCGTACGTCAAGCATTTGATATCGCGATGACTCGCGGTAAACGTCTAGCTTCTGTAGACAAAGCCAACGTTCTTGAGACATCTCGTCTATGGCGTGAGGTTGTAAACCGGATCGCACCAGAATACCCTGAGGTTGAGCTGGAGCACGTGCTTGTCGATAACTGTGCAATGCAATTGCTTCGTCGTCCTTCAAGCTTCGATGTCATCGTAACTGAAAATATGTTTGGCGACATTCTAAGCGATGAAGCTGCAATGTTGACGGGTTCAATCGGTATGCTCTCATCTGCTTCACTAGGTGAAGGAAGCTTTGGATTGTACGAGCCGGTACATGGTTCTGCACCTGACATCGCAGGACAAGGCATCTCCAATCCAATTGCAACAATTCTATCCGTAGCGCTTATGTTCCGCCTTACATTCGGATATCACGAAGCTGCTGCAGCAATTGAAGCAGCAGTGAAAGAAGTACTTGATGCAGGCCACCGTACAGGCGACATCGCTGTTGATAAGAGCCAAGCGATTGGAACAACAGAAATGGGCGATTTGATCGTAGCTGCTCTAAAAAAATAATCCTTAGATTATAATTATTATAAATTAACAATAACTATAATATTGACTTCGTTATAAACTAGTGATAGTATTTACTAGGTAAGTCACACAGATAAAGTGACATTAACAATAAAATTTATGGTTAACACAAGGAGGATTTCTATTATGGCAGAACGTTTGGTAGGTCGTCAGGCCCCTGATTTTTCAATGGAAACAGCAACAGGTGACGGTAAAGATTTCGGAACAGCTTCACTTGCAGATTACAAAGGCAAATGGTTGGTATTGTTCTTCTACCCACTAGATTTCACATTTGTTTGTCCAACTGAAATTACTGCTTTGAGCATGGCTGCAGCTGAGTTCAAAAGCTTGAACACTGAAATTCTTGGTGTCAGCATCGATAGCAAACATAGTCACCGTGCATGGATCAACACGCCGGTTAACGATAACGGTCTAGGTCAACTAGAATTCCCACTTGCAGCAGATATTACGAAAAGCGTAGCTCGTGACTACGGTGTATTGATTGAAGAAGAAGGTATCGCTCTTCGCGGCCTATTCATCATCAATCCAGAAGGCGAAGTACAATATCAAGTTGTTAACCACAACAACGTTGGCCGCAGCGTAGATGAAACTCTTCGCGTATTGCAAGCTTTGCAATCCGGTGGTCTTTGCCCAATCAACTGGAAACCAGGTCAACAAACTTTGGTATCGAAATAATATTTCGTATCGCAGTATTACAAAACCCGTGCCATTTAATGGTGCGGGTTTTGTTTTTATTTAGGCAGCTGCATGGATAATGTGAAGTGAAAGCAGGAATTTCGTCCATGCAGAGCGAATAAGGTATACTTAGCGACAAATATTAATAAATAAGAGGTTTGCATACGCAAACCTCAGATGATGCTTACGAAGTAGGGTTTGCATACGCAAACCTCAGTTGATGCTTACGAAGTAAGGTTTGCATACGCAAACCTAAGATGATGCTTACGAAGATAGGTTTGCATTCGCAAACCTTTGAGGAGGAGTCGTCAATGAGTTTTTGCTGTGGAGCTAGTATGATTGGAACACAGGGTACTTTAAAGCATATTAGGACACATATTCACAATGTGCCCATTATGTTTTGCCCTGTATGTCACCGTGTTGATATTCATTATTTAATTGAAAATGAATACGAAATATTAGCCGAATATGCGCATGGCGACGGTGCTGCTGAAGTAGATTTTCAGGAGTACGTAGAGCAAGAAGGCAAGGCGCTGCTTGAAAATTGCGTCAACCATGAGAATGAAGATCCAATGGATGTTGTGCTCAGTCAAATCGATATGGCGCTCGATTTGCTTAGCTTCGCTAAGCAGATTGAGGATACGGAATGGCAGCTTGTACTCAAGAAGCGTCTGGGGATGCTCAACAACAGAAGGAATAAGCTCCGTCAACGCCGTACTTCCGTTTAGTTTTTTAAACATGAATGGTGAGCCTCCTTCCAGGGGGCTTTTCTTTTTTTAAATAAATGAAGATTTTCTCAGAATGTACCCCCCGAAACCAGATAGACATAAACGAATCATACTAATAGTGAGGTGGAGCGGTTGTTACTTGTTCTGTTCAAACGCTTTCTGCGGAAGTCTACTTCTGCCATAGCTGCGGATGATGAGCAGAAGCTCACTCCCGAACAATGGGTTGCTTATATTCGCGAAGGTGACGATCTGCTTCGTGAGCAGTTCATAGCAGACTACAAACCTTATATCATGAAAGTAACAAGCCGATTTTGCAAACGGTATATAGATCCGAACCGAGATGATGAATTCAGTATAGCGCTGCTCGCTTTTAACGAAGCCATTAATCAGTTTGCTAGCCATGCTGGAAAATCATTCCTCGGATTCGCTGAAACCGTGATTCGTCGTCGGCTTATTGACCATGTCCGGAAAGAACAAAGGCATTCTCAAGTCGTACCTTATAGCATGTTCGATGCAGAGGACGAGGAACAGCCTCAATATAATTCAGTCGAGACAAGACAAGCGATGACGGCTTTTGAAAGGAATCGGACAGAGGACGAAAGAAGGCTGGAAATTACAGAGCTTAATCAGGAGCTTATGAAATTCGGCATTTCATTTGCTGAATTGGTGGAAAATTCTCCTAAGCATAATGACTCGAGAAAGCTGTTGATTGGGATTGCCCATACACTTGTAAGTGAAACGAATTTGTTAGATTCATTAAGGCAAACGAATAAGCTTGCTGTAAAAGAGCTAACCGAAATGTGCGGTGTTTCCCGCAAAACGGTGGAGAGAAACCGGAAATATATTATCGCTATTGCTCTTATTATTTCTGGTGCATATCCTTTCATGCATGATTATTTACATATATCCGGTGCAAGTTTAGATGAAAAAAAGGAGGCGAGCGAATGAAGCGTGGAGTCGTTATGAGCATTCATAAGAAATATGCAGTTGTGATGACGGCGGACGGTCAATTTTTGCAAGCTCCTATTCATGTATCTGCACAGATTGGTGAAGAAATTACGTTTGAAGATGAGTACAAGATACGACGCACCATGCGGCCAGTCTATTGGTATGGCAGTGCTGCTGCCCTTATTTTGATATTATTTGTGCCGCTTTTCTTCTTTATGCAGCGAGACTCACAGTCGGTAGTTGCCTATGTAAGCATAGATATTAATCCAAGCGTAGAGCTAGGCGTGGATGAAAAAGAGAAGGTACGTGAGCTTCGTGCTCTAAACGAAGATGGAGAAATAATAATTAAAGGACTTGCTTATGAGGGGATTCACGTAGAAGAGGTGGCTGCTTCTGTTTTGGAGAGGGCTAAAGGCTCACATTATCTCGACACACCAAATAAAGATATTTTCATAACAAGTGTGGTGTTAAACGACAATTTTGCAATTAAAGGCGATTATGAGCATATTTTGACGGGAAAAGTCGACGAGAAGCTTAAGTTTTTACTCACTCAACTGGAGGCAGAAGCGACAAGCGCTTCGATTACGACATTATCGCTACCAACTGAGGTGCGTGAGCAAGCAGCTGAAAATGGCATATCCTCAGGTAAAATGGCCGTGTATTTGATGGCAAAAGATGAAGGCTACAATCTCGAATTGGAGCAGTTAAAGCAGCAATCCATTGATAAGGTAACGGAACCGATTGGCGGATTGAAGAAGATTGTAGATGATGCAAAGGATACGAGTAAAGAAAAGCTGAAGGAGCTTGCCGTGAAGGAGAAAGCAGAGAAGGCGAAGCAGCAAAAAGGCGATAAAAAACCAAATGCGAATAAACCGGCCGCGACTCCAAATACGAATAAGCCCGTTAAAGTAGAGAAGCCAAAAAATCCTGTTATTAATGGTGTAAATAATTGGAAAAACTCGGATAAGCCTAATAAAAACGGGACGTGGAACAACTGGCCGATTAGAACTCCCGGTAGTCCGAATAAGCCAGATCAACCAAACCGGCCGAACGTGGACAGATACGATAACGATAAAGAAGATCAAGACAAAGATAAAGACAAAGAAAAAGACAAAGATAAAGACAAAGATAAAGATAAAGATAAAGACATAGACAAGGAAAATGATCGAAATCGTGATCAGAACGATGACAACGATGATCGTGAAGACAGCTGGAAGCAAGATCGTGATAATAATGATCGTTATAAAGACCGTAATTATAACAGTAACGAAGATCGAAGAGATCGGGATAATCAAAGCTGGAACGATCGATACAGTGATAAGAAGAATAAAGATGGTAAGGTGAATTGGGATAATAGTCATGAAAGCAATCATAATGACTAACAATCATATTAGATTCACAAAAAATGGGGGGATTGGATTGAGGCAGACTAAAGTCCTACATGACAAATGGAATGACTTGCTGCCTACTTCCGATACATAATTCGACAGGATTTCCGATTGACAGCGATTGTAAACTCCCCCTATGATTAGTAATAACTGTAACCGTTATTTATATAGATATTGCCGGGGAGGAGTACATGATGTTGGCCATTCGAAAGCGCTATTTCCCGGCGCTTGCCGAGTATATACGAAGTGGTAAGGAAGTATCATTATTCCATGCTAACGAGCTTGGCAAGGAGCTTTACGGAATTAATCCAGAAGAGATTATTGCCGTTCATGAGGAGTGCATTCAGTCTTTAGCCGCAAATGTGGACTCAGAGGAAGCTGTAAGATTATATAATCGTTCCTTTGTTTTCTTGATGGAAATCATGGTTGCATGCCGTTTCCGTTTACAGCCCGAACGCTCAACGGAGCAGAAATTTTCTGAAATGCGGGAAATGCTTTTTAGGTCCAATCGCTCCTTTGAAAGGGTCAAGAATAAGTATGAAAATGTATTGCAGCACATGGATAGCGGAATCGCATTGTTTGATAGCGATGGAATTTTATCGTTTATTAATGTCCAAATGGCCAAGCTGCTCGACATTCCTAGAAAAACATTGATTGGTTGTAACATAAAGGAGATTTTAAGGCATCCTAGGCTTACAAGCAGCACGAAACGTACTGTTCTCAGGCTTTATAAAGAAATGTTTCTGATGCATAGTCGGTATTATGAGTTCCAACACAAAGACGGTAAACATCTATTGGTAACGGTTACATACGGTGATCAGTTAGACGGTGATTTTTTAATTAGCGTCAAGGATGTCTCGGAGTACAAGCAAATCGAGCAAACAGCTTTGCAAAATGACAAGCTTGCCATGCTTGGGAAAATTGCTGCTGCGATTGCACATGAAATACGCAATCCTTTAACGAGCATCCGCGGTTTTATTCAATTGCTTCGGCCTTATTTGCTGGAAGTCGGCAAGGAAGAGTACGCACGAATTATTTTGACGGAAATTGACCGGGCTAATGATATCATTTATGAATTTCTAAACTCGTCCAAGCCATCGGCACCAATGAAACAATTGGTGTCTATCGACCATTTAATTAAAGAAGTTGTGCTCCTCACTGAAAGCGAAGCATTAATGCGGAATTGTGAGATCAAAGCAGAGTGCTACTGCTCAGAGCATCTCGTTTCCATTGATGTAAAACAGGTGAAGCAAGTAATTTTGAACATTATTAAAAATTCATTAGATGCGATTGAAGAGGTTCAAAATGAGCGAAGAGGTCTGATTGATATCGTTACGCGCGGAAATGGTCAATTTGCCGAAATTGTTATTAAAGATAATGGAAAAGGCATGGACAAAGCGACAATGAGCAGACTATTCGATCCCTTTTTTACAACGAAGCAGTCTGGTACAGGGCTTGGCTTGTCGGTAAGCTATCGAATCGTTCGTAATCATAACGGTACGATTCGAGTCGATAGCCAATCAGGAATTGGAACTGAATTTATCATTACTTTACCGTTAGCATAATAGAGAATACAGAATAATAGGCATATACGAAATGAATTAAATGCTCTCTTCCCTATCAGGGGCGGGGAGTTTTTACTTTATCATCCAAGGTTTGAATAATCGACAAGTCAAAAATTATTATCATGGAAATGTCGTGGGAGCTTAGGTATAATGAGTTTGAAAAAAGAGATTAAATTATTTCAAATTGAATGGATACAGAAGGATAGATCCATGTAGAAAGCGAGGATAACATGATGAATGTTCAATTTACATACGGGGTTCGTGGTTCTGATCAAGCGATTGTGGATGCAGTTATTCGGTTTGTTAGCAAAAAAGAGCTGATTCAGGGAGGCGCTATTACCCCTATTGTGCAGCCGCAGATCGATGAAGCGATAAGAGGGCTTTATGCAAAGAGCTTGTTTAAAGCGGAACCGGAGCAAACGGAAGTTATGTCGACATTGGGACTGTACCCTGCTTCGCATATTGTTTTCGTGGGGCTTGAGCAAGAAGGTGGATCAACAAGCCTGCGCTTGGCTGCTTCTGCTGCTGCGAAGGCGTTGAAAAAATTGCATGCAGAGACAGTTCAGGTTTTGCTTTCGGAAGCTTTACTTGAGGGGCCTGCTGCAAAGATTGGAGCCGAGTCTTCGGCACAAGCGTTGACGGAGGGCTTGCTGCTCGCGCTTCATGATCGTCAACCATTAAAGCGTGAGAAAAATGAACGCTTCGCGCTGAAAGAGGTTGCTTTTGTACCGCAGGATGCAGCTGTCGCAGCAGATGAAGCTGCGTTATGGAAGAAAGGGATAGAACTCGGGAAGCTGTACGTTGAAGGGGTTAGCTTAGCTCGTGATTTAACCAATTTACCAGGTAATGATCTTACTCCTGAACGTTTGGCACATCACGCTGAGGAGCTGGCGCGTGAGCTTGATTTGGAAATCGAAGTTATTGACGAGTGGAGTGCGGCTGAGCAGCAGATGGGCGGCTTGTTAGGTGTCGGTCAAGGAAGCATAAATCCGCCGCGCATGATCGTTATTCATTATAAAGGTGATCCGAATTCAGAAGAGACATGGGGATTAATCGGTAAAGGAATTACGTTTGATACAGGAGGTATTTCCTTAAAGCGAGCGGACGGCATGCAGGAAATGATCTCGGATATGGGCGGCGCAGCTGCCGTTCTTGGCGCGATTCGAGTAATCGGTGAGCTGAAGCCTGCGATCAATGTCATCGCAGTCATCCCTACAGCTGAGAATATGCCATCTGATCGTGCAATTAAGCCGGGGGATGTATTGCGTATGATGAGCGGCCATACGGTTGAAGTTGTGAACACGGATGCGGAAGGAAGATTAGTACTTGCAGACGGTCTTACGACTGCAATTACAAGGGGCGCAACGAAGCTGATTGACGTCGCAACATTGACGGGAGCGGTCTCCGTTGCTTTGGGTACCCAAGCGACAGGCGCAGTTACAAATAATGATGCTCTTTACAAGCAAGTACAGTCAGCTTCTGAGAGATCAGGCGAGCGAATCTGGCTGCTTCCATCCTATCCGGAGTATAAGAAGCAAATTAAGAGTGATGCAGCAGATTTAAAAAACAGCGGAGGCCGACATGCTGGAACGATTACCGGTGGACTGTTCATCGGACATTTTGCTGAGGGATTGCCTTGGGTTCACTTAGATATTGCTGGAACAGCTTGGCTTGATTCGAGCAGAGGCTGGGAGCCTAAAGGAGCTACCGGCGTAATGGTACGAACTTTAGTTGAATTGATCGTACGTCACGAGTAGGCAGAAGGAAGAAAGTCTGAGCAGCAACAAGCTCTGCATTGTGCTGTTATGGACGGTATACTTGCGAAGGTGAATTGGATTTTATTCGGAGGTCCGCTGCTTACAGCGTACCTCCTTTTTTTGCAGCAATTTGGATTTACAAGCAGGTCCAGAAAGAGTGCGAAATATATAAGCGCAAGCACGAAAATACATAGTGGAATAGGGGTATACTAATATGCATGCCATTAGTAGAAGGAAAAATGATTTATTAGCTTATCGGCCGCCAGCAACTATGGATACGGATGCGCTGAATCATTACTGGGAGGACGTATTAGCCAGCTATGAAGAGAGGCCTCTTGATCTGATGAGAGAAACGCTTGATACGCCAATGACAACGGTAAGGACAGAGCGTCTAACCTATAAGGGCGGCGATGAAACGCCGATTCACGGCTTATATATCGTGCCGGAGCGGGGACTATCTGGTGAGAAGCTCCCTTGTGTCGTCATTTATCAAGGCTATACATGCGATAAAGGGCTGCCAGAGCGTTACGCCGCTTGGCTGCTGCTTGGTTATGCTGTTTTTGCAGTCGATGCGCGGGGACAAGGCGGAGAGACCGGAAACCTGCTAACGTCAGAGGAGGGCTCGATTAAAGGCTGGATTACGCAGGGAATTGCCAGTATAGAGAGCAGTTATTATAAGGCGATTACGATGGATGCAGTTAGAGCAGTAGATGTAGTCGCACTTCAAGAGGAAGTGGACGCTTCACGAATTGCGGTTATTGGCGCAAGTCAAGGCGGAGGACTGGCTTTACTTGCAGCTTCACTCCATTCGAAGGTAAGCGCAGTCGTCGCTGATATCCCAAATATGTGCCATTTGGACTTTGGTATTATGAATTCAACAGGCTCGCTTACGGAAATTGCACAATATATTAAGCGATATCCTGCGCGGTTAAACGATGTGCTTTCAACACTTGCCCATTTCGATATATTGAATTTGGCAGAGCGTATTAAAGCTCCGGTCATGATGTCGGCAGGCTGGAAGGATACAATTTGTATGCCTGAGACGATTTACGCTGTATATAATCGGATTCGAGCGCCTAAACAGCTAAATGATTATCCTTTTTCGGGTCATGAGGTGAGTGAATATCAGACGCGAGAGGCCATTTTATTTTTACAAGAAGCGTTAAAAAAGCCGGAATGATGGAAATTGGCTTAATCGAGTGAAAATAGCTGGATTGATGCTCAAATATTTGTCCAAGGAAGTCAATCGATGCTCGAAATGGATGATATCGATGCCAATATGGTTATGGATGGGGAGCGTACTATGTACTAAAATGTATATGAGCTATAAATATGTAACCTTGACACGTCTTTATTTTTGTTCTTTTCCCTTTAATGATAAGGGATTAGCTTTGCTTGATCATTTGTGAAAACGATTCAAGCAAGTGCAATTTGGCGAGCATGTATGGCGAGCATCGCCTTAGAAAATAATAGGATGGCAATGAATAGAGAGGGTGGAATTTTCTGCAATGAGCAACCATGATGAGCGAAATTATTCGCCTTGGCAAAGCTACTATGGCCCCAACCTTGGGTATGTGCAGGAGCAATACGAACGTTTCTTAACTGATCCTGACTCCGTCGAGTCAACTGTTCGTGAGCTGTTTGTACGATTCGGGGAACCTCCGGCTACATTACTGGGAGATACACCGAGCCTTACGGCTAAGCCAAGCGAGCAAAAGGCTGCATCACATGCAGCAGCACCTGGTCCGATTGATTCAAATATGTTGAAAAAGGTTGTCGCTGCGCATCAGCTAATGCTGAACATACGCAGATACGGCCATTTAGCTGCAGATATTGATCCGCTCGGCTTCAGCGCTGCTGCTGATACAAAGCTGCTTGAGCCAGAAACTTTCGGACTTACGCAAGCAGATTTGACTTCTATTCCGGCATCGCTTATTTGGGACAATGCGCCAGCATCGATCTCGAACGGCTGGGAAGCTATCAATCGCTTGAGAGAAATTTATACCCGTTCTGCTGCGTATGAATTTACACATATTCATGACGAAAGTGAACGTAATTGGCTAAATAAACAGGCGGAATCAGGTAGTTTCCCTGCACCGTTATCTGCAAGAGAACGTTCGGCGCTGCTTGAGCGTCTAATGGAAGTTGAGTATTTCGAGAACTTCCTGCACCGTACTTTTGTTGGTCAAAAACGCTTCTCGATCGAGGGCGTTGATATGCTCGTGCCAGTACTCGATGAAATCGTCCGTGCCGTCGCGCATGATGGCGCGAATCATATTCTGATGGGTATGGCTCATCGCGGCCGCCTAAATGTATTGACGCATGTTCTTGGCAAACCATATGAGAAAATTTTCTCCGAGTTCCACCATGCGCCTAATAAAGAGCTTATTCCGTCTGAAGGGTCTATGGGCCTTAATTATGGCTGGACTGGCGACGTGAAATATCATCTAGGGGCAGACAGAGCTGTTAAGGAAGGCGAGACGGTTCGTGCGAATTTAACGCTGGCTAACAACCCAAGTCACCTAGAGTTCGTTAATCCGGTAGTTGAAGGCTTCACGCGCGCTGCCCAAGAGGATCGTACTAAGCCTGGTATGCCTACACAAGATCCATCGAAAGCAGTTACGATTGCCGTTCATGGCGACGCGGCATTCATTGGCGAAGGAATTGTTGCTGAGACGCTCAATTTCAACAAGCTGAAAGGCTACCACAATGGCGGTACGCTGCACATTATTGCGAACAATCGCCTTGGCTTTACGACAAATAGCATTGATTCACGTTCGACGCATTACGCAAGTGATCTTGCGAAAGGCTTCGATATTCCTATCGTACACGTAAATGCGGATGAGCCTGAGGCTTGCTTGGCAGCAGTGCGCCTAGCTTGTGAATATCGTCTCCGCTACAATAAAGGTTTTGTTATCGATTTGATCGGTTACCGCCGTTTCGGTCATAATGAAATGGACGATCCAGAAGTAACACAGCCGCTAATGTATACAAAAGTTCGCAATCATCCGACTGTAAGTGTTCTTTATAGTGAGCAGCTAAAAGGTGAGAAAGCGATCACTGAAGAACAAATCGAGACATTGCGTCAGCGTACGAACGCTAAGCTGCAAGCGGCTTACGATGCAATGAAAGCGAAAGAAAGTCAGCCGAAGCTTCGCGGAGAAGAAAGTAAATCAGTGCTTCCTGCTAACGAAGATGTACGTACAGCTGTGCCTCTTGAGACCCTTCGCGAGATTAACCTGGAACTGCTTAACCGTCCAGAAGGCTTCACTGAATATACGAAGCTTCAACGTATTTTGCAGCGCAGAGCCTCAGCGTTGAACGATGGGGAGAAGGTTGACTGGGCACATGCTGAGACGCTTGCATTTGCAACGATTCTTGCAGACGGTACGCCAATCCGTTTAAGCGGTCAGGATTCAGAGCGCGGTACGTTTGCACATCGACATATCGTACTTAATGATAATGCTAATGCAGCGAAGTTCTCACCGCTGCACATGTTGCCGCAAGCGAAGGCTTCCTTTGCTGTTCATAACAGCCCATTGTCGGAAACGGCAGTACTCGGTTTTGAATATGGCTATAACGTATTTGCTCCTGAAACTTTCGTTATTTGGGAAGCGCAGTACGGTGACTTCGCTAACGTTGCACAAGTTATTTTTGACCAATTTATATCGGCTGGCCGCGCGAAATGGTCGCAAAAATCAGGAGTTACGATTTTGCTGCCGCATGGCTATGAAGGACAAGGACCAGAGCATTCCAGCGCAAGGCTGGAGCGTTTCCTTCAGCTTTCAGCTGATAACAACTGGACGGTTGCGAACCTTACATCGTCCGCACAGTATTTCCACTTGCTGCGCAAGCAAGCAGCGTCGCTTGGTACAGAGCAGGTTCGTCCGCTCGTGTTAATGGCGCCTAAGAGCTTGATCCGTAATCCTCGTGTTGCGTCTCATGGTGTTGCGTTCAGCGAGGGCTCATTCAAGCCGGTGCTTCCGCAATTCAAGCTGACAGAGCCGAAGGAACAGAAGGATAAAGTAAAACGTTTGCTGCTATGCACAGGTAAAGTAGCAATCGATATTGAAGAAGCACTTGCTTCCACAAATGCTGAGGATTACGAATGGCTGCGCGTAGCAAGAGTTGAGCAGCTGTATCCATTCCCTCATGCGGAGATCGAACGTATTGTGAAGCAATTCGATAAGCTGGAAGAAATCGTATGGGTACAAGAAGAGCCGCAAAACATGGGCTCATGGAGCTTCATGGAGCCGCGTCTTCGTGCGTTGGCACCTAAGAAGGCAGCCGTTCGTTACGTCGGCAGACCAGATCGCTCAAGTACTGCAAGCGGACACCAAGAAGTACATGCTGCAGAACAAAAATGGATTATCTCGACAGCTTTGAACGGCAAACCAGTTGAAACAAGTTTGATAAGGGGGTAGTGACTAATGGCTGAAATTATAGTACCAGAATTAGGCGAGTCCATATCAGAAGGCACGATTACCAAATGGTTCGTGAAGGAAGGCGACTCCGTCAATCAAGGAGATGTCCTACTAGAGCTAGAAACCGATAAGGTTAACATTGAAATTAGCGCAGACAATAGCGGTGTTGTATCTCGCATCGCTAAGCAAGACGGAGATGTGGTGCTCGTAGGTGAAGCAATCGGTTCAATCGGCGAAGGAGCGGGCGGTGCGGCAGCACCTTCTGCTCCAGCTGCTGAGCCAGCTCCGGTTGCCGCTCCTGCGGCGCCAGCAGCTGCAGCAACGCCTGTTGCACCTGTTGCAGCTGTTGCCTCTTCTGCAAGCGAAAGTGCAGCATTGATTAATGCTTCACCAGCAGCTCGTAAACGCGCGCGTGAGCAAGGGATTGATCTATCGCAAGCGCAAGGACAAGCTCCTGCACCTGCAGTAGCTACACCGGTTAAATCAGCTCCGCTTACACATTCAGAGCCTGCTAACGCAAACAAAGATGTGAAGCCGACTGAGCGTAAACGGATGTCGCGTCGTCGGGCTACAATTGCTAACCGCCTTGTTGAAGCACAACGTACAGCTGCGATGCTGACGACATTCAACGAAGTTGACATGACTGCTATTCTTGATTTGCGCAAACGCCGCAAACAAGCTTTCTTTGAGAAAAATGATGTGAATCTTGGTTTTATGTCATTCTTTACGAAAGCAGTAGTTGGTGCGCTTAAAGCTTTCCCGCTGCTTAACGCAGAAATTGATGGCGAAGACATTGTTACGAAAAAATTCTATGATATCGGCATTGCTGTATCGGCTAAAGAAGGACTCGTTGTTCCAGTCGTTCGTGATGCAGATCGTCTAAGCTTTGCTGAAATCGAGAAAAACATCGTTGAGCTTGCAGGTAAAGCAAGATCGAACACACTTGCGATTTCTGATCTGCAAGGCGGCAGCTTTACAATTACGAACGGCGGCGTATTCGGCTCCCTATTGTCGACGCCAATTCTTAATGCACCGCAAGTTGGAATTCTAGGCATGCACAAAATCCAAATTCGTCCGGTAGCTATCGATGACGTTCGTATGGAAAATCGTCCGATGATGTATCTTGCATTATCCTATGATCACCGTATCGTAGACGGCAGCGAAGCTGTGCGCTTCCTCGTGACGGTTAAGGCGCTTCTAGAAGATCCAGAAGCACTTCTTCTCGAAGGTTAATATCAGACATATCTATAGAGACTGTTCTTAAAGTAGAGAAATTTACTTCAAGAACAGTCTTTTTTTTAATTATCTAGCATAGATTATGACCGCATAAAAGGTTTTCGACACTATTTTTGTATTATAATAGCATAGAGGAGCAGGAAGACGGCTCGGGATGTTGAAAGTAAATTAATTGATGAAGCAATTTGTTTAATCGAGGTGAGTAGAGGGGATGGAAATCGTCGAGGTTAATGAACAACTTAGGGAAAGCGAAGAGAGGTATCAGCATCTCGTTCATATGCTCCCTGATGGTCTTATCGTTTTTTTAGAAGGTAATATTGTATTCGCTAATCGTGCTTTACTGAGTATGTTCGGCGTTTCTAGATTAGATGATATCATTGGACATCCCATCAATAATTTCATACCTCCTGAGTATTTAGATAGATTTCCGGCCATGATTAACTATTTAATTCGAGAGGCGAATCCTTCTACGTTTACTTATTATGAGCTCCTTCACTTGGACCGGAAAATAATTGAAGTAGAAATGAGAGCAGTTGCAGTGAAATTTGATGGAAAGAATGCTGTTCAGCTCATCATTCATGACATATCCAATCGGAAGAGGATGGAAGCATCCTTGAATGAGAAGGATTATTTATATAAAAGTTTGATGGAAAGTGTAGTAGCAGGTGTATTCGTTGGGCTTAAAGATAAAATTGTATATGCCAATCCTTATTTGGCTGAGATGTACGGCTACACATTAGAAGAAATGTATACAATTTCAACTTATGATTTGGTATCAAAAGAAGATCTCGAAAATCAGAAAAGCTTGATTTTGCATGGTATGGCTCGTGGAATCAGTCAATTCCCGTTAAAGTGTAAAGGAACAAAAAAAGACGGAAGTATCATTTATTTGGAAGGTAACAGCTCAATTATTATGTTTAATGGGCAGCTGTCCTTCCTCGGAACAGTGCAGGACGTTACTTTTAAACGCGAAAAGGAAAATATGTTAAGGGATAATGCAAAGCTTTATCAGAAAATTATAAAGTTTGTACCTGAGCCTATTGTTATGAGCGATCAAGGCATTATCTTATATGTGAACAAACTAGCCATGCAGGTATTCGGTATCGAGTCAGATCAACAGGTCATTGGGAAAAGTATATTTGAATTTATTCATCCAAGCCACCATGCAGCGATATTGCAAAATATGGATATCGTTATGTCCATGGATGAACCAATGCCTTTTCAAGAGCGAGTTCTTGTTCGTCCAGATGGTCATCTTATGGATGTTGAACTTTCGAGTATCCGGATTAACAATTATTTAGGCAAGGACGTTATCCTCACTGTGTTACGCGATTTAACTGATCGCAAACGGTCCGAGGAGATTCTGATTCGCTCGGAGAAGCTGTCTGCAATTGGACAGCTTGCCGCAGGTGTCGCACATGAAATTCGTAATCCACTAACTGCTCTAAAGGGGTTTACGCAGCTTTTAAGCAGCAAATATCCGGAGCATCCGCACTATTTTACGATCATGGCCAATGAAATTGACCGTATTACACTTATCGTAAATGAGTTTATGACACTAGCTAAGCCGCATTTCTCGAACTATCGAAATGAGCATTTGGAGCCTATTATACGAAGTGTAGTATCTATTTTGGAGACACAAGCGATTTTGCTGAACGTGGAATTGAAGGTGTGCTTTGATCATACGAGCCCGCTGGTATTATGTAATGTAGATCAGCTTAAGCAGGTTTTCTTGAACATTATAAAAAATGCGCTTGAGGCAATGCCTGATGGCGGTGATGTTATTGTAACCGTTGCAAGTTTGGACGACGGCTGTGTACATATTCGAATTAAAGACGGCGGCCTTGGTATACCAGAGGAATTAATCAAAAAAATAGGGGAACCTTTTGTAACAACGAAAGAAAAAGGAACAGGTTTAGGAATTATGATCAGCACACGCATCATTGAAGCGCACAAAGGCACGCTTCAGATTAGCAGTGTGATAAACGAAGGAACTGTGGTTGAAATTGTATTGCCGATACAAGAACAGCAGGTTGCTTCGAATTTATGATGCCCCAAAGGCTTTATCGCCTGGAACAGCCGATAAACGTTTGCGTTTATGATGAAGAGTGAAGTAGATTACGGAAGTAAAGGCAATCATTATTGCGCAAAGTACATACATAGTGCTGTACCCGAAACTTGAAGCTAAAGAGCCAAGTGTATAAGAGCCAATGCCGTACCCTAGATCGAACAGCAAATAAAACGTTGCGGTAGCAAGTCCTCTGCGATGGACTGGAGCTGCTAATACTGCAATCGTCTGAAAGCAGGGCAGAAGTGCGCCGTAGCCAAGGCCTATGACAGCACCGGAGACGAGCAGCAGTACTGGCGAGCTTGCTTGGCTTAGCAATAACATGCCGATAGTAAATATAACGATACTTGGATAGACAATGACATGCTCGCCTACACGATCAAGTAATTTGCCGACAATCGGACGTGGCAATACGATCATAATACCGAAGCATACAAAGAAATAGCTGGCATACTGATCAATAGCCTGCTCGTGAGCATAAACCGACATAAATGTAACTAATCCACTGTAGGCAAACGCGACAACAAATCCGCTAATTGCAATGGGGACGGCTTTCCGTTCCACAAGATCTCGCCAATGCATCTTGGTCTTGGGCTTAAGGAGCGGTTGTTCATCTTTTGAGGATTCAGCTAATGATTTACTGGATTTTCGTTTGGATGAAGCTGCTAGTATAAATGAGATCAGGGCGCACGCAGCGCATAGAGCGAACATCGCAGTAAAGCCGCCATGCGTCGTAATCGTTAAGCCAATGAATGGACCTATGACCATAGCTAAGCTCATAAACAAGCTAAAGTAGCTGATTCCCTCACCTTTGCGATGCTCCGGAATAACTCCGATTGCAGTCGTGTTAGTGGAAGTGGTTGCGATGGCGAATGTGCCGCCGTGAAAAAAACGAACAAAGAGCAGCATCGCATAGCCTAAAACGCCAAAATATGCGATTGAACATAATAAGAACAGAAGCAACGAGATAATAACGATTTTTCGTTCGCCATAATTAGTCATTAACTGACCGGCGAAGGGACGAAGCAATACTGAGGCGATAATAAAGACGGTCATCGACAAGCCTGCCTGAGTATTAGACCCACCGAGTCCATTAGTGACATAAACGGACAGTGAGGTTGCTAACGTATAAAAAGAAACAAATAGAAAAAAGCTGCTTAAACATATTTTAATGAAGTCGGCGCTCCATAATTTATTGGCATTCATTACATGTTCCCCTCTCAGATGTTCGCCGTTCATTTTCTAGTCTTTGTGATTAGATTCGTGATTCAGTTCCGCATTTTTAATGATTTTGGCCATGAATTTCTTGAATGCTTGAATTTCATCTTCAGAAATGTCTGTTATCATTTGCTCGACAAAATTAGCTTCGATGGGTGCGAGCGCATTCGAGCAGGCTCTGCCATTATCGGTTAGAATGAGAAGCTGTGAGCGTCTGTCATTCGGATTCGCAACACGTCGTACAAGCCCTTTGCGCTCGAGCTGGTCGATCAATCGTGTAATGTTGGCTGGATCTTTGTCGGAGCGTTGTGACAGATCCTTGTGAGTAATGCCATCGTTCTCGTCAAGATACATAAGCAGAGACCATTGTTCTGGTGTAACGTCATGATCTTGAAATAGCTGCTGCAGCCGTTGGTTCAATCTGCGCCCGGTATTGCTAATGATATAACCTATGGATTGCTTGAATTCCAATCATTTCACCTGCTTCATCTCATTTAGTTGTTATGACAATAATACGCTTATCAACTATATAGGTCAACTGCTTCATTCCATGAAATAGGAATGAAGCTTATTAAAGTTGATTGCGATGGTTTTGATTCTGCTTGCGATATTGTTCAGGAGTGAGTTCAGTATGCAGCTTAAAGGCGCGGCTGAAGTGAGAGGGATGTTTAAACCCAACTTCGTAGCCTATATCGGTAATAGGGAGTGTACTATCGATGAGCTCAATTTTGGCCTGATAGATTCTGCGCTGCATAAGGAATTGAAAGATCGTAATGTCAGTAACCTCTTTGAACGTTTTGGCTAAATAATATTTGCTTAAGTGCAGCTCCGATTGAATAGCTTCAAGCGTAATCTCTTGCTGATAATGGCTGTCTACATAAGAAATAATCGATTGCACATGTCGCTCTTTGGAGGAAGGAAAGTTTGGTTTATCCCTAAGCGGCTTCTGACAAAGCTGATTGATCATTATAAGTAAATCGAGCATTAGAGCCTGAAAGCGTTGAAAGGAGAAGGAATCTTTCTTTATGTAAAGCTGCTCCAATTTATGAAGGGTTGCTTCGATTTCTGTTTTCTCGTCCCCTTTAAGCTGTAGTCTTATATTATGAAGCTTCTCGAAGGGCTCCAATAGGTCTGATGCAAAGGATGGTTGTATAAATTGCTTAAAATAATAAGGATCGAAATGAAGAATGGAGCGATGGTAAGCAACACTTGGATCTACATGTGCTCGGTGCAGTGTCATACCGTGCATAAGCAGCAAGTCGCCTGGTTCAAGGACATATATACGATCATTAATGAGATAGTTTACTTTACCGCCGCGAAAATAATAGATTTCATAATGAAAGTGACTATGATATGGGATGTGTACGTTATAATCGAAGCTGCTTCCCATTGTAAAAGGGAATTGGATTTCATGCTTAATGCTCATCATTTCACCTCCACTCCTAAATACCCTCATTATACACCAACCACAGTTAAATAAAAGCGTAAACAGGATAATGCGAATGAAGTTGAATCGTTTCTAAAATGCTACCATAAAGGCAGATGAAAACGACTTCATAGGCAGCTGTTATTATAATATTCTAAATAAAAAGGCGGTATTTGGATGGAAATTGTTCGCTTAGGAATTATCGGACTAGGAAACATGGGCAAGGGACATATAGGTTACTTGTTGAAAGGTGAAGTTAAGGGTGTTGAGGTAACTGCTGTCAGTGATTGTGTGCAAGCAAATCTTCAATGGGCCAAAGAAAAGCTCGGTGATAATGTCGGACTATTTGAAGATCCTTACGCAATGATGGATTCCGGTCTGGTTGATGGCGTACTTATCGCAACTCCACATTTCTCCCATCCAGAGCTCTCGATTGCTTGCTTTGAAAGAGGCTTGCATGTACTATGCGAGAAGCCGGCGGGTGTTTATACAAAGCAGGTTCGGGAGATGAATGAGGCAGGCAGCAAGGCGAATGTGAAATTCAGCATGATGTATAACCAACGGACAAATCCTTTATATGTGAAGCTGAAAGAATTGATAGATAATGGTGAGCTCGGTGAGGTGAAACGGACCAACTGGATTATTACCAATTGGTATCGTTCTCAAAGCTACTATGATTCAGGTACTTGGCGCGCAACTTGGGGTGGAGAAGGCGGCGGCGTACTGCTAAACCAAGACCCGCATCAGCTGGATTTGTGGCAATGGACGATCGGTATGATGCCTAAGCGTGTCCGTGCGTTCTGCTACTTTGGCAAGCATCGTGACATCGAGGTCGAGGATGATGTAACAGCGTTCGTCGAATATGAGAATGGTGCTACTGGGGTATTCGTGACGTCGACAGGCGAAGCGCCAGGAACGAATCGTCTTGAAGTGAGCGGTGATCGCGGTAAAATTGTTATCGAAAATAATCAATTAACCTTTTGGCGTCTAACGGTTCCTGAACCTGAATTCAACAAGCAATTTAAAGGCGGCTTCGGTCAGCCGGAATGCTGGAAGTGTGAAATTCCGATTAACGGCAGCAATCCTGATCATAAAGGAATTACGCAAAACTGGGTGAATGCTATTTTGTTTAATGAACCGTTGATTGCTCCAGGAGAGGAAGGCATCAAAGGGCTTATGCTCTCGAATGCGATGCTTCTATCTACATGGACGGATGGTTGGGTAGATTTGCCGATTGACGAGGAATTATTTTATGAGCATTTGCAAGAAAAAATCGCTAACTCATCCTTTCAGAAGGAGGATTAGGCGATGAGCAAAGCAGACGGCATGAAATATGCGCCAAAGGGAAAGCCGAATAAAGTAGTCGAAGACGGGCAATTCGTAATTGCGGCAGTTAGCCTCGATCATGGTCATATTTATGGAATGTGCAACGGACTGCTGGAAGCGGGAGCAACTTTAAAATGGGTATTCGATGCCGACCCCGCGAAAGTAGAAGCCTTTATCCGGCAATATCCACAGGTACAAGCTGCTGAATCCGAAGAGCAAGTACTCTCAGATGCTGAGGTGCAGCTTGTAGCAGGGGCGGCAATTACCTCGGAGCGCGGTCCGCTAGGCGTGCGGGTCATGCGGAGCGGCAAACATTATTTCACAGATAAAGCGCCGTTTACGACGCTGGAACAACTGGATGACGCACGTACTGCCTATGCAGAAACAGGAAAGAAATATGCTGTATATTACAGTGAACGCTTGCATGTGGAATGCGCTGTTTATGCGGGGCAATTGATTGAACAAGGTGCAATCGGACGTGTTGTTCAGGTCATTGGACTAGGTCCTCATCGCTTAAACGCAGCTTCTCGCCCGTCATGGTTCTTCGAGAAAGAAAAGTATGGCGGTATTATTTGTGATATCGGATCACACCAAATTGAACAATTTCTATATTTTACAGGCAATCAGAACGCTAGTGTCGTAAATAGCAAGGTTGCTAATTATGCGAATAAAGACTATCCAGAGCTTGAGGATTTTGGTGATATGACGCTTGTGGGAGAGAACGGGGCAACAGGTTACTTCCGTGTGGATTGGTTCACACCAAGCGGTCTTGGCACATGGGGCGACGGCAGGACGATTATTCTCGGAACAGATGGTTACATCGAGATGAGGAAGTATATCGATATTGCTAGAGAACAGGATGGCGATCAGCTTTATCTTGTAAACGCGGATGGCGAGCAGCATATTAAGCTTCGCGGTAAGGTTGGCTTCCCTTATTTTGGCCAGCTGATTCTCGATTGCTTGAATGGAACGGAACTTGCAATGACACAGGAGCATGCGTTTAAAGCAGCGGAGCTATCACTGCTGGCGCAGAAGCATGCGACGAAGGTGGAATAGAAGCTGTGAATGGAAATATGTAGTTGATTTTTGCGATTACTAAGTATAGAATAAGTTGAAATTAATAATTGAAAGGAGTGGGAATATGAGGATTTCGAATTCTTGTATTTCCACTTCATTTAGACACTAAAGCATTTAATGCTTTAGTGTTTTTTTTATAAACAGGGAGGTGCAGCTATTGACGAGGTACAAGAGGGTACTTATAAAGCTAAGCGGCGGGGCAGTTGCTGGAGGTACTGAATTTGGTTTTGAGCCGGAAAGATTGAATTACATTGCGAACGAAATTATATCGGTTGTAAATTTAGGAGTAGAAGTGTCACTCGTTATTGGCGGAGGCAATATATTCCGCGGCAATATGGCGGAAGGCTGGGGAATTGAAAGAGCAGAAGCAGACAACATAGGCACACTTGCAACCGTAATTAATAGCTTGATGCTACGCGGAGTTCTTAAGGCCAAAACAGACAAGGAAGTTCGTGTAATGACAGCAATTCCTATTAGTTCGGTTGCCGAGCCGTATATTAGACTGAGGGCAGTTCACCATTTGGAGAAGGGCTACATTGTAATCTTTGCTGGCGGTAACGGGCAGCCCTATGTGACTACAGATTATCCTTCGGTACAGCGGGCCATTGAGGTTAGTTGCGAGGCGCTGCTAGTTGCGAAACAAGGTGTAGACGGCATTTTTAGTGCGGACCCAAAGTACGACAAAAATGCGAGGAAGTTCAAATCGCTCCACTACAATGATGTTTTACAACATGATTTAAAGGTAATGGATCAGTCTGCATTCATTTTAGCGAGAGACTACAATTTGCCCATGCATGTGTTCAACTTCGACATGCCAGGCTCCATGAAAAAGATTTGTGAAGGTGAAAATAACGGAACGATCATTAGTGGCGAATCCGTGCTTGGTTGGATGGACTAGCGGCGTATTGCTAGGAAAGACCAAATCTGCTGTGATGCTGCGTGTGTTGTTGTGTTGAATTCGCGGGATGTGCCTCTTGTGAGGTGCGAGGTGCGAAGAGCTAAGTGCCTCATGCGACGTGCTAAGTCTAGTTATTAGACTTATTTTTGCAAGTCGAGTGTAAACAGAGGAAATAGGTCTAGCTTCTAGACCTATTTCCGTCGTTTTCGCATTTTTAAGGCAAATTCGTGGGATTCACGATATGTTAAGTCTAATTTCTAGATCTATTTTTTGAAGAGGGGTTTGTTTGGAGAATTTAGATCTAAATTCTAGATCTATTTTCTTTAAACGGAGCTTCGGATATCAAATAGATTGGACCACTGATGATAATTTTTGGAGGATAATAATGAACAAATTCAGGCTTAGAGCAGGAGCTTTGATTATCCAGGATGAGGCTATACTGCTAATCGAATTCAAAAATGATAACGATGATGGTGTCCATTACAATCTCCCTGCAGGCGGGGTGGAGGCTGGCGAAACATTGGTTGAGGCTGTCATAAGAGAGGCGAAAGAGGAGGCTTCGGTTGATATTGAGGTGGGTTCAGTAGCATTTGTATATGAATATCAGCCAGCAAAAAACGATAATCTATATGGCGACGTTCATTCCGTTGGTATTACATTTGAATGTAAACTGAAAGAGAACTCTGTTCCAAAACTTCCTAATTGTCCTGATCCCCATCAATCAGCTGTTAAATGGATTCCGATATCTGAATTAACCACCGTTCAAATTTATCCCGAAATAGCCAATGACATCATTCGTTTCTATAACAAAAGCAGCTATCGCAATTATGTAGAGGAACACGAAATTCAAGCGGAGAAACGATAATCATTGGTTGGAAAAAGAGACGTAACAATTGCAGGTGAATTCTTACGTCTTTTTATCACGCTAATTGGAAATTAGCAGCTCTTATCATTTACAGTTAAGTGTTTTGGAGATAACGTACTTATTTTTTAGGTTTTGGGAACTTTTAGGACGGAAAGGGGTCTTCTTAAAAAGAGAGGTGATGAGGTGGAGCTGGATTATATTAAGTACTTGGCAAAAGGAATTGAAATGGATGCCGTGCTAATTGATTTGATGAAAGCACATGGCAACGACGTGTGGAACTTCGCCTTCTTTTTAATTCGAAATTCCGATGCCGCTGATGACATCTCTCAGGAGGTTTTTTTGACGGTGTACGAGAAGCTCCATACTTTCCGAGGGGAAGCGAGCATTAAGAGCTGGCTGCTTACGATCACACGAAACAAAACGTTTAAATACCGCAGAAACGCCTTTTTCTCTAAAGTAATCCTTAGGGATTACGTAGTGAGAAAGGATATGTCACGATCAGCTGAAGCCGAAGTGTTTGATCGAATGGAAACCCAATATATTTGGAACACCGTTATGAAGCTTCCACTTAAGTATAGGGAAGTACTGCTGCTGGAGATCCATTATCAGCTAACCATTCAAGAGATGGCAAACATGCTGCAAGTAGCGGAAGGGACTATCAAATCGCGGCTGCATCGTGCACGCAAAAAAATATCGGGTTTGCTGGAAAGTGAGTCAAAGGGAGGGGATGCCATATGAACAAGCCAAAACAGTGGGAAGATGCACTTGTCAAATCCCCGTTTGTTGATCCTCGTTTCACCGAGCAATTGCGAGAACAAATTATTTATAAGGTTAATCACAAACAAAAGAAAAAGACATATACGGCTCGGCTCGCATCATTGAGTGCAATGGTAATCGCAATCGTAATCGTCTGTGTGTTATTCATGACCGATATAACCAGCTTGTTTACGACTCCTTCCAAAATAGATCACAAAATCGGAACCAATCCAACAAATGAAACCCGAACGGAATATTGGAGCAACGGGACCTTACTATTTCAAGTGTTTCCTGATCCGTATCTCCTTGCAGGTGTACAAAATGGATTCGTACTTCATTTCACGCAGCCTTTTGATACGTTTTCGGGGAAAGAGCTTAGCATTGAAGGGTTTCACTCACAATCGGGAAAACATTTGATGGTCACATCTCCAATAACGATTACAAAGCCAAGCTCAGGTTACGATTCTTTACAGCGTTTTACTACTCGTTTTGCCCTTCCATTTGGCGGGACATGGAAATTTGAGGTCAAGCTAAATGCAGAAGTTTACGGTGATTTTGTTTTAGAGGTGCCAGAGCCTGCTCCATGGACGAGTACATCTACTTTTAAAGTCCCTTATACGGGTCAGGATGGGTTGCCCCATAACTATGTTCTAGCTGGCGAGAAAGACAAGGCTGGATTCATTGTAGGTCCCATTAAAGATGATAAAGTCACGTTCATTGCTGGGAAAATGAATAAGTATATGTGGCATTTTTGGGGGAGCAAGGATGAGCTTTCGGGCAGCTTTGTCGTTACAGCCGTAAAAGAAGGCACGATACAAGAAATCGATGTTTTCTCTGCGCGTAGTTTAGGCGGTCCTTTGAATGGCGCTGACGCTTCTATTCCATCGATGATGGAACTGCCTGAAGCGGGTTTATGGCGATTAAACGCCTATATTAATAATAATCTGTTCAGTAGTATTTATGTCCATGCAGAATCAGCAAGCTAGTGTATCCTATCCAGATATTTACGAAAGATTTCTTAGTAATGTCAAGCCCATACGCTAGAGCAAAACAAACGATTCAATATTTAGCTGATCATAAGTGTCTGGAAATTGTAGAGTTTGAAGAGCTGATAGAGCGGCCAATAAAGGGTTTGGATTATACAGCTCCATGGGAAGCTGGAGCATGTGCAGCGAATGTGGTAGTAAGTGGAGTTCATATGTATCGTTAAAAAAACATCACCAAGGGCATTCATAAACGAATAGTTGAATAGAATATAAAAGCCGAAAGACAGACGCCGTATTTACAAAGTGTCTATCTTTCGGTTTTTTTTGAAAGTAATCACCTGTAATATAGTATTATGATGTGGTGATTTTCGGCATCTTGCTTTTCTAAAGGGGAAATTATAAATGAAAGTTGTAAACGCAGCAATGGAAGATATAAAAGGCTGGCTGGAGCTAGCTTCTGAAGTTGAATATCTCTTTGGTCCGATGGTGGATGATCCAAACTTTGTTCTGATATTAAAGAAAAATATCAATCAAGATCGAGCCTTCTGTGTAAGAGAAAATGATGGTCCACCAGGTTCACGCTTGCTTGGGGGAGTATTGTTTTCAACATCCAATGCACCAAGCTATAAAATTGGTTGGTTATCCGTCGCAAGTGAGGCAAGATATAAAGGAGTCGCATCGGCATTGCTGCAACATATCCTGACACTTGTCGAGGTTCCATCAGATCTGTTCGTTACTACATTTGGTGATGATATTCCAAATGGATTGCCTGCAAGACGATTCTATGAGAAATTTGGTTTTATTCCGTTGGAAGAGTTGCTTCCTGATGGTCCTGAAGGCGGTTCACGCCAAAAGTTCAGGTTGTGTATTACTGCTCTATGATTATAAATCGTTGTGCACTGTTTTTCCTGGATAAAACATCGCTCTCTCATTTTTTTCGTTTTCTTTGGCGGAGATGGAAGTGGATATTAGTTTAAACACCTGTGTTGAGCTTCCCATCGACGATTTGTACTTTTCCAAATGAGATTTCGACAAAGGTTGATTGTAATAGCCAGGTACATATTTATTCAGCATGCTTTGCATCGCTTCTGCAGCTTCATCCAAGTCATTAACGAACTGTATTTGTCCAAAAACCATAACACTCATATATGCTGTATCGGTGTGAGCAGGAACGGGGCTGGTTAGCGTTCCGAATTCTTCACTCACCGTGAAGCAGGCTTCGGGATTTTGCTGCATCATAGTCACCTTACGACCTTCAGCCGCACCATGAAAGTAAATAGAACCGTTCGACCATGTGAAATTTAACGGAACAACGTAAGGGAGCCCATCTGCGGAAAGGCCAAGGAATCCTGTTTTTGCGTGTAACAAAAAGGACTGAATTTTTTCTTGGTCGGTACACTCTAATTTCTGAAGCCTAACTGGAAACATATTCATGCACACCCTTTATTTTATGTGATAATGTAATAGTAAAGAAGATATGTCCCTGTGAAAAGGGACAGTTTCCAAGTATTTAATGGGGGCAGGCGCTGCATTTGATTGAGATAACACCTTTACTGGATAAGCAGGGGAGCATTCCTCTTTATTCGCAGTTATACATTTATATTAAAGAGCAAATAGAATCGGGTTCCATTTCTGAAGGGGCCAAGCTGCCATCCATTCGTGAGCTGTCACAGTATTTAAAGATTAGTAAAAATACAGTAGAAGCTGCTTATCAACAATTATTAGCGGAGGGTTATGTAGAGAGTAAAAGTCGAAATGGGTTAATGGTGCTGCCGCTAGAGGAAGTACATGATACGCGTGCTCCTGTTCCACTTCATTCAGTGAAAAGTGTTAGTGAACAACCGTATCGGTATGATTTTAACTATGGCGACATAGAATGGGAACGATTTCCGGTGAATATTTGGAAGAAGTGTTTGGTTGATTCCTTAAATAATGACCCCTATCAAATACTAGGGTATGGACATCCGCAAGGGGATGAAGAGCTCAGAACTGAAATTGCCAGCTATTTATTCCAATCTCGCGGAGTGTCGTGCAACCCAAATCAAATTGTTATTTGTTCAGGGACACAGCATTCCATAAACATGCTGCTGCAGCTTTTGTCTCTAGGAGGACAAAACATTGCAATGGAAGATCCCGGCTATAATGGTGTCAGAACTGTTTTTGAAAATCATGGCTGCCAAATCACACCGATTACGATTGACAATGACGGTTTGAATATAGAAGAACTGCAATCGACAAATGTAAATGCAGTTTACGTGACACCTTCTCACCAATTCCCATTAGGCATGGTGTTATCGATTCAGAAACGAATGAAGCTGCTGCAATGGGCGAGTCAAAATGACGCTATCATTATTGAAGATGATTATGATAGCGAGTTTCGATATATAGGACAGCCGATACCGTCCCTAAAAGCATTGGATTCAGGTGAGCGTGTTATTTATTTAGGCACCTTTTCAAAATCGTTTTTGCCAGCTGCCCGCTTAAGCTATATGGTTCTACCGACAACAATGATCGGGAAAATGGAGCAAATATTCTCTCTTTATAGTCAACCGGCTTCGCCAATCATTCAACGAGCAATGTTTCTTTTCATGAATAGGGGACATTTTGCCGGACATATTCGCAAAATGAGGAGGTTATACCATGCAAAGCATAATGCTCTTCTAAGCGCGATCATTCATTATATGGGGGATCGTGTGAATATCGTTGGGAGCAAATCAGGATTGCATATATTGCTCGATGTTAAGCAAAGAGAGAGAACAGAGTTGATTGAACTAGCAGCCAAAAGTGGAGTGAAAGTGTACTCTCCTAAGGTTCATTGGATGGATCAAGAGAAATGTCCTCCATCTTTCCTTTTACTTGGGTTCGGGGGAATGAGTGAGGAAGGAATTAAGGAAGGAATCCGTTTGCTGAGTCAAGCTTGGTTCGGCTTAGTGTAGGATGCTATGAACCAATTGCTTGTGATGTAATTGGGAAATATAGTAAATTTTATAATAGAGGAATGAAATAGAAAGGTGAGATTAGTAGAATGGCTCAAGTGAAAATTTTTGGATTGAAAGAAAATTTAAATCCAATCAAACAACAATTATCAGAGATTGTACATTAGTTGCATCGTGGATGCTTTTAAACTGCCTTCCGATAAGAAGTTTCATCGTATTTTCCCCATGGAGAAAGAAGATTTTCATTACGCTCCTGGACGTACTGAAGCATATACGATTATCGAAATAAGTGTTTTTGAAGGCCGCTCCGTAGATTCGAAAAAGCAGTTAATTAGGTTGCTCTTTGAAAATATTCATGTTCAATTACATATTTCTCCTGAAGATATAGAAATAACGATTTTGAGAGTCCGAAAACAAACTGGGGTATTCGGGGCCTACCTGGGGATGAACTGCCGCTTAATTATAATGTTAATGTGTAGCATACCAGTAAAATGACTATTACCAATTTCGATTAGGAGGAGCGGGAATGAGTAACAATGCAGTTATTAGACAGATCAATCGAGATGAGCTGCCACAGTTACTAGAGTTGTACAAACATCTACACGAGGATGACCATGTGCTGGCTCTCGAAGAACTTGATTCTGTATGGACGAGAATAGTTAGCGACCCTAATATGTATTACTTGGTAGTCGATATTGATGGCCTATTAGTGGCTTCCTGTGTTTTAGTAGTTATCTCAAACCTAACAAGAAATGCAAGACCATATGGTCTAATTGAAAATGTAGTTACTCATCGTGATTACAGACGGAAAGGTTATGGAAAGGAAGTGCTGCAGAAAGCGTTAGAAATGGCGTGGGAACAGCATTGTTATAAAGTGATGCTGCTTACAGGTTCAAATGAAGAAGGAACATTATTATTTTATGAGAATGCAGGGTTTAAAAGAGGTGTGAAATCGGCTTTTATTGCCACTTCATAAACATTGTTGTTATAGCAGGTACCTAGCCATTTTCAAGATTCTAGACTGATAGAATGGGAGAGGTGTATCATGGATAAAAAAATACCATTGTTTATCGTGACAGGGGCAAGTGGTTCAGGTAAGACAACCGTCATTAAGGAACTGCGTCAACAGTTACCTGAAGTCGATGTGTTTGATATTGATAGCATTCAACCGTTTATAGGAGACGATTGGAGTCGGATTCGAAATATATGGTTTCGTATGGCAAGAAGCATTGCTGAAAGTGGGCGGATCACGGTCATATGTGGAACACTAATGCCCTGGGATGCTGAAAAGTGTGAGGATTATAATTTTTTTAATCAAATCTATTATTTGAACTTACATTGTGATGATGCAACTCGTGAAATAAGATTAAAAGAGAGAAATTGGTCGGATGATTTAATTGAAGAACATAAATCCTTTGCAAAGTGGTTGCTGGAAAATGCACATATTGCATATAATCCTCCGATGCCTACAATCGATACCTCTAATATGGAGATAAAAAAAGTTGCTTTGCATATCACCGAATGGATACAAAGTTATAGCACATATAAGCAGGTTTGAATAAAACGAAAGAATATGCCTCATATCACCCTATAGCCATATCGGCACAAGTGCAACAAAAATGTCCCAATTTCGTCTTTAACTGTTAATTACAATTATTGGGAGCAACAACAAAACTATCTCTATTGGCGGGCAGTGTCGGATGGGACGGAAGATTCAAGAAGGGGTTGTCGATGGATTCCTCAATGTGTTTGGTACCAAAAATTTTAAGGTTGCCGATCTGTCCATTGCGCCTATTTTACCGGATTGTCAGCCGTCCACCGCTGCTCAGATGATCGGACTAAATGCGGTGCGGTTTATTCAAGCAAATATTTAAGGGGAAATCTATAAATGCTCGCCCTCAAAACAAGTGGGTCAAGTTCAAGGTGTTGCGCGACACGAAAAAGCTTGACCGGTATTTGCCTGAAACCCAAAGATTTTCAAGGAAGTCTTCATGGAATTTTATGGGTAAATACGGAACGGTGATGCTTAAGCCGTATCTCGGAAAATCCGGGTACGGCATAACTCAAGTTTATCCATTAGAAGAGAATCGGTATGTGATACGATATGAAAACAGAAGAATCATCATGGACGGTAAGCGAGCTGTCTTTGGTCAAATTTAAAAAATGACCCGCCATTCAAAATATATTGTACAACTCCGTATATGTTTGGATGAAATTGGTGAAAGCCCGTTTGATATAAAAGTGCTTGTACAAAGAAAAAAACGATTGACATGGAAAGTAAGCGGTATGCTGGCGGTTGTAGCTGAACGAGACTATATTGTTACGAATGTTTCCAGAACAATACTTCCAGTTAATAAAGCGATTGCGCAAATACACATGAAGCCAACTCTGACCCGAAAATTGTTAAAGAGCATAAAAAAAGTCTGTTTATTGGCAGCAAAACAACTAAATGATTATTATCCGTTACAAAACATTATAAGCTTTGATATTGGTTTGGATCATCATGCTAAGGTTTGGATCATTGAGGCTAATTTTAAGCCTCTGAACCATGTTGATAACGTTTAACTGCTTGTAATCTTTCATCTGCACTAAACTTAGCCATACAAAAACTGCACCTCCAATGTTAGATGGTGTCTAACAATTGGGGTGCAGTTCAAAGGGGCCGGCTTTTTTATGCAATGAATTGCTTAGCGAACGATTATTTCCGTTTCGTGAGGTGATTCCACATAGAATGAGCGGCTTATTGATAGTGTGTTACGTCGCGCTTCATTCGAAAATCTCCGTTTGGTAAATGATGGGCTCAACTAACTGGGAACGATAGTTGATAGGGAGTTGCATGTTCTAAATCAGCTCCTCTTTGATTTTTTTTGGTGTTTTGAATAAACTATATTGTAAAAAGGGATTTCATTGAAAGGGCAGGGCCAAATGAAGAAAAAAGCAGCAGTAAAATTAGATGATTTAATTAATGAGATTGATATTCAAATGGACGAGACCTTTACATATATAAACACTCATACGGGAGAAGTTATTACATTAACAAGAGAAGAGATAAGAGCCGCAGAAGATGAAGAGCCCCTTGAAAAGTTTCCGGATTGGCAAAGAGAGAATATCGAAAAAGCCATAAAAATTATTGAAGATGAAAATGATGCTTACTTGGATTTCACACTAAGAAACGAGTACCATGAGTACGAAATAATAGAAGAATTTATCGGAACATTAAGCGAAGATGATGTTAGAGAAGAATTATTTGGAGCTATTCAAGGAAGAGGGGCATTCAGAAGATTTAAGGACGGGATCATAGAACATGACGTCGAAAAACAATGGTATGAATTCAAAGAAAAAAAGTTAAAGGAATTAGTTATCGAATGGTGCGAAGCGAAGAATCTTGTAATAGAGGAATGAAGCAAAACAAATTTTATCAAGAAACAAGAGTAGTGGTAGAATAACATTGGAAAAAGCTGACTAACGGGCAGGTTAGCTCAATCCATCCATCATAAAAAAAACTCGCTTGCTACTATATAGGTAGGGTAGCGCCAACAGGACCTCAGGTAAAATTGGATCACGTATTAACTTAAAGTATTGGAGAGTGGGATGTCACATGAAAGACAATATCCATCAAGACTTAGCTGTATTATCATCGATTCAAAGACATTTAGCTATAATATTGTTTGACACGCAAGGGCAGGTGTTATGGTCGAATGAACTTTTCGTTTCTGCAATGGGATATACGGTTGAAGAAATTATTGGCACTCATCATCGGAATTTCTGCTTACCTGAATTTGCTTCTAGTCAAGCCTATGTTGATTTGTGGGATGGCTTGCGTCAAGCAAGAGCCTTTCAAGATAAAATTGTACGAGTTACTAAGGACGGACGAAAGTTAACACTAGAAGCAAGCTATATGCCTGTTTTTAAGGATAGTCATGTGGAAGCGGTTCTTAAGATTGCAACTGATATTACAAAACGTGAAACCGTTATCCAGCAAAGCACATCGGAACTAATGGCAATGGTGGAGGAAATGACTGCCAACACGGATGGGGTATTGGAAGCATCGAATCAGATTCTATACGATATGACGAGGCTTAATAAGGAGTCTTCGTCGGTCAATGAACAGGTTAAAAATATTCGATCCGTCACTGCCGTTGTCAAAGATATTGCTTCACAATCCCATCTATTGGGTTTGAATGCTGCTATCGAAGCTGCCCGAGCCGGTGAACACGGACGCGGCTTTGAAGTAGTTGCTAATGAAATCAGGAAAATGGCAAGCACTAGCAAACAATCAGCAGAAAACATTAACGACCAGTTAATCGAAATAACAAAATCTGTGTCGTCGATGATGAAACGGATCGAAGAGACTACGGGTCATATCTCCGTCAACTCCAATGCTATTGGTGAACTAAAAAAAGCGTATGATCATATTGCTTCTACCACCGATAACCTGGCATCCTCAATTTAAAGGTTAAACATTTTTGCAGCCTTTGGGAAAATGTACAAGATAAATAAAGTATTAGACTAGACAGCGGTACTTAACTAACGGGAAACGTTAGTTAAACATAAAATGGAGCAGTTGCAGTGTGAACTGCACCCCGTCAAGTAGACAGTACAAATAATAAAAATCAATTAAGCGGCCTTGGTCCTAAATTCCATTGGACTGAGGCCGTTTAGTTTTGCTTGTAACCGTTCGTTATTGTAAAAGTGGATATAGGTCTCGATGTCCCTCGAAAGCTCCTCAAAAGTATGGTACGTGTGCAAATAATACTTCTCACATTTCAAGGTCCCCCAGAAAGATTCCATTGGACCGTTATCAATGCACCGTCCAACACGGGACATACTCTGGATCATTTTATTGTCATCCAAGAGCTCCTTAAAGCCCAAAGAGGTGTATTGGAAGCCTCGATCACTATGAAGCATGGGGCTGCTTCCTGGGGCTGCTTGTAGGGCTCGTTTTAACGTCTGGAATACAAGCGGATTGTTATTGGAACGCCCTAATACATAGGAGACGATGGATTTATCATGAAGGTCGAGAATCGCGCTTAAATACGCTTTTTGGCCATTGCCGTACTTGAATTCCGTTACATCGGTGAGCCACTTTTCATTCGGTGCAACGGCATGGAATTCGCGGTTTAGTATGTTCTCGGCCACCTGCTGCGGAGTGGCGATCACGTAACTCTTTTTCTTCCTACGGATAACTGACTGGATCCCCTGTACCCTCATCAGGCGGTAGACGCGCTTATGGTTAATCGGTCTTTCCGTTTGGCTGCGCATATGTAGCGTTAATTGACGATATCCAAAGATGCGCTCAACTTTCTCGTAAATGGACAACATGACATGTGTCAGTTCTGCGTTCTCCTGTTCACGGGAACTGGGTTTGCGATTTAGCCACTTGTAATAGCTTGAGCGTGGGATTCCTGCAATTTCACACAGAAGCTGAACGCTGAACAACGCTTCTTCCCGAAGCGCTTGAATGGCAAGATAGACGTTCTCTTGGCGGTATTGACTTAGTTTTGCCTCCATTGGAATTCCCGTAACTTTTTTAGAAACGCATTCTCCGCCCGTAGCCGTTCCATTTCATATTCCATCTTCTTCATCTCGAGCTTTTGGTGATCTGCCTCCGATAACTCTTCCAGTGCTTTCTTTCGTCCACGGCCATCCTTTAATGCATCCTGACCGCGGTATTCGAACTTCTTCACCCATTGGTACACTTGCTGGTAGGAGACCTGAAAATGTCCCGCTGCCTTATGAATGTCACGCTGATGTGTTAGGCAGTATTGGACAATATCGATTCGTTCCTGCCAAGTCGTAGAACGCCCCTTCGTCATCGCTTTCGCTCCCCTTGAATAGGCTATTAAGCTGCTACGATGATTATACTGCTTAATCCAGTTAGAAAGCTGCGTTCTACTAGAAATCTTGTATTTATCGATGATCTGATACGAAGACATTCCCCCCTCAAGGTAATCCTTCACTGCTTGGAGCTTAATCTCAGCACTGTAACTTCGATTATGAGTACGACTCTCTAAACCTTCATATCCGTACACCTTATAACGACGTTGCCATTTCCATAAGGTCCCTGTATTAATGCCGTGTTTTTTGCCTACTGCATTAACACCTATCTCACCATTCTCGATTTCTTCTAGGATAGCGAGTTTCTCTGAGGCAGAATATTGACGTCTAAGCATAAAAAAGCCCCCCTTTCAGTAGCAGGTTTTATTATTTCACCTGTCTACCGTAAGGGGAGCATATCAGTCGGCAACTGCTCCATTTTTCATTACGCTAACGGGCAGGTTAACGCAACAAAAGCAGGCTTCCGAAAATATGGGAGTATGTTAAGTGTTGTTGAGTGTAGAAAATAGAATTAAATAGAATCTGACTAAACTGGAATCATGTGCTACAATGTGGTTCAATTGGGCGACTAAGAATTATTAGAATACATTTGATCAGAAAGGAAGTACACTTTGCCAAAGCACATAAAGATCTACGCACTACTACTTATCATTATCATATTAATAAACGTTGCAGTGTACAGACATTTGGAAAACCAGTCATCTGTTAAATACAACAGCCTAAATTCACTGTATCAGCTGAAGAACGACTCGGCATTTGCCTATTTAGTGAAGCACGCTTCTGAAACGATTCCGCTTGCTGACACTTTGATGGCAATCAGTGAGTCGAAGGAAAACGAAGATCCTGCTAAGATTCGACAATTGATTGATAAGGCAAAGATACAAGCAGAAGAAATTGATGAGCAACTGTTAACACTCATTGAATTTAGCGATAACTACACAAACAACGCTGTCCCTAAGCTTTTAGTTAATAATACGGCAATGACAACGGATGAGCAGCAGGACATGTTTATTCTTGCTCTTGAAGCGCGGGTATGGGGACCGTTATACAGTATAAGCTACTCGTATTGGAAGTCTAATCCTAAAACGATAGACGCCAAGACTAGAGAAACCTTGCACTTGCTGGCGATGGAGCTCCGTGCATTAGACAAGACAATTGCGTCGTTTAAGGAAGACGCACATCGCATGTTTTTCCAAGAGCAAGTAGCGCCTTATAAAGCGGAGATGCTGCGGCAATTGAAACCACACCTTGAAAGATTGAAAAAGATCCAAGATGATTTTTCAGGACATAAATAAGTCGAATGCGTTGAATGAGTTCACCAGGAAGCTATCGGAATTCGACCTTAAATCATTCAACTAACGGGGAACGATAGCTTAATAAACACGAAGAAACGGCAGCCAAGTCCATGGTTGCCGTTTTCTCAACTAACGGGCAGGATAAAGGAATAAGCCAATCAAGCGTAGATGTATTATAGCACGGTTTTATTAACTGGGGATTGATCATTTAAGATGATATCTGAAATCGTGGTTTCAAAAAAAAGGAAAAAACACTGGTGAATTTTCTAATCCTGACAGACTATTGTCTACAATGAAAGTTTATTATACAAGTAAGAGCCTAATTACCCGCAGGAGTTAAAGCATCGTATTAGTGGAACTGAAACATTTTATTAACCAGTTACCTTATTGAATTGGGGGGACAACAGTGAAACTTGAGCGACTTATGGCCATTACGATCCTTCTATTAAACCGCAAACGCGTACAGGCCCAAGAATTGGCTGATCGTCTGGAGGTTTCATTGCGTACGATTTATCGCGATTTGGAAACATTGAATCTAGCGGGAATTCCCATTATTTCGTACACGGGAGCAGAAGGCGGATTCGAAATCATGGAAAACTTTCGATTGGATAGGCAAATGCTTTCATTCAATGAACTTATTTCCCTCTCTACAGCTTTGCGAGGCCTTCAATCTACACAGGCATTTAGCAACCAAAAATTAGACGGGCTGCTCGACAAAGTTGGCGCATTGGTCTCGAAGGCAGAACAAGGTCGTATGGCTGGTGCTGATCAGGTCATCATAGACTTAAATCCGTGGAAAAGAAGCTCTTCAGAACGAAATAAGTATGACACGCTGCATAAAGCCGTAAGTGATAAAAGGCTGATCCGTTTTACATATACCAACGGACAAGGGGGAGAAACAGAACGTTGTATTGAACCTATGGGGCTGGTGCTCAAAGGCTACACGTGGTATCTTCACGGTTATTGCTTAAAACGAGATGATTACCGCATGTTCAGGCTTTCTCGGATCCGGAATCTACTCATTCTTGAGGATACGTTCCAGCGTCGAATGGTGACGCTGTCTGAGTTGAATGAAAATTGGAATCCGCAGCGTGATTCCAAGATGGTCGATCTGGTGCTTAGATTTACAGGACCGGCTAAGGTTCCAGCAGAAGATCATTTTGATGCGGATGAAATTGAACGGCAACCCGATGGTTCGCTTATCGTTCGGGTCCGATACCTGGATAACGACTGGTTAATCGGCTTTTTACTTCATTTTAGAACGGATTTGTTCATTCTTGAACCCTCGCATATTGCTGCAGCTGTACGGAAAAGCGCCTTGGAGATAGCTAAACTTTATATCGATTGTTGACACACTGTTGTCAATAAGCATGGTTTATTATGAGTTTAAATAGAGAGAACATATTAATCAGTTACAAGATAATACATAGAAATTTGAGGAGGCTTTCCAAAAAAATGACTCATTCAGAACAACAAATTGTACTCAGTGGCCACCAGAGCACTGAGATCAAGCCTTTCCGTATTGATGTTCCGCAGGCTGATCTTGATGAATTACGAGACCGTTTAACCCGTACACGTTGGCCGGATGCTTTAGCCGGTGTAGGCTGGGACTATGGTATTCCCGTTGATTACCTCAAGGAACTGGCGGAATACTGGAGATCCAAATATGACTGGCGCAAACACGAGGAATCTCTTAACAAATTCCCGCAGTTCACCACCACCATAGACGGACAGAACATACACTTTCTGCATGTACGTTCCCCAGAACCAGATGCAATGCCGTTGATCATCACACATGGTTGGCCCTGTTCGATCGTTGAGTTTATGAACATTATAGGACCGCTCACCGATCCCCGTGCTCATGGCGGTAATCCGGCAGATTCTTTCCATGTCGTCATACCTTCGCTACCCGGATTTGGCTTTTCTGGACCGACAACCGAGGTAGGGTGGAACATTAATCGAGTAGCCAGAGCTTGGGCTGAACTGATGCGTCGACTAGGTTATGAACGTTACGGCGCTCAAGGTGGTGACACCGGGGCAATGGTTTCTCCAGAGCTTGGACGATTTGCGCCAGACTCTGTCATTGGTATTCATGCAAGCGGGCTTACAACATTCCCGTCCGGAGATCTCACAGAATCGCTTGATTTAACTGAAATCGAGCGAGCGCGCTACGATACGTTGACTCAACAAAGCTATGAGACAACGGGTTATGCGATTATACAATCTACACGACCTCAGACGCTTGCCTATGGTCTGACTGACTCGCCCGTCGGTCAGCTTGCTTGGATAGTAGAGAAGTTCAAGGAATGGACAGACCCTACAGCAAATCTTCCGGAAGATGCCGTTGATCTCGACCACATGCTAACAAATGTCTCATTGTATTGGTTGACCGGAACGGCAGGGTCATCGGCACGGATTTATAAAGAGGAGGCGAAATCCTGGGGCATGCCTGCTCAACGCTCTATGGTTCCTACTGGTGTTGCGGTTTTTCCGAAAGACATCTCGATCCGAGGTATTGTCGAACGTGAGCATAATGTCGTGCACTGGTCGGAATTCGATCGCGGTGGTCACTTTGCGGCAATGGAAGCACCTGACCTGTTAGTTAATGACATCCGAAAGTTTTTTGGTCAGCTTCGCTAAGACTACCCGGAATGTTGTTATGAAGCTCGAATCTAAAGTTAGAACATTCGAAATTAAATAGTAGGATGGAAGGAAGAATAGTATGAATCTACAGGGGAAAGTTGTTATCGTTACCGGAGGCGCTAGAGGAATTGGAAGTGCTGCATCAAAATTATTGGCCCAACGGGGTGCGAAAGTCGTTGTTAATTATTTAAAAATCAAGATGCTGCCTCCGATATTCGATCCAGCGGCGGAGAAGCCATTGCTCTCCGGGCGGATGTTCGTGATTCACACCAATTTACAAAGCTCGTAGACGCTACTTTAGAAGCTTTTAAGAAAATTGATATATTGGTCTGCAACGCGAATATGAGTTTCACTGCAAAGCCCTTTGCCGAAATGAATTGGGAGGAGTTCTCTCAGAAATTAAACGATGAACTAAAAGCAGCATTCGTGACGACTAAATCCGTTATTCCGTTCATGATTGAACAAAAGTTCGGACGTATCATTTATGTATCCAGTAGTTTAGGTAAGGATCCCTCGCCTTCCATGATCGCTCATGGAACGGCAAAAGGAGGGTTGAATACCTTTTCCGACTATATTGCCCAAGAATTCGGTCCACAAGGGATTTCAGCCAACGTGGTTGCACCGGGACTAGTGCAAACCGATGCGACGGCCTTTTTGTCAGAGGAAGAGAAACAAACCATTAGTAGCTTCACATCACTGAGGCGTGTGGCGGAACCTGATGATATTGCAGGTGTTATTTCGTTCTTGGCAAGCGACGATTCGCGTTTTGTTACCGGATCGTATACCCCTGTTACTGGGGGGCTGTAACTGGAGTCCAGTGTCATCTGATACTACCAATGCCAAAGTACGTTTATGAGACACCCGAGAGAATTTGATAAAGTTAGCTAATCAACAGTTATTACGCTAACGGGTAACGATAGCACAATGCTGAAGGACTGAAGGACTGTCTCGTGCCAGCCCTTCGCTACGCTAACGGGCAGGATAGTTACAAAAAAAGGAAGATGATTAACGGTGTGGAATATTAATACAAAAGACCGTAATCTGGGGGGGGAATAATGACCAACTCACAAATTTCATTGGATAAACCTAAGATATTAGTTCTGGGCACATTTCATATGGGGTCTACACCAGATATGTTTCCAAAGGAATTAGATAATAACCTAACTGATAAAAGGCAACAGGAGATTCTCGAAGTTGTAGAACTAATTAATAATTTCAACCCGACAAAAATCGCAGTAGAAGTTGAAAGACAGAATAACGACACAATCAATGAAAAGTACAAGTGTTTTCTAGCTGGACGATATGAATTGGAAAGAAGTGAGGTCTATCAACTTGGTTTTCGAATAGCCGCTTCTTTTAATCATGAAGAAATCTTTTGTGTGGATTGGATGGGGCAAGGCGGTACAAAGAGTGTTGGAGAGGTTTATGAATGGGCTAAAGAACACCAACCTGATGTTTTTACTTCTCTATTTAGTTGGATACAAAACAGCTATCTAAAAGATAAAGAAAATGAATACAAAAGTGTTTTAGATATGTATCGTGATTGTAATGACCCCATATTTTTAGATCAAAACCATAAGATGAATTTGAACATGTCTCGTATAAAATCAGCAGATGAATATTTTGGTATGGACTGGTTAACTTGGTGGTACAAACGAAATTTAATAATGTATTCAAATCTTTCCGATTTAGTAACTTCTTTGAATGAGCGTATCTTGTTTATTGTGGGAGCATCACATGTTCAGATACTCTCAAATTTTTTAAAGGAAGGCGGACTGTTTGAGCTTGAATATGCTCAAACATATTTATTCGAAAATACATCTGCCTTAAACTAACTGAGAACGATAGCACAATAAACTACACCACGAGGCTGCCACAGAATGAACGGCAGTCCATTACGCTAACGGAGAACTATAGTTGAACAAATAAGGGGCAGTTTGCTGTGGCAGCTGTTCCCTTTCTTTATTAAACTAACTGGCAGGATAGAGACAGTAACATATAGAAATAAATTGTAAATCTTGCGAGCTGCTAGTTTCAAATTCTACATATTGAGGAGATAAATTGTGCTGATACATAAAGGAACAGTTCCGATAAAAACGAAACGGCTGGTTTTACGTAAGTTTGCAATGAACGACAAACATGCGGTATACCACAACATGACAAGTGATGCTCAAATGACAAAATATTTGTCGTGGGAAACTCACGAATCGCTGGAAGAAACGGCTGAAATGCTTACCAAATGGATATCAGGATACGAAAATCCCGAGTTTTACCGTTGGGCGATTGAGTTTGAAGATGAAGTGATAGGTTCTGTTCATTTGCTTGATATATCAAATAAGTCATGTCGTTGCGAATTGGGCTATTATATCGATTCAAAATGGTGGAATATCGGTATTGTAACGGAAACCGCGTATGAAGTCATGAGATTTGCATTTGAAGAACTAGGCATGCACAAAATAGTAGCATGGCACCATGCAGACAATGCTGCATCTGGACATGTTATGAAAAAGCTTGGAATGGTTCTAGAAGGGACACTTAGGAAAGATACACTACTTAAGAATGGAACTTTTAGCGATGTAAAAACATACGGGGTATTACTTGAAGATTGGAACAATATGAAGACGTTAAGCTCCCTCGGTATAATTTGATTTACTCACGCAAGCTCGTGTATTCGCAGGATTTCACCCACCTTGAGATTTGGTTGGTGAATGAAGAGAGCCAGGTTTGCTAAGATGTACGGTCAGAAGGCGTGCGGGAATAGAGTAGGGAGTAGTCCTACCCAATTTGTTCCACTTACTGCACGTATTCTCCACGATACCCCTAGCGATTTTCACTCCTATGTCTCAACGGGTCAAATGCCCTTTCATTCCTTCGTTACACCTATCTAAGGGGTGGAGGTCGGTCTTTCTAACGGAACGGGTCGGAGCCCTTTTGCGTAACATCTACCGATACTCCGTGCTTTCTTTGTAATCCTGCGAATAAACCAACTTGCGTGAGTTGTTATTAAGCTGCCAATGCAAAGACTTTACTTGGGTTGTAGGCTTCATCGCTGCGCGCCATTCCGACTAAAAGACGGGCCAGCTTTCCGCATAACTTCATGATGGACTTCATCTTTTTAAGCTTTTTAACCTGGACGTTATGTTGATGCAAAGCCTTAAATTCTTCGTTACACATGACCATGCACATCGTGATTAAATAAAGGAAGTGTCGAAGGCGTGGTCGGCCTCGTTTACTCAACGACATCTGCCCTTTCCATTTTCCCGAACTAGCTTCGGTCAAATTTAGACCTGCATGACGCAGTAGTGCGTTACCATGCGTGAAACCGCTCAGATCGCCGGACTCCCCTAGAACACCAGCTAAAGAAGTCGCACTTACGCCTGTAATAGCTAGGATTTTTCCTGTATACGGGACACGCTCAAGCACTTCCTTGACCTCATTTTCGATTCTCTGAAGTTGTTTACTTGCTAAGTCATATTCCTCAAGAAGCTGCTCAAGATGGAGCCTGTATGCATGAGTTGCCTGCTGGGAACCAACCGTTCGATTGGCTAGCTCAATGAGCAATTTAGCTCTACGAATACCGGAATGCCGTTTCATGCAATTCCTCCAACCTGCGATTATGTCGTCAGGCTCTAATTTACATAGGTCAGCGGGAAGAGGAAACAGTCGAAGCGTCGCTAGTGCACCCTTGCAAGTCAAGATTTTAAAGACTTGTCGAAGTTCAGGGAAAACAATGTCGACCCATCGATGGATCTGATTCACAGCACTTACAAGCCGTTTAACAACGGTTTCTCGGTTTGCCATAAGGACCCGCAATTCTTCGTATTCTGTGGAATGGAAACGGACAGGAGAATAGTAGCCGTTCTTCACCATGTCTGCGATAACTAGAGCATCCTTTTTATCACTTTTGGATCGTGTATTGTCACGGTTTTCTTTGTTCTTCTTAACGAGGTGAGGGTTAACGAGCACGGCTTCAATCCCTCTGTCTTTAAGCTAACGAGCAAGGCTGAGCCAATAGTGGCCTGTAGGCTCCATACCGACCATCATCTTGATTAGCTTGTACGATGCTAGTAAGTCTCTGATCCAGCGATCAAAAGCTCGGAAGCCCACCTCATCGTTACTAAATTCCAATGGGTTACCCAGGGCAATGCCGCGGAAGTTAACGGCTCTAGCAACGTGGGTCTCCTAAGCAATGTCTACACCGACAACAAGATGATTAACTGTAATGTTTTCAATGAGTTGATTTTGCTTATCTTGTGATTTAAACTTCATAGTAGAGCGACCTCCTGATGTGGGATTTTAAGGGCTGTAGACCCGTTTCGTACTCCCATCGTACAGGGGCGCTCTTTTTTATTCAAAGTCCAAATTTTTCGTTCCACAGGAATTCTAACGGGGAACGATAGTGCAATTTAAACATGCCGCCAATAATTCGGCAGCATGTTCAGCTAACGGGCATTATACTAGATAAAATTACTATTACTTGTACAAGGGATTCATATGATAAATTAAAATCAAAACAAATATAAGATAAAAGGTAGTAAGGTGAACATTTATGAAAACCAAGTTACTTGAGGTAGTAATTTGCATTGTGCTAGGCTTTTTTTCAGGGTTGTTGCTAAGTGGGACTGGGAGACATATTGAAGAAAGTGGAATTCAAATTTTGCTCGGATGCATCTTTTGGATATCTGTCTTTTCTTATCTCAGAAATAAATGAACGACTTTTTATTATGATAAAGGGGAAATGTACCGCAATAACTTTCAGGAGAGGGCAACCAGTATTATTGGCTGCCTTTTCCCCGTTATACCAGCTAATAGCTTGTCAAGATTATCGTAAAGTGAAGCTACATCATGTGATATAGTTAAAATAGGCAAGCCAAATAACCCTTCAAGTCAAACAGTGTTTTGGAAGGTTCAACCAATTAGCTTTATTAAGCTGGACGGAATACTTTTTTACTTTTTAGGATAGCATGGAGCCAATGAACTAGCTTATTTGCACATGCGACTAATGCCACTTTATGTGGCTTACCCTCAGTTCCTTTACGTTCGTAAAATTCTTTGAGTCGAGTGTTGCGAGAACGAATAAGTCCACACTGAACAGCCATCATTAGCGCGCAACGTAGCTGTCTGGAACCACGTTTTGTGATTCGGTTTCGAGTCGCTGTAAACTTACCGGAAGCAAAGACACTTGGGTCAATGCCTGCAAAGGCGAAACCGGGGATTGACCGAATTAATTCATACTCTTCAATTTCTTCAGCCAGAACATCTATGTTCTGTTCCAATTCAATAAGATGCTCTTGGTACTGAAGAATCAGGGTAATAAGGACTTTCAAATTAATCAAGTGGCTTGTGTACTTGGTTTGCTTAAATGGATTTTGTTTTGCCGCATTTAGCAGCCGTTGAACGTCTTGGTTAATCCATTTCTCTAAACGTCCACGTTTCGAAGATAGCAGATCTTTCATTTTAGCTTTTATTGTATCTTAGTCTGTAGCAAAACCGAATATTAGGTTGGTAATTCACTTAAAAATGTAGTGAAATGCCTGAATACATAGCTCCAAAGACACCTTTGTAAGCAGGGAAAACCTGATCTAAAATAGCTTGGAATTGCAGTTTAGTCTGCACGCATATCTTTAAAAGAGATTCATATTGCCTTGTTAGATAGCGTAGATTGAGCAGTTGTACACCCCTTTTCTTAAAAGGTTCAAATTCTTCCTTGTAGTACAACTCCCCCAAAAGGTAAGCGTCAGCAGCATCCGTCTTTACTTTACGAAGTTGAAACTTTCTAAGCCGGTTTGAGATTAGCTAAACTATCACGAGTATGCTCGAAATGGAACGTCCTACGGAATGGTTTTCCGCCCTCTAAAAAGGCTTGTCCATATCATCGCTTGTTATACGGGATCTCGTGTCCCAACCAGCCTCAATCATTCCGATGGGTACAAACTCGACCGAATTCCCAATGCATTAAAAGCCATTCACGGGCAAACCAATAATTCTGCGGAGGTAGTGGTGATGACAAGTAAAGAAAATAATGTAGCTACTCAATCATTTGAAATCAAGAAAGTGATAAATTGTTGTATCCCCGTGGTCAATGTTAAAGAATCAGCAGAATGGTATGTTAAGCATCTTGGTTGTCAGTATGAAGGTGAACTAACAGAGGACCACACTTTTTTAAGATTGTCCAGTGGACCTGACTTAGACTTGATTAGAGTAGATGAAGTAACGCAATTAAGCCAAAATGGCTGGGTCATTCCAGTGATTAATTTCCACTGTGATGATGCAAAAGTATTGCACGATCATTTGAAAGAAAATGGGGTAGAGGTAGAAGAAATTGTTGACCATTCTTGGGTCGGATTAAGTTTTGAAATGTACGACCTTAATGGAAACAAAATAATTGTATGGCAAGCAAATTTCTAGAATTTGAACGAAAGTTTAATCGAGTATTTGATCGCCCTTCGAATTTTTGAAGGGCCTTTTTATTTAATTGATAAATGATAGCTGATTATAAATAAGAAGCTCGAAACGCATTCGGGGATACACCGGTTACCTGTTTAAACACCTTTCCAAAATGGCTCGGATTGATAAATCCGAGATCTACAGCAATGTCCTTGATTGCTTTTTCTCGTAATTCGACAAGATCCTTCTTGGATTGCATTATTTTAATAATGGTCCAATATTCTTTCGTAGATACCCCGAATTTTAGTTGGAATAGCCTGCAGAGATGCTGTCGGGAGATCTGTATTCCTTCTGCGAGCGCGGTAATGTCCGGAGGGGACTTCATATTCTCTTTCATCCAATCAACGGCTAACGAAATGATTTTTGCTTGTTTGTCATCATATTTCTTTGAAAACGCCTTGCGTTTTAACTGCAAAAAATATTCAATGATCATCCGGTAAAGAATGGTGGATACACGTTCCATCGCAAAAGGGTCATCCATTTGTTCGTATATGGACATGATTTCCAGATGGAAGTTGGGATGAGAATAGTCGTGCAGGATCGCAAAATACTTTTCTTCTTCTAGATTGTAATCATCGCATATTTTCTCGATCAAATGTCCTTCAAAAGAGACCCATGATAAAAAAAGGTTGTCTCCTTTAACCGAGTAATGATGATAAGCGCCCGGCTTCATAAAGATGATCGAACCCGGTATCAATTCAAAGCTGCGACCATCGGCATTATAAAACCCCTGTCCCTGAAAGCAGCAAACAAACTGATAGAAGGGCCAGCAATTTTTCTCGACGCTGTCTCCCATTGTCAATTTAAGATGACCGTTATTCAAGGGGATAAGTGGAAGGGAAACATAGTCTAATTTAGGAACGAAATTGACATACATGTGGTAACTCCCTTCTCCTATTTTCATTTCATTTTATGATATTGTCGTGCAGATAACAATTTATAAATATTCCTTTTAGAACATCACGTTGTATTCTGAGCATTTACAGGGGCTGTACCTGTAACATAAAATCAAGCTGAGAATCGATAAAATTTTAAGGGGGAATTAATTTGGTTAACGGTTTAAAGGAAACGTTCGAATCAGACGGATATGTGTTGATGGAGAACATATTCTCGCAGGATGAAATTTCCGTTCTCAAGGCCGAAATCAAGCGCATTGTAGTAGAGGCGGTAAATGAAAAAGGTGGGAACGGTAATGATTTTTCCAATGGTGTTTATGTAGGGCTCGCTTTCAAAAGTGAACTGTTCAGAAAGCTTGCCACAGATCCGAGAATTGTGTCAGTCCTTAAAGAGATCATTGGCGATCAAATCTTGTTTTTATCCGATAAAGTGGTAGCCAAGGATGCATCGAAAGATTTCCCGTCTCCCTGGCATCAAGATTGGCCTTATTGGGAAGGAAGCCACAAAGTATCGGTTTGGATCGCGCTGGATGATGCCACACCGGAAAACGGGTGTCTGAAAATAATTCCGGGAACCCATCGAACTGTGGTTAAGCACTTTCACAATACGGATGCCAAAGAGGGGTTCGGCAGTAGGCTTTCACAGGAGTATATCGATGAAAACAAGGCAGTTACAATTGCGGTCAAAGCGGGATCGGCCGTTATCTTTCACGATTTGACATTTCATTCGTCCTATCCCAACATTTCTGGGAAGGATCGTTGGGCTCTAATAAGTACATATAAAGACGCGACGCAAACGGATCCGGATTACTCTTGGGCAAATCCGATCCCAGTTTAGGGCAATGACATATGGGTCGCTCTTGCGTGATGGTTCGGGATTTTGTAATTAAAAAGAACTGCCCCGTAAGGTCTTAGCAGACCTAGCGAAGCAGTTCCTTTTTGTTGCTTATAGATATACGGCTTTGCCGGTTTTGGAAGATTCATAAATAGCTTCAAGGATTTGAGAAACGACGAAAGCTTGCTCTGGTGTAACAACTGGCTCAGTGTCCTCGTCAATTGCTTTCAACCACATTCTCATTTCAAGATCAGCATCGCTTTCTGTTTTACCATCGTAGAAAGCAACTCCGCCTGCGTTCAGATCAATCTTCGTTGCATATAGACGGCTATGTTTCTCGCCATTAACACGAAGACCATCCTTCATATCTGCGCCGCCCTCAGTACCAGACAACGTACATTTTGCTTCGTCAACTTCAAGCGTATTAAGTGCCCAGCTGGATTCAAGCACGATCGTAGCGCCGTTCTCCATGACGATCATACCGAATGCGGAATCTTCTACTGTGAACTTCGCAGGATCCCAAGGTCCCCATGCGTTTGCTGCGTTTTCACGTTGCGAAAGCTTGTGGTATGACGTACCAAGCACGACTTTTGGCTTGTAGTTGTCAAGCATCCAAAGTGTCAAATCAAGTGCGTGAGTACCGATATCGATAAGCGGTCCGCCGCCTTGTTTTTCTTCGTCAAGGAAAACACCCCATGTTGGAACTGCGCGGCGACGAACGGCATGCGCTCTCGCGTAATAGATGTCACCAAGCTCACCAGCTTCACAAAGCTTCTTCAAATGCTGGCTGTCTGGGCGGAAGCGGTTGTTGTAGCCAACTGTAAGCTTCTTGCCAGTACGGCGAGCTGCATCAACCATGCGCTGTGCATCATGAGCAGTTTTGGCCATTGGCTTCTCTGTCATTACATGCTTGCCAGCTTCTAGCGCTGCAATCGCAATGTCTGCGTGTGAGTCGTTTGGTGTACAAACGTGAACGATTTCAATCGATTCGTCTTTCAACAGCTCGGTATAGTCAGTGAATACTTCCGCGCCCTCAGTACCATATTTGGCAGCTGCATCAATTGCATTTTGCTCAATGATATCACAAAATGCTACGATTTCAACGTTTTTTAGTTTTTTTAAGCTCGGTAGATGTTTACCATTTGCAATTCCGCCACAACCAATAATGGCAAGTTTATATACTTTAGACATGATAGAAAACCTCCTAGTAGTTTCTTAAAATTGTTATTGTGACACAGTCTCGCGAATACTCTTCCGATATTCAGAAGGGGTGACGCCGAATTTCTTACGAAACACTGCGTGCAGATAGTTTCCGCCGGCAAAGCCTGCCAGCTTGGCTATTTTCTCCACGGAATGCGAGCTTTCCTGCAGCTGGCGACATACGACATTCAAACGAATGTCTTCCAAAATACGACTGAATGTATGTCCGTGATGCAGCTCCTTGAATAGACGCTGAATTTGTCTGGAGCTCAGATTGAGCTTGTCAGCAACGTCCTCAAGTGTGATGAAGCCGTCATAGTTTGCGTAAATATATTCTAATGCAAGGCGGTAACGATAGGCTTTCATATCACGTGTTGGAAACTGCTTCTGTTCACTTGCGGAATCGTATGCACGTACCGCTCGCATCAAAATTTGGATAACGGTTTGCTTGATTGTCGTATAACTGCCTACAAAATTATCGTTGCAGGCTTGATAGGCTTCAAGAAAACGAGGCATCGCTTGATGCAGATCCATAGTCGGATACAGCGGAAGTGCTTTGAGTTTCTCGATACAGTTCCTCGCTTCAGCAGCTTCCCAATCATCGTATGAATGAATATCGTCGCCGTTATTCTGTTCGGTTCGATCAATGATGTCGACATGAAGGCAAAGCTCATCCATCGCTTCCAGTGCATCAGCTTCTTGATAATGCATAATCTCAGGCCCTGTTAAATAAAACATGCCGGGCTTAAGCGTGTATTCCTGGTCGACAATAATGACCTTTCCTTTGCCCTGCGGTATGAAATGAAATTCATATTCCGCGTGCTTATGAAATCCAATGATTCTACCGGGAGGGAATTGCGTCAGATGGAAACGCTGCACATGAATGTCGTAGGGTCCCCATCTGATGCACAGTTCAAGACGCTCAAGCGCATCCTGGCGTTCATGCATGACTTCATAAGGAAAGTTAGGCATGCCGTTCACTCCTCAGAGTATTCCAGTTTATGTTGGTTCTATTACTCGCTTAGCTCATCAATTCGAATAGCACGGTGTTCCTGAGCGGAGCGATTGGAAGCTTCCATCAGCTTTGTCAAATCAATGGCAAGGCTTACATTCTCGTCAGCTGTAGTGTCGTTTTCAATATGCTGTACCCACTGGTGGAATGCGCTCTCTCTAGCTGGAGGAATAACTTGCTCTGTCCATTCTTCCGATGATTTAGCGCCTGGTACGGATGTGCGAAGCAACAGCTTGCTATCAGGCGTACCATACATCAGTGTTCCTTCCGTACCATGCACCTCTAGTGTAAACGGTGAATGATTGTTAACGAAGCCGGCTTCTACAATTCCGACAGCGCCAGAAGTTGTATTCAACACTGCGACAGCATTATCTTCTACCTCTTTGCCAGTGACATAACCAAAGTGAGCAGTAACCTCTTTAGGCATTTCATTCAAGAAGAGTCTTGTCAAATACATCGGATGACATCCCAAATCGATTAATGCTCCGCCGGCACATTGCTCTAGGTTGTAGAAGTGTTCAGGCAGCCAGTTCGCTATAGCTCCATTATGAGATAGGCGAGCACGAACGAGTGTGATTTTTCCAAGTACGCCTTGTGACAAAATATCACGAATCGCTAGAGTGTAGCCATCATTCAAACGAGGCAGCGATACTGTTAATTTTACATTATTTTTAGCTACTTCATCTAGTATTATGTTTAATTCTTTCAAGGTTGGTGCTATAACTTTTTCTGTGAAAATATGTTTGCCAGCTTTAGCCGCTGCAACGATAACCTCTTGATGCCTGAAAGTTGGAGCATCGACGATAACTGCGTCAATATCGTCGCGATTCAACATTTCCTCTAGGTTTGTATAAAAAGAAACGCCAAGCTTCTCAGCAGCAGCTTGTCCACGTTCCGCAATTTCATCCCATACTGCTACGATTTCTGTACCCGGATGCTCTTGTGCTTGTTTTGTATAATCCCATGCGTGCACATGCCAATAACTGATTTTACCGATCCTAATCATAGGTTCATCTCTCCCTGGGCATCTATTAGCGAGTTTGTATTGCATATATAAATATATGACAACAGATATAATTTAACATAGTTCTTCGCTTATTTTTAGTGTAATTTAATGACCATAAATATACGAAATTGCGACACTTTGTTTGTGTGTAAATCACTCATAGGTATTGCTTGCGATATTGTCGCGGTGATACATGAGCGACTCTTTTGAAGGTTTTCCCAAAGTGTGAGAAATTATCAAAACCGACGGCAGCAGCAATATCCGTAATGCTAATATCGGTCTCGCGAAGCAGACGCTGTGCTTCCTTCATACGTGTAAGAATGATGTAGTCAGAGAAGGTGAATCCTGTTAGTTCCTTGAACATGCGGCTCAAATAATAGGGGCTGATGAAAAAAAGTTTGGCCAGCTCATCAAGCCGAAGATGCTCCTCGAAATGAGCATTAATATAGCGGATAACCTCTGAAATTTTTGCATGCATAGGTGTAGCATGGTGTAGAGGCAGCGGCTCATGCTGCTGGATATACCTAGCTGCGGTAAGCAGCAGTTCGGTTAATGCATAGGGTGGGAATAGCTCAAAGCCGGCGGGCTGCTGTCTAATTTCCATCAGCATTCTTCTCATTAGTTGTCCCAATGCGAGCTGCTCTTGCATGGGCAGGCGGATGATATGGGATTGCTGGTCGAACGGCGTTAATAAGAGAGCAGTGTGATCTCGAGCTAATTGCGCTAACATCGCATCATCAAAATGAATAATGAGCCGTTCGTGGGAGACGTCGCCGGCTTGCATCGTTTTGTGCAGCTCATGCTTATTAATGAAGACGAGATCGCCTTGCTCAACAGAGTAGGAACGATCACGTATAAAATAAATCCGCTGTCCGGACAGCATATAGTAGATTTCATAGTAGTCATGATAGTGATTTTCTTCCATCGTGAAAGGGGCTGAACGCTTCGTATATTCTACATATAGCTCGGGTGTGAAGCCAAAGCTGCTCATTTCAAGATCGTTGGTCATAAACGAAGCACCCCTTTAAGTATCCATCGCAAAATAAGCGGTGTTTAATGGAATTAGAGCAGGATATGCAAAGAATTATATCACTATCATGCAGTAAAATGAAGATAAGCAAAACTAGGGAGGAATAATAATGATGTCCAAAAAACGTTATGTACTGGTAGGCAGCGGCGGCAGAGCAGAATTTTTTTATGGTGCTATTGCAACCGATTTCAGAGAGACCTCGGTGCTGCTCGCTTTTTGTGATATTAACCAAACCCGGATGGACTATGCGAATCGCATTTTAATTGATAAATATAACCATGAGGCTGTAAAGACGTACAAATCAAATGAATTTGATCAGATGATTGAGATTGAGAAGCCTGATTCCGTAATCGTTACGAGCATGGATCGTACACATCATACGTACATCATTCGTGCGCTGGAGCTTGGTTGTGATGTCATAACTGAGAAACCGATGACGATTGACGAGAAGAAATGTCAGGAAATTTTGGATGCGGTTGAGCGGACAGGCCGTAATATTCGTGTGACATTCAACTATCGTTATGCGCCGCATCATACGAAGGCTAGAGAGCTGATCGCAAGCGGAAAAATCGGCAAAATAACCTCGGTTCACTTTGAGTGGCTGCTGAATACGCAGCATGGCGCAGATTATTTCCGCAGATGGCATCGTAATAAGCAGAACAGCGGCGGCTTGCTGGTGCATAAATCGACACATCATTTCGATCTCGTCAACTTCTGGATAGGCTCACAGCCAGAGTCTGTGTTTGCCTTCGGAGACCTGTTGTTCTACGGACGCGAAAATGCGGAGCAGCGCGGTGAAACACAATTTTATGAGCGTGCAACAGGAAACAAGGTCGCTGAGAATGATCCATTCGCGCTGCACTTGGACAAAAATGAACATTTGAAAGCGATGTATTTGGATGCGGAGCATGAGGATGGTTATCGCCGCGATCAAAGCGTATTCGGTGACGGCATTAATATTGAAGATACGATGGGTGTGCTAGTCCGTTATAAGAACAATGCGATTTTAACGTATTCATTGAACGCTTACTTGCCATGGGAAGGCTACCGTATCGCTTTTAATGGAACAAAGGGACGCCTTGAGATGAATATTGTGGAGCAATCGTATGTCAATTCAGGAGGCAACAAATCCGATGAGGGTGCACTGAAGGAAAAGACAATTACGGTGTTCCCAATGTTTGCTGCTCCTTATGAGGTGGAGGTAGAGGAAGGCGCGGGCGGCCACGGCGGCGGTGATCCGGTATTGTTAAATGATTTGTTTGGATCGCCTGTAGAGGACCCGTTTAACCGAGCGGCTAATCATATTGACGGAGCTAGATCCATTCTAACCGGCATAGCCGCCAACCGTTCCATTCAAACGGGCCAAGCGATACAGATTGATGATCTGGTTAAGTTTTACAAATAGTGTGCGGGAGGAAAATAATAATGAAGACCTTTATGGATGATAATTTCTTATTATCGAATGAAACAGCAATCAGGTTGTATCATGATTTTGCGAAGGACATGCCGATTATTGATTATCACTGCCATCTTAGCCCGCAGCAAATATTTGAGAATATGAGCTTTGAGAACATTACAGAGGCTTGGTTATACGGCGATCATTACAAGTGGCGTGCTTTGCGTGCGAATGGGGTAGAGGAGCGTTTCGTAACCGGCGGTGAAGGCGTGACTGATTACGAACGCTTCGAGGCGTGGGCAAGAACGGTTCCGCAAACGATCGGCAATCCGCTTTATCAATGGTCGCATCTGGAGCTCCGTCGTTATTTTGGCGTTAATGAGCTTATTAATGAAAAAAATGCACCGGCAATATGGGAGCAGGTTAATGCGAAGCTGGCGACAGGTCAGTTTAAGGCGCGTGATTTGGTTAAGATGTCTAACGTTGAGGTCATCTGTACGACAGATGATCCTGTTGATTCGCTGGAATATCATATTGCGATCAAGGATTTAGAAGATTTTAATGTACAGGTGCTGCCTTCATTCAGGCCAGACAAAGCACTAGAAATAAACCGCGCTACGTTTCTGGAATGGGTAAGTAAGCTTGGTGCTGCAGTTTCAACAACGATTGACAGCTATGATGATCTGCTTGAAGCGCTTGCGGCGAGAGTGAAGTTTTTCGACGAGGTCGGCTGCAAAGTATCTGATCATGCGCTTGATTATGTTGCTTATGCAGAGACAACAAAGGAAGATGCTGCAGCTATTTTTGCCAAAGCCTTGAAGGGGGAGATTATTACTTTAGAGGAAGAGAAGCAATACAAAACGTGTACGCTGCTCTACTTGGGACGATTGTATGCTGAGCGCGGCTGGGCGATGCAATTCCATATCAATGCAGCAAGAAATAACAGCTCACGCATGTTTGGCAAGCTTGGGCCGGATACCGGGTTCGATTCAATTAACGATAGTGCAGTTGCTTATCCGCTTGCGAGGCTGCTTGATGCGCTGGATATGGATGATGCGCTTCCGAAAACGATTGTCTACTCACTTAATGCGAAGGATAATGATGTGCTTGGATCGTTAATTGGGAGCTTTCAAGGCGGTGGGGTTCCGGGGAAAATTCAACTGGGCTCAGCGTGGTGGTTCAATGATACAAAAAACGGCATGCTGGATCAGATGAATGCGCTTGCCAATCTAGGGCTGCTGAGCCGCTTTGTTGGAATGCTTACGGATTCCAGAAGCTTCCTCTCCTACACCAGACATGAATATTTCAGACGTTTGCTCTGCAATTTACTGGGTGTTTGGGTTGAGAATGGCGAAGCGCCGCTGGATATGGAACTACTAGGTGATATGGTTCAAAATATTTCTTATCGCAACGCAAAAGCTTATTTCGGCTTCTAGCGCTTAAGAACGTTCTGCATTTCCGCTAGCTAGGCGGAGATTGTGGAACGTTTTTTGTATCGAGACGATAAGAGGCCATCAGAAATTTGAGCATTTGCGGCCCGGCTATGTTGGCGGCAATTCCGAAGAGCTCGGAATGGGCTGTTTTTCTGCAAAGTAAATAAAAAGCCGCGCCTCCGATGAGCTCGAAGGCGATGAACTCCTTCCATTTCCAGGCGGGTATGATGTAGACCTTAAATTCTTTTTTATTAGAAGCTCGTGTACGCAAAGTGGGAGCCCTCCTGCTGATTAGGCGCATTACAACCGTAACTAGAGTATGCGGAGCGGCTTATCCATCATTCTTCATTCTTTCAGCTGACCGAAAGCGCGGCGCAAAATGCTAAGCATATCATCGCTGTCCTTCTGCGTTACGATTAACGGGGGAACGAGCCGTATTGTTGAAGCGTTTGGTGAATTAATAAGCAAGCCCTCCTGCAAACAAATCGCTGCGAGCTCTGAAGCTTTGTTGTTCGGAACGTCGAAAGCGAGCATAAGTCCTTTACCTCTAATGTCCGAAATAGGGATATCACGGGACAACTCGCATAAACTATTCAATAAATACTCCCCTTGCTTCTTTGCATTGCCAGCTAAGTTCTGCTCAAGCAGCTCTTGCAGAACGGCATAACCAGCAGCCATAGCAAGCGGGGCCCCGGTGTAGGTTCCGCCTTGATCCCCAGGCTCAAACAAATCGTATTTGCTTCTCGTCAGCATAGCTGACAATGGGAAACCGCCGCCGATTCCTTTGCCCAAAGTCATAACATCAGGTTGAATTCCGTAATGTTCAAAAGCGAAGAGCTTGCCCGTTCTGCCCATCCCAGTCTGAATTTCATCAAAGATGAGAAGCATTCCGTACATATCGCATATTTTGCGAAGCCCAAATAAATACGACTCATCGACGGAATGAACACCGCCTTCGCCCTGCACAAGCTCAAGCATGATGGCACAGGTTTGGTTGGTTACCGCTGCGAAACAAGCATCTAGGTCATTGATCGGCACATGCTTGAAGCCTTCCACCTTGGGTGAGAACAGCTCTTTCCATTTCTCCTTTCCTGTGGCAGACATCGTCGCGAGCGAGCGGCCATGAAAGCTGTTCGTTAGCGTAATAATTTCGTAAGCGCCATTCATATGGACTGTACCGTGCTTTCTTGCCAGCTTTATCGCGCTCTCATTAGCTTCTGCCCCGCTGCTTGCAAAAAAAACTTTATCCATCCCGCTGACACTGGTCAGCAGCTCGGCGAATTCGATCATAGGTCGATTGTAGTAGCCCGGGCTGGCATGGACTAACTGTGATGCTTGACGCGCCAACGCTTGCTGCAAGGCAGCAGGAGAATGTCCTAAGCTTGCAACCGCCCAGCCGCCGACAAAATCTAAATATTTTTTTCCTTCTGTGTCCCACAGGTGCATCCCTTCGCCGCGTTCCATTACGATATTTGGACGTGCTGCTGTGTATAAAACCGATTTCTCTGCTTTTCCCAACAGTTCGGCTGTCATAGCGTTTTCTGTTTGAATCATGAACATGTACCTCCCCGGTTATTCATTGCATTGTATAAATATACAACAAAGAGAATAAAAATACAATAAACAAACTGAGGACTTTCCGCGTAATGATAACGGGTTCAATATTCTAAAAATAATACGTAGATGAGGCGGGAGAGATGATGATGTGGAATGGAGATTCTTATTTAGAAAACCTTTATGAGGATGCGGTTAGTCGGCATCAAAGTCGCTCTATGCGCGAGCTTCGCAACGAGCGCAGACCGAAGTTAAAAGCTGCGCTGCGGGAGCTGATCGGACATTTCGAGCCTAATTCTGAATATGCTGCTAAGCTGCTGGAACGTGTCCAATGTGATGGATACGTTCGAGAGAGAGTAGAACTGTCGGCAACACCGGGACTCACCTTTGCAGCATATGTACTTATTCCTGACGATAGGAAGGGGCCGCTGCCTAGTGTGCTCGCGCTTCATGGTCATGGTTACGGCAGCCGGGAAATCGTAGGCTTGCAGCAAGACGGCTCACAAGATGAAGCCGAGCCAGGTATTCATCAGCATTTTGCCGTGCAGCTGGTTAAGCGAGGGATGGTCGTAATCGCGCCTGACATGATCGGCTTCGGCGAGCGAAGGCTTCATTCGGATCTTGCTCTTGACCCGTCTGCTCCAAGCTCCTGTTACAGTTTGGCGACACAGCTTATGATGCTAGGAAAGACACTCACGGGCCTTCGAGTAACCGAAGCGTTGAAAGCTTTTCACTATTTGGCATCACGACCTGAAGTCGATTCGAGCCGAATTGGACTAATGGGTTTCTCAGGCGGCGCATTGATCGGTTTTGTTGCTGCTGTACTTGAGGCTCGAATCAAAGCGATAGTTTTGACGGGTTTTACAAATACAATTAAGGACAGCCTCTTTGCTGTGCAGCATTGTATTGATAACTTCATACCTAACTTACTCGTTCATGCGGAGTTGCCGGAGCTGATTGGGTTAATTGCTCCGCGTCCGCTATTTCTCGAATCGGGTGAGCGCGATCCTATTTTTCCTGTGGCTGGATTTCGTAAAGCTTCAACTGAGATTCAATCGATCTACGAAGCTGAAGCCGCTTGGGATAAGGTGGAAATCGATATATTCCCGGGATCACATGAAATAAGCGGCCGACTTGCATATGATTGGTTGAAACGGACATTATCCTCTTAAAAAATCATCCGACATCTAATCGTTATTATCTCTCTTACGTCATATATTGCTTACGAAATTTGGTTGGAGGCAATCCTATTTGCTGCGTAAAGTAATTAGAGAAGTAAGGGACGTTTTCGAATCCAACGTATTGGGCAATTTCTGCGATTGGCCACTCTGTTTTGAGCAGCAGCAGCTTGGCTTGCTCAAGCCGATACTTGGACAAATAATCGATAGGCGTCATACTGGGGCACGCAGTTGTACCGCTCGAATGCAGATACGATTCTTAAACAGGAGAATGTTACTTTCATTCCTTATTATGCATGGGTCAATCGCGGCAAAGGCGAGATGGCAGTATGGGTGAAGGAAAGGGTATAAACTCGTGATCTTTCACACGATAATTAAGCTTATAAAATCATGAGGCCGTCTCAAAAGTATCGATAGGAGATGATGCTCCTCTCCGCTACGTTGCAGAAAGTACACTAGAAACCTGACATGATACTCGGAGAGCATGGCTACGTTGCAGAAATGCAATAGAATTAGCCTGAAATCCGACTACCAAGCTGAAAATGGTGATTTCTACTGCATAAACTGCAACGTAGCTGCGGGAGCTGCTTCTGAATGAGAATTCTATTGCACAAAGTGCAATGTAGGCGGAGATAGCGGAGTACTGGCAGTTTATCAATATGCGAGTGTCTGAAGATTTTTATTGTGATGAAGTATTGAGCGGTCGAACTTCTGTACAGAAGGTAATCGAGACGGAGAATGTACTTGCCTATCACCATGCTAGGTCAAAAAGGTCGCCGCTCAAGTACAATCCGAATATGGTGCATGCAGGACTGAACATTGGTTATCGCTAAATCGACACAATGCTTGGGGCGTATTCCCCTTCAACAATGATAAGCTAGTTTCAACTACTATTCAGGAGTACACTCATGCTCAAAAAAATAGGCTTAGCCGCTATATATGGCATTATTGCTTTTCTCATTTATCATTACGGTGATGAAATACTGACTTGGTTCCAGCAAGCTGACAATATCCCGCTGGTCGCCTTAATGGCGACACTGGTAGCGCTATTTCCAGTCATCCCATATCCCGTTATCGGAGGACTCATCGGTGCTGCACTTGGTCCTGTGTTAGGCGCGGCAGTTACATGGACAGGCTCAGCGACAGCTTCGATCGTTATGTTTCTGTTTATCAGATATGGCTATCAGGAATGGGGGATGAAGATTCTCTACCGTTATCAAAGCATCGGCAAGTTGACAGCGATGTTTGAACGGAATGCGTTCCTAACGATTATGTTCGCTCGCCTTATACCGTTCATTCCTTCCATAGCGGTCAATATGTATTCGGCATTAAGCCGAGTGTCCTTTACCGTTTATGCTTTAGCCTCATCAATCGGCAAAATCCCGGCGATGCTATTGTTCGCCATAATAGGTGATTCTCTCATGACCGACCCGAGAAATTTATTAGTCACGATTGGGGTATACGGACTGTTTTTGATGTTGTCCATTTATGTGTATCGCCGCTGGAAGCTCCAATAGATGACACTGAAATCATGAACGACCTCTTCGCAGATGATGCGTATTGAGGTCTTTTTTTTATACTGATCATCTCTCAAACGATAAATGTATGAAAAGATAATGTTTAAAATGTACTGTTTATGTTCGTAAATGTGTGATATTATAAAAACGAACATTAACAAACATAAGCGTAAGCCCGCGAGGCATGTTTTACGCTAAAAAAACTTAGGAGGCTTTTAACCAATGGAAGTACGCCATACTACAAACCCTACCGATGTAAAGCAATATGATACGGAACGTCTACGCAGTGAGTTTTTGATTGAGAGTCTGTTTGAGCAGGATCAAATCAAAATGACATATACGCATTATGACCGCATGATCGTTGGCGGAGCAGTGCCTGTAAACGAAGCTATTCTGCTTGAGGATGCAGCAACACTGAAAACAGAATATTTCTTGGAGCGCCGTGAAGTCGGTTTCTTGAACATTGGCGGACCTGCGTCCATTTCCGTGGATGGCGAGGTATATGAGCTAAGCAAGCTTGAAGTGCTTTATGTTGGTAAAGGTAAACGTGAAGTTTTGTTGTCAAGCGTTGATAAAGCGAACCCTGCTAAGCTGTATTTCTGTTCCGCACTTGCGCATAAAGAAATCGCTACACGCAAAATGACGGTGGAGGAAGCGAATCCGTCCCATCTTGGCTCACAAGAAACTTCAAATGAGCGCGTACTTTACAAATATATTCATGCAGATGGCATTCAAAGCTGCCAGTTGATGCTTGGTGTAACTAGCTTGAAAACAGGAAGCGTTTGGAATACGATGCCTTCGCACGTGCATGATCGCCGCATGGAAGCATACTTGTACTTCGATATGAATGACGATGCTCGTGTATTCCATATGATGGGCGAGCCGTCACAGACGAGACATCTTGTTGTTGCTAACGAGCAAGCAATCATCTCGCCGCCATGGTCGATCCACTCCGGTGTTGGAACTAGCAATTATACATTCTGCTGGTCGATGGCTGGCGAGAACTATACATTTACAGACATGGACGCAGTACCTGCAAGCGAGCTAAAATAGAAATATTCGCTACAGGAGGTGCACTATGCTGGCTGCCGAACGGCATCGTAAGATTATAGATAAATTGGAGCAGCTTGGAGCTGTTAAGGTATCAGAGCTAAGCGAGCTGTTCCAGGTAACAGAGAAAACGGTTCGCGAGGACCTTGAGAAGCTTGAAGAGAAGGGATTGCTCAAACGGACCCATGGCGGGGCTGTGCTTGAGCAGGAAGGCGAGGATAGTCTCTACCCGCTGCAATTCCCGAATAGCAAGCATCAAAGGGAGAAGTCGGCAATTGCTGCTTTAGCGCTCTCCTGTATCGAGCCTAATGATATTATTGCGCTTGATGCGGGAAGCACAACGCTGGAGATGGCAAAGCGTCTGCCTAATATGCCTGTTACAGTGCTCACAAATGATTTGCTTATCATCCGTGAACTAACCGCTAAGGATCAAGTCAGGCTCGTTATTCCCGGAGGCTATCGACATAATAATTTATTGATTGGCGCGGAATCGCAGGATTGGATTAAACGTTTGAATGTCCATAAGCTGTTTCTTTCCACAACCGGCATTCATCTGGAATATGGACTTACTATATTTACAGAGGAATTGGCGAAGTTGAAAAAGCTTTATATGGATAATGCCAAGATCGTGTACTGTTTAGCTGATCATAACAAATTCGATAAGGGAGCACTAATTACGTTCGCCGAGTTGAATGAAGTTGATTATATCATTACAGACGATGGCATTGATTCAGACATAGCGGCAAAGTATGAGTCACTAAATATTAAGATGATGAAAGCGGCGCTTACTGATAGCGGAAAGCGTCCAAGAGGGAGGACTTGAACCAATGGGTTTGTTTGATTTGACAGGAAAAACGGCTGTCGTTACAGGCGCAGGACGCGGACTTGGAGAAGCGATTGCGCTTGGACTAGCTGAGGCGGGTGCCGATGTGGCGCTTGTTACGAACCAAACACCTGCTGACAAAACAGCAGCAGCGGTAAGAGCGCTCGGACGTAAAGCCATTACGATTCAGGCGGATATTTCTGACCGAACGAAGCTTGCAGGTATCATTGAGCGCACAGTAGATGAACTGGGACGCATCGATATATTGGTTAACAACGCTGGTATTATTCGTCGTACACCAGCAGCTGAGCACAGCTATGAGGACTGGCAGGCTGTACTTGACGTTAACTTAAATTCGGTATTTCTTCTGTCCCAGCTTGCTGGAAAACATATGATCGAGCAGGGCTCCGGCAAAATTATTAATATTGCATCCATGCTTACTTTCCAAGGTGGAATTAACGTTCCTGGCTATACATCCAGCAAACATGCGGTTGCAGGGCTTACTAAAGCGTTAGCTAGCGAGTGGGCTGGCAAAGGTTTGCAAGTGAACGCGATTGCTCCAGGCTATATGAGTACAGATAATACAGAAGCGCTTCGCGAGGATCCAGTACGCAGTGCTCAAATATTGCAGCGCATCCCGGCAGGACGCTGGGGAACGTCGGAGGATCTCATTGGTCCGGCAGTATTCTTGGCATCTTCAGCCTCCGATTATATGAATGGCCACATTATGGCTGTAGACGGCGGCTGGTTGGTTAGGTAAGCTCAGCACCAACATCGAAAGAGCTTTTCCTTCGTAGTATAAGTTGCGATGGGAGAGCTCTTTTTTTATATGAGGTAGATTTTATTTGTCCGTAATTGTATAATACAGTTTCTACATCCGTTTAGTCTGAATTGTGTCGAGACTAGTAGATTAGTAGTATTATTACATGCTAAAAGCGGTTGTGGAGTTATATAAGATTTTCTGTTCGTTTGCATAAGAAACATTTTTATGCACAGTATTGTATATTTATTAGTTAGAGTGTATAGTTATTCGTATTGCTAGAAAAAAGCGATCAATAACTGAAATAAGTGGAAATAGGTGCTCTTGCCCCAAAGCTTGAGCTTAAAAGGGAAGTCCGGTGTAACACCGGCGCGGTCCCGCCACTGTAACAGAGGAGTCTAAGCGTGAATGCCACTGATCTTAACCGATTGGGAAGGTAAGCTTACGATGATGATACTGGAGCCAGGAGACCTGCCTATTTGAACGACACTGCTTTTACCTACGGGAGATAGGGAGGTGTTAAAGACAGGACCGCTGTTTAATTAAACGACGGGCGTCTTTACCTTTGCTACTTTAAGGTAATGACGCCCTTTTTGCGCATTCATTTCATTTTTATTACATTTATTAGGAGGAATTATAGACATGAGTAAACTACAAAACAGTGTATTGGGATATCCGCGTATCGGGGAAAATCGGGAATGGAAAAAAGCACTCGAAGCTTTTTGGAAAGGTGATTTGGAAGAAGCAGTATTTCTAAAAACGCTCGAAGGTATTCGGCTGAATAATCTGAAGCTGCAAAAGGATAAAGGGATATCGATTATTCCTGTTAATGATTTTACGTTATATGATCAAATGCTGGATACTTCGGCGATGTTTGGCCTCGTTCCAGACCGCTTTGACTATAAAGGCGGACCTGTTCCAGTAAAGACCTACTATGCAATGGCTAGAGGCACACAGGAAGCACAGGCTTGTGAAATGACAAAATGGTTCAATACAAACTATCACTATATCGTTCCTGAGCTTGCTGGCGCTGCTCCGGTCTTAACAGAGAACCGTCCGCTGCTTGCATACCGTGAAGCAAAAGAAAAACTAGGTATTGAAGGGAAACCGGTTATTATTGGGCCATACACATTCCTCAAGCTCTCGAAGGGCTATGACGCTAAGCATCTTCCGCAGCTGGTTGAGCAGTTTGTACCGTTGTATGCACAGATTCTTAAGGAGCTTGAGCAAGAAGGCGTACAGTGGGTGCAAATCGACGAGCCAATCCTTGTTACTTCCGTAACGGAGGATGAGATTAAATTGATACAATCGATTTATGCCAAGCTGAATGAAGCTGCGCCAACACTTAACATTTTGCTTCAAACGTATTTCGAAGCGGTAGAGCATTATGAAGCTGTAGTCGCGCTTCCAGTACAGGCGATCGGGTTGGATTTCGTACACGGGTTAGAAAACAACCTGAAATCACTTGAGCAATTCGGTTTCCCGCAGGATAAGCTTGCCGGTATCGGACTTGTAGACGGCCGCAACATTTGGCGCTCGGACTACAAACAAAAGCTTGCGCTGTTGCAAAAAATTACTGCAGTTATTCCCGCGGATCGTATTATCGTTCAGTCATCGAGCAGTCTGCTGCACGTACCTGTAACGGCAAAAAATGAAACAAATCTGCCAGCTGAGCTGCGTGATGCGCTGGCATTCGCAGAAGAGAAGCTGGATGAGATCGTATGGCTGAGCGAAGCAGCGGATGCAGCTGATTCTGAAACAGCACAATTACGCGCACAGGAGCTCAAGCTAAACGGCGAGCAAATTTATAATCTATCTGTTTCTCCTGCCCGCAATCGTCAAGCGGCAGATGCAGCAGCAGTTGCTGCTCATCCGTCAACGAGACAAAAGCCATTTGCTGAAAGGCAGAAGCTGCAGCAGCAAAAGTGGAATTTGCCATTTCTTCCGACAACGACAATCGGCAGCTTCCCGCAAACTCTTGATGTACGTCAAGCAAGACAGAATTGGAGAAAGAACGAGCTGAGCTCACAGGACTATGCTTCCTTCATCAACGAAAAAATTAAAAACTGGATTGAAATTCAAGAGGAGCTTAACATAGACGTACTCGTTCACGGCGAGTTTGAGCGTACGGACATGGTTGAATTTTTTGGTGAAAAATTAGATGGTTTCGCATTTACGCGCAATGGCTGGGTACAATCATACGGCTCCCGCTGCGTGAAGCCGCCAGTCATTTATGGTGACGTCGTATTTACCGAGCCAATGACAGTAACAGAAAGCGTGTATGCACAGTCGCTGACGAATCGTCCGGTAAAGGGCATGCTGACTGGTCCGATTACGATTCTGAACTGGTCGTTCCCCCGCAACGATATTACACGGGAGCAAGTTGCTTACCAAATCGCACTTGCACTGTCAGAGGAAGTAAAAGCTCTTGAGACAGCGGGTATCGAAATGATTCAGGTAGATGAGCCGGCTTTGCGCGAAGGCTTGCCGCTTAAGCGCAGTGATTGGGATGCTTATTTGAAATGGGGAGTTCACGCATTCCGTCTGTCGACTTCAGATGTGCGTGACACGACACAAATTCATACGCATATGTGTTATTGTGAATTCCACGATATTATCGACTCTATTCTTGCGCTGGATGCTGACGTTATTTCAATTGAAACATCCCGCAGTCATGGAGAGTTGATTCACAGCTTCGAGGAGAACACATACGATCAAGGTATCGGCCTAGGCGTTTACGACATTCATAGCCCGCGTGTGCCATCTGTGGAAGAAATGGTTAGCATGATCGAGCGTGCCATTAAGGTGCTTGATCCTACTCTATTCTGGATAAACCCGGATTGCGGCTTGAAGACACGTGGAATGGAAGAAACGGTTGCTTCACTTCGCAACATGATGCTGGCAACGTACCAAGTAAGAGAACAAAGAGCGGCATTAGCAACGGTGTAAGATAACAGTAAGACAGTCCAGAACGAGGGTATTTGTTCTGGACTGTCTTTTTGTATTAGGTACACATTTAATCCAAAGAGATGTAAGAGACAGAACGTTGACGCAAAACAGATTCTTCATGGTCGCTGCTGTACGGGGATGAATCTGCGGATTGTGCTAGGACATGGTTAATGGCGGTGACGAATAAGTCGAGGGCGCGCCCATCCTGATCCGATTTGTCATATTGATATTGTTGAAGAGGCGGGAGAGGAATGCTGCCGATAAAGGCTTGAAGCAGATCGCTCCATCTTTCCAAGTCAATTACTTCTTCCTGATCGCTGGCAAATAGCTCACTCCAGCCGAAGCCTTGATTGCTTGTTAGACGAAGACATACGCGATGGCCTGTGGAATCGACGGCAAGAGCAGGTATGACGAATAGCTCGATTCGTGTCACGGATAAATAGTGGGTCTGCTCTGTAAAAAGATGCAGATAGCGTGCATAATTTGTCAACATTAATAGATCTCTCCTTTATTCGCTTACGAGGTTAGCTGTCGGATTCGGGCTAGAGAGAATGCCCTACCAGGGTTACAAATCCCTGGATTCACCCCTTGCGAATCGATGACTATCGATCGCGATGGTTCCCCCGCTTTTTCATTCGAAAAATTCAGCGTGAATAGTGTACCCTTAATTATACCCATTAACTACTTATCTGTAAATCTTATGGCTTCAAAATAGTGAGATGTACGAGATAGCTTGTTTAAATAAAGTATCCTCTTCAAGGTCATATTGGCTGTTGGGATAAGAATAATGATTACTTTCCATATGCAAAGCCGCTGCTGCAAACAAATGATAAATACGCTCATCCTTCAGCATGGGATCAGCTGTAAACACAAATGAAGCCGTGAGGTGAAAGGTGCCGATGTATCTAAGCAGCATACTGCTCCATCTAATCCAGTCACCTGGCTTATCAGATTTGTTAATAAATAACTCGCTCCACCCATGACCCTGCGCTGTCGAAAGTCGCAGACAAACACGATAGCCATTCCATTCAGGCATGGAATAAGGAATCACAAACATTTGAATTCGTTTAATTTCAATAAGAGCTGCGGAATGGTTATCCAAGCTGAGTAAGGGCACTTCAAGTGGCGTGGACATCAATGAGATCTCTCCTCAATTTGCATCATTCAAAGGTAATAGTCAGCCATATTGGCTTGCCGTCTATAGTAAGCCTGAAACGCATAATTGTAAAACTGTGGTATATCGTGAAAAGGCAACCATTGGTCATATTAAATGGAATCTATTCGTTATGTCAGTAAAAAAGGGTTAATTCTTTGAAATTCTCGTTCATGCTCTTTGATTCTAGGTTTTGGAGAAATCTGATTATTCACGCATGAAAACGTTGGGATGAGGGATAACGCTATTTTTGAAAATAAGAGTAAAACAGAGAGATAGTGAGAAATCAAGAGATCGAAATGAATGTAAGCGTTGCGAATCGCTCTGCAAGTCTGAAATTGTCTAAATTAGCCAGTGGACTGCCTTTACAGTACTTATAGCGAGGAGTAATATTCGATACAGGATTTATAAATAAGTTTCGATTTACTGATCGCTGAGTTTCCGTGAAAGCGGAAGCGGGGGAACCAATAATGACGCGATGCGCATGTTCGATGTGAGAGTCGGACAAACGCAAAGCAGGGGTGAATCTTTGACAGGTGCCATGGATACCGGTAAAGTAGGGCGACTCTCACCGCCCGAATCCGACAGCTAACCTCGTAAGCGTGGAACGAGAGAGGAATGATGAAGCTTGTGATCGATTAACTTCGACCGCAGAGTGTCATAGGCCTCTGCGGTTTTGTGCTGCCCGAAAAAGGGGCGGCTGCTATAAATGTTTCATCACGCTGAGTCCTGCAGCAGCAGGAACGGGGGAACCAACGAACGATTCGTGTGCAAACACGCTTCGCTTCATGGGGTGAATCGCTTGTTATTTAACAAGCGTAGGGCAACTCTCAAGGCCCGAATCCGACAGCTAACCTCGTAAGCGCACTCGAGAGAGGCAACAGCCATCGTGCTTCCTGCGGCTTATTCAGCTGCGGGCAAAGAAGCCGCGGGAAAAGTTCCTCTTATCCCAAGGCTTCTTTTTTGTTGCCTTTTTTACCATATGGAGGAGAAGCAGGTTGCAAGAAGATCATATTATCGTTGCAGGGCTGAGCGAGGCTAGCCACTCATTTATACGAACTTTACAGTTCCATCAACTAAATTTTATAGTGCTGACAAATAGCAAGCAGGAGGATAAACAGCTCCGCAAGCGAGGTATCAACAATGTCATGTATGTAAATACGAATGATCGCCAAAGCTGGAATACTCCTTTTCTGAACATCCGTGAGGTATTCATATTCGAAAGCAGCTTGGCGCTTAGCTGCCGCTTTGTACAGTGCTGCAGAGCGTGGACTTCAAAGTCGATTTACGTCATCACTCAGCAGTGGAATCCGCGAGCTATTTATAAAGGACTCGGAGCGGACCATATCGTTTTCTCTCATACCGGTGAAGTCGGTTTTCTATTAAGCAACAAATAATGCAGGAGGGATTTACATGCAGGATTTTTATATGATCGGTGCGCTGCTAGCATGCTTCGGATTATTTTACGGGTTTTTAACTTGGTGCAGCAACGTTATTGAGCAAACAGGGGGCGAGGGCGAATGACTATCATAGCGATAGCGGCCATATTTGTTTTCGTTTATTTAATTTATGCCTTAATTCATCCGGAGAAGTTTTAATAAAGGGGGATTTACAAGATGGATATTTTACAATTGCTTATCGTCATTGCAGTTCTTGTGCTGCTAGTAAAGCCGCTTGGTACTTATGTCTATCATGTATTCTCGAATGAACACAATCGGTTAGACAAAGTATTTGGCGGACCGGAGCGGGTCATCTTCAGTCTAATCGGACTTAAGAAACGAGAAGGTATGAGTTGGAAAATATATGCGCTCAGCTTTGTCGCAACCAATCTTATTTTAGTCGCCTTCAGTTATCTCATTCTGCGCTTGCAAAACGCGCTTCCATTTAATCCGAACGGTATGGCGGGCATGGAGCCGACGCTCACCTTCAACACGATCATCAGCTTTATGACGAATACGAACCTGCAGCATTACAGCGGGGAAAGCGCCTTATCTTATTTCTCGCAAATGGCTGTCATTATGATGATGATGTTCACATCTGCGGCGACTGGCTTCTCGGTTGCGATCGCATTTGTTCGCGGGATGACGAGTAAAGGGACTACGATCGGAAATTTCTTCGAAGATTTTGTCAAAGCACACACGAGGATATTCCTTCCACTATCCTTCATTATTACGCTTGTGCTTGTCGCGCTTCAAGTACCCCAAACGCTTGATCCGACATTCACAGTTAAGACGCTTGAGGGAGCCGTGCAGCAAATAGCCATTGGTCCTGTCGCTTCGCTCGAATCGATTAAACATTTGGGGACAAATGGCGGCGGATTTTTTGGAGTCAACTCTGCTCACCCATTTGAAAATCCGAATCCATTAACGAATGTCATTCAAATCTTGTCCATGTGGGCGCTTCCGGCGTCGCTGCCGTATGTATTTGGTCTGTTCGCCAAAAACAAAAAGCAAGGCTGGGTAGTATTCTCAGCGATGATGATTCTGTTTCTCGTCTTTCTTAGCCTTGCTTACGCGTCCGAGAAAACAGGTAATCCAGCAATGAACGCATTAGGCATCGATGCTTCGCAAGGAAGCATGGAGGGGAAGGAAGTAAGATTCGGTATTGCACAATCGGCTCTGTTTACAACGGTGACGGCTGCAGCAACGACGGGTACTGTCAACAATATGCATGACACCCTAACACCGCTAGGCGGATTGGTTCCGCTTGCTGAAATGATGCTGAATGTCGTCTTTGGAGGCAAGGGTGTAGGGCTTATCAATATGCTTATGTACGCCATTCTAGCTGTGTTTATATGCGGATTGATGGTTGGACGAACGCCAGAGTTTCTTGGACGAAAAGTAGAGCCGCGTGAAATGAAACTCATTGCAATAGCGATATTGGTTCATCCCTTCATTATATTGGTGCCCACCGCCATCGCATTAATGTCGGATTTGGGTACGGCAGCGATAACAAACGCTGGCTTTCATGGAATAAGCCAAGTGCTGTATGAATACACGTCCTCGGCGGCGAATAATGGTTCCGGTTTTGAGGGATTAGGCGACAATACACCTTTCTGGAATATAAGCACTGGACTTGTCATGCTGATCGGTCGCTATATATCCATGATTGCTATGCTGGCGGTTGCAGGTTCTCTTGTACGTAAGCAGCCTGTCCCGGAAACGATCGGTACGTTCCGTACGGATAATGGACTTTTCACAGGATTACTAATCGGAACTGTTCTATTGATTGGTGCTTTAACCTTTTTGCCGGTCATCGTGCTTGGGCCGGTTGCAGAATATTTGACACTCCGCTAACGGATGAGGTGAATGATAATGAATAGAAATAAGACGAATAAGCTGCTGTCGGCAGATGCGGTTAAACGTGCCGTAATCGATAGCTTTGTTAAATTAAATCCAGTAGTGATGATGAAAAACCCTGTCATGTTTGTTGTTGAGGTTGGTACGGTTATCGTACTGCTAATGACTATATTTCCACAATACTTTCATTCACAAGAGCGCATAGGTTTTAATATTACCGTATTTTTCATCTTGCTCTTTACGCTGTTATTCGCAAACTTTGCTGAAGCGATAGCTGAGGGCCGGGGCAAGGCGCAAGCGAACTCACTCAAAAAATCAAAGCAAGAGATGAGTGCGAATAAGCTGGTCGGCAGCAACATTGTAGTCGTATCATCAACAGAGCTTCGTAAAGGAGATATCTTCGTCGTCTCACAAGGCGAAATGATTCCAGGCGATGGCGAGGTTATTGAAGGACTTGCTTCAGTAGATGAATCAGCCATTACGGGCGAATCAGCACCGGTCATTAAAGAAGCAGGGGGAGATTTCAGCTCTGTAACAGGCGGCACAAGGGTTGTGAGCGATCAAATTAAGGTGCGCATGACAAGCGATCCCGGAGAGTCATTCATTGATCGGATGATTGCACTCGTTGAAGGTGCCAAGCGTCAAAAAACACCTAATGAAATCGCGCTGAACACACTATTGACGAGTTTAACCATTATATTTTTGATCGTTGTTGTGACTCTGGCTCCTATCGCTAACTATTTGGATATCAAATTAGAAATTCCGGTATTAATCGCATTGCTTGTATGTCTGATACCGACGACCATCGGCGGTCTGTTATCGGCAATCGGTATTGCTGGAATGGACAGAGTTACGCAGTTTAACGTACTGGCCATGTCAGGTAAGGCTGTTGAGGCAGCGGGCGACATTAACACGATGATTTTGGATAAAACGGGTACGATTACGTTCGGCAATCGAATGGCCAATGAGCTTGTTCCAGTTGGGGGCAGCAACATTCAAACGTTATCGGGATGGGCGGCAATTAGCTCGCTCAAGGATGAGACGCCTGAAGGAAGATCTGTGCTTGAATGGATGAAGAAGCAAGGATTAAGCTATGATGCAGCAATTGCCGAAGGCGGCGAGTTCATTGAATTTAAGGCTGAGACGAGAATGAGCGGTATTGATCTTGCGAATGGCAGCCGTGTTCGTAAGGGTTCAGTCGATGCGGTGCGCAAGTGGGTAGTCGCGCAGGGAGGAATGATCCCGTCCGATTTAGAAAAAATATCAAATACGATTTCTACATTAGGGGGAACACCGCTAGCGGTAGCTGTCGATAACGTAATCTTTGGTGTGATCTATTTGAAGGACACTGTGAAGCCAGGTATGAAGGAAAGATTCGAGCAGCTGCGCGAGATGGGAATCAAAACGATTATGTGTACTGGGGATAATCCACTCACGGCAGCAACGATTGCACATGAGGCAGGTGTCGATGATTTTATCGCGGAGAGTAAGCCGGAGGATAAAATAGCGGTAATACGCCGTGAACAGGCCGAAGGCAAAATGGTTGCTATGACAGGCGATGGCACGAACGATGCTCCTGCACTTGCACAAGCGGATGTTGGGCTTGCGATGAACAGCGGGACGATTGCCGCTAAGGAAGCAGCAAATATGGTGGACCTTGACTCTGATCCGTCCAAAATTATTGAGGTAATCGCAATCGGCAAGCAGCTGCTTATGACAAGAGGCGCGTTGACCACGTTTAGTATTGCTAACGATATTGCTAAATATTTTGCCATCATTCCAGCTATGTTCATGCTTGCGATTCCAGAGATGGGCGTGCTTAATATTATGAATTTAGGCTCCCCGATGTCTGCGATTTTGTCGGCGCTTATCTTTAATGCAATTATTATTCCGCTGCTCATCCCGCTTGCTATTAAAGGTGTAGCGTACAAACCGATGAGTGGTGCCAAATTACTAAGCCGCAACGTGTTCATTTATGGACTAGGCGGAGTCATCGTTCCTTTCGCAGGTATTAAGCTAATCGACCTTGCCGTGCATTTATGGATTTAATATGACTAATGATGAAGGAAGGCATACCTATATGAACGAACATACAAAAAAAGCTTCAGTATTCCAGCTATCTTCTTTATTCATACCTTTACGAATAAGCTTATTGTTTATGATCATCTGCGGCATTATTTACCCGCTTGTAAGCACGGGAGCTGCCCAGCTGCTGTTCCCAAAGCAAGCAAATGGAAGCTTGATCAAGGATAGCTCGGGTGAGGTTATCGGTTCAGAGTTAATTGGTCAAAGCTTTACTGATCCAAAATGGTTTCAGGGCCGTGTGTCGAGCATTGAATATAATGCAGCTGGTTCTGGCTCCAACAACTTTGGACCATCCAATCCGGCATTAATAGAAAGAACGAAGGCTTCCATTGAGGCTTGGAGAGTGCAAAACCCTGATGTGCCAGTGTCGCAGCTGCCAATCGCTTTAATTACAAACTCTGGCTCCGGTCTTGATCCGCATATCACACCACAATCGGCTGCAGTGCAAATCGCAAGAATTAGCAAGCTGTCCGGCATATCGACTGCAGAGCTCGAGCAATTGGTGAAAGCAAATACGGAAGGCCGCGATTTAGGCGTTTTCGGTGACGAACGGCTCAATGTATTGAAGCTGAATATCGCATTGTCAAAAATGTTGGGGGAATAGCCATATGGCTCCGCTGAAAAAGAAAACGCCAGAGGAGCTGCTGCTCTCCATAGCAAAGCTGCATCATGGACGACTGAAAATACTAATCGGCGCTGTGAGCGGCTCGGGCAAGACGTATCATATGCTGTGCGAAGGCACACAGCTGAAGCAAGATGGCATTGATGTTGTCCTTTGCGCGGTACCTAGGCATCAAAGTGCAGAAACGCTCGAATTGATTGGACCTCTCGAGCGAGTACCCAGTATCCATTGGTGGAAGGAGGGTACTGAGCAAGAAGATCTAGATTTGGACGCGTTGGTTGCGCGAAACGCAGAAGTGCTGCTCATAGATGAGTTAGCTCATCGCAATCGTGAAGACGCGAGGTTCCAAACGAGGTTTGAAGATGTGATGTTCCTCCTTAGCAAGGGCATAAGTGTCATTACGACGATCAACGTTTATGAGCTCGAAGGTGTGGATCAGGCTGTTCTAAAATGGACGGGTATTCGTCCATCCTGTACCGTACCAGCTCATACGCTTGAGCTTGCTGACGAGGTTAGGCTGATCGATGTATCTCCTGAAACGATGCTTAAGCGGTTTGAGGATGGCAGTTTAGGGTTTAAGCCTGACCCTGCAATTGCACTGCGCGGAAATCTAGCCGTGCTGCGTGAGCTGTCGCTGCGCCTTGTGGCAGAAGGAGTGAACGAATCGTTAGAGAAACATCGTGAGCAGCTTGGGCTCACTGGTCCGTCAGGCGCTTCCGAGCGTATTCTGGTAACGGCTCAATATCATTGGAATGGCTCTTTATATGTAAGAAGAGGTCAACAAATCGCTCGAAGGCTTAATGGAGATGTTATCGTCATTTCCTTTAGAGGAACCAAAAAAATACTGTCCAAGGAAGAACAAGCATTTAAAGCTTCTATTAAAAAGCTCACCGTTAAGGTAGGCGGGTCATTCGAGGAGCTGCCGCTGTATAGTCGCCGCTTGCTGCCGTCCGCTCTCGTTCGCTATGCCGAGGAGCATCAGGTCACTCGGATTGTTATGGGCCACTCGAAGCAGAGCAGATGGCAGCAGCTGCGGCAAGGCTCTATTGTCGATAGTGTGCTTCGCCGGCTCAAACAGATCGATTTGTTTCTTATGGCTGACCGTTCAGAGCAGGAAGGCGAGCGGATATTACCGGTAAAGCAGAGGAACGATTCGCGAAAAGCACTGTTCCGCAGGTTTAGTCAGGTTGAGCGCGAGCAGCAAATGGAATCCATCCGCAGAGGCAATTTTAATTTGTATATTGGAGCGGCTCCAGGCGTTGGGAAAACGTATCGGATGCTTGCTGAAGCGAACATGATGCTGCACAAAGGTATAGATGTTGTTATTGGCTTAGTAGAAACGCATGGACGCGAGGAAACGTTGAAGCAAATTGGCGAGCTGCCAATCGTTGAGCGGCAAATTATTGAATATCGGGGAACACGGCTTGAAGAAATGGATGTTGAAGCGATTATCCGCAGAAATCCCGATGTTGTGCTGGTAGATGAGTTAGCGCACACGAATGTGCCGGGCAGCGTGAGGAAGAAACGTTATGAGGACGTCATTCATTTACTTGAAAAGGGCATATCGGTCATTTCGACGATGAATGTCCAGCATATTGAAAGCTTAAATGATGCCATTGAACAGGTAACTGGCGTTCGAGTAAGAGAAACGGTACCGGATGCCATCATACGGCTGGCAGATCAGGTGGAACTAATCGATGTGACACCGCAAATGCTGCAGCAGCGAATGAGAGACGGGAAAATATATGCCAAAGTAAAAGTGGAGCAAGCGCTTGGCTCTTTTTTCACGACGGGCAATTTGATTGCGCTTCGTGAACTTGCTCTTCGCGAGCTTGCTGACGATGTAGATGAGCGCCTTGAAGCATGGGATCGCAATCAAACGCTGCGCGGACCTCTTCGCAGAAGAGAGGTTATTTTCGTTGGCGTTGATATTGAAGCGGATGCAGAGCGGCTTATCCGCCGCGGTTTCCGTATTGCTTATCGACTGAAGGCGCAGTGGCATGTACATCATGTACAAGATGGCACTCCTTTGTCAGATGAGGCTTTAAACAAACGCGATGTATTAATGAAGCTGACCGAAAGGCTGGGCGGCGTGTTTGAAATGTCCAAGGCGGAGAGCAGAAAGCATATCGCAGGTACGTTGCTTACTGCAGCCAACTGCGCCAAAGCAACGCAGCTCATCGTTGGGCAGTCTGGAAGGGATGGCTGGCTGCATCGCTTTCGCAGTAATATTGTGCGTGAATTGCTGCAAACAGGCCGCCATATGGATATGCTCATAGTAGCAGACCGAGTTACGGATAGACGTTAAAAAAAGGGATTATCTAGTCAGCACGTATTGTCGCTGTCCAGATAATCCCTTTTATGTTGTGTATGGTTGATCAGGCTTGTGTCATTGGTTCAATCCAGTCTTGAGACCACTTTACTATTTCATGGATAATCGGTTCAAGAGCTCGGCCCTTCTCCGTTAAAGAATATTCAATGCGAACGGGTATTTCGGGGTAAACATGTCTGTCGACAATACCTTCATTCTCTAGCTCTTTGAAACGTTCTGACAGCAATCTGCCGCTGATCGGCAGTGCGGACTGAACTGTGCTGAAACGCTGCGGGCCGGACAAAAGCTGGAATATGATAAGGCCGGTCCAACGCTTGCTTATAATTTCCATTCCCTTCTGAAAACGGGGACAAAGGTTAGATTGATCCATTCGTATCACCTCTTTTTACTTCTAATAAGTATAACTCTAATATCTAAACTATACAAGCACACCTGAATATTGTTAATCACTTGACTATCATTAGTTATAAATTTATAATTAGTTACAAATAGTAAGTGACCTAGAGGAGGCACCCATATGAATCCCTTATTTCTAGCACATGGATCACCGATGCTCGCTGTCGAGCAAAATGAATATAGTCAATTTCTTAAGCAAACAGGAGCGAGTTTGAAGCCGGATGCCATCGTAATTTTCACCGCGCATTGGGAGACTGATACCGTCACGATTTCATCGAAAGATGATGAATATGAAACCATATATGACTTTTACGGATTTCCTGATGAGCTTTACCAGGTTAAATATCCTGCTAAAGGCTCAACGAGGATAGCAGAGCTTGTTGGCCATTTGCTGAGCGAAAAAAATATTCCAATAGCATATGATAATGAACGCGGACTTGACCACGGCTCATGGACGATGCTGAAGCATATGTTTCCGAATGCAGATATTCCTGTCGTTCAGATTTCTGTCAATCCTTATCGCTCTGCAGAGGAGCAGTTCCGAATTGGCGAAGCGCTGCGCAGTCTCAGCTCACAAAACATATTGCTGATCGGCAGCGGAGTTACCGTTCATAATCTAAGAATGGTAAACTGGGGACAGAAGGAGCCGGAAAGCTGGGCTGTGCAATTCGATGACTGGTTGATAGAAAAAATGAATAAACAAGATATTAATTCACTATTTCAGTATGAACAGCTTGCACCGTATGCTAAAATGGCAGTACCTCGCGCGGAGCATTTTGTTCCATTATATATTGCTCTTGGAAGCGGAAATCCAGACAACCCACCGAAGGTCATCTATCGAAGCTATGAATTCGGCACACTCAGCTACTTATGTATGCAATTTTAATTTAATAGAGAAGGTGAACAAGCATGATTAAACCTAACATAGCAGCACTTATTAAGAATAAACTTAAAAGAACGCAAAGCGGCAATGATGATATCTATGTGATTGGACCTGTTAAGCTTCCCGTCGAACTGGACGGTGAAACGCATATGTTTCATTGGTACAGCTGGCTTAGCAAAGAGGCAGGAGAGGAAATGTCTCCCGAGCAGCTGGTTGAGCATTTAAATCGTTTCTCCTACGCTGATCTCCAGCAATCGAGTGTTCTTGTGTATGGCGATTTTGAAAATAGTGAAGATACGCTAATTCGGATGCATAGCATTTGTCATACGGGGGATATATTCGGAAGCGCAAGATGTGATTGCGGCTATCAGCTAAAGCAATCGATGCGTATTATTATGGAGCATGGTGCCGGGGCGCTCTTTTATTTGGCCAACCATGAGGGCCGTGGAATTGGCTTGTTCAGTAAGGCGATTGCCTATTTGCTTCAGGAGGATGGACTCGATACGGTTGACGCGAATACAGAGCTGGGCTTTGCAGATGATGCACGTGATTACAGCGATGCGATTGCTGTACTAAAGCTGCTCAGAGTATTGCCTGTGACAATCATTACCAACAATCCGCGAAAAGTAGATGCGCTTCGCAAATCGGGCATGAACGTGGCGGGCAGAGTGCCGCTATGGGGCAATTCATCCGTCTATAATGAGAAATATTTACAAACAAAGATGAAGAGATCAGGTCATTTTGGACAAGAGCCACAGACGCTCATTAAATAAAAAGGTGAAACAAAAGCAGCAAAAAAGTCCGTTTACGCGTTAAATCGTTGAAGCGGCTTTTTTTTGTTGAAACAATGGTCATAATAGGTAGAACAACAGCCATAGAGCAATTTTGTAGAAACTGTAATTTATACGTAAAATAGGCTCTAAATCAACCATAAAACGACAAAATTATTTTGCGTTCCTCTTCCTTTTCAAGTATGATGGGATAAAATGAACTCATGTTCACATTAAAGGAGTAACAAAGCATGCAATCAAAAACAAGCCATTGTAAAATTGTTGACTGCACGATCCGCGATGGCGGACTCGTGAATAATTGGGATTTTAGTGTCGAGTTCGTTCAGCATTTGTACCAAAGCTTGAATGAAGCCGGCGTCGATTATATGGAAATCGGCTACAAGAATTCACCGAAACTGCTTAAAGGTGCCGAAAATGCAGGACCTTGGCGTTTTCTGAACGATGATTTTTTGAAGAAAGTAATTCCGAACAAAGGCAACACAAAGCTGTCGGCACTTGTTGATATCGGCCGTGTGGATGAGAACGACATTTTGCCGCGCAGTGAGAGCATGCTTGATCTGATTCGCGTTGCTTGCTACATCCAAGATGTAGACAAAGCGCTTGAGCTTGTTAAAGTATTCCATGATCGCGGCTATGAAACGACGATTAACATTATGGCTCTTTCGAACGTAATGGAAAACCAGCTAATTGAAGCGTTCCAGCTTATCAACGAAAGCGTTGTTGATGTTGTATACGTGGTTGACTCGTACGGCAGCTTGAAACCAAGCGATATGAGCTACCTTGTTAACAAATTCCGTCAGCACCTGCCTAACAAGCGCCTTGGCGTTCACGCACATAACAATCTTCAGCTTGCATTCGCTAACACATTGCTGGCTGCAGAAAGCGGGGTAGAGCTTCTTGATGCTTCCGTTTACGGTATGGGCCGCGCTGCAGGTAACTGCAACACGGAACTGCTTGTAGCTGAGCTTCAAAATACGAAATATAGCATCCGCCCTGTACTCGATATGATCGAGAAGTATATGGTTCCGCTTCGCGAGAGAGAAGAATGGGGTTATATCATCCCTTATATGATCACAGGTATTTTGGATGAGCACCCGCGCTCTGCAATGGCGCTTCGCGATTCTGCAGACAAAGACAAAGGCGTAGAGTTCTATGACCGACTTACAACGCCGGAGATCGCTCACCGCAAATAACAATATATACAAAGGAAGCCCCGATGAGTCAGCAGATGACTGATCGGGGCTTCTTTTAATTATGGACTAATGCTCAAGAAGCTCGCCGTCACCTCGTATGGCGGCAGCTTGATGAGGCTCGTTTGGATGGAAATAACCTTTGCCGCGGAAGGTTTGACCGCTGCGCGCTATAGCTGTAAGCTCGATTCCGATATCTTCGTTTTTGCCAAACCAAGCTAATAACTCACGGTCGCCAACGCCGTTTATATCGATGTACCACAGTCGATCCCCATAGTCTGTCACTCGAACGAGCTCGGCAGAAGTGAAGGAAAGCTGAACGGTTCTTTGCTGATATGTCATTTCGAACGCTAATAATTCAAATGTTTCCAAGGTGAAGTCCTCCTGAATAAATGCTTCATACAGTCGATCGTGCGACTCGCCGCATGTCTGTAACCGATTGTAATGTTACTGGCTTATTAATGCAACATTCTCTTTCCATTTATCGTCAGATTAGGAAATGCAAATAAAAGGGGATGAAGGTATGAAGGCAGGTCATTTTTTCAATAGAGCTGATAAACATAGAAAAAGCTCTAACTGGATCATATTTGTTTTGTTAGCGATGCTGCTTGTGCTTAGTGCTTGCTCGTCTTCTTCAAACGATGCGAGAAACAGCGGAAATCTGGACTCTGCAGCCAAAGAGAGTTCGCCGTCCAATGGAGAGGAAACTACCTCAAGCAGTGAGAATCGTGCGATAACTAAGGAGCCAACAAGGGAGAAAGAAAGAGGCAAACGCGGCTATCAGAATCCGGATAAAGTAGAACAAGCAGGCCAATTAACAGCTGGTGAATGGGATGATCTAGCGGCATGGGAGCGCTTTGGGAATTTACTTAACTCGCGCGAGGGGGACAGCAGTAAACGGGTTTGGCAGTTCTGGAATTTTAATCGGCTTGAGGTTATAGTGACGGCAAAAGGAAAAGCTGTGTCCGATGCGAAAGTAGAGCTGATGGCTGGCAAGCAATCGATTTGGAAAGCGCGTACGAATACGGAGGGGAGAGCCTTCGTCTATGCTGGACTTTTTGAGAAAGATACGGCGAATTTAGGCAGTTATACGGTTAAAGTACAGTCAGAGCAGGAAAGTAAAACGACGCAGCAGGTGGAAATTCCAGAGCAAGGCAGTATCAAGGTAGATTTGGACAAGAGCGCTGCATTATCAAATCAAGTAGATATTATGTTTGCAGTGGACACGACTGGCTCCATGGAGGACGAACTCAATTTCTTGGAGGCAGAGCTTAAGGATGTTGTTAAGCGTGTGTCGGATGAACATGCGAATCAGCTAGACATGCGTCTAAGTGCAAACTTTTATAGAGATAAGCATGATGATTATATCGTCAAGCCATATCCATTTACTACGGACATTAATAAAGTAACTGATCAATTCAGCAAGCAAGATGCGGAGGGGGGCGGCGACTTTCCTGAAGCTGTTGATCAAGCGCTTCGCGATGCGCTTCATGAGCATTCGTGGAGCGAGGAGGCACGTGCTCGCTTGCTGTTTCTCGTTCTAGATGCACCGCCGCATGATGATGCTCAAGTGATCGATGAGATCAAGCAGCTTACGGAGGATGCGGCGGAGCAAGGAATTCGCATTATCCCGGTAGCATCGAGTGGCGTAGATGTGGATACGGAATATTTGATGCGCTTCATGGCAAGCGCTACAGGTGGAACTTATTTGTTCTTGACTGACGACAGCGGAATTGGCGGCGACCATCTGGAGCCTGCTGTAGGCGAATTTGAGGTTAAGCTTCTGAATGATTTGCTTGTAGAGGTCATTAATCGTTACGTGCAGCAGTAAAATAAGTTTAACAAAAGGCAATCTCCCGGCAGCCGCAGCTGATCGGGAGATTGCCCTTTAGTTTGCATATAAAGAAAGTTACATCAACCATGCACGAGTGTATCAGCGGGTTTATGCTTTTAGTTAATACAGCTTGCCTTGACGATACAGAACGGTAGACAGCTTCATAACCGCGTGATTATAACAGTTTTGACGGAGCGGGGACGGATCTCCAAAGAAGGCTGGAAGGATGCCGTTTAATGTTTTTTGCATTTTTTCATACAGCATCTGATAGACCTGCTCTTCGCTGAAAAACTGTGTCTCTCTTCCTTGCAGCCATTCGAAGTAGGAGACGATAACACCGCCCGCGTTCGCTAATATATCGGGAATAACGATCGTACCCTTTGCAGTTAATACTTCGTCAGCCTCGCCTGTGACTGGGGCATTTGCACCCTCGACAATGATGCGAGCTTTTATTTTCTCGACATTGTCTTTGTGAACCTGCTCCTCAAGCGCGGCAAGAAACAGCACATCGACACCTAAATAGAGCACTTCTTCACGACCAAGAATTTGGGCTTTCAGATCAAGCTCTGATAGAGCGGCCTCGTCTGATGGCAAATCGCCTTGGTGGAGAGCGGCATATTCGAGCAATGTTGGGATAGAAAGACCATCCGGATTGTACAGCGTTACGTTCCGGTCGCTTACGGCAACGACTTTATTGTTTAAATAAGAGCATTTATAAGCTTCCATTGCAGCGACTGAGCCAACGTTACCGAAGCCTTGAACGGCAATCGACAGCGGCTTATCCGCATGCGCCAGCGCTGTTTGCACGAATGGGTTTGTGCTGCCGGCAAGCCAGCTGCTTTGCTCTTTAAGGAAATCATGAAGCATGTATCGGAAGGTGAAATAGACGCCTTTACCGGTTGCTTCCCTGCGGCCCAATGATCCGCCATTAATGACGCTTTTGCCAGTGAAGCTGCCAAGATAAGGATGACCGGGATGTATGCTTTTGTATTCAGCCATCATCCAGTCCATCTCTCGCTCGCCTGTTCCCATATCTGGGGCCGGAATGTCTTTGTCAGGGCCGAGCACATCACTGAAGTATTGTACATATTTTTTGCAAATCATATATAGCTCTCTAGCGGAATAGGAGCGCGGATTTATGCCAACTCCACCTTTGCCGCCGCCGAAAGGCACTTCGTGAAGAGCGTTTTTGAGTGTCATAAGTGCAGCGAGATTGGTTACTTCATCTTCATTTACAGATTCGTGAAACCGAATACCGCCCTTATAGGGACCGAGTGTGTCGTTATGCTGGATGCGATAGGCTGGAATTCGAACGACGTTGCCGTTGTCTACCGTAATACGCAGGAAGGCTTTATGTACTTTGTTAGGGGTGGAGAGAATTGCAGCAAGTGATAAAAAAGCTTGCTCACGCGACTGGTTCTGTAAATTTGGTAAAAAAGCAGGGTCTCCCATTAATGCGTTTAAGGATTGCTGTACGATGGCTCCTGTTTGGCTTGCCATAACTAAACGACCTCCTCTGTGATCAGGAATGAGAATATTTCAAGGCGAGACGTACGATAGCCAATTCGAAATGGCACATACGTCTGCACTTGAACTCTTACTGTATCATATTGGAACGTTTAAGCCAAAAAAGGGAATATTGCTTTATTTAATCTATCATTTTTAAGATGGAAGGGGCTCAGGTCTATACAGCAAATATCTGTTTTTATATCCGGCAGCTGTCCGAGATGCAATTGCTAGACAATGCAATAGTATTATACGCAGTCAATGGATTATCGTCGATAGAAAGGGACCGGATGAGTATTGGCCGGATTTTTTCGCTCGAGAAAAAGGAGATACACCATAAGAAAGAGGCATGTTCGCTATGCGGGTTGCACAGCGAACATGCCTCTACATACGTTATGAAGTTTAGTTTTTCCTTTATGCTTGATCCTCTTCACTGTCTGCGGCATAGGCGATAAGCGCTACTTCCTTGCCGTATGTCTCACTCAATTGCTGCTCCAGCTTTCTAATCGCGTCAAGCGCATCACTTTGACTGTTTAACTCAGCGATATGATAATCCTTGTCCATCATCGTCGTTCACATCCTCCCTAACTTGGTTTTTATTAGTAGAATGGGCTTTAATGCTTATTGCTATACGTGTTAGCTCATCATGGCTGCACGTATATTTGTTAACAGTTCTGTAATTGTTCTTTTGACAGCGGTCTAGTACACTAGAGCAGAATGACATAAAGGGAAGTGACATCAATGTTTAAAGTAAGGCTTCATACTAAACAAACTTTGCCCTCCAATTGGGCGAAATACATGACAATACTCATGTTAGTTGTTGTCATCGCTGCAGCTGCTTCGCTATGGATTCAGCCGGAGAAGGCATTGGCGCAGCCGCTTTCGATTTTGGAAGTGACATCCTTCAATCCGCATGAGCAGGTCGGTCATGGGGACATGACGGACACTCACTCCAAAGAAGGGGTGACCGTGGCACAACTTTTATTTTTTGCAGTCAGAGCGATTTATTATATTGCCTTCATGTTCGCGGCTGGAATACTTCTTTGGTCGATCACGTTTCATAAGGATTCGGATGCCTCACAGCGCAAACTGGTCGAAAAATGGAGTCTCTATACGGTCAGAGGGCTGCTGCTTGCCGTGTTAGTGTTCGTATTTGTTCATGCGAGCCAATTAATGAAAGGTTATGAAGGCAGTGGTATGGTTGAATGGATCCGCTTATTTACGGAGACGTCTACGGGTCAGTCATGGCTTGCACTGATTGTATTATCATTACTTGGATTTATCGTTTTGAAGCTGCAGGATTCATTCAAAATCATTTGGGCGCTGCTGCTTGCTGCGGTAGAAAGTTTTAATGGACATGTCAATGCGCTTCCGAGCAATACGATGGCAGTCGTATTCGACTTTGTTCATATTGTATGCTCTGCGTTGTGGGCTGGCGGATTATTGCTAATATTGGTGATGTGGCGGACAGATCGCAAGGAAGCATGGAGGTTTGCCGAGCGGTTTACGAAGGTCGCTTGGGTGACGATTGTACTGCTAACGATAAGCGGAATCGGAATGACTGCTCTTCTTCTGCCCACCTGGCGTTATTTATTTTATACAAGCTGGGGCTTTATGCTGCTTGCCAAAACAGGTTTAGTACTGCTTATCTCATGTGTGGGCTTTCTGCTTCATAGACGAATTAAACAGCAGAAGCTGCCAAGCGGTAAGCTGCTGAAGCTTGACGCACTTATGATGGCCTTGGTGTTAATTGTTGCAAGTATCTTTACCTATATTAGTCCCATCCCTGATACGGAACCGCTATCCTATCACAAAATGGGCGATAAGCTGCATTATACGGTGAACATTACGCCAAATGGGCCAGGTCCCAATCATGTGGAGTTGAAAATATGGCTGCCGCAGCAGCTAGGTACGCCGGCTGCCGTGCAATTTAAGCTTCGAACACCTGATCATCCGAATCGTGCAGATATTAATGTTCCAGTGCGAGGCGCTAGCGGGGAGGATTATTTATCTTCTTTCCCAGGTTTTAAGGAAACAGATTATGAATCGGATGAGTTCGAGCTGCCAACTCGCGGCGCATGGGAGGCTGAACTGCTTATTACTGATCAGACCGGAGCAATAACGAAGCAATTGATCCCATTTCGGAACGATTAACGGGAAGACTCATAGTAAGAAAGCGAGCTTTGCGGTTGCATCACTACTTCAGATTGCATATAATATAGATTATCATTTCATATTTGAAATAAAGCGATGATGGAGAAGAGTAAACAGTACTTTCGCACAGGAAGAAGACGCCGTAGACTGAGAGCGTTTTTGTGAATATAGGCTGCCGAAGTTCACTCCTGAGCAGACACCTGAAACGCCATGATATAAGGCGCGAGTAGGGAGAGTCCGGTTCCCGCCGTTATGGGGCTAAGGGATTGTCATTCACCGCCGCTTTGCAGCGTTAATCGTGCTTGGTTAGGCGTACTGGCTGAATTACAATCCGAATTAGGGTGGTACCACGGTTCTTTCGTCCCTTTAGGGAGAGAGGGCCTTTTTTTGTGCAAATGTAAGAATTTATAGGTTTATTAGCTTATAAAGTGCTTATATTTCTCCGCGAAACGATAGCTAAGTCTCCTAAGGATGGCTTTAGCCGTTACGCTTGCATGATTTAGGTATGATGATATGGAGGCGAAGAAAAATGAAGGAAAGATTGGAAGGACTGCGTATCGAAGCGCTGCAGGAGCTGCAGCATGTGGATACTCCACAGCAGTTAAACGATTTGCGTATCAAGTATTTAGGTAAAAAAGGGGCTTTGACTGAGATTTTGCGCGGAATGGGCGGACTGAGTGCTGAAGAGCGTCCAATCATTGGTCAAGTAGCTAACGATGTTCGAGCAGCGATCGAAACCGTTATTGATGGCAAGCAAGAAGCTTTCCAGCAAGCTGAGACAAATAACAGACTTCTAGCGGAGACGCTTGACGTTACCCTTCCGGGTAAGCAGCTGCCGACAGGTTCCATACATCCTTTAAACAAAGTAGCGCAAGAAATCGAGGATATTTTTATCGGTCTGGGCTATACCGTTGCCGAGGGACCAGAGGTGGAAGAGGATTACTACAACTTTGAAGCTTTAAATTTGCCAAAAAATCATCCGGCGCGTGACATGCAGGATTCGTTCTATATCACGGATGATATCCTTATGCGTACGCAGACTTCTCCGGTTCAGGTTCGTACAATGAAAGCGATGAAAGGCCAATCGCCGGTTAAAGTTATTTGCCCGGGTAAAGTATACCGCCGTGATGATGACGATGCGACACATTCCTTTCAGTTCAATCAAATCGAAGGTCTTGTCATTGGCAAAAACATACGGATGAGTGATTTGAAAGGAGCATTACTGCAATTCGTGCAGCAAATGTTCGGCTCGCAAGCACAAATCAGACTTCGTCCAAGCTTCTTCCCATTCACAGAGCCAAGTGCTGAGGTTGACGTTACTTGCGTACAGTGCAGCGGTAAAGGCTGCCGTATGTGCAAGCATACAGGCTGGCTCGAGATTCTTGGCTGCGGCATGGTGCATCCTCGCGTTCTTGAAATGGGCGGCTACGATCCAGAAGAGGTCAGTGGCTTTGCATTCGGTATGGGTGTTGAGCGTATCGCGTTGTTGAAATACGGCATTGACGATATTCGTCATTTCTATACGAACGATCTAAGGTTCTTAGGCCAATTCGCAAGAATGTAGCAATGAGAGAAGGGAAGAAGAGAGATGAATGTATCCTATAAATGGTTAAATGAATATATCGATCTTGCTGGCTTCACCGGCAGCGAGTTAGCGGAGAAAATGACGCGCGGCGGTATTGAAATCGACGTCGTTGAGTCCCGTAACAAAGGCGTAACAGGCGTCGTTGTTGGCTATGTAAAATCGAAGGAAAAGCATCCAGATGCGGATAAGCTGAACGTTTGTAAGGTTGATGTTGGCACGGGTGAAGAGCTGCAAATCGTATGCGGAGCCAAAAATGTTGATGCGGGCCAGCTTGTACCGGTTGCTGTCATTGGCGCAGTGCTGCCAGGCGATTTCAAAATTAAGCGAGCAAAGCTACGTGGCGTTGAATCTCAAGGGATGATTTGCTCAGCGAAGGAGCTTGGTTTGAATGAAAAGCTGCTGCCGAAGGAGCAGCAGGAGGGCATTCTCGTTCTTCCGGCATCAACGAAGATCGGTTCGTCAATTGGCGAAGTGCTTGGTATTGACGATGAAGTGCTTGAGCTTGATTTGACGCCTAACCGCTCCGACTGTCTCAGCATGATTGGAGTAGCCTATGAAATTGGCGCATTAACAGGTCGTGAGGTACGTTTGCCGAGCGCTGACATTAATCATACAGCAGTCCGTGCAGATAGCCATGTATCGGTGAGTATTAGTGCTTCCGAGCAGTGCTCGCATTACTCCGCTCGTTATATTAAAGGTGTGAAGGTCGGAGAATCCCCGCTGTGGCTGCAAAATCGATTGATCGCTGCTGGCGTTCGTCCAATCAATAACGTTGTTGACGTTACAAACTTTGTTATGCTGGAGTATGGTCAACCGCTTCATGCCTTTGATGCAGATCGCGTACCTGGCGGCCGCATTGATGTTCGACTGGCGAAAGCTGGAGAAACGCTTGTTACATTGGATGATCAAGAGCGCAAGCTGGAGCCGCATATGCTCGTTATTACAGATGGTCAACAGCCTATCGCGCTTGCCGGCGTAATGGGTGGAGCGAGTACGGAAGTTACGGGGGAGACAGTCAACATTTTGCTGGAGTCGGCAAAATTCGATGGCGGTACGGTACGGAAAACCTCGCGTCAACTAGGACTTCGTTCAGAATCAAGCATTCGCTTCGAGAAAGAGGTTGACCCGGCTAGAGTGATCCCTGCGCTTGATCGCGCGGCGTCTCTTATCGCAGAGCTGGCAGAAGGCTTAGTCGCTGAAGGCATTGTCGAGGTGCGTGCGGGAGAAGTGAAGCCAGCTCAAGTGGCCGTTTCTTTGGATAAAATCAACGGCTACCTCGGAACGGAGCTCTCAAGGCTGGAGGTTCAGACGATTTTTGGTCGTTTGCATTTTGAGTACGAGTTGTCTGAAAGTAATGTGTTTACTGTAAATGTACCTACTCGTCGCGGCGACATTACGCGAGCGGTAGATCTGATTGAGGAAGTTGCTCGTTTACACGGTTACGATGAAATTCCTACAACACTCATTCACGGCGATGTTATTCCGGGCTTCTTGACGAAGCCGCAAGCCATTCGCCGCGAGCTTCGCAAGCGTTTGTCGGATGCAGGTCTTCACGAGGTAGTCAGCTATTCCTTCACGGGACCTGAGCGAACCAAGTTATTTCCTGCACTCGCTCAAAATACGAATCCGATTCGCTTAGCGATGCCAATGAGTGAAGACCGCAGCGTGTTGCGTACGACGCTCATCGCTCAACTTCTAGAAACGGCTGCCTATAACCGCAACCGTAAAAACGAGTCAGCTGCGCTGTTTGAAATCGGCAGCGTATTCCATACCGATGAAGAGCAGTTAACTCGTTTGCCTCATGAGAAGCATCGTTTTGCAGCTCTTCTAACAGGCAATCGTTCAGAGGCGCAATGGAACGCCAAATCGACGCAGGTTGATTTCTATGATGCGAAGGGTATTTTGGAAACCGTATTTGCGGTGCTAGGCTTGACGGCGAGCGTATCGTATGAAGCGGCTCAGCCAGAGCATTTCCATCCAGGCAGAACAGCTGCCGTGCTTCTTCATACGCCAAAAGGCAATGAAGTTATTGGTTATGTTGGTCAGTTGCATCCTGCTCTTCAACTCGAGGAGGATCTAGCTGATACTTACGTCCTTGAAATCGGTCTTGACCTTATCTATGAGCAAGCAGATTCGTCAATCGAATACAAGGTGCTGCCACGCTATCCGGCTATGCAGCGCGATATTGCAGTTGTCGTTGATCAAGAGGTGGCTGCTGCTAAGTTAACTGGCGTTGCATGGGAAATTGCAAGCGAGCTGCTTGAGTCCGTTCGCGTCTTCGACGTATACACAGGCGAGAAGCTGGGAGCCGGCAAGAAGAGCGTTGCAATATCGCTAGTTTACCGTCATGGCGAGCGTACATTGACGGATGAAGAGGTAACAGAGCTGCATGGCAAGGTTGTTTTACAATTAGAACAATCTTTTGCAGCAGAATTACGCAAGTAGGCAGGAAACCTTCAAAGCCGCATCGAAATAGTTCCTAGTGAGCTATCGATGCGGCTTTTTTCCTTGTAAATATAAGGCATTATTGCTTCTGGAACGATTATGATGCCTATACATATCTATAAAATGGAAGCGGCTCCTTATTGGACAGCGATAGTTGTTTACGTTAGCTCTACTTGTATAATAGGAGGATTCGCCCTAATGGAAGCAGAACAAACGGTAGTTACGGTTGATATATATGGAATTCAATATAAGCTAAAAGGTCATAGCAACGTAGAATACATGAAAAGGGTCGCAGCAGCTATTGACGAGAGTATGAAGAAGCTGGCAAAGGGTTATCCTCGCCTTGATATGCAGAAGCTTGCCGTTCTCTCGGCCGTGCAAATAACGGAGGAAGTATTTAGGCTGCGACGCGACAATACGAGACTTCTAGAAGAGGAAGCAAAGCTTAATCTCCTAATCCGAGAATTGGAACAAATAAGTGAGCAGGCTGTTTCACTTCAGGCGGAATTAGCTGAGACGAAACGTATGGCTAGCGAGCAATTGCAAAAGGCTAAGGCGGCAGCTGAAGAAGAGCTATCCGAAATGCTGGCACTCGCCGCAGAGCAGGCTACAGCGCAGCAAGCTGCAGCAGCAGAGGCAATGAAGGTGCAAGAAGAGACGATTATCCGTCTCACTCAAGAAAATGTGGAACGGATTACTGCGCTTAGAACGAAGAAGGACGAGCAGCTTGCACAGCTTCAAGCTCGTAAGGATTCTGAGCTGAGTGAGCTTAAGCAAATGCTGGAAGCAGAAATTTCAGAACTGCAAAGCCAGAAGGAAACAGAGCTTACGGAGCTGAGAAGCCAGAAGGAAACAGAGCTTACGGAGCTGAGAAGCCAGAAGGAAACAGAGCTTACGGAGCTGAGAAGCCAGAAGGAAACAGAGCTTACGGAGCTGCAAAGTCAGAAGGAAACAGAGCTTACGGAGCTGAGAAGCCAGAAGGAAACAGAACTTTCGGAGTTGCAGAGCCAGAAGGAAACAGAGCTTACGGAGCTGAGAAGTCAGAAGGAAACAGAGCTCACGGAGCTGAGAAGTCAGAAGGAAACAGAACTGGCAGTGCTGAGAAAACAAAAAGAAGATGAACTTGCAGAACTGCTGCTGGCGAAAGACAATCAACAGCTTGAATTGGAGCTTGAAAAGGAAATTCAACGATCGGAGCTCGAAAGTGCAAAGGCAGATGAACTTGCTGCACTCAGACAGGCTAAAGAGGAACAGCTGATTGCGGTAGTTTCAGAGCATGAAGCGGTACTTTCGACCATAAAAGCAGAGAAAGAGACGCTTCTGACCGAGCTCGAAGGAAGCTGGCAGAGCAAGTGGGATGTGCGGGAACTTAGCTGGCTTGAGCATGCAGAGAATTCGCAATTGGAGCTTGCGCGTCAGAGTGAGGAGCGCGAGCAAGCCTGGAAAGCCGAAATCGTCAAAACAGAAGAAGCGTTACGTGCTGATCTTGAGCGTCGTAGAAACGGTTGGCTGGAAGAAAGAAGCAAACTGCAAACGCAGATTGCTGAGCTTCAAGAGGGCTGGAAGACTGATAAAGAATCGCTGGAGCACCGCATTGCTGTTGCAGATGAGCAGCTTGTTTTGGCGATGGAGCAGGAAGAGTCTTCTCGAACGTCTTATGCTCAGCTGGAACAGAACCTTCAGGAAAAAGAAAATGAACAGGGACTGCTTCAAATCGAACTGGACGAAACGCGCAGCAAGCTTGAGGAAATGCAGCATCAAATCAACCAATCCTTCGCACAGATTCAAGAATTGGAGCAGAAACTTACTCATGAGCGGAGCCATGTCTCGGCTGCGGATAAACGAGCTACGGATCTGCAACACCGCCTGAAAGAAGTGCAGGAGCGCGAACAACAGCAAACGCAGAAGCAGCTTGAGCTTGAGGAGCAGCTGCTGCAGCTTCAGCTGGAACAGGAAGAGTTTGCTATGATGAATCAGCAGCAGACCGAAGAACATCGGAATCAGCTGCGGATTGAACTGGAGAAGCTGAGAGAATCGCTGCAAGAAGAGCATGAGCAGAGCCTGCAAATGTTTGAGGACGAGAAACTTGAGCTTATAAGATCTCTTCGTCAGGAGCAAGAAGAGCAGCTTAGAACAGTAGAAGCAGATCATGACGAGTTGTTTAAGCAAATGACCGCTGAAAACAATGAACGTTATGAGCAGCTTGCTGCGGAGAAGGATGCTCGCTTTAAGGAGCTTGCTGCTAAGCATGCGGATCACAGTAACGAGCTCATTCAGCAATATGAAGACCAATTGCTTGAACAGGCTATGCAATATGAAGAGGAAAGCAAACAGCTGGTTCTTGAATACGAGGAGAAAAACAAGCAGAAAGCGGCTGAGTACGAAGAAAATAGCAGGATACAATCGGCTGAGCACGAAGCAAATAGCAGGACACAAGCTGCTCAATATGACGATCAGCTGCTTGAGCAGGCTATACAATACGAGGAGCAAAGCAAACAGCTGGTTCTTGAATTCGAAGAGAAAGCGAAGGAGAGAGCAGCTGAGTACGAAGCAAGATACAAGCAGCTTATCAATCAGCACGAAGAGCAGCTGCTTGAGCAAACGATACATTTTGAAGAACAGAATAAGCAGCTGGCAAGTGAGTTTGAAGCTGAATCCAAGGCGTTTGCTGCGGAGCAGGCGGCCATTGCTGAACAGCTGGTTGATCAATACGAAGAGCGTTATAACGAGCTTGCTGCGAAGCAAGATGAGGTTCGCATCAAGCTTAATAATGAACGTGAGGAGCGTTTGCAGCAATTAGCTGCTGAGCATGATGAACAATTGAAACAGCTTATTGCGAATCAAGAGGAGCAGCTGCTCACTCATCAGTATGATTCTGAAACTGAAATTCAGAAGCTGCGAGCTCAGCTGGAGAAGATCGAGCAAGTAGCGGCTTCCGCAGCGAGCGGGGAGCAGGCCTACAAAGCAGAACTGGAGCAGCTGCAAGTAAGAGAGCAAGAACTAACCGAACAGCTGGAATATACAGCGGCTCGCGAACGCATTGCAGCGCAGCAGCTAGAAGCGGCATCAGCTCGCGAACGGGAGCTTAGCGAGCGCTTGCAAGCACAGCAGCAATACGCGGAGCAGACGGCTGCTGAAGTGAAGCGCTACGAGCTTGAGAAGCAGTCGCGAGAGGCTGCTGAAGAGGCTCTGCGCGATCGATTAGAAAGAGCGATGCAAGAAGCAGCGGCAGCATCGGAGTTGAAGGAAGAGCTTAATGAGCATTCATCTAAGCTTGCGAATGAGCTTGGCGAAGCAGCTCGTCAAGCAGAACGGTTAGCGAGCGAACGTGATGAGGCGGCTAGCGTATTGGAATCACTCGCCTATGAGCGCGATGAAGCGGCACGCTCCGCCGAGAAGCTTGCCGAGGATCATGCAGATTTGCTTGAGCAGCATCACAAGCTCAAAAATGAATACTCGAAGCTTCAAACGGAATACAATGAGTGGATTGAGCTTATCGAACACAGCTAATCCGCATGAAGAACAACAAAAACCGCAGTAACAAGCATTGGCAATTGCCAGCGTTTGTTGCCGCGGTTTTTTTATGTTGAAATGGTTCACTTTGTATGGCGATAAAGAGGCTTAACCGTAAGAAACAATTGTGCCAGTAGGTCCGCTTGAGGACAAGCTGGCTAGTCGAATCAAATCTGGCGTAACGATCGCAGGATCTTTGCCGGTAGCATGCATTTCTGTACGCAGCGTACCGGGATTGTATAAATTCGCTAAAATTCCATGCTCATATTCCTCATCAGCTAAGGTGCGTGTTAATGATTCTAGACCCGCCTTGGCTGCGCTGTACGCGGCATAGCCTCCTGCGCCATTCCATGATAGTCCAGAAGTAATATTAATGATTCGGCCGTATTTGGCGTTACGCATCGTCGGCAGAACGGCTTTGGTCAGCAGAAACGGGCCTGTTAAGTTAATAGCGATTTGATTTTGCCATTCTTCGGAAGTTAATTCAAGCACGGTCCCAGACTCAAGGACGGCTGCATTGTTCAAAATAATATCAATACGTCCAAAGTGCTGGATGACTGCTGAAATGGTGTCCTGTACCTGCTGCTCGTCGGATACATCGGTTTGCAGAACAAAAGCGTCTCTTCCTGTCTTTGCTTTAATCATCACAGCCGTTTCCTCAAGCTTTGAAAGTCGTCTTCCGAGAAGGACGACATCGGCGCCTTCCGCTGCAAATGAGGTTGCTGCTGCACGCCCCAGCCCCGTACCAGCACCGCTAACAATAGCGACTCGATGTTGTAAAATTCCCATCACCATTTCTCCTTTCGCTGTTCGTATTGTCAATATTTTATCAGAGGGAGCCCAGCGGGGAAAGAGGTAGATTATCAGAGTTTCTTACACGAATGGTAAGTAAAAATGATATATGCGAAAAATGAAAAATATATGTAGCTTCATTAGACAAAAAAAGCCGAGCAAGGATACATATCCCGCTCGACTGCATTAGCAAGTCTTAAGCTATTACTCAACGACTAGAATAGCTTTCATTTTTGTATGTCCTGCTCCGCAGGGTACAGAACAAATCATTTCATAGCTTCCCGGTTCGCTGATGTTTACAGCAATAGTTTCACCGTTACCCATCTTGTAATCGGTTTTTTTGATCTGAACGCCGTGTATGCCATCAACAGAATCCAGCTTAATATTAACCGTTTCTCCTGCTTTGATTTTATATTCCTTCTGGTCAAACTTCCAGTTAGATGCTGTCATAACAAGGTCGGAAGACGATGCTCCGCTATCTGCGGCCGTCGTATTCGTCGGCTTGTTATCTTCTTTGGCAGTGTTCGTGCCACATGCTGCTAAGACAACAACTAGACACATTGCACTTGCGAATAATAACCACTTTTTCATTTGTAAAGCGTCCCCTTTCAATTATCCATTTTAACAAAATTTTCTTGGATTGTTTCCATTGTACCTCAACTAGCATCCGAATGCAGTGACAGCGTGATGACAAAGTAATGAAGATCTTGTGAAAAGAATAGATGCAGCTCGAATATTTGCCAGAACGCAGCAATCAGCCCTTGATCGCCATGATTAGGCAACCAAGGGCTTCTACTCTGATAACTCCCTTTAATCCCGATCGCTTTTGCCTGCTTCATATGGGGTACTGACCGGTATGAACAGGTCGATAATCCCGATAACGAGAGCTGCTAATATTGCGCCGAGCAGTGTAACCGTCACGCCTCCAACGATAAACTGGGCAATCCAGATAACGGCTGCGCTAGCAATGAAGCCGACGATACCGCGGCCGAAGGGTGTGACTCGTTTGCCAAATATGCCTTCAATAACCCAGCCCAGCGCGGCAATGACAAGTGCTAGGAAAAATGCACTCCAAAATCCTCCGACACTGAATTGGGGGACGATAAACCCTACAAGCATTAACACAAGCGCGGCTACAATGAACCTTACAACATGCCCCAAGAAAGACATTGTATAAACCCTCCTTAAGTTTTAGAAATGGAAATTGCGTCGCGAGACCGCTGGTTCGTTTATATTGTGACCAAATGAGCATCATTTATGTATGAAAGGATCGTTCATTCGTGCATCAATGACGCGATTCGGCTATAATAAGAAGGCGAGAGGAGTGTTAATTGTTGGACACTAAAATTTTGATGACACTTGAATATCCTAAAATCATACATAGATTGTCGCAGCATGCAGCCACATCGCTTGGTAAAGCAATTGCAGAGGAGCTGCAGCCGGTTTCAGATTTGGAAGCGGTTAAGCAGATATTGCAACTTACTGATGAAGCCTATACAGCTGATCGTCTGAAAGGCAGTGCTCCATTCGGCGGTATTGTTGACATTTCAGCCCCGCTTCACCGTGCCAGAATTGGCGGAACGCTTAATCCGGCAGAGCTGCTTGATATTGCGGCTACCGCACGCGGCGGCAGAAGAGTGAAGAAGCATGTCAGCTTGCTTCATGAAGATAATCCAATTCCAATGCTGCATCATATTGCAGATCAGATAAGCGAGCATAAGCCGCTTGAGGATGCTATTTTTGATTGTATCGATGATCAGGCAGAAGTTATGGACAGTGCAAGCACCGAGTTAGCATCGATTAGGCGTGAGCTTAGAAATGGAGAATCACGTATTCGTGAGAAAATGGATCAAATGGTCCGTTCCTCGTCCGTGCAAAAAATGCTGCAGGACTCGATCGTAACACTTCGCAACGATAGGTATGTTATTCCAGTTAAGCAGGAATATCGTTCTCATTTTGGCGGTATTGTGCATGATCAGTCAGGATCTGGTGCAACGCTGTTTATCGAGCCGGAAGCAATAGTCGCTATGAACAATAAGCTTCGTGAGTTAAAGGCTGGCGAGCTGCGGGAAATCGAGAAAATTTTGCAGAAGCTTACCGCTTTGGCATCGGATTATGTTGAGGATCTAATTTACAATTTGGATTTGCTCGGTCAAATTGACTTTGCTTTTGCAAAGGCTCGCCTTGCCCATATTATGAAGGCTACACAGCCGCGTATGAATGATCGTGGTTTTCTTAAGATTAAACGCGGACGTCATCCCCTTATTGCTGCGGAGCAGGTTGTTCCACTCGATGTGGAGCTAGGCAATCAATATACTTCCATCATTGTAACGGGACCGAATACTGGTGGTAAAACGGTTTCCTTGAAAACGATTGGACTGCTTAGCTTGATGGCGATGTCGGGATTATTTGTCCCTGCTGAAGACGGAAGCCAGCTTTGTGTATTTGATGCTATTTACGCCGATATCGGCGATGAGCAAAGCATTGAACAAAGCTTGAGTACATTTTCCAGCCATCTCAAAAACATCATTCGCATTTTGGGCTCCATGACTTCTAAGAGCTTAGTGCTGCTGGATGAGCTCGGCGCGGGAACGGATCCAGCTGAAGGCTCCGCGCTTGCGATCGCTATTTTGGAGCATGTCCATACAATGGACAGTCGGATTGTTGCAACTACGCATTACAGTGAGTTGAAAGCTTATGCCTATAATCGCAAGGGCGTTATTAATGCGAGCATGGAGTTCGATGTAGCTACATTAAGCCCAACTTATCGTCTTCTTGTTGGCGTACCGGGACGAAGCAACGCATTTGCCATCGCTGAGCGGCTAGGACTTGCCCGTTCGATCATCGAACATGCAAGAGGTGAGGTAAGCGAAGAGGATCAACGAGTTGAAAATATGATAGCCTCCCTTGAGGAGAATAGATTAGGGGCTGAAACGGAACGTCAAACGGCTGAGTCGCTCCGTCGTGAGATGGAATCGCTGAGAGAACGACATGAGGCAGATCGTCTGCGCTTTGAGGAGCAGAAAGATAAGCTGCTGAAAAAAGCGCAGGAAGAGGCTCGTGAAGCAGTCGTTAAGGCTAAGCGCGAGGCAGAGCAAATTATTTCGGATTTGCGAAAGCTTGCTATGGAAGAGGGGGCTTCGGTCAAGGAGCATAAGCTCATTGAAGCACGCCGTAAGTTGGATGAAGCGGCTCCTGAGCCTCAGAGATCGAAGCGAGGAACTTCAAAAACGAAAACTAAACCGGTCAAAATCGAAGCTGGTGACGAAGTAACGGTATACAGCTTGAATCAGAAGGGTACGGTTGTGGAAGTACACGGATCGGATGCTACTGTACAGCTGGGTATTATGAAGATGAAGGTTGCACTCGATGATTTGGAGTTGCTAAAATCATCTACGGCCACAAAACCGCAGCAGCCGAAGCAAGCGGCTAGTCTGCAGCGTTCACGTGAAGAAAACATCAAGATGGAGCTTGATCTTCGGGGTGAAAACTTAGAAGAAGCGATTCTTGAGGTTGATCGCTTCCTTGATGAAGCATTTTTGTCTGGGTTAGCTCAGGTTGCTATTATTCATGGCAAAGGCACGGGTGTGCTTCGTACAGGAATTCAGCAATATTTGCGTAAACATAGTCATGCGAAGAGCTTTCGAAACGGAAATTATGGTGAAGGCGGCATTGGCGTGACGGTTGTGGAGCTTAAATAGCAGACTGCGATTGCACAATCGAATACGGCAGATGATGGAGGGGTCTTTGAATGAGTAATGAAGTCGACCAGCTGTTAAGCAATCCGTATGCCGCCTCACTTGTATATGTGTCGGTTGCGGTGCTGTCTCTGATTGTTTTTTTATCTTGCTTTGAGCTCGCAACCAAATATAAATGCTGGAGTGAGATTAGGAAAGGCAACGTTGCAGTCGCTATGGCGACAAGCGGTAAAATATTCGGTATTTGCAATATCTTCAGGTTCTCCATCGAGTCTAATGATTCTGTATATCAAAGCCTCATCTGGGGCGCATTTGGCTTTGTGATCTTGATGGCTGCGTATTTTTTATTCGAATTTCTGACGCCTGTTTTCCGAATTGACGATGAAATCGCTCGTGATAACCGTGCGGTAGGGCTTATAGCGATGGTTATATCCGTATCGTTATCTTACGTCATTGGAGCAACGGTTATTATGTAAGCGGGGTGAGCCATATGAAATATTTATGGAGAATACTAGCAGTGGTCTCTGTTTTGTTTTTTGTATTCGGTATTGTTTATTTGATGAATAATTAGAAGTAGAAGGGAAGAAATACAATGGAAGAGCATTTGATTTGTCCGTGGTGTTTAACGGAAATCGTATGGGATGAAGAGATTGGAGCGGAGTCTCATTGTCCGCATTGTGAGAATGAATTGAGCGCTTATCGTACGATAGAGCTAGGCTATGATGAAGACGAGGTAGAAGCTGACGAGCATGAAAGAGCAGTGCAGGCGCTTAAAATTAACGATGCTCACAGAGCGGCCAAACAATACAGTTCAGAATCAAACGAAGATGAGTGGACTGAGGATGAACAGGAAGAAGAAACGGAAGAAAATTATTCGGATGGTTATCTCAGTAAGGATAGTATGCGTTTTGCTGTAGAAGAGACTGTTCAGCGTGTACTTGATGACCAGGATGAAATGCCGGAATGCCCGTCATGCCGTGCCTATATGATCGAAGCAGGTGTTCAACGGGTGGAAGAGCCGCAATTCGAGTCTAGAATAGCTCCTTCATTAGGGAAGCCGGTACTCGCTACTCCTTTTAATCTTACATTGTACGTTTGTCCTGCTTGCTACCATACTTCTACTTTATTGAGTTTAAGTGATCGCGAGCAAATGATAAGCCGTTTAACGCCAGCTGAGTAACGAAGTACGAAGTGCTGGCAAAAATGGACGGGCATGGGTTGCATCCAATAAGGGAACCTTACAAAACGTAATTCTGATACGTGAGAGGCTAGACTTGTGTAATCAAGATCTAGCCTGCGGCAGGAGGAATCGTTTTGGCAAAAACCTTAAATGGACAGGCAGCCCTTTTGCTTATTGTTCAAGCGCTTTACGGCGTTGCAAACGCGCTATCCGGGACGTTTGTTCCCGTGTATTTATGGAAAGCAAGCCAGTCATATATGTTGATCGGTTGGTTCACGATGGGGCAGTATGTGATGAGTGGATTAACATTTTATGTCGCTGGGAAATGGGTCAAAGAGCATAACAAAATGTACAGTTTACGAACAGGAATTTTTCTGTCCGGTGTATTTTATTGCACGGTGCTATTGCTGGGCGCCCAGGCGAAAGTTTATTACTTGCCGCTCGGCATATTGAATGGGATGGCGTTAGGTTTTTTTTGGATCGCATATAATGTTGTTTATTTCGAGGTAACAGATCCAGATAACCGTGATCGTTTTAACGGATGGTCTGGGCTGCTTGGTTCTGCGGCAGGCATTGTGGCGCCTTGGGTTTCAGGTTTGCTCATTACTTCCATGAAGGGAGAAACAGGCTATCGGCTTATATTCTCCATATCACTCGTTATATTTGCTATAAGCGTAGTACTTAGCTTTTGGCTCAAAAAGCGGCACGGTGAGGGCAGCTACAATTGGAAGCATGGATTTGAGCAGCTTATGCAGAAAGGTAATCCGTGGCGTCGCATGTTTCCAGCTATTGCGGCACAGGGTGTACGAGAAGGCGTATTTATGTTTCTTGTTGGTCTTACCGTATACGTTGCTACTCAAAACGAGAGCAAGCTAGGAACCTTTTCGCTCATAACGTCCCTTGTAGCTTTAATCAGCTTTTGGATTGTTGGAAAAAAACTCAATAAAAAAAATCGTAAGCTGGCGATGCTTATTGGGGTTATTATGATTGCAATTGTCATTTTGCCGCTGTTCTGGAAAGTATCTTATGTTACGCTGCTCATGCTCGGCATAGGTACATCCTTATTTATGCCGCTTTATATTATCCCGATGACCTCGAGAGTTTTTGACCTTATCGGTCAATCTGAGGAAAGTGCGCGAGAACGAGAAGAATTTATTGTGCTTCGCGAAGCTGGTTTAGTCATAGGAAGAATCATCGGTTTATCATCCTATTTAATTGTTCTGCCGCTGAATCATTCAGCACTCGCAATTACTTGGTTGTTGTTTGCAGTAGGTGTCGTTCCTATTGCTGGATGGTGGTTTATGAAACCATTTCTAGAGAAGGAGCAAGCTTTGACATAAATAACAGGAGGCGAAAAGATGCCAAAAATCGTTTCAAATATTACGAAATTAATTGGAGATACACCGGTTGTTCGCCTAAATCGTCTTCCTGATGAAGGCAGTGCAGAGGTATGCGTCAAGCTGGAGCGTTTTAACCCAAGCGGCAGTGTAAAGGATCGTGCAGCTCTCTCGCTCGTTAATGATGCCGAGAAGCGCGGCTTAATCAAGCCAGGTGATACCATTATTGAGCCAACGAGTGGGAATACAGGCATAGGGCTAGCTATGAATGCTGCAGCTAGAGGCTACAAAATGATATTAGTTATGCCTGACAACATGACAGCAGAGAGGATTAAGCTTCTTCAGGCTTATGGCGCTGAAGTGGTGTTGACCCCTGCTGCGGAAAGAATGCCAGGAGCAATCCGCAAAGCGAAGGAGCTTCGGGCAGAGCGACCAGGCAGTTATATTCCTAATCAGTTCGAAAACCAAGCCAATCCGCATATTCACAGACTAACAACAGCTATAGAAATAATGGAGCAAACAGGCGGCAGGCTTGACGCATTCGTTGCGACAGCAGGTACTGGAGGCACGATAACCGGTACAGGTGAAGCGCTTAAAGCATTGCTCCCGCATTTATACGTTGCGGTTGTCGAGCCGCAGGGCTCCCCTGTGCTGTCAGGGGGAAAGCCAGGGCCGCATAAGCTCGTTGGTACGAGCCCAGGCTTTGTTCCCGCCATTCTAAATACATCCATTTACGATGAGATTATACAAGTTTCCGATGAGCATGCACTGACAACGATGAGAGCGCTCGCGACTAGAGAAGGATTATTATTAGGTCCATCGTCCGGCGCTTCAGTATGGGCAGCAATGCAAATTGCGAAGCGTCTTGGTGCCGGTAAGCGAGTGTTGTGTATTGCACCAGATACCGGAGAGCGCTATATGAGCATGGATATTTTTTGAACAGCTTAAGGGAGTGGGTTATACCCACTCCCTTAACGATTGCTGTAATATTTCTCTTCTCTCTTTAATGTAAGTACGAATAAGGGCGGGTTCAGTTAAAAAGGTATCAAAGCTTGCCTTTCGCGTATAGTCGTTACGAATGGCAGGTGATAATTGAGAATGCATCTTTGAAATAATCGGATTTAGCTTTTCTACCGTAAATGAGGTTATAAGCAGCTTCTTGACAATAGCTCTGTATTTGCGACGACATGCAGGAAAAGTCAACAGCTTCTCGGTTAACTTATTGTAGCCCTGTAGCCGGACAAGGTCGCTGCCGCAAGGTTTTCCATAACAATTTCTTCCCCAAGTTCCTTCGTAGTCCCACGGAATAATCCGATATTTACCGCTTGCGCGATGCTCATACAGCGCATAGTTTTGATCAAACCCATCATAATTTCCTGTTAACACGGCTCCGGCAAGCCATAATAAGTATTGAGAAACATCAAGTCTCCTTGCACTGTGTACGCCAAGTTTACTTCCTGACAATCGGTTAATATTTCGTACGAACGATACGAGCCTGCTTTTTGTCCCCGACTTGCCCAGCATCAATTCATATCCATCGAATAACGAAGATTTCTTATTCTTTGAGACGGGGTCTGTTAAGCTAAAGTCTGCACTGTCATTGACTGCATATAGAAGTGAACGGCAGCCAATTCCTCTTTTCTCGAAAAAAAGTCGATCGACCGCTTCTATTTCCAAATAAACTCCACGCGGTATGTCATTTATGATGAGCCAGAAATGATTGGTTTTCGGAGATGGAACTCCAATTTTATTGAAAAAATAAAAGGAAAGCGCGTTACGCATCATGGATGGATCATCATATTCAGCATTCCAATGGAGTGTTTTACCATCTTCAAGTCGAACTTCATAGGATTTTTTGGAATAATTGCGGGTATGACCTCCCCTTATGCCAAACTCCGCTTTATAGGTTTGTCCCCCCATCTCCAATTCTGCCGGCTTAAAGTCTCTCCCCCAAGCATTGCTTTGAATATCTTGAAGATCAGAGGCATGAATACGTATGGAACGTGTCGGTAATGTTTCAGCAGTCATCTAACCATCTCCCGAAGCAAAAGATAAAGCCTACCGGTAGACGATAGGCTTTTTGTTCTTGTTACTGTATTCGGCAAATGCCTAGAAGGTCACCAATAATTAATTTAGATTGATCTCCCATACGAAACTTGGCTGTGGACCTGCTGCTTCATCCAGTAGAAATGAATTGCTGCCAAGACTGAGGTTTTCATTAGCAAAAATAATGCTTAAAGGAATGCCTTCCGATCGATTATTTTTGGATGTGCTTCCTTCGGAAAGATTGCCTTTTGTGCGACTGTTCTCTGAATAGCTGACTTCTGAACGAGTACCTCTTGAAGTGCGGCCCTCTGCAGCATTAGTCATTGAAAGATTGTTTTCATTATAGCGTGCAATTACTTTCTTCTTATTTTTGTTGTTTTTTTTGGTAGACAATTTGAATGCCTCCTATTTATGAAGTTACTTTAACCTATGAACCTACTGTGTTATTCGTAACGGGTTAGTGCTGAATCTTTTATAAATAGATTGAAATCTAGTACCACTTACATACGGTATACATATTAATATATTACATTTCGCATCTCATGATAGTTGGTGTGAAAGAAACAGGGAGGGATGTATTGCAACAAAAAAATGCTGCTAGTAAATAGGTCGACAAGACGTATTTGAAGTGAGGCAAGAAACAACAAACTATGAAATTATCGGAGGGATTTTTTTATGAATTCTTGGTGGAACAGCTGTAATTTGGGTAGTCAATCCGGAGGAAATGATAACAGAAGTCACAAAAGTCACAAAAGTCACAAAAGTCACAGAAGTGGAAACGGAGAACAAAACTTTCTTCAAAGATTAGTAGGGAAAAACGTGAAAGTTAACCGCGGTGGACCGGAATCACTTCAAGGCAAACTTTTAGCTGTAAAAAGTGACTTTCTAGTATTAAGCACTAACGAAGGTGTAGTATATATCGCTACTGCTCATGTTAAGAGTGTTACCGAAGCGGGCGGAAGAAATAAGAGCGGAGGTAATAACAAAAGCGGTAATAGAAGCGGCGGCCGTAATGTAGAGGTTATCCACGCAAGCAACTTTAATGGTGTTATTCGTGCACTAAATCACTCCTATGTTCAAATTAATACAGGTGGACCAGAGAAAGTAGAAGGCTTTCTCGCACAAGCAGGTAACGGTGCGATCTTATTGGTTTCAGGAAAAGAAGCAATGCAAATCCAAAACTACCACATCAAATCCATTAAAGCAGCTGGCGGCCGGTCTGGCGGGAAAAATAACGACAACAAAAACGACAACAAAAACGACAACAAAAATGACAACAAGAACGACAATAAGAACAAGAGCAATAAGACGCAAGGTAATAAGACACAAGGCAATAAGACACAAGGCAATCGCAGCGGCGGCAAAGGCCGTACAAATGCAGCTTCAACTTCTAAAAAAACATCTCGTAGTTAAGTGAAATAAATTTAATGGAATACTAGGCAAAGGTCAAATCTTTGCCTAGTTTTATTCACTACTCGGATGAAAGGAGGTTGATCGCTTGAAAAACCGTCATCCGCTGCTGGATCGGTTCGTTGAATTGGAGATTTCAGGGAAATCACCGCTTATACGAGGAAAATTGATCGAATTTGGCCAAGATATATTAGTGTTGCACAACGGAACGCAATTTTTATATATACCGCTTATTCACTTGCAACAGCTTCGTCTCTCGACGAAAGAAGAGCAAACAGAAGTGTACGAAGTACCAGAAATGCCTTTTGAGCCTTATAATGAGCCAATCTCGTACCGCAAAACATTAATGAATGCCAAAGGGATGTTTTCTGAAATCTATATCACTGGAAATCAGTCCATTCATGGTTACTTGACCACGGTTATGAATGATTTTTTTGTCTTCTATTCCCCGGTCTATCATACGGTTATCGTGTCGCTCCATCATATGAAATATTTAATTCCGTATAATCCAAACGTAACTCCGTATACGTTAACGCCGGAACAATTTCCTCTTAAACCCTCCCCGCTAACGCTAGCAAGAACCTTAGATCAACAGCTGCGCAAATTAATCGGAGAATTCGTCGTACTTGATCTAGGCGAGAATTCAAACAAAATCGGTGTATTGAAAAATGTAGATCAAAGTATGATTGAGCTTGCAACTGTAAGCGGCAACCCTGTTTTCTTGCATTTTGATCATGTAAAGACTGTTCATATCCCGTAAACAAAAACTATGTTCTAAGCCTATTGATGGCTATGAGCATAGTTTTTTTTGTGAACGAAATAAAACAACAGAAAATGCATTTCGAAACAAGAACTTGGAAACATTATCTTTGGAAGGATGTGACAGTGTGAATGAAAGTGAAGCCATTTGGGATTTTACCTTCAATGTTAATGATGATTTTGTCGGTTGGACTTGTAAATCATGTCCTAGTTATCCCATTGCTGCTTGATGCTGCAAAGCGTGACGCATGGATATGTGTTCTTTTTGGACTTGTTATTATATTGCCCTGGACATTGTTACCAATGTACGCAATATTAAAGCGATTGAATGGGACACCGATTGATCAGTGGCTTGCGAAGCTTATGCCGCGATTTTTTGTATGGATCTTTATGGGAATATTTTTGTTCATACAATTTTTTATTGCTATAGAAACGTTAGTTATGACGGCATCATGGACAGCGACAACATATTTGCCCCATACGCCTTCTTTATTGATATGTACTGTATTTTTAGGCTTATGTCTATTTGCATCGGTTTCAGGACTTCGTACGATTGCCTATGTTAGCTGTATTCTATTGCCGGTTGTTGTGTTTTTAGGTGATTTTGTCATGTCGGCAAACATGCCGCACAAAGATTATCATTATTTGTTGCCGTTGCTTGAAAATGGGACGAGTCCCGTTACAAAAGGGGTTTATTACATAGTAACCACATCCAGTGAGTTATTTGGGTTCATGCTTTTTCAGCATCATTTAAAAGGGAAATTCAAAAGATGGCACCTCATTGTGCTCGTACTATTTCTGTCGCTTTTGACACTTGGACCTGCCATGGGAGCGATTGTAGAATTCGGACCAGTAGAAGCAGATAAAATGCGCTATCCGGCTTTTTCGCAGTGGAGGCTGGTCTCCATCGGAAAATACTTTGAGCATGTTGATTTTTTTGCTATTTTTCAGTGGATGTCGGGAGCACTTATTCGGATAGCCGTTTCTATTCACATTGTATCTGAGTTTTGGCCATTACGGCATTTGAAGCGCAAATGGATTTCACCAGCCATACTTGGAACGACCATTCTCGTGATATCCGGCTTCGGCATTAGAAACATGCTCCAGGTTAAGGCTGTTTTTCATATTTTCTTTCAGTATACCGGAGTCGTCATCGTGATTTTGACGATTATCATCTGGGGTGTTTCCATGTTTCGAAAAACCAATAGCGATAAGAAAAGAACAGCCATTATAGGTTCCGAGGAGGCAGAGCATTCATGATTGATGATGGATCGAATGGACAGACTGATCAAAAAGATATGTCAATTGAGCAGTTCAGGGACAGTTTGAAGGAATGTCATGATGTCATTGAATATAAGCTTACACTCGATGTACACGGACCGATGGAAGTCACATTGCTCTATTGCGACGGGTTAATCGATAATCAACAATTGCAATTAGGATTACTGCCCTTATTGGAGAAATGGGCGGAGCAGCTAAGAATGCTGCCAAATGCAACTGAAGGTGAAATACATAAACCCAGCATGTTATTCAGCAGTTTACAGAGCGGGGTTAATGGCAGCAATTTGTATGCGCGACTTTTTGGAGGCAGTGTTATTTTATCATTTGCTAATCTTGATGGTTTATTTGAGTTTGATATTGCCAATCAACCAGGTAGGAATCCAGAAGAATCAACGATGGAAGTGTCGATTAGAGGTCCCCGCGACGGCTTTGTCGAACAGCTTTCAACAAATGTTGCACTTGTTCGTATGCGCCTTAAAACACCGGATATGCATGTGGAATATCGTAGAATTGGCAGTGAATCCTTGACGGAGATAGCGCTGGTATATATGGAAGGCAAAGCGGATTGTAAGCTTGTAAAGGAAGCACAGAGACGTCTTGATAATATTGATGTCCCTTCTATTGTTGGAGGAAGTCAGCTAGAGGAGCTTTTATCCGACCATCGATTATCCTTGTTTCCATTAGTTGAATATGTAGGTCGACCAGACTATGTCGTTCAATCACTGCTGCAAGGTAAGGTAGCGATTATGCTCGACGGATCGCCTTCAGCAATCATTGCTCCAGGAAATTTATTATTGCTCATCAAATCCCCGGAGGATGCACATTTGCCGTATTATTATGTTTCGTTAGAACGATTATTACGGCTTGTTGGACTGGTAATGTCCATTTGTTTGCCTGGTTTCTGGATAGCGCTGTCAGCATTCAATACGGATCAAATACCCTTTACGCTGCTTGCTACCGTTACGATGTCACGAATTGGCTTGCCGCTGTCAGCTACGATGGAGATGTTTCTAATGCTAACGATGTTTGAACTGTTTCGAGAAGCAGGCGTGAGGCTCCCGAGAGCGGTAGGCCAAACCGTGTCGGTCGTAGGCGGACTGATTGTAGGGGATGCAGCCATTCGAGCGGGTATGACCTCACCCACAATGCTCGTAATGGCCGCGGTTACAGCCGTATCGACTTTTACTCTCGTTAATCAGTCCCTAAGCGGTTCGGTCAGCTTAATTCGCTACTTGATTCTCCTATTTTCATCCGTACTAGGCATTTTTGGATTTTTTGTCGGAAGCTTTGCCGTTCTCATTTACATGTGCACATTAGAATCCTTTGGGAGACCATACCTTTATCCCCTTGCGCCGCTGCGCTTCAGAGAGCTGTTGCCAGCGCTAATACAGCTGCCTTGGAAGCTTAAGAGTTCTAGGAGGGATAAGTGATGCATACTGTGCGGCTTGAAGAACTGCGAAGGCAATTGAAAAAGTGTGCAGTGTTGATTGGTATATTGGCTATGTCATTGTTGCTGCAAGGTTGCTGGGACGAAGTGAATTTGCAGGATGTCAGCTATATTTCTGCATTTGGGATTGATTACAAGGACGGGAATTACGAGATTTATGGGCAAACAATTAAATTTGGATTGATAGCGAAAACAGAATCGCTACAGCCTGATCCGAATCCGGTTTGGATCGGAAGAGGCAGGGGAGAAACTATTCTGCTTGCTCTAAATGACCTATCTCGGTCTGGTCAAACGACTTTAAGCCTAGAGCATCTAAAAACGGTTATCGTGCATGAGCGGGCGATGAATCAAATGGACGATATTATGGATGGGCTGAATCGTCAGCGTGCATCAAGGTATACGTCGTTGATCTTCGGAACAAAAGATCCAATTGAAAAGGTTTTTACAACCGATACATTTTTTGACCAATCCCCTCTCAACAGCATTATGTATATGCCGGATCGACTTGAACATCAAAGGAGTTTCGTGCGTCCTTATGCTTTACAGCTTGCTGTACAAACTCTAAATGAGCCATCCATGATGACATTCCTTCCCGCCTTGACCTCAAATGATAAATACTGGACACGGAAGAAGCAGGCGTTGCAAATTCAGTTGATAGAAGGGGTTTTTGTATTTAAAGACCTCAACTATCTCGGTTATTTTGCAGAGTCGGAAGTCGGTGGTTTACGGTGGGTAAATTCGGAATTCGAGCATTTTTTATTGAAAGCCGAAGGAAAGCAAGGGAAATCAGCAATCGCCATCAACTCTTCCAATCACCGATTGCAGACGACCTTTAAAGAAGGTAAGCCGTATTTTGTACTAAATGTACGTTTGTCCGGACATGTTGCTGAAATGGACGGCAATATGACTGAGCAAGAAATTGTCGATTCAGTAGAGGGACGGGTTAAGCAGGAAATGGAGGATACGTTTCGCAACGGGCTTACGAGAAATATTGAGTTATTTCAGCTGGAGCATCATTTGTATCGTTACTCCCTTTCATATTGGAAGAAGGAATGCAAGGGAACGAATTGGCTTCCAAAGCTGGATCAATTAAAAGTAGAAGTGGATTTCCAATTGATACATACTGGAAATTTCGATTTAAATAAAGACACATAAATAAAAGGAGAAAAGCTCATAATACAGTAGGCACGAAAAAAAATGGATCAGCTTGTGCTTTTGAACCAAGTTTAGAGGAGGAAGATCATATGTTGCAGCCAATGACGGCAAAAGAACTAGAGTACGTTGCAGACTCTATGTCTAACGAGGATTTGTTAATTAAGCAGTGTGCAACACTTGTTGCTACTGGTACAACACCGGCGCTTAAAAATTTATGTTCTCAAATGATCCAGACGCATCAGCAGCATTACGATTCTTTGCTGCACGCGATCTCGCATCATCAGCAAATGGCTCCAACGCAGCCGCAGCAATAAAGATATTAATAAAAACGCTTTGGGAGGTAAATCTACATGCAGCAGCAAAAGCAATCCATGTTGACAGAGGAAGATTTGGCAGGTACGATATTGGCTGATTTAAAGAGAGTCGTTCGTGAGTATGTGACAGCTGCAACGGAATCGACTTGTCCAGACATTCGCCAATTGTTTACCAAATTGACGGAAAGCACGTTAACACTTCAAGGCCAGATGTTCAATGCGATGCAGCAAGCGAATATGTACAATACTTCATCGCCTGCTCTACGTCAGGAGCTGGACAAGCAGGCGAAGCAATATCAGCAAACAAAGCAAAAAACAAGCCAGTTTTTGCAGCAAAACCTTGGGCAGCAGCAGAGTCAAACGATGTATACGCCGCACATGCAGCAGTCTGGTCAGTATCAACAAGGCTCGCAAACACATTACAATTAAAGACCCCATTGGGGTCTTTCTTTTTTTCACCCTTTTACACTGTCATTGCGCCTGATTCAAAAAAGTTGTAAACTATTCTGTATAATTGCAGTCGTACTGGAAGGAGCTATACAATGACCGAATTACAGATGAAAGTGCTTGAACTGCTGCAGGAGGACGCGCGTAGGGATGCAGATCTGATCGCTACCATGCTTGCCGTAACAACAGAGGAAGTAAAGCAAGCAATCGCCGAGCTCGAGAAGGACCATATTATCGTAAAGTATGCTACAGTTGTAAATTGGAGCAAGATTGATGACCAGAAGGTAACTGCACTTATTGAGGTACAAATTACACCAGAACGCGGTCGCGGATTCGAAGGAATCGCTGAGCGCATTTATTTATATCCAGAAGTAAAATCAGTTTATTTGATGTCTGGCGCTTACGATTTGTTAGTTGAGGTAGAGGGCAAAACGTTGAAAGAGGTTGCCTCTTTTGTATCGAATAAACTATCGCCAATTGACGCGGTATTATCGACTAAAACATTTTTTATATTGAAAAAATACAAACAAGACGGCATTATCTTCGAGGAGCATGAAGGTGATCATCGGTTGATGGTTTCGCCGTGAAAAAAGGGTGATGGCAATGATTAAAGATGAAGAGAAACAACCCTCCACACCTGTGCAGCGTCAATCGATGGCTGATTATTTGTCCCCGCTCGTTCGGGGCATCAAACCGTCGGGAATCCGTCGGTTTTTTGATTTGGTCAGCACGCGCAAGGATGTTATAACACTAGGAGTAGGCGAACCCGATTTTGTTACGCCATGGCATGTCCGGGAAGCTGCTGTATATGCGCTTGAAATGGGTAAAACGCAATACACGTCAAATGCTGGTATGCCTGAGCTGCGCGAAGCGATTGGACAGTATTTAAATGATCAATTTGCTGTGCCATATAACCCTGCGAACGAAATTTTAGTAACGGTTGGCGGCAGTGAAGCCATTGATCTGGCACTTCGTGCCTTTATTGCGCCTGGTGATGAAATATTAATTCCTGAGCCATGTTATATCTCTTACTCACCCATTACGGCACTTACAGGCGGAAAAGCTGTTGGTATCGAAACGTTCGCGAAGGATGAGTTTAAGCTAAAGGCGGAGTCGCTTCAAGCGGTCATTACGCCAAAATCAAAAGTACTTATTTTAAGTTATCCAAGCAATCCGACGGGCGGAACAATGACTTATGAAGATTATCTGCCAATTGCAAAGCTTGTTGAAGAGAATGATCTTATTGTTATTTCGGATGAGATATACGCAGAGCTTACTTATGGATCGAAGCATGTAAGTTTTGCTGCAATGCCAGGAATGAAGGATCGAACCGTTCTCGTAAGCGGCTTCTCGAAGGCGTTCGCGATGACGGGCTGGCGGATGGGTTATGCTTGTGGTCATCCTGATCTTATTGCAGCTATGCTGAAGATTCACCAGTATACAGTCATGTGTGCTCCAATTATGGCACAGTATGCCGCGCTTGAAGCGCTGCAGCACGGTTTGGAGGAGAAGGATCGCATGGTGGAAGCGTACAATCAACGTCGCCGTCTTGTCGTGAAGGGTTTCAGGGAAATTGGACTCGATTGCCATGAACCGCAAGGGGCGTTTTATGCTTTCCCTTCGATCGTATCTACCGGTCTAACGAGCGAGGTATTTGCGCAGCGGCTGCTTGATGAAGCGAATGTTGCTGCTGTTCCTGGTGATGTATTCGGTCTTGGCGGTGAAGGTCATCTTCGCTGCTCATATGCGACTTCCGTTACGAACTTAACCGAAGCGCTAGACAGAATAGGCGGCTTTGTCCATCGTTTGAAGCAAGAAGGCTAATCTAGCGCCTTAAATAAACAGCAGGTCAGGAGATTATCCGACCTGCTGTTTGCATGATTACAGAACAACGGATGAAAAAGGAGGCATGTGCGATGAAATTATATACAAGAACAGGTGATAGCGGCCAGACATCATTAATTGGCGGTCGCGTGCGTAAGGATGATGTTCGTGTCGAGGCATACGGTACGATCGATGAACTGAATTGTTTTGTAGGGCAAGCAGCGGCGGAATCAGCTAAACACGAGGAGCTTGCGGAAATGGCTGCTTGGTTAGTCGACATTCAACAGGAGCTGTTTGATTGCGGCTCAGATCTTGCATACGCTGCCCCGGGAGCCCCATTAAAAATAACCGCAGAGCCTGCTGCGCGATTAGAAGAATGGATCGATAAGTATACTGCAGAGGCGCCAGATATTACGAGATTTATTTTGCCGGGAGGCAGTTCGGTATCGTCGCTATTACATGTATGTCGAACGGTTTGCCGCCGTGCTGAACGTCGTGTTGTCACGCTCTCAGCAGAGCATGCAATCAATCCTGAAGTGCAAACCTACTTAAATCGTTTGTCGGACTTTTTCTTCGCAGCTGCTAGAGCAGCCAATGCGAAGTTAGGGGTACCGGATACAGAGTATGTGCGCAGCGCTGAAGTGTTTCGGAAGCCGAAAAAATGATGGATAGACTAGAGCAGCTGTATTATCGACCATTAGTTGCTGTCGTTAGCGAAGCGGAGCATGGGATGACTGTAAGGCGGGTGCTAGAGCGTCAGCTCGGCGTATCGCGCAAGCTGCTGTCACAAGTGAAGCAGACGGAGCATGGGCTGACTGTAAATGAAAGCAGAGTTTATACAACGGCTCCAGTTGCAGCTGGCGATACTATTCGCATTCGCATGGAGCGGGAAATTTCTGAAGATATTTTACCTCAGCCTATCCCAGTGCAAATTGTATTCGAAGACGAGGATCTGCTTATTGTGAATAAGCCTGCGGGTATGATCGTTCATCCAACGCATGGGCATTACACGAATACGCTTGCCAATGGTATCGTTTATCATTGGCAATTGAAGGGGGAACGGGTTCGCTTTAGGCCCGTTCACCGCTTGGATGAAGAAACATCAGGACTTGTCGCTATTGCGAAAACGTCTTACGTTCATCAGCAGCTTTCCGAACAGATGCAGGCAAACGGAATTTTGAAGCTATATCGAGCTTACGTCTATGGATGTCCTATGCCAAGTGATGGAACGGTTGATGCTCCAATAGACCGTGATCCAGAACAGCCTCATATACGAATCGTAACGCCAGAAGGTTATCCGTCTGTGACGCATTATGAGACGATTGCAAGATTCGACTCTTCTTCGGACAAGCCGGTTGCAGCTGCTGTACGCTTAAAGCTGGAAACAGGACGGACACATCAAATTCGCGTTCATATGAAGCATATTGGCTGTCCGCTTATCGGTGATAAAATGTATGGAACGCAAACGGACGCGGTGGAGGAGTGGGAGGCTGCGGCAGGTCGTCAAGCGCTTCACGCTGAGATACTTGGCTTTACTCATCCGATTACGAAGGAATGGATGGAATGGCAAGCCGCTCTGCCGCCGGAGCTTGAATTATTAGAACGGAAGCTGTCGGAATAAAGTAGGAATAGTTAAAGGTATATTGGAGGATTAGCTCATGACGAAGCAAATACAATTAACGATAATTCAATATCCAAAGTGCGGTACATGCCGCTCGGCGCTCAAATCGCTGCAAAATAAAGGGAATGACGTTCAATCACGCCACATTGTTGAGCAAACGCCAACAGCTGCGGAGTTGAAGGAACTGGTAAAAAACAGCGGCTTGGAGTTGAAGAAGTTTTTTAATACATCTGGTGATGTATACAGAGAGCTAGGCTTGAAGGACAAGCTGCCAACCATGTCTGAGGACGAGAAATATGAGCTCCTCGCATCGAACGGCATGCTGATCAAGCGCCCTATTGTGACTGATGGCAAGACAGTTACCGTTGGCTATAAAGAAGAGCAGTACGAACAAGTTTGGAACAATGGAAAAGGGTGAGTTGACGAATGTCACAGACGAAATGGCGTTCTGAGCGGCTGTCGCAGCTAGGGTCATCTATTTTTGCAGAAGTAACAGCTTGGAAGATATCGGCGTTACAAAGTGGATTAGATATTATCGATCTTGGCATAGGAAGTCCAGATCAACCGCCTTCGGCTGCCGTTAAGCAGGCACTTAGCGAGGCGGCATTACGCAGCGACATGTATGCCTATCCAGCTACAAAAAGCGGGCTGCCCTTCCGCGTGCATGCAGCGAGATGGATGAAGCATCGTTTCGATGTCGAGCTTGATGCAGCAAGCGAGATTGTAACTCTGAATGGCTCACAAGACGGACTGGCACATCTTGCTATGGCGCTTTGCAATCCGGGAGATATGGCTTTGCTGCCTAATCCAGGATATCCAATCTACGCTGCATCTTTAGCGCTTGCAGGAGTCGAATCGGTGCTGATGCCGCTGCGCGAGGAGAATGAATATATGCCTGATTTGGAGGCAATACAAGGTTCAGAGTGGGATCGAGCAAAATTTATTTTGCTCAATTATCCGAATAATCCGATCTCGGCTGTAGCTGATATCGCTTTTTTCGAAAAACTGCTGGATAAGGCTCGAAAACATGATGTATTGGTCGTTCATGATCTTGCGTACTCTGAGATGGGGTTTGATGGCTGTGAGCCGCCAAGCATATTTGAGGTGCCAGGTGCGATTGATCAAGCGGTTGAATTTCATTCCTTGTCCAAGAGCTTCAACATGGCTGGCTGCCGAATCGGTTTTATGGTTGGAAATAGGACTGCAGTAAGCGCTCTTCGCGAGCTGAAAGCTAATATCGATTATGGTGTCTTTGATCCTATCCAGGAGGCAGGAATTGTTGCGCTTCAGGAAGCGATTGAAAATCCGGACTTGCCAAAAGCAGGCAAGCTGTATGAAGAGCGGCGAAATACGATGCTTGAGGCACTTCGAGCAGAAGGGTGGGACATCATCGCTCCGCGAGCGACGATGTTCGTATGGGCACAGCTTCCACCTATGATGTGGTCACAAGATGAGCCTTGGACATCAAGACGAATTTCCCAGGAAATGCTTCGTCAAACCGGTGTCGTCGTTATACCGGGGGAAGCTTTTGGTTCAGAAGGGGAAGGTTATGTCCGAATTGCGCTAGTTGAAAACGAAGAACGATTGAAGGAAGCGGCTAAACGGATTGGATCGTTCATTCGCGGGCAATAAATATAAATAAGATGTTGTTCAGGTTTGAGAGGGGTTTTAAGACAATGAATGAGAAACGGTTACTGTTGGTTGATGGTATGGCGATATTATTTCGGGCGTATTTCGCTACTTCATTCGGAGGCAGTGTTCGTAAAACGAGCGCTGGTATACCTGTAAATGCTGTACATGGCTTTGTTCGTTACTTTATGGACGCAATTAATACATTTAATCCAACGCATGTCGCATGCTGCTGGGATATGGGCAGCACGACATTTCGTACGGAGCAGTATGATGGTTATAAATCGAATCGCCCGGCTGCACCCGAGGATTTGGTCCCGCAGTTCGATCTTGTTAAGGACGTTGTAGCTAGCTTCAATGTGCCGAATATTGGAATAGTTGGCTATGAAGCGGATGACTGCATTGGAACTTTGGCTGCTGCACTAAAGGATCAGGCACAGATTTTTGTAGTAACGGGTGATCATGATATGCTTCAGCTAGTGGACGAACGTGTGTCAGTAGCAATCATGAAGAAGGGTATCGGAAATTACATGGTCTATACCCCAGAGAGCCTGATGGAGGAGCGTCAGCTGACGCCTATTCAAATTATTGATATTAAAGGACTTATGGGTGATACAAGCGACAACTACCCAGGCGTCAAAGGAATCGGCGAAAAGACAGCGCATAAGCTTATTCAGGAGCATGGCTCGATCGAAGGTCTTCTGGCTAACTTAGAGGCTGTATCTAAAACGATTCGCGCAAAAATCGAAGCTGATCTGGATATGCTCCATTTATCTCGTGATTTGGCGACTATTCGGTGTGATGTGCCCGTTTCAGCTGATCTTGAAGGCTGGTGCTGGGCGTATGATCGTGGGAACGTGTTGCTAAAGTTCGACGAGCTGGAGTTTAAGAGCTTGATTTCACTCATTAAATAAGCAAGAAAGATCTTCTTACGAGGCTAAAGCGCCAATGTAAGGAGATCTTTTTTTTGAATAGGATAGACCAAGCCACTTTCTTGTAATTAAAATGTCGATTATTGAACGTATTTGGCGTATATTTTCGAGGCCTATCCTTACAATACGACGATAAAACGAGAATTGCTATTGACCTGTTCTCTTTAAAGAACTAAAATATAATTATTGTCTGTTATAACGTGTTTGTTTTGTGTTGCTTGTGATCAGCTTTACGATTAGATCTAAACTGGCCGAAGGAGAATATTATGATAGGAGAACGGATTAAAAGTCTACGTGAAAAAAAGGGCTACTCGATCACGAAGCTTGCTGATCTAGCAGGCGTATCCAAGTCCTACTTGAGCTACATTGAACGCAATATGCAGAATAACCCATCTCTTCAGGTAATGGCAAAAATAGCAGCTCCACTTGATTCAAACATTGAATATTTACTGGGCGAAGAACATTTACCAAAGATTCATTTGGATGAAACGTTGGATGAGGAATGGCGAATCATTATTAAGAATGCGGTTGATGAAGGGATGAGCAAGGGTGATTTCCAAGTTTTAAAAGACTTGATCCGTTCAAATATGTGGAAGGAAAGCAGGACGGAGGCCAACGTCTATTCAAGTGATAAAAAGAAATCATCAAATATTATAATTCTTCATATCGATAATTGACGTTGAATAAAAAAGAAGGAAACGTGTATTGACACGTTCTATATAAAGAACTAAAATTACCTTATTGTTCTTTATAAAAAACGAAATCGGTAGGTGTCACATGTATGGAAAATAATTTAGATGAGATGCATACAGAAAGAAATGAAAAGGAGAAAAGTAAAGAAATTAACCTCAAGGCATTATATTTCGTCGTAAGAAAAAGATTATGGATCGTTGCTCTTATCACGATTACATTGACGGTATTAGCGGGTGTTTACAACTCCAAACCAGAAACTCCGTTATATGCGGCTTCTAGTCGAATTATTGTTGGCGCTGGTCCTGATATGATGGGAACGGCGCGGACCATGTTTCTGGAGCCGATCTTACTGAACAAGGTAGCCGAGGAGCTTGGACTAGATCGTTCTGCTTCAGAGCTAAGAAGTCGAATCAGACTAGACAGTGTCGATGGCTCTCTGATTTCTGTAATTACAGTTGTTGATTTCGATGCTAATCTAGCTGCTCAAATCGCGAATACGGTAGTTAATGTATATCGTGAAGTAGCTTCCGATACAATCGGAGTAAACAATATTCGAGTTTTAACAGAGGCACAGGCAAGTTCAATTCCTGTTAATGAGGAAAGCAATAAGATAGTATTCATCGCTTTTATAGCTGGTCTTGTTTTAAGCTTAGGCTTCATCTTCTTGCTGGATTCCCTGGATGATTCTATCAGGTCGGAACGAGAGGTTGAGGAGTTATTACACTTAACGATGCTCGGGCAAGTGTCCAAAATAAAGCGAAAAGATTGGGCGAAGCATTCGAAGAAGCAAAAAAGTATTATAGCTAGGGGTGAAACTATTGGTTCGTGAACGAGTAAAACCTGCGAAGTCATTTGTGAATAAAAGCCTGCTCTCTTATACGAATCCACATGGTTCTATTTCTGAGCAATACCGTACCATTAGGAACAATATTCATTATGCTGCTGGAAAAAAAATACGCTCCTTGCTGGTTACATCCCCTTCTAAAGGGGATGGGAAATCAACAGCTACTGTAAACTTGGCTATTTGTATGGCGCAGCGCGGTGATCGGGTACTTGTCATCGATGCAAACTTTAGAAATCCGATTCTCCACCAAATTTTCAACGTACAAACTTCCCCAGGATTATCGAATGTATTAGGTGAACAGCTCGATATTCGTGAAGCGATTTACAATACCGAAGTTGAGAGCCTAGATATTTTACCAAGCGGACAGCGGTTTTACAATTCGACGGAATTGCTCGATTCTCAGCTAATGGTCGATGTCATGGAATATGCAGCTTCAAATTATGATTTCATTTTGCTCGACTGTCCTCCTGTATTAGGGGCTCCTGATACGAATGCTTTAGTAAGTAAATGCGATGGTGTCATTCTGCTGCTAAAGAGCGGTAAAACGTTGCAAGAACAAGCGAAGGAAGCCAAGCGCGCATTGCTGTTTGCTAAAGCTAATATTTTGGGGGTCATACTAAACAAGAAAAGCGTTTGATGATCAAAATCAGCTAGCGCTTTTTTTATGGGTTCGTTGTTCTTTATTAAGTACAAAAGGGTGGCGTGAGAATGGTTAGCTGCCCTTCAGCTATAGAGTCTTTAACTATGAGGTTTTGAATAAGACCTCATACTTAAAAACTCTAACGGGTTTTATTATAAACCTTAATTTAATTTGATTTATCAGTTGGAAAGGGTGAAATAAGTGTGATGTATCGTCAAAGGTTATCATTACTCATTTTAATCGATTCTTTAATCGTGCTAACGGCCATTTTTTTTAGCAGGTTTTTATTGGATGCTTCTCTTCTCGTTGTTACGCCGCCTATTGTTATTAGCGCTATTACGTTGCTGCTTAGCCATCATTTTTTTGCCTTCTATTACAAGCTTTATAAGAAGGCGTGGGAATATGCGAGTGTGGGAGAGCTTATCACGATTACAAAGGCAGTAACATTCTCGATCGTAACAACGGTAGTCTTACAACAAATTGCGCTACAGGATGTATTTTTTCGCTTATTAGCCGTAACGTGGATGATTCATATTCTTCTCATTGGCGGCTCGAGGCTCGTTTGGAGAATTTTAAGGAACGGCTATCATAAAAACGGCGGTCAATACAAGCGGACGTTAATCATCGGTGCGGGTTCGGCGGGTACGATGCTAACGAGGCAGATTATAGGAAATAGTGACACGGAGCTTATGCCTGTAGCGTTCGTGGATGATGACGTTCACAAACATAATCTTGATATTATGGGTATTCCTGTTATTGGAAGCGTGAAGAGCATCGTTGGCATCGTGCGGGATCATAAGATCGAGAATATCGTCATCGCCATTCCTTCTCTCAATAAGAAGCAGTTGAATACAATCTTTACCGAATGCGCCAAAACAGCTGCCAAAACGCAGATTATCCCAATGCTTGAGGATCTGGCTACAGGTAAAGTATCTGTCAATCAATTTCGAGACGTACAGGTTGAGGATCTGCTCGGCCGCCAACCGGTAGAGCTCGATATCGAGAGTATCTCTGGCTATGTTACACAAAAGGTAGTCCTGGTTACTGGGGCAGGCGGCTCCATTGGTTCAGAGGTATGCCGACAAATATCAAAATTTTTACCGGAGAAGCTTATTTTGCTCGGACATGGCGAGAACAGCATCTATTCAATTGAAATGGAATTGAGAGAGCTTTACGGCCATACAAACATTCAATTTATTACTGAAATTGCTGACCTTCAAGATGCGGAGAGGATGTTAGCTGTTATGCAGGCTCATCGTCCTCAGGTGGTATATCATGCAGCGGCGCACAAGCATGTGCCATTAATGGAAAAAAATCCGGAAGAAGCATTCAAAAACAATGTATTAGGCACAATGAACGCTGCCAAAGCGGCAAGCATGAGTCGTGTCGATACGTTTGTAATGATTTCAACAGATAAAGCGGTAAATCCAACGAGTGTAATGGGTGCAACCAAACGAGTTGCGGAAATGGTTATCCAGAATATGGATAAAACGAGCTCGACGAAATTTGTTGCGGTTAGATTCGGTAATGTGCTTGGAAGCCGAGGCAGCGTCATTCCTTTATTCAAGAAGCAGATCGAAAAGGGCGGGCCAGTTACGGTAACTCATCCCGACATGGTACGGTATTTTATGACCATTCCTGAAGCTTCAAGGTTAGTGATACAAGCAGGGGCACTGGCGAGAGGCGGAGAAATTTTTGTACTGGATATGGGTGAACCCGTTAAAATAACGGATCTTGCTCAAAACGTGATCCGCATGTCAGGCTACACAGTTGAAGAAATCGGCATTCATTATACAGGGATTAGACCTGGTGAAAAGTTGTTTGAAGAAATGCTAAAAGATGACGAAAGAAATGAAAAGCAAGTTTATCCCAAGATTTACATAGGAAAATCCATTGAGGTTTATTATGAGGAAATTGAAGAAATTATTAGAGAATTTAACGGAATGAGTAAAACAGAGCTGCGGACTCGGCTACTCGATCTTGCGAATAATGTAGTTGTTTTACCGAAGTTTGCATCGGTTACGGGTTAAATGTAGAAAGAGAGGGGGTAAACCTATGAAAGTAAGAAAAGCAATTATTCCAGCCGCAGGCCTAGGTACAAGATTCCTTCCAGCTACCAAAGCGATGCCAAAGGAAATGCTGCCGATCGTTGATAAACCAACCATTCAATATATCGTGGAAGAGGCAATTGAATCTGGTATTGAAGATATTATTATCGTTACAGGTAAGCACAAACGTGCAATCGAGGATCACTTTGATAACTCGATAGAACTGGAGCAAATACTGACAGCAAAAAATAAATTCGAGCTGTTAAGCGAGGTTCGAAAGTCATCTGATATGGTTGATATCCACTATATTCGTCAGAAGGAGCCCAAAGGCTTAGGGCATGCGATATGGTGTGCCCGTAAGTTTATAGGCAACGAGCCATTTGCTGTGCTGCTTGGAGATGATATCATTTCCGCGGAGAAGCCGTGTATTAGGCAAATGATTGAGAAATACGAGGAATACCGTACCTCAATTATTGGCGTACAGCGTGTAGCGGAGGAGACGGTATCTCGTTACGGTATCGTAGACGGCAGCTTGCTGGAGGAATCCTTTCATCGTGTGAAGCATCTCGTGGAGAAGCCCTTACGTGAGGAAGCGCCGTCTAACCTAGCGATCATGGGACGCTACATTCTAAGTCCAGCGATATTCGATATACTAGGCAATCAATCGCCTGGTGCGGGTGGGGAAATCCAGCTAACAGATGCAATAGCTGCACTTAACCGTTTAGAGGCGGTGTATGCTTATGAATTTGAGGGCAAGCGTTTTGATGTGGGTGAGAAGATGGGCTTCATACAAACGACAATAGAATTTGCTTTGCAAAGGGATGATCTTCGCTTTGAACTGCTGGAATACCTCACGAATATGGTAGAGCGGGAAGTCATTCGCAAATAACGTTGATATAGGATGGTAGAGATGGCTAATAAAATTTTGTTTTGCGCAACGGTTGATTACCATTTCAAGGCCTTTCATTTACCGATTATGGAATGGTTTAAACAGCAGGGCTGGGAGATTCATGTTGCTGCTAAAGGCGAAATCGATCTTCCATTCGTAGACAAGAAATTTAATTTGCCCATTGAACGGTCACCCTTGAGGATTGGAAACGTGAAGGCTTACCGTGAGCTGAAAGCAATCATCAAGGAGCAATGTTACGCTATTATTCATTGTCACACCCCAACGGGTGGAGTACTCACTCGTTTGGCTGCACAAGGAGCTAGAAGAAACGGAACAAAAGTGTTCTATACAGCTCATGGCTTTCACTTCTACAAAGGGGCTTCGATGTTGAGCTGGCTGCTCTATTATCCGATCGAGAAGCAGCTTTCTAGCTTAACCGATTGCTTAATTACGATAAATGATGAGGATTATAACCTAGCCGTTAAGAAGGGCTTTAAAGCTAAGCAAATCGCGCATGTCCATGGTGTAGGTGTAAATACAACGAAGTATAAACCGGTAAACAAAATTGAAAAATGGCGTTTGCGTCAGGAGTTGGATTATCGCATCGATGACTTCTTAATGTTTTATGCAGCTGAATTTAACCAGAACAAAAATCATCAGCTGCTTATTCGGTCACTCGCAGCAATTAAGGATCAAGTTCCGCATGCTCGGCTGCTGCTGGCGGGACAAGGACCTCTTCTAGAGCAATGCCGGGAATTAGCTGCTCAGCTTGGAGTTCTATCAATGGTGCAATTTATCGGCTATCGCACCGATATTGATAAGCTGCTGCCCATGTGCGACGTGGCTGTCGCCTCTAGTCTGCGTGAAGGGCTTCCGGTCAATATCTTGGAGGCTATGGCATGTGGATTGCCGGTCGTAGCTAGTCATAACAGGGGGCACTCTGAGCTAATTGCTGAGGGTGAGAATGGATTTGTTATTGCACAGAATGACTCGGAGTTGTTTGCAAGCAGGCTGCTGCAGCTGAGCGAATCGATCGAGCTGAGACAGAGAATGGGACTTAAAGGTTTGCAATTAGTGCAGAAATACGGTTTGTTTCAAGTGAAGCAAGAGCTCGAAAAAACATATATGTCTATTATGCTAGGGGGACCAGATGAATCCCAAAGTGAGTATCATAGTGCCTATATATAATATGGAAAACTATCTAGTCAGATGTTTAAAAAGCTTATTGACACAGAGTTTAATTGATATTGAAATTATTGCAATTAATGATGGATCTAGTGATTCTAGTTTGAAGATTCTTCAGCAATACGCTCAAATGGATTCACGAATGATAATCATCGATAAAGAGAACGGTGGAGTATCTGCCGCAAGAAACGAAGGCGTGTTTGCAGCCAGAGGAGAGTACATAGGGTTCGTTGATCCGGATGATTGGATTAACCAGAACATGTATGAGGAAATGTATTGTGAGGCTCTTCAGGAAGATGCAGATATTGTTATGTGCACCTACATTCGAGAGTACAAGACGCATTCTAAGGAAAAAACTTTTTATTATCCTGAGAAGCTTATGTATCGTTCGGAAGAAGTGAAAGTTAATATTGTTAGACGTCTTGTGGGGCCATTGAATGAGGAACTTTCGAATCCGGAAAATTTGGATGCTTGGGGGACGGTATGGTCAAAGCTATATCGAGCTGAATTGTTGAAAAAAAATCAGTTGAAATTCATGGACCTTAGTGTGATCGGGAGCAATGAAGATACACTCTATAACATTCATGCTTGCTATTATGCGAAATCTTTTGTTTTTCTTAATCGCCCATATTACCATTATTGGCGCGGGAACACAGCATCCATTACATCTACATATAATCCGATGCTGGCAGAGAAATTTGGCGCACTCTATCGTGCAATAGAATCGTTTATAACAGAAAAAAAGCTGCCCATTGCATATAAAACAGCCTTAAACAATCGGATTTGTATGAATATATTAGGTTTGGGCCTTAATATCATGAGTGAGGATAAGCCTGCTGGCATACGAAAGAAACTTATCGCTTTAAATCACCTGCTGCGTAATGAACGTATAAGCGATTCACTCAAACCGTTTGATACGAGCAATTGTACTTTGGTTTGGAAGACTTTTTTCTTTTGTGCAAAATTAAAATTTTCATTAGCTATTTATTTGATGCTGACAACAATTAATTGGATGAGAAAAAGAAATACGGGGAGGACTCAAATTGCAACCGATTCGAATTTTGCAAGTAGTCACAGTGATGAACCGCGGCGGTCTAGAAACGATGATCATGAACTACTACCGACAAATGGATCGAAGCAAAATACAATTTGACTTTTTGGTTCATCGTGCGACAGAAGGCCAATTTGATCAAGAGATTAAACAATTAGGCGGAAATATTTATCATATGCCTCAGATTAGGCCGGGTAACTATCGAAAATATTTTAAGCAGCTGGACGACTTTTTTGAGAAACATAATTATTATAGCGTGGTCCACTCACATATAAACGAGAACAGCAGTTTTATTCTTAAAGCAGCCAAGAAGGCGAGCATTCCATGTCGTATTATGCATAGCCACACAAGTGATCTTGGACTCGACATAAAGCTGCCTTTTCGTCTATATGCAAGATTGTCTATGGGATATAATCCGAGCAGTTATTTTGCATGCTCGAAGAAGGCTGGGCGCTGGTTATTTGGAAAGCGAATAAGCGAGTCTGGTAAAGTGATCGTCCTAAAAAATGCTGTTAATGTTAATGATTTTTTATACAATCCAGTAATTCGCGATGAAATCAGACAAGAGTTAGCAGCAGAAGAACGTTTAGTAATTGGCCATATTGGAAGATTTAATGAGTCGAAAAATCATGATTTTTTAATAGACGTGTTTAATGAGGTTCATAAAAAGAACGCTAATTCATTGTTAGTTCTAGCGGGTGACGGTGATCTTAGACCCGTCATAGAGCAGAAAGTGAAGAAACTTGGACTATCTGAGCATGTAAAATTTCTCGGAGTTCGTAATGATATCTACAGATTGATGCAGGGAATTGATTTGTTCCTTTTTCCATCCATATTTGAAGGATTACCAGTCGTTATGGTCGAGGCGCAGGCTGCGGGGTTAAACTGTGTGGTTTCTGATAGCATAACGACTGAAGCTGATATAACGGGAAGAATTCAATTTGTTAGTTTAAAGGAATCAGCTGAGTACTGGTCAGAGAAAATTATCTCTACTACATATGAACATGCAGATACTTCTGAAGCATTACGAAATAATGGATACGATTCGATTACAATGACCAAATGGCTCTCCGAGTATTATATGAGTCAAATAGCGAAGGCGGTTCCAGGATAATGGAGGGTAATAGTGTGAAACCGATGTTGACTGTATTTACACCGACGTATAATCGTGCTTATACGCTTCATCTTTGCTACGAGAGTTTAAAACGTCAGAGTTGTAAGGATTTTGTATGGCTTATTATTGATGACGGTTCTACGGACAATACAAAGGAGCTCGTAGCGCGATGGATGGAGGAGAATAACATCCCGATTCGTTACTACTACCAAGAAAACCAAGGGATGCATGGGGCACATAATACTGCATACGAACTTATTGATACTGAGCTGAATGTCTGTATAGATTCGGACGACTATATGTCGGATGATGCGGTGGAAAAAATAACGGCTCTCTGGAGGAAGGAAGGCAACAGCCATTGTGCAGGAATGGTGGGGCTTGATGCCGCTCCGAGCGGTGATCTAATCGGAACGATAATGCCAGAAAATATGAAATCATCTAAGTTGACGGATCTGTATGCGAAGCATAATGTCAAGGGAGACAAAAAACTAGTGTACCGATCAGAGCTGACGAGAAAATATCCGCCGTATCCTGTTTTTCAGGGGGAAAAGTACTGTCCTCTATCTTATAAATATATCCTCATTGATCAAGATTACTCTCTGCTGATTATGAATGAGGTGCTCTGCTTTGTAGAATATATGCCTGATGGCTCTAGTTTGAACATCATTAAGCAGTACAAAAAAAATCCCCAAGGTTTTTCTTTTTTTAGAAAAATTGCAATGGCCCACGCTACTTCATTCAAAGAGAGATTCCGGGAAGCTATTCATTATGTATCTAGCAGTGTGATGATTAGAAACAGAAGATTTTTATTGGAATCACCTTGTAAATGGACTACCTTCATTGCTATCCCCTTTGGAATTATGCTTTATCTTTATATTCAGAATACGAGTAAATCAACTGTTTTAAAATCAAATAGTTAGTTAAAGGGTTGGAAAAAATAAAAAAAAAAGAGGAGGGGACAGAGAATGACGATATTGTGGTTTACACTTATGTTCGTATTCATTATTTCATTAACAGCTAGATATTTTTCTGTTCCCGCTGTAAACGGTCCATTATTTATTAGTCCGAACAAGTTTTTGGCTATATTAGCAGCTTTTTTGCTCGCCATGGTCTCAGGACTTCGAAATAATATTGGGGACACGCACTCTTACATGCGAAGTTATGAGAAGGGTGATTTCAGTTGGGAAGCAGTTGTTCAAACAAATGATATTGGATTCAATATATTCCAAATGCTGCTGAAACTTATATCGAATGATCCTCAAATTTTAATATTAACTACCGCATTAGTTACCAACCTGTTAATTGCAATGGTGTTATTTAAGTATGCAAGGTTATATGAATTAGGTCTATATTTGTACATAACGACGGGAGCATTTACGGTCTCCATGAATGGGATCAGACAGTTTTTGGCAACCTCAATAATTTTTGCTGCTACTAAATTTTTGTTAGATGGTAGCTGGAAAAAGTATATGGCGGTTGTTATAATAGCTTCTTTATTTCATCAAAGTGCGTTAGTGATGATTCCAATCTACTTTATAGTCCGTCGAAAAGCGTGGACCCGAACAACGGGAGCACTCTTAACGTTAGCCATTCTTATTGTCATGGGATTCAACCAATTCTCAGAACTGTTATTTTCCGCGATTAAAGACACGCAATACGGCCATTATGAAAGTTTTGCAGAAGGTGGCGCAAGTGTTTTCAGAGCTCTAGTATGGTCCGCACCACCGCTTCTAGCTTATTTTGGGAGAGAAAAGCTTAGAGCACTATTTCCAAAGAGTGATATCATAGTTAATTTATCCATTGTAGGTACTGTTTTAATGATTATCTCTACACAAAATTGGATATTTGCAAGAATGGCCATTTATTTCAATTTGTATCAGATTATTTTGATTGCATGGGTTATTAAAGTATTTCGTAAGAAAGATCAAAAATTAGTTTATATGATCATTGTTCTTTCCTATTTAGCATTTTTCTTTTACGAGAATAGCATCATTCTGAATATTAAATATAAAAGTGATTTTCTAATTTGGCCGTAGCTTAAATAGTTAAAGGTAACGCTCACCGATCTCCCGTTTTCTTATTAATTTAGCAGGTGTTCCATAGGTAACCACTTGTGAAGGAATATCGGATAAGACAGTAGATCCGGCACCGACTACAGTATGTTCGCCGACTGTTATGCCGTGAATAATAGTTGCGCCTATGGAAATAACGGAAAAATCGCCAATGGTTACATTGCCGCCAGTACAAGAGTTCGGAGAAAATGTAACAAAGTTCCCTACTGTTGAGTCATGATCCAATGATGCATGCGAATAAAGGATAGAGTGATTTCCAATCGATGCATCACTATTTATCGTACAGCTGGATAAAATGACGGTTCCTTCACCTATTTTAGCGCCTCTAGCAATGGAGGATGAAGGGTGGATAGCGGTAATAAATTTAAAATTGGGATTCATTTCAGTTATTTTAGCTGCTGCACAAGATCTAAGCCAATTGTCTCCGATAGCTACGATTCCACTGCTTACATATTCGCTGTTTGTCGCTAGCCAAGTTTCGTCGCCTAAGATCTTATAGCCATAAAAATCACTTCCCGCTGGCTTAAATCCATCCAATAATCCTACGATCGTAAAGAGCTTTGTTTTCTCAATTGTATCAATAACTGTTTTTGCATGGCCGCCTGCACCGTACACGATTATGTTTTGCATGTACCGATCCTCCTTAATTGCTGCTCCCTTTAATGAACAATTTCATTTTAACAGAATTCATTATGATTATCTGAATAATTGTGAAGATTCCAAAAGGCAATTGACAGATTTTGCAAATAATGATAATCTTCAGTTACGTTCTCTTTATAGAACAAAATATAAAATTTTCGTTCGTTATTTGTTAATAGTTATGAAGGAGAATTTCATGAATAGCAACGTCACTTTACATATGGATGAGATGTCAATTGAATTGCGTCTTCTGCTTGCTTTTCTTTCCACAGATCAAGTGGAAGAGTTTATTTTCAATAATCAAGAACTGCTGCAAGAGGTGGACTGGAACCGACTGAATGAATTGGCAAGACATCATAGAGTATACCATTGTCTCATTTATAAGTTACAAGCTCTTAAGCTGGAAAACTTCTTTGTAACGCAATTGTACCTTCGTGATAACTATTTAAATACGAAGCAAATGCTCGCGTTATGCGGTGAAATGGAGCAAATTATAAAAGTGTTTTCTGAACAAGGTGTTCGATCGTTAATTCTGCAGGATCCTAAAATAGGCACCAATGGATATGGGGATGCTTCAATTAGCAGCACCTTTGAATTGAAGCTTCTTCTTCCGCAAAGGGAGCTGGAACAGGCTGAGAAGCATCTTGAATCTCTCGGTTATATGAAGGATAACAGCATAGGAAGGACATTCAATGAAGCGATGTGGAAGCAGGCCAGCTCCACTTTACTGCATCCGAATAAGCGGATAAAGGTAGAGCTTTATTGGAAGTTAAAGCCTATTCAATTAAATGAAGCGAATTTCAATGAGCTATGGAGCAGGAAGAGGGAAAATACGCTGATCAGCCATCCAACCTACTATTTGGGTAGAGAAGATTTGTTTATGTTTCTCATCTCTTATGGAGCCCGTTATGGTTGGTCTAGGCTTCGTTGGTTACTGGACGTCAAAGAGCTTGTTAATCAAAAATTAGATTGGTCGAAGATCATTTATTTACTGAAGAAGCAACGCTTTACCCATATTGGAGGGCAAGCGATGCTCCTTGCAGCGCGCTTACTTTCGCTGCCGCTTCAAGAAGAAATGAAACCGCTGGTGACAAGCAGAAAAGCTTACTGGTTAGCGGAAGACGCTATGTTCTATATCTATCGATTAGTTGATTTAGAAGCCTCACCGATTTCGGAAGAAATATGTAAATATCACAAACGCTATTTATTCAGCTTGCTTACTTTACAGGAAAAAATGCTATTTATATATTACCGGCTGCTTATTCGTAATAGTAATTGACAGCAAGAAACAGAAATGGTATTCTAATTTTGTTCTCTATAAAGAACTTAGGTGGGTAAACAAATTGAATACTCATACAAATTCAAAGAAAAATCGGACAAAAAGTGGGGCAAAATAACTAGTCTCGATACATTTATAGTTCATTATAAAGAACGAAAATGGATGGCCTTCACTGGCTGCTACCAAACGGGAGGAACTAATGAGTGCCATCGCAGGAATATATCATCTGAATGAAGAGTCGGTGAATTTGGAGGACGGTAGTAATTTAATGGGGTGCTTACAGAAGTATCCTGCTGATGACATTCAGATCTGGCATCACGAACATCTCTTTCTCGGTTGTCATGCTCAGTGGATTACGCCCGAATCAGTTGGTGAACAGCTCCCCTATTACGATAGCAACAGACGATTGGCGATTACAGCCGATGCGATTATTGACAATCGGGATGAGTTATTTGAGAGGCTGCAGGTTCGACGTGACGAGCAAACAGGTATGCCTGACAGTCAATTAATATTGCTTGCGTACTGCAAGTGGGGCGAAGAAGCTCCGAAGTATTTGGTCGGAGATTTCACTTTTATGATCTGGGATGAGCGAAAACGTCAACTGTTTGGGGCGAGAGACTATTCAGGCAGCCGGACAATGTATTTCTACCGTAATAACCAACGTTTTGCATTTTGTACGACAATGCAGCCATTGTTTTCATTACCTTATATTGAGAAACAGCTTAATGAAGATTGGTTGGCTGAGTTTTTGGCGATACCTGGTATGCAGGAGGCGGTGAGTACTTTTTCATCAGTCTATAAAAACATCGAGCAATTACCTCCCTCCCATACTATTTCGGTTATTGGAGGAAGAGTAACCTTTACAAGGTACTGTACGCTCATTCCGGGGAATCAGTTGATTTTAAAGTCAAATGAAGAATATGAAGAAGCATTCCGTGACGTTTTTCAAAAAGCGGTCAGCGAACAGACCCGTACTCATCGCCTTGTGGGAGCTCGTCTGAGTGGGGGATTGGATTCTGGAGCTGTTGTCAGTTTTGCCGCTAAAGCATTACGCCAGGAGAATAAACGATTACATACATTCAGTTACGTTCCAGTCAATGATTTTGAAGATTGGACGCCGAAGAGTAGAATGGCTGACGAAAGACCATATATAAATTCAACGGTACAATACGTAGGGAATATAAGCGATCAATATTTAGATTTTAAAGAATATAACGCATATTCGGAATTAAACGATTGGCTTGAAACATTAGAAAAACCATACAAATTTTTTGAAAACTCCTTTTGGATTAAAGGGATTTATGAGGAAGCTAATAAAAATGATGTTGGCGTGTTATTAAATGGCGGGAGAGGGAATTATTCAATATCCTGGGGACCTGCTTTAGACTACTACGCTATTTTATTGAGAAAGCTCAGTTTAACTCGCTTTTATCATGAAATGCAATTATATAGTAAAAATAAAATGATAGGAAGAAAGAAATTCTTATCAGTTGTTGGAAAAAAAGCATTCCCGATTATTAAAAGATTTTTGCCGCCTGAGGAACAGTATCATTTTCCCATGTTGATTAATCCGGAACTTGCAAGAAGGACCGATGTCTATCATAAACTCAAAGAGCAAGGAATTAACGTATCGGGGGCTTATGAGCTAGATGTTTATGAATCGAGAAAAAAACATTTTGAGCAGTTCAATTCTTGGAATGTAACCGGAACAAGTAAAACAATGCATTCTTTACGGTATTCATTATGGGATCGTGATCCGACAAATGATATACGGGTAGTTAAATTTTGTTTGTCCGTACCGGAAGAACAATATGTTCAAAACGGCTTTGATCGATCCTTAATTCGGAGATCAACGGAAAACTTTCTGCCTGATAAAGTTAGGTTGAACATGCGGGTTCGAGGCATTCAAGGAGCTGACGGGGTTCATCGTATGAAAGGCTCATGGCATTTTTTTATCGACGAGATTCAGCAACTAATCGCAGACCCAGAGATAGCAGATATTATTAATTTAGATGTGGTTCAAGCTGCCATTTCGAGGTTTAGAAAAGGGCCTCGCACAGAATATGCTTATGATGCAGATTTTAAAGTTTTGATGCGAAGCTTAATCGTATACCGATTCATCAAAAAACATGCTTGAAGGGAGGTGATTGAATGCGCAAAGAATGGGGAAAACCGAAATTGGAAATTCTTGATATCAATATGACTATGGCGGGTCCAGGTATTAGGTATGCAGATATCGAAAACGATGATCCTGATGAGCACGAGGCAGACCACTATAGCTGATTGAACTAACTGCAAATGAAGTTTGTAGCGCTCTTATACAAGTGAAAAGTATAAGGGCGCTTTTCTAAAAATTTCTGAATTTTTTGGAGTGAAAACGATGTTAAAGACTTTAAATAAAAGTATTTATCGGGCTTTTGGATACAACATATTAAGTGATATTTCCCTTCCGGAGCTGCAGCATCCGACTAGTCTAACAGATCAGGCAAACGTTTTTATTGAAAGATCAGATTTAACCAAATTGTGGATCGAATCGGAATATCAACAGAACAAATTTATAGTCAAAGAAGATTATGTTATGTTTCAAGTTACCGAGACCGCTATTTTTTTAATTCAAGGCGGAAGACGGATAGTCGTTTCACCTATGGTAGGATCGGACGAAGATAAGATCCGACTTTATATTCTTGGAACATGCATGAGTATTCTACTCATGCAAAGAAATATTCTTCCGTTACATGGCAGCGCAGTTGCTATTGATGGTAGAGCTTATGCGTTTATTGGAGAGAAAGGCGCTGGAAAGTCAACACTCGCAACAGCATTCTTAAATAGTGGCTATCAGCTTCTTAGCGATGATGTAATTCCCGTATCTCTATCTAAGGTGCATACTCCTTATGTTATTCCTTCGTATCCACAGCAAAAGCTTTGGCTCGAAAGTTTAAATAGTTTTGGGATGGATATTGATCATTACCGCCCCTTATTTGAAAGAGAGACTAAATTTGCTGTACCCGTTGCATCTAAATTTTCCTCAATACCGTTACCGCTTGCAGGGGTATTTGAACTTACTAAGACCGAAGAGGGAATCATCCATATTAGTCACATTGAAAAGCTCGATCGTCTACATACCTTATATTCTCATACCTTTCGTCAGTTTTTGATTCCACGACTAGGACTTTCGCAATGGCATTTTAGTTACACTGCCCGTCTTGCCAGCCAGATTGAAATGTACCGTATAAACCGACCAAATGCTGGATTTACTGCTCACCAGCTAACTGACTTGATATTATCTACAATTAAAAAGGAGAAAAAAAATGATTAAAAACATGAGTATTTCATTGAACCATACTATCACACAAAGCAAGGGCAATATTGTAAGTGATATGGATGGAGAAAAAGTTTTAATGAGTATTAGTAATAGTAAATACTACAACTTAGGGGTAATAGGCGGGGAAATATGGGATAGAATTGCGATTCCAATCTCGTTAAACCAATTATTGATGAATTTAGTATCTGAATATGAAGTAGAACGATCCGATTGCGAGGAACAAGTTATGACATTTTTAGATCTTTTGTTAAAAGAAGAGTTAATTGAAATTCATACAGCCTAATATCTTTATACTTTATAAGTGGGGCATAAATATGGGTATTTTGAAAAAAGTGAAAACCTTTTGTTCGTTTGATACTAAAACAATGTTTATATTAGTAGAGGCATATCTTTATCTTGGATGGGCTCGTGTTCTTATTAATATACCTTTCTCCAGAGTGGTTCCTTCTTTGGGTGTGCATATGCAGGAAACATTAAATACTGAAATTTTGGCTAATAGAGTTGCCTTAAAAAATGTACGCCAAGCTATTCATATTATGAGCAATCATACATTATGGGACAGTAAATGTCTCGTAAAAGCAATTGCTGGGATGAAAATGCTTGAGAGGCGAAAAATCGAAAGCACTCTATATATGGGAACAGCTAAGGACGAATCTGGAAAGATGATTGCGCATGCTTGGTTACGCAGCGGCCCTTTCTATATAACAGGATCAGAAGGTATGGAGAAATTTACAGTTGTAGGGAAATTCGCGAAACATATAAGCGTAAAAGGTTGAAGGAGAACCCGATGGATAACCATAATAATGTTGATTTATCTGACTTTTCCAATGAATTAAAGTTGCTGCTTGCCGTCTTGAAGATCGAAGACGACGATGTGGAATTTAATTTAAATAAAGAAGACCTATTTTTGAGTATTGATTGGGAGCAATTTCTCCAGCTAGCAAGACATCATCGCGTATATCCATCCATTTACAAGAAGTTAAAAGGAACGGCTGAAAAATACTTCCCTGCGCATGTCATTCAAGCCTTAAATCAATTATACCAAATGAATACGTTTCAAATGCTTCACTTGAGTGGAGAAATGGATCGTTTTTGCACATTGTTCGCTGAGAATGGGATCCGAGCTCTTCACTTGAAAGGACCGGTGCTTGCATCAGAACTGTATGGGGATATTTCCCTCCGAACATCAAGCGATCTGGACATTCTAGTGCCAATCGACGATCTGGAGAAAGTAGATAAAATTCTTCTGAATTTCGGTTATGTAAAGGATGAGTATATTCAGTCCGTATTGGGTGATTGGAAATGGAGACATCATCATGTCACTTATTTTCATTATCAAAAAAAAATAAAGATGGAAATTCATTGGAAATTACATCCGGGACCAGTCAAAGAGCCTAGTTTTAATGAATTATGGGAACGAAAAAGAATAAGCTCTCTTACAAGCACACCCGCATTCTTCTTAGGGAGAGAGGATTTATTTTTATTTCTCATCTCTCATGGGGCACGACATGGTTGGTCGAGACTTCGTTGGTTAATGGATATTGGGCAAATGGTCAAGCAAAAAAATGATTGGGATGCTCTAATCTTGTTACTGCGTAAATACCAGTATCTTCATGTGGGTGGGCAAGCGCTGCTGTTGGCTTCACAGCTATTGAACATTCCTCTCAGCAAAGAGATGAAACCGATAATAGCAGCTAAACGATCTGAGCGCCTAGCGATGGATGCACTGTTTTATATAAAGCGAATGGTTAATCTTCATACGGATCCCCTTCCGGAAGAGGTAGCCAACTATCATAAACACCACTTATTTAGATTGATGTCTAATCAGCAAAAGTTCATTTTTGTTTTGAGTTTTCTTTATCCGTATCCTAAGGATGTTGAAACATTACCTTTACCTAAAAAGCTGCATTTTTTATATTTTCCGTTACGTCCATTTTTACTGGCATGGAGAAAAACGAGGAGACAGGTACCTTAGGAGGATCATATGAAATGGAATATCTTTTACCTTATTTAAAAAGACTTCATGCTTTTGCTGGTGGAATTTTATATGTAAATCTTCTGGGCATGGGAATCATCAGTTTTTTTGAAGGTATAGCTATTTTTCTACTAGTTCCCATGCTGAATATGACCGGAATGTTAGGAAGTACTATAGGAGCCTCCAGCGTGTCATGGATTAATAATTTCTTACCACGAATACCTACTGCGTGGGGAATTCCTTTTGTTCTGGGGATATTCATTATATTGGTCATCGGCCAAAGCCTTCTACAAAGAAAGCTAACCGTACAGAAAGTAAAGATCATTCAAGGGTTTATTAATCAATTGAGGATAGAGACTTATCGTGGTCTTTTACAATCCAATTGGGAGTTTTTTTTAAAGAAGAGAAGATCAGATTTGATAAATTTATTAACAGCAGAAATCGGACGTATTACAGGTGGACTCCACTTATTTCTTCAGTTTTCTACCTCGCTTATTTTTACCTTGATACAGATCGCTTTTGCATTTTGGATTTCGGCAAAAATGACCGCTTTTGTTTTATTATTCGGCATCGTGCTTGCTTTGTTTTCACGTAAGTTTATTAAGAAATCTAAAATGCTAGGAAACAAAACTTCAGAACTGTTAAAAAGCTATCTCGCGGGGATCACTGACCAGCTTAACGGGATTAAAGATATAAAGAGTAATACGTTGGAAGAATCACGTCTGTCATGGATCCGTTCCATAACTGGAAAAATGCAGGAGGAGACAATAGAGCATGTCGAATTAAAAACGACCTCGCAGCTTTTGTATAAGGTAGCTTCGAGCACATTAATTGTGTTATTCATTTTCTTTTCGTTCAAAATGTTTCAAACTGGACCGGAGCAATTCATATTAATTATTGTTATATTTTCTAGGTTATGGCCTAAAATTACGGGTATTCAGTCGAGTCTGGAACAATTAGCTTCGTCAATTCCTGCTTTCAAAGCCTTGTTTGAATTACAACAAGAATGCAAGGAAGCTAGGGAAATAAAGGGGAGACTGCAAGAGAATACAAAGGTAGAGCCTATTCGAATGGAACGAGGGCTTGAATGTCATAATGTCTATTTCCGTTATAATCGAGATAAGCAAACCTATGCTCTTCAAAATATTAATGTCCATATTCCTTCAAACCGTATGACTGCCGTTGTCGGTCGATCTGGTGCCGGGAAAAGTACCTTAATCGATATTTTAATGGGTCTGATGAAGCCGGAAAGTGGAGATGTATTAGTAGATGGAGTCCCCTTGACGGGCAACCTTATCCGCTCGTTACGGCAATCTATAAGCTACGTTCCACAGGATCCCTTTCTCTATAATGAAAGCATTAGAGAGAATCTGTTAATGACTGCACCAGATGCCGGAGATGAACAGATTTGGGAAGCGCTTCAGTTTGCTGCAGCTGATGACTTTGTAAGAGCACTTCCCCAGGGATTAGATACGATGATAGGTGATCGTGGTATCAGACTTTCTGGAGGAGAGCGCCAGCGGCTCGTCTTAACAAGAGCGATCTTGAGAAAACCGTCTATCCTTATCTTAGATGAAGCAACAAGCGCACTGGATACTGAGAATGAAGCGAAAATTCAACAAGCGCTTGAAAGAATTAGGGGTACTATGACAATTATCGTAATTGCCCATCGTTTATCAACCATTAAAAATGCAGACCAAGTGATTGTATTGGAACAGGGACAAATTATCCAAAATGGTGGATTCACAGAGCTCGCGGAAGAAAAGGGAAGCTTGTTTAGCGATTTATTGGAAAATCAAATTCCGAGTACAGTGATCGCTTAATGATGATGGTGGTGGATTGACATGTTCTTAATAAAGAACTATATTTAAGGTATAGAAAATTTTTTTGTTGTATTGTTCACTATAAAGAATGATATTGCGTTAATTTATTTCATGTAAGACGGAGGTTTTATGAAACGGATCTTGATCTCATCTTTTGATATGGAAGTTGGCGGAGTGGAAAGAAGCTTGATTAGTATGTTGGAACACTTCGACTACGACAATTTTCAAGTAGACCTCATGTTATACAGTCATACCGGTGATTTTATGCCGCTGCTTCCCACAGGACCCAGATTGTTAGCAGAGTCAGCAGATTATAAGACATTTCGACTTCCAATTGGGCAAACGTTCAAAAAAGGCAAGGTCGCGATAGGAATGGCAAGGCTGTTAGCAAAATACAAGTCAAGCTCTCATACCTCTTCTGAATCCGGCTATAAGCAAATGCAGCTCATGTGGAAGTACGCATTGCCTTTTTTGCCTAGCTTAAATGAAGAGTACGATTTGGCAATTAGTTATCTTTGGCCGCATTATTTTGTTGCTAGCAAAGTAAAAGCGAAGACGAAGATCGCATGGATTCACACTGATTTTTCGGTAGTTGAGACAGATGAAAAGCTGGATGTACAAATGTGGAATGAATTTAATCATATTCTAGCGGTTTCGGAAGAATGCAAGCATGCCTTTATTAAAAAATACCCGATTCTTGATCAGAAAGTTTCGGTGCTGGAGAATATTACTTCTCAGCAGTTTGTAAGAATGATGGCGGATGAGAAAATCGATAATCCAATGAGCTGTGATCATCGGTTTAAACTGATTTCGGTGGCAAGATTGTCCCATGCAAAAGGGATTGATAATGCAGTAAGAGCATTAAATCTGCTCAAAGCTAGAGGATTCAATAATATGGTTTGGTATGTCGTTGGTTACGGCGGTGATGAAATGATGATTAGAAATTTGATAAAGGAATTTAAGCTGGAAAATGACTTTATCTTATTAGGGAAACAAACGAATCCCTATCCATATGTGAAAGCAGCCGATCTCTACGTTCAACCTTCTCGTTATGAGGGTAAGGCTGTTACGGTAGTAGAAGCACAAATTCTTGCTAAACCAGTGATCATAACCAATTATCCAACCGCAAAAAGCCAGGTGAGTAATGGTATTGACGGTTATATTTCGGAGCTATCGGTGGAAGGAATAGCGGATGGAATACAAAAGGTTTATGAGGATCAAGCATTACGTAAAGCATTGTCTGAAAACTGCGCCAACAAGGATTATGAGAATGGAAACGAATTAGAAAAGCTTTATAAATTAATTAGTTAGGCGGATATGCGTATGCTCCCTAAAGTCAGTGTTGTCGTTCCTATCTATAAGGTTGAGAAGTATTTGAATCGATGTGTAGATAGTATTTTGAATCAGACCTACTCGAATATTGAAGTCATTTTGGTGAATGATGGGTCTCCTGATCAATGCGGGCAAATTGCCGATAGCTATGGCATATCTGATTACCGGGTTAAAGTGATCCATAAGGAAAATGGAGGATTATCTGACGCTAGAAATGTCGGCATGCAAGATGTGACTGGGGAATACACACTGTTTGTTGACAGCGATGATTGGCTCGATCGAAACATGATTAAAGAAATGGTGAATAAAAGCTTGGAGTATAAAGCGGAAATTGTTCAAGCAGCGTTCTATTACGCATATGATGACCATTTGCAATTGGATAATCGCTATCACTTGGAAGACGAAGACCCGATTGTCTTAAACAATAAGCTGCTCATGTCGGAGCTCGTTACGAATGAAAAGGTTAAAAATTTTGCTTGGGGTAAGCTTTATAAAACGAGTCTCATTAAAGATATTCCATTCAAAAAAGGTGTTCTGTTCGAGGATGTGTTCTGGGCTCATTTGGTTATGCATCACGTCAATATGTACGTCATCCTACATCAACCGTTGTATTATTACTTTCAACGCAGCGACAGTATCGTAGCTGTATACACCCCTAGAAATTTGGCCATCATTAGCGGACTGAAAGAAAGACACCGTTTTATCGAACAGTATTATAAAGATTTAACGAATGAATCGTATAAAAGCATCTTAAAAATGAGCCTCATCCATTATTCTATGCTATTAGCAAACAGCAGTAAGGATAGCGGCGGGGTATATCGGAGGGAAATCCGGTCATATATTAAGGAAAACCTCAATCAATTTAAGCATGCAGCCCGAGAGGATGAGCTATTAAAGAAGCAATTGTATTTTTTTTGTATACATCCCTATTTGAACATCACGTACTTGTTGGTGCGAAAGATATTAAGAAACCTGAGAATGCTGCCGCAGCCTAGTACATTAAAGCGAATAAATCTTTAGATGAATGAGGAGAAGACTGCATGTCTATTCAGTGGGGATGGCTTGAAAAATACTTATCATTACTCATCACACATCTATTTAATCTATTACCTATTAAAAATAATAAAATATTTTTGTTTAGTTATTATGGCAGTCAATATGGAGACAATCCAAAATATATTTCAGAGTATATCCTTGCACAGTTTCCTAAAGAGAAGTTTGATGTTGTATGGGCTTTCAATGATATAAAATCGAAACAGCATTTAAATGGCATCATAAAAACAAAGACGATGTCATTTAAGTATTTTTATCATTTATGCACCTCAAAAGTTATTATTACGAATTACAGAACGACGGAATTGTTTGTAAAGAGAAAAAATCAATACTACATCCAAACCTGGCATAGTTCGTTACGCCTCAAGCATATCGAGAAGGATGCAAAAGATCATTTGTCTGAACATTATGTACAAATGGCTCAAAAGGATTCTATAAAGTGTGACCTGTTATTATCTGGATGTAAATTAAGCACAGAAATATTCCAAAGATCTTTCTGGTATGAGGGTGAGATTTTCGAATGCGGAACTCCTAGAATTGATATGTTATTCCAAAATGCGTTAGATTTCAGATCGGATATTTTAAGTAAGCTGCAGATAGCGAATCATTGCAAAGTAATATTGTACGCTCCAACGTTTCGGAGAAATAATAATCTAGACGTCTATAATGTAGATTATGCCGACATACTGCAATCTCTAAATAATAAGTTTGGGGGAGAATGGGTATTTTTGGTTAGACTGCATCCCCACCTTTTATCTAAATCAAGAGAGCTGCCATTCAATGACCGAGTCATGAATGTTACTACATATGATGATATTCAAGAGTTACTGAGTATATCTGATGTACTCATTACGGATTATTCCTCCTTAATGTTTGATTACTCGTATACGAAACGCCCCTGTTTTCTTTATGTTCCAGACATCGAAGAGTACTCGCGAGATGAACGAAATTTATATTTCGATATAGCAGAGCTTCCTTTTATAAGTGCGATTAGTAATCATGATCTACAACAGAAAATCGAAAGCTTTAACGATGACGAATACGAAAGAAACTTAAATGAGTTCTTAAACCGTATTGGATCTTTTGAAAAAGGAAGTGCATGTGAAAGTCTTCTCAAGCGCATAGATAAGGTTTGTTTTCATAATAGAAGGAGGGTTATTGATGAGGCCGTTTAAAATCGGTTATACAACGGGCGTATTCGATTTATTCCATGTCGGTCATCTAAATATATTATTAAATGCGAAGGAACAGTGTGATTATTTGATTGTTGGCGTTAGTACGGATGAGCTCGTCACTCAATATAAAAATAAACGGCCGGTTATTCCGCAGAACGAAAGAATGGCAATCGTACAATCACTTAAATATGTAGATAAAGTGATTCCGCAGACAAACCGCGATAAGTTCTCAGCATGGGAACAATTAAGGTTTGATGTCATGTTCGTAGGGGACGATTGGAAAGGAAATTCTCTATTCTTAGAATTGGAGTATCAACTTAATCAAGTTGGCGTTGAGATTATATATTTTCCCTATACGGAAGGCGTATCTTCCACAGTGGTAAAGGAAAAAATTTCCTTAATAAGGACAAGATAAATCATGAAACCGAAAGTAAGTATTATTGTTCCAGTATATAACGTTGAATTGTACCTTGAGAAATGTATAGAAAGTATACTGGCACAAACATTAGATGAGTTTGAAGTTATATTAATTAACGACGGATCATCGGATAAAAGTGGACCTATTTGTGATTCATATGCAAAAAATGACAGCCGGATAACGGTTGTGCATAAGGAAAATGAAGGCGTTAGTATTGCGAGAAACGTAGGAATACAATTAGCACAAGGTGATTATATCGGATTTGTAGATAGTGATGATCGAATTGATAAGTTGATGTATCAAAATTTGCATGAGTTATGTCTAGAAACGAGCAGTGATATCGCAATATGTCAACTAGGCAGGGAAATTAATGGGAAATTAATTAACAGAGATTTGGAGCAGTACAGAGTTATAATGGGACATGAAGAATCGTTGAGGCAGCTTTTTAAGGGGATATTATATAGATTTTCCTTATGTAATAAGCTTTTTTATAGAAAGTGTTTCGAGAATGTTCGATTCCCCGAAGGACGAATACATGAGGATCTATCCACCACTTACAAGCTTTTTGCTAATTCACAGAAGAGTGTGTACACAAACTATATAGGCTATATCTATGTAAAGAGAGAAAATAGTATATTAACTAGCCAGTTTAACGAAAAACGGATGGATGCATTCATTGGTTGGAGTGAAATTTTATCGTTCATGAGTGCAAATTACGCACAACTATCAAGAGAATTTTTAGCTTGTTTTGTATTTGGCTGTGTAGATAATGTCCACTATATATTTAATCAGGTGGCGAGCAACGAAGATAGGAAAAGATACTTAAGAGGTATTCAACTTCTAGTCAGAGATTATTTCAAGGAAATTATAAAGAATGACAGCTTGTCATTCAAATACAAATATACCATTGTGCTTATGTGTATTAATATCCGCTTATTGCTGCTTAACAAAAAAAAGTTGAAAATAAGGAGGATAAATGAATCCAACACTAAGTATTGTTGTTCCAATATATAATGTCGAGCCTTATATAGAGAAATGTATTCTTTCAATATTAGCGCAAACCTTCTCAGATTTTGAACTCATACTTGTGGACGATGAATCCCCTGATCGCTGCGGAGAAATATGTGATGAATATTCACTGCGAGATCATCGAATCAAAGTGATCCATAAGAAATACGGCGGAGTATCTTCCTCAAGAAATGCGGGAATTAGGATGGCGCAAGGGGAGTATATAGCTTTCGTAGATAGTGATGATCATATTCACGAGAGAATGTATGAGGTCCTATATAACTGTGCGATAGCCCATTCATCAGATCTAGTCGTTTGTGATATTCAAAAGGTGAAGCTAGGTGAGCCGTTTCCTATTGAAACAATGGATTCTAGTCAACTGCCGCAGCACTTTACAAATGTAGAGGCGCTGCATCAATTGTTTTCTTTTTACGGAAATGATTCATTAGCACATCATGTCAAGTGGGAGGTCGTCTGGAACAAGCTATTTAAAAGAAAACTGTTCGATCAGCTAACCTTCATTGAAGGCAGAATATATGAAGATGTGTGTATAGCACACGAAATATTGTATAACAGTTCAAAGATAAGCTTTGTCCCACAAAAATTATATTATTACGTTCAAAGACCTAACAGCATTATTAACTCTCCCTATTCTATAAAAAGATTCGACCGTGTATACGCACTTCATCAACGATCAGAATTTCTCCGAAATATAAATCAGAATGAATTACATTATAAAGCGTTAATACGATTTATTGATGCTTTTTTTTGGAATTACACCAAGGCGGAGGAAGAGCTTATTCAAAAAGATGAAATAAAGAAGCTAAAAAAAATCTTTGATCATAAACTGCTTTATATATTGAAGAATCCTCTAATCGGATGGAAACAAAAAATATTTTATTTGTTGTTTTCGTTAAATCCGTATGTGTTTGTATCCTACAAAAGTATTCGAAAACCTTAATAATTGGGGAGATTTATAGCATGAAAAAGAACTTATTATTTGTGATAGAGTCACTCGATGTTGCAGGATCTGAGAAGAGCCTAGTCACATTGTTATCCTTGTTGGACTACTCTAAATACGCAGTGGATTTACTATTGTTCGGACATGGCGGAAAGCTTGAAGAGCTGGTTCCGAAAGAGGTGAACATCTTAAAACCACTGAGTTACACAAAATTTTCGAATTTAAGCATGAAAAAGGCAGTAGGTTATTCATTAAAAAATTTAGATTTCAAATGTCTTCATTCCAGGACTAAATACTCGATTAGCATACGATTAAAAAAATATAATCATCCGCAGACAGCTAGAATATTTTGGGAAAGTGTTTCTAGCGTCATTGAAAGAAACCCTAAAACCTATGATATTGCGATCAGCTATGCGCAAGGGGTTCCGACTTTTTATGTAGCTGAAAAGGTTGTTGCAAAAAATAAATTTGCATGGATCAATGCAAGCTATAGATTAGATGAAAAAGATAAGAAGTTCCAAAAGAAGTTCTATGATGTATATGATCGAGTAGTAGCCGTATCCGATTCAGCGAAAGAGGTTATCATCGAGACGTTTCCTCATCTCTCGGAGCAGGTTAGTGTTATTTACGATATTAATAATCCTGATTTTATTTCTAAAATGGCTGACGCTGGTGAAAGCTTTGATGATCAGTTTGATGGTGTCCGCATATTGACGATTGGAAGATTAAGTGAGCTAAAAGGATATGATATAGCAATAGCTGCATGCAAAAAACTGAAAGAAGCGGGTATTAAGTTTAAATGGTATGTACTAGGGAAAGGACCCTTAAAAGAAGAGATTGAAAAATCAATTAAAGAAAATGATTTGTGTAATCACTTTATTCTACTGGGCATTAAATTAAATCCATATCCATTTATAAAGGATTCTGATATCTATGTGCAAACATCAAGATTTGAAGGATTCGGACTTGCGATAGCAGAGGCACGAATGCTGAATATACCAGTCGTCACTACAAGATTCGATTCTGTATTTAATCAAATGGTAGATGGCAAAAACGGACTGGTTGTTGATATGAACGGAGATGCTGTGTGTGAAGGGATTTTACAGATAATAAATAATGAAGGATTAAGAAAAAAAATTATTAATTATTTACAAAATGAAAAAAAAGGAAATGTTGAGGAATTGGATAAATTTTACCAGCTGATCGGTTAATAGAAAGCGAGAAAAACAAATGAAAAAAATAAAGATTCTATTCATGGTCATTAATATGAATGTAGGCGGAACGGAAAAAGCTTTACTAAATATGATTTCGGCAATTCCAAAAGAGCAGTATGAAATAACGATATTAATGCTTGAGGAAAGCGGTGGTTTTCTAAACTATATCTCTAGTGATGTACGTATCGAATACTTAAAGGGATATATAGAAAACAAAAGTTTGCTGAATGATCCGCCACCATTATTAGCTATTGATTTTGTTAAGAAAGGAAAAATGATAAAAGCACTAAATATTCTTTCCATGCACATCATAGCAAAGATTACGGGTGATAGGATTGCGTTTTTAAAATATATTTCTAAAAAATGCACGATGATAAACGAGGAATACGATATAGCGGTGGCTTATGCAGGGCCTATGGAATTAATAAGTTATTATGTAGCGAACAATATTAATGCGAAGAAGAAAATTCAATGGATCCATTTTGATGTTTCAAAAATCGGGTTCAATAGCAGCTTTGCTTCAAAAATTTATAAAAAATTCGATAAAATTTTTGTTGTATCTGATGAGGGTAGGAGGAAATTAAATCAAAAATTGCCTGGATTCGAGGATCGGACTGAAAAGTTTTTAAATATATTAGCACCAGCATTGGTGACACAAATGGCGAACGAGGGAGTGGGGTTCGAGGACGAATTTGAAGGGATAAGAATTTTGACTGTCGGAAGGCTATGCGAAGAGAAGGGCCAGGATTTAACCATACAGGTGTTAGCGATGCTTAAAGAAGAAGGATATAAAGTGAAGTGGTATTGCATTGGAGATGGAGTAGCAAGATCCGAATATGAACAACAAATAAAGCACAATGGGCTTGAAAATGATTACATTCTCATGGGATCACATGTAAATCCTTACCCCTTTATGAAGCAGTGTGATATTTATGTTCAACCATCACGTCATGAAGGGTATTGTATAACACTTTCAGAAGCTAGATGTTTTAGCAATCCTATTATTAGTACTAACTTTACAGGAGCAAATGAACAGGTTTCTCATGGAGAAACGGGTTTGATCATAGATTTTGATATGCAACAAATGTATTGTGCAATCAAAGAAATACTAGATGATGAGAAGCTAAGGCGAAAATTAGGATCACGCTTTGAAAGGGATAAGGTTATAGATACGACAAGTGAAATATCTAAATTATTTAGGGTCATTTAGTTTATTCGATATATTCAACGATAGGTGGAATATTAATGAAGAAAATAAAATTATTATTCATGTTAAGCAGCATGAATATTGGCGGAGTTGAAAAATCGCTGATTTCTCTTCTTGCTAATATTCCGCGGCACAAATATGATGTAACAGTTCTTTTGTTAGAGAAAACAGGGGATTTTTTAGATTTCATTCCAGAATGGGTTAGAGTCGAGGAGACAACTTGGTTCAAAAGTATCAAGTCTATTATTATGGAGTCTCCGCAACATACGATAAAAAACTATATTCATAATAAGCAATATACAAAGATAGCAACATTTATCGGGGCTTATTTTATATCAAAATATTTTGATAATCGATTTACTTACTATAAACAAGTACTCAAAAATGTACCTCACAATATAAATACCTATGATATTGCCATATCCTATCAGGGCCCAACGGATACTATTGATTATTACATAGCAAATAAAGTAACAGCAACGAAGAAAATATCGTGGGTACACTTTGATGTCTCTAAGCACATGATGAACCAAAAGTTATATGAAAAGCTATACAGGAAGTTTGACAAGATTTTTGTTGTGTCTGAACAAGCAAAGAAAAATTTAACCGAAAAGATACCAGCTGTTGAGAATAAAACAGATGTTTTTTTGAATATCATATCTCCGAACGTAATAAATGAAATGTCCAAAGAAGCATTAGTTGTAGATGATAACTATAAAGGAATAATAATTGTAACCGTTGGCAGGCTTTCCTATGAGAAGGGTCAAGATATTGCGATCAGCGTTCTTTATAAACTACGCCAAGAAGGATATCAAGTAAGATGGTATTGCGTAGGTGAGGGGGACGCCAGGGAAGAATATGAAAGATTAATTCATCACTATAATTTAGAGAATGATTTTTTATTAATAGGATCTACACCTAATCCATATCCGTTTATAGCTTTCGCGGATATATATGCTCAAACGTCTAGGCATGAAGGATATTGTCTTACTTTAGCGGAGGCTAAATGTTTGAAAAAACCTATTGTTACAACAAATTTTATAGGGGCATATGAGCAGATTGAGCATGGTGATAACGGGCTTATTGTAGAAAATGAAGAAGAGTTATATGAAAAGATAAAGTATTTAATTGATAATCCTTTTGAGAGAAAACGTTTAGTTGATAACATATCAATGAAAAAAATAGAAATGACTGAGATTGAACAATTTAATTTGCTCTAATAAAAATTAAACGATTAAAAGAGGATGAACGATGAGAACTAAGCACTCTATCCATAATATTACGATTAACATCATCTCCCAAGTAGTTATTGTTTTACTTGGTTTTATATCTAGAAAAGTATTTTTAGATAGTCTTGGAGCATCCTATCTTGGAATCAATGGTTTATTAACTAATGTATTAGCGATGTTAGTGTTAGTTGAAAGTGGAATCGCGATAAGTATTGTTTACAATTTATATAAACCACTAGCCGAGGATAATAAAGAAAAAGTAACTGCATTAATTCAATTATATAAGAAAGCATATGGTATTTTGGCGATAATCACTTTGATTATCAGTATTTTTCTTTACCCTCTGTTAGGATACTTAATGAAAGATGGGGCAGCCATACCCCATATTGAAATTATCTATTCTATATTTGTACTGAAAAATATACTCTCATATTTAAATGCACATAAATGGTCACTTATTAATGCTGATCAAAGAGGCTATGTATTGGCAAAAGTTAATCTTGTTTTTCAAGCAACTACAATGATTACGAGAATAATCGTACTACTTATGACCGAAAATTATATACTCTACTTAACATTAGAGCTTGTATTATATTTATTTCAAAACATTGTAAATGGGCACATTGTCGATAGAAGATATCCATATATTAAAACAAAACAAAAACACAATTTAGATAAAGAAACAAAAAGTAACATTACTAAGAACGTTAAAGCTATGTTTTTTCATAATATAGGTGGTTTTTTAGTGTTCAGTACAGATAATATGTTAATATCTTCATTTATTGGCATTGCGACTGTAGGATTGTATTCAAACTATACAATGATCACGCAGCAATTAACTGCTTTGGTGAGTCCTGTTTTGGGTGGGATTGGAGCTAGCGTTGGTAATTTAATCGCTACAGAAAGTACTGATAAAACTTATTCTATTTTTAAAATATCGTTCTTAGTAAATTTTTGGATTTACTCACTTGGAGCTATTTTTTTGTATAACTTATTAGAGCCCTTTATTAATTGGTGGCTCGGTGATGGTTATTTATTAGACAAACTAACCTTTGTGTTCATACTACTGAATTTCTATTTATTCGGGATGCGAACAGCAATAGGAACATTTAAGAATAAAGCTGGATTATTCATACAAGATCAGTATGTACCTATAATCGAAGGTATAGTAAACTTGGGAGCATCTTTGATTTTATTAAAATATTTTGGGCTTGCAGGAATATTTATGGGTACGTTAATAAGCATGATAATAACTGTTTTTTGGACTCAACCGTACATTGTTTATAAACATGTTTTTAAACGTCCAGTGGGGGCTTACTTTAAGAGCTTTGGATATTATTTTGTAATAACAATAGTTACTTGCTTTATAACGACAAGTGTTTGTGATTATTTGGTACAAGGTGACTCGTTTATTTCGATGATTGCAAAAGGATTTTTATGTATATTAATTCCTAACTGTGTATATATATCGTTATTCTATAAAAATGAAGAGTTTAAATATCTGAGAAATGTACTAATAAATTTGCTGTTTGGTCTGAAAGTTAAAGTCTTTTCAATTAGTAAATAAAGGAGACTACGACACCTTTATAGGAACATATTTTAAACCTTACCATTCCGAATAATTTCAATCATCATTTCCGAATTAGGATAGTTCACTTCTTTATAAAGCTCAACAACACGTTCCACATCATAGGCAACTCGTTGCAAAGAGGTGCTTATATTTCCATTCTCAACTTCAACCACCCCATAAGATGCCATTGCGATCCCGTCAAAGGGCAGACCAACACTGCCTATATTCATGATTACTTTCCCATTGATGTACCGAATATATGGTTTGTGAATATGGGCGTAGACATATAGGTTTGCTTCAATTGCGTGCATTAGCACGGATTCTATTTGTTTATCCTCCGCGTTAGGAAGCACGATTTCGAATAAACTATCAGGTGTAGCGTGAAATCCATGAATGACAATATTTTTAATCTCACAACGCAAGTCGCTCGACAAGCTTTCCAAATAATCAAGATCAGATTGGTCTAACTTGGATACGGTCCAATCGCGCTCAGCATTCATTAATGCTAACGCTGCTTTGCGAACTTCCTCTTCACGAATCCCTCGTACTACCCATTCATCTGCGTTCCCCTTTATCACTTCTGTATTCAAAGCGCGAATTAAATCAAGTGATCTCTTTGGTTCTGGGCCGCGATAACAAAGATCCCCTAAAACATAAATTTTATCGATTCCTTTGTTATTGATGTCTTGGAGAACGGATTCAAGCGCAATAGCATTTCCATGAATGTCAGAAATAAATGCAATTTTCATATCGTCGTACCTCCTCATTGTATATTATTTTCACTATATCATGTTTCTAATGATAGACAAAATGGTCAATCAAATGTACGAAACTTTTGAAATAAAGTGGTTGTTAGGGTGCGTTCATACAGGCGTTCGATGAATAAAGGGAATAGGATGAATTAACATGAAAACAATATGAAAGGAGTGAAATCATTATGCTGTTTTATGCTTCTCAGATTGTTGATTATAAAGGTTCTTATGATGGATCGACAAATTACAAGAAAGGGAATGTGGTTGTAGATCAGCGTTCTTCGTATCTATGTATTCAAGACAATATTGGAATTCCGACAAGCAATTCGATGTATTGGGCTTATTTGTCTAGCGAAAGCGCTATTATAGATGATACAAGTCCATCGAGTTTAACATCTACCCTATCGGCAGCTGAAATTGTTAATCGGTTAGCTCAAAAGGCTAATACAACACATGCTCACACTATTGAGGATATCGACCAGTTGCAGCAGGCATTGGATAATAAAGCTTCAGTAGGTCATTCGCATTCAATGAGCAGTATCATCGATATTGATGTGACAACCGTTCCGCCTTTAAATAATAATGTACTGACATTCGAAAACGGCAAATGGGTGCCGAAAGCCTTCTCTCATGAAGGTGGAGCTATAACTGCAGAGGAGTGGGATTTAGACGGAGGTGAGAGAGTAGAACTAGTTGATGAAATAGCGCCTTTGGATGTATCAGGTGTAACTATCACCTATTTAGACAAAACTAGTCTGGTCTTGAATTGGACGGAGAGTACGTCGCCAGATACTAAGGATTATGCAATATACATCGGTAATTCCTTAGTGAATATAGTACTAGCTACCCCCTCGAAGCTATTACCTTTAACGTATCAAGTGGCAGGGTTAGTTCCGGCAACTAACTATACGATTACAATTAAGTCCAGAGATTACTCCAACAATGCATCCAATGGGGTAAGTATAACAGTTAGAACCTATGGAAATTATGCATTATCTATGAATGGCACAACGGATTATATTAAGCTGCCCAACCTTACCTTTAATACAATAGAGCTAACTTGTATTGCCAATCCGGGAGCTGCTGGTGTTTGGTATTACTATTTAGATGCTAGATCAGGAGTGTCTACTGCTTATTTCTCAATTAACGGAAATGGAAATGTACAGTATGGCCCAGTATGGTCAAAGATTCTAATTGATGGCGTAACTCCTATGGATATAAATGAAGCTAAAAATAAAAAAATGACGTTAACGTTAGGTCTGCTCTCCAGTGCTGCTGATGACATAAATATTTTTTCGGACTATCAGAACAAACCTGGAATGATTGGGAAAATTTATTCCATTAAAATACTCAATGGCGCTAATGTAATTGCTTATTATAATTTAACTGAACAATTTACAGGGACAGCGCTCATAGATACAAGTGGGAACGGAAAAACAGCGACACGAATTGGAGGCACTTGGGTCACGGGATGAGTTTGTTTGGAAAGGGGATAAGACGAGATGAAGGGTAAAATAAACAAGTTAAAAGGGTCAAATGGCGAGTATCTTTATCCGATGACGGTATCGGAAGCCGTTTATGTAGATCCAACGACCAGCTTGAGCGATAAACTTATGAATCTGGATAATATGCTTGGGAACGGTCTTGGTTCATATGTACTTGATCTTAGCAGATGGGGACTAAACAATACTGCTACGGATTACAATGATAAAAAAGTTGCCAAAGCAAACTCGATAGGCATTAATTCAGCCATTCAATGGGCTTCAGGGCAGGATTACTCAGAGATTATTTTTCCATCAGGTATTTATCTTGTAGATGAGTATACACCAATCATACCAGCTAGCTATATGACTTTTAATTTGGGCGGCTCAAAACTAAGGATAAGAAATAATGGCTACATGAAATATAAAATTATTGATATTAAGAACCAAGTCAATGTACGCATCACGAATGGCATCATCGAAGGTGATCGATACGATCATGACTTTTCCAGTGGCGGCACACATGAGGGATGCATGGGTATCAATATAGGTAGTAATGGTGTTGTTGAGAACTTAGGAAATCCTGAATCTATCATTTTGGATAATCTGGAAATATACAATTGTACAGGTGACTCCATAGGGCTAGGACTAGCTCCTAATTTTCAAAGTGGTTATAATATGAGACTGTGGGAACAAGGAAGCATCAATCTTACGAATGGTGCATTAATAACCGATCCAATGAAAATTAGAATTGTGAACAAAATCATGTTAAACAATGCAGACATGATCAAGTTTGGCTATTTCGCAATATGTGGAAACGGTTGGGGGGACTTCGGTAGTCAGATTAACACTACGGTATGTGACATCATTTTCTACAATAGTTCTGATGCTTTTATATCCTCGCTCAAAGCAACTAATTTTTTCGATGACATCTCTATCCCCGCCGGAGCCGCCTACGCAAAAATAGTGATATACCAAAGCAACATACCAGATACGGCAGTATCGGATAGTGTTGTTTTGAGTGTAGGAGTTCCGTTATATCCTAGAAATGTGTTTATAGAAAAATGTAATTTGCATCACGCAAGAAGATGTGGAATTAGCAGTGGCGGAAAGTATATTTATATAAGAAATAATAGGATACATGATATTTCAGGAGTTCCCCCACAGGCGGCAATCGATGTGGAAGATGGTTATGGAATGAATCAGTATTATTTCATTGAAGGAAATAACATTTATGATTGTAAGGTTGGGGTTAGTTTAGTAAGTACGCAGCATGTCGTTTTTTCTAATAATGTAATGGATAGACTTGGCCCAAGCCAGATTTGGAACGAATGCAGAAATGTTATTGTGGATGGAAACCATATGTCGCGCTCGGGATTTACTTTAGAAGGCGAAGTTATATTTACAAACAATGTGATATATCAATGCATTATATTATCTCAAAAAACAGCAGAATGTATTATTGGAAATAATTATTTCCATAATAGCTCTCTCAATTTAACAAAAGACCTGCCGCATAAAGTTTCAGTTATGAATTGTCATTTTTACCACGATAATGATTCCCCGCTAATAAGCAATCAACAACCAACAATCTTTTATGGAAAAGAACCACAAACGATTTCAAATTGTGTATTCGAAGGGAAAACTTCGGCATCAAACACATTTTCCGGTCAGAATGACGCATATGAATGGCAATTAATCAACAATACTTTTCTTAATACAAAAATGCTTACATTACCTGCAGGCAGCATCACCGGTTGCATATTTGATAACGCGATGACGCTTGGTCTGCTTAAAAATTCCGTGTATGATTTCGTGAATTGCCTATTTAAAAACTGGGACAGTAATGTGTTCTCCAACTCGGCAGATCATAGCATGGAGCTGCTCCGAATTAGAAATTGTAGATTTATAGGAGGCAACAAGTCTGCTATTTATTTTCGCAATATTCAAGGGAAATTGGAATTGCTGAGCAATATTTTTGAATATAAAAATGCAACCTCCATCTTCAATATCGTTGATTTCTTAACTAGTTCCTTTTCATGTAAGTATTTGATAGTAGACGGGAATGAGTTTATTTCGAATCAGCCTCTAACAGCAATTAATCTAAATAGACAAATCACTACAAATCAAATATTTTTTAGAAACAATATATTGGATACCGTAATACAGCCCATAACAAGTGATGTAGTGTACACTTCTAATAACTATATTAATAGCGTTATGGAACCCTATACGAATATTGTATCCTTGCCAAAAACGGGGAAATATCGTTTAGGTCATGTATTAAACAATGCTGCACCTGTTCCAGGAGGAAACGCGGGCTGGGTCTGTACGGTTGCCGGCTATGCCTGTGAGACGATTTGGATTTCAAAGATGTACTTTAATAAAGGTGATCGAATCGTTGTTAATTCACACGTTTATGAGGTTCTTTTTCCAGGAGTATCTGCAAGCAGCCAACCGACCTTTATAGGCACATCAGGTGAGATTGTTCTGGATCGTATTCGAGTTCCAAGAACGTGGACACCTAATACTTCCTATGCTGTGGATGATATTATAATCCCTGCTGCGATTGAGGGTATCTATTATAACTGTACAACGGCAGGGAAGTCCTCCAATGTAGAGCCTGCTTGGAATAAAAATATTGGACAAACAACAACAGATGGAACTGTAACTTGGACAACTAACCGATTGTTAACCTGGAAAGAAATAGGAATGCTGGCTGTATTTAAGCCGTATGGCCAAATCTCAAACTAACTCACAGAATGAATCCGCCGTGATTTTCGTATTTTTTAATTGGAAATTACAGGCGGATTTATTTTTAAATTGACATGTTCTTTATTAAGAACTAATATAAGGATATAGCGTAATGAAACGAGTGTAAGCCATGAAAATTATTAGATTCGTAATAGGGGTTATTAGGTGTGTAAGGAAAAATTTTTTTACTCAAAATGTTCGTTATAAAGAATATTAAATAGTAAAGGTGATCTAATTTGGTACATAGAGTATTGCATGTTGTAAGTGCTATGAACCGCGGTGGTGCAGAAACCCTGCTTATGAATGTCTACCGAAACATAGACCGAACAAAAATCCAGTTCGATTTTGTTTCGCATCGAATGGAAAAATGTGATTACGATGACGAAATTACTTCTCTAGGCGGTAGGATCTTTCGAATTCAAAGTCTGGGTCAATCAGGTCCATTGCCTTATATCAACGAGTTGAAAAAAATTATGACCCAAACAAACTATACTGCGGTTCATTCTCATACAGATTATCAAAGCGGCTTTGCTGCTTTGGCTGGGAAGATGAGCAGAATTTCAAAGCGAATTTGCCATTCTCACAGCAATAACTGGGGAAGAGAAAACAGTCTGAAGCATAGAATGACGCTTAAAGCGATGCGCACTCTAATTCATTATGCTGCTACTGATTATTGTGCTTGCAGTGTGGAAGCAGCTCGATTTCTTTTTGGCCCCTCAAAGGTGGATAACGGGAAAACCTCCGTGTTGAAAAATGGGATCGAAATAGATCGGTTCACTACTTTCGAGCCTGATTTGCAACGGACAATAAAAAGGGAACTAAACATACCGAATGAATCAAAAATGATCGGGCATGTGGGCACGTTCTCTCCTTCCAAAAACCATACGTTCCTTTTGAAAATTGTGAAGCAAATGACAGAGGATGGGACTGACGTAATTGCAGTGATGGTTGGAGATGGCTTGTTAAGAAGCAGCATTGAAGCCGAAGCCCGAGCATTGGGTATTTTTAATCGGATACGATTTTTAGGGGTGAGAGCGGATATCCCTAGACTCATGAAAGCCTTTGATGTGTTCGTTTTCCCATCTCTATTCGAGGGCTTTGGAATCGTCACCTTAGAAGCACAATGTTCTGGCACACCTTGTGTAGTTGCGGACAGTGTTCCTAAGTTAACGGATATGGGAGTAGATTTAATGAGCTTTCTCAGTCTGGATGAGAGTTTGGAAAGCTGGACTGATCAAATAAGCAAAGCTTTTTTGATGGAAAAACCCGATCAGAACCTCATAGCAAACAAAATAGGAAGTCGAGGATTCGATATTAGGGAAAACATTCACGATTGGCTTGATCTATACGGAGTCTCTTAATTTTTATCAATCATCTCTGGAGGGAAAAATGAATGGCCATACTTGTAACTGGCGGTGCCGGATATATCGGCAGCCACACCTGCGTGGAGCTGCTCAATTCAGGCTTTGAGATCATCGTGATCGATAATTATTCGAACAGCAAGCCAGAAGTAATAAATCGAATACAAGAAATTACAGGGAGATCTTTTACTTATTATAAAGCGGATTTGCTAGATCGGAACAGGCTAGAGATGGTTTTTTCCAACCATAAGATTGATGCAGTGATGCATTTCGCAGGACTCAAGTCGGTTGGCGAGTCTACGAGGATACCTCTGCATTACTATTTTAATAATATAAGCGGGACGTTTCTCCTTTGCCAAGTGATGGAGAAGTATGGGGTGCGAAACATGGTGTTCAGTTCTTCAGCAACTGTATATGGCATGTCGGACTTCGTTCCGATTCAAGAGCATTTTCCTCTGCAGGCTACGAACCCTTATGGACGCACTAAACTTATGATCGAAGAAATTTTGAGAGATATTTATGTGTCGGATGATCGTTGGAGTATTGCACTGCTGCGTTACTTTAATCCTGTTGGAGCTCATAAGAGCGGCCGGATTGGCGAGGATCCGAATGGGATACCGAACAATTTGATGCCATACATAACGCAGGTTGCGGTAGGCAAGTTGAAGAGGCTGAGCGTGTTCGGCAATGACTATGCAACGCAAGATGGTACCGGCGTGCGAGACTACATCCACGTCGTTGACTTGGCTTTGGGACATATAAGCGCTCTTGTAAACGTACTATCGAAATCGGGTGTAGAGGCATACAACCTTGGAACCGGGAAAGGCTGCAGCGTATTAGAGTTGGTTACTGCTTTTGAGCGAGCCTCAGGCATTGACATTCCCTACACGATCTCTGAACGAAGGGCTGGAGATGTAGGCGTCTGTTATGCGAATCCTAGTAAGGCAAAATCTGAACTTGGCTGGGCAGCAAGTAAAGGAATCGAAGAAATGTGTGAGGATGCTTGGCGCTGGCAGTCTTTTAATCCGAACGGTTATGAAATAGGAATTGAACGGTTGGCTGAAGCAAGCGAGAATCAGGCCGTATGACGGCGTTTGAGAATATATAAGGGGCAGGATTATTCATGAAACGATTGTTGGACTTTGGCGTTGCTGCAGTATTCTTGCTGCTAACCTCTCCAGTTATTCTGATTGTTGCTATTCTAATCCGCAGTAAACTGGGATCTCCCGTTTTTTTTAAACAACAGCGTCCGGGATTAAAAGGTAAACCTTTTTATGTTTACAAGTTTCGTACTATGACGGATGAACGAGACGAGAACGGAGAGTTGTTGCCCGATTATCTAAGGTTGACATCCTTCGGAGTTTTTCTGAGGAAGTACAGTCTGGATGAATTTTTGCAAATGGTCAATGTTCTGAAAGGCGAGCTTAGCTTAGTCGGTCCGAGGCCGCTGCTCATGGATTATTTGCCTTTATATTCCGAAGAACAAGCTAAACGGCATCAGGTGCGGCCTGGAATTACAGGCTGGGCGCAGATTAACGGAAGAAATGCTATTTCGTGGGAAGAGAAGTTTCGGCTGGATATCTGGTATGTTGAAAATTTCAGTTTTCTTCTAGATGTAAAAATACTGTTCATAACATTGTTTAAAGTGCTGAGGCCAGAGGGGATTCATCAGGAAAACCATGTAACTATGGAAAAATTTACAGGTTCATAGGTTGAAGAATAAGGGTCTGGCAATGTGTCACCATATTCATATAAACGAAAGGTTGTGAAAGACGGTCATGATTAAGAATAAACAAAAGATATACTTATCTCCTCCTCATATTAGCGGGAACGAATTGCTTTATATTAAAGAAGCGTTTGATTCCAATTGGATTGCTCCGCTTGGTCCGCATGTAGATGCATTTGAGAAAGAGCTAGCGGAGTATGTTGGTTCTAGTCATGCAGCCGCTGTCAGTTCCGGAACCTCTGCTATTCATTTGGCTTTGAACATATTAAATGTAAAAACGGGCGACTCTGTATTTTGTTCTAGCCTTACCTTTGTTGCGAGTGCAAATCCTATTTTGTATTTAGGGGCAGAACCGGTCTTCATCGATTCGGAGCCGGAAACATGGAACATGTCCCCGCAAGCTTTGGAAAAGGCTCTTCAAGATGCTGCATATGAACAACGTCTTCCTAAAGCGGTTATCGTCGTGAATCTATACGGTCAAAGCGCAAAAATGGATGAAATTGTTTCCCTATGTAATCACTACGAGGTACCTATCATCGAGGATGCGGCGGAATCACTTGGTTCTACCTATAAGGGAAGAGCAAGCGGCACATTCGGAACATTTGGTGTTTACTCTTTTAATGGGAATAAGATCATTACTACCTCAGGTGGCGGAATGCTGGTATCCAATGATGGGGAAGGGATTAAGCAGGCGCGCTTCTTGGCTACGCAATCTAGGGATCATGCGCCGCATTATCAGCACAGCCAGATTGGCTATAACTATCGAATGAGCAATGTGCTGGCTGGCGTCGGCAGAGCGCAATTGGAAACGTTGCCAGAGCGGATATTAGCAAGAAGAGCAATTTTTGAGCGGTACGTGAAGGCATTATCCCATTTCCCAGGTATCAGGTTTATGCCGGAATTAGAAAATAGTCACTCTAATCGTTGGCTTACGGTTCTAACGGTAGACGAACAGTTGGCTGGTATTTCTAGGGATGCATTTATTGAAGCGTTATCTGAAGAGAATATCGAGGCTAGGCCAGTTTGGAAGCCGCTTCATAGGCAGCCTTTGTTTGAAGGGGCACGGTTCTATTCACATCATGAAGAAGAAACAATTTCGGATCCGTTGTTTCGCAATGGAATCTGTCTTCCATCCGGTTCTAGCATGACCGAAGAAGAGCAGTCAAGGGTGATAGATTGTTTAACGAATGCATTCATAGCGTCGGTCCAAAGAGAGAAGCAAGGCGCATAGCCCTTGCTTTTTTCGTATAACTAGCGTATGCGTAGTTGAAATGGTGAAGCATTGGCTAGAATGGATAGTAAGGTGGAGAAAACGGATACTGCTGTGGAAGGAAATCGAACTTGAGGAGGAGTATCGCAATCGAGTAATATTCGTTATAATAGAGAGTATTCTACAACGGTGAAATAATGGAGGAGTTTGTTATGATTGGACAACGCATTCAGATGCTTCGCAAGAGAAAAGGTCTTTCACTGACTGAACTTTCCCAGAGGGCAGGCATTGCAAAATCTTATCTAAGCTCCATAGAACGAGGGCTCCAGCAAAATCCTTCGATTCAGTTTCTAGAAAAAGTAAGCGCAGTATTAAGCATTACAATAGAAGAGTTATTGAATAACGATGAGACGGACCAAAAGCCCGATCATCTTGACAATGAATGGGCTGATTTAGTAAGAGAGGCTATGAATTCTGGTGTAAGTAAGGATCAGTTCAAAGAATTTTTAGAATTCAACAAATGGAAAAGTAAGCAAAGCTAGAGAAATTATATTTATACAGCCGTTTCCTTGTTCTTATCTATATCGCTTTCCTTCAGAATAAGAAGAGCTTTACGTATGTCTTCTTTAGTAAGTCCTGATTTTCGAGCGTCCATAATTAATGTAACCCATTCCATATCCAAGTCATCTAATTCTTTTGACTCAATCAGTACCATTCCTCAAGTCCCCCATTCATATTGGGACGGTTGCACCACTGACTCCATGCGTTTAAGGTGCCCAGATACTAAACGCATTTCAACGTCTCCCGTGTACTTCTCGATTTCTTAATAAGATTATTATAGTTCAAGCCAATTGCATATATTGTCATTTCTCGTCTCTGGATAATAAAAATCTTTAACATATTTTGTCGAATCATTACAATTATTTACATTCGGATAGGAGGACAAATTTGGTTATTATACTAACAGTGGCAGTATCCATATTTTTCTTTTACCTGCTCTTTATCTTCCCAACTCAGTGGCTAAAAATCGAAAAGATAACCCACCCAATCGGCATTAACAAACGCATATTGCAAATTAGTGATTTGCACGTAGACAGGCTGCGCATTAGCGCGAAGCGAATTTCGCAAGAAATCGCGTCTGCGAAGCCTGACTACATTTTTCTTACTGGCGACTATACCTATAAAGAACACTATCTTCCGCGGGTAGGCTATTACTTAAAGGCTATTTCAGATAGCGGTATACCCGTATACGCGGTGCTTGGCAACCATGACTATGAGCTCCCTCGATTAAAGAAGCTGCTCGATCTGTTTCAATTGTATGGCATTAAAGTTCTTCGCAATGAAAATGTGCTGCTTGATGATTTTCAACTCATTGGAATTGATGATGCCAGCTCTCATCATAGCCGCATCAAGCCTTCTTTTAGAGGTATTGCAAGCAGTAAGCCGATTGTTATTATGACACATGATCCCAATGTGCTGCTTAAGATTGATCGTACCTATGATTATTTGATGGCCGGTCATCTGCATGGAAAGCAGCTGAACGTACCGTTCTTTTTTGCATTTAAGCCAAAGGGTCCGCTTTCCGTGAAAGGAATCTACAAAGGCCTTCATCACAACCAGAACGGCACATTCTACATCTCAAAAGGTATTGGTCAAGCCGGCGTTAACGCCCGGTTTATGGTTAGAAGTGAGATTACGATTCATGATCTATAAATATGAGGCTGTAGCTAGTCATGGATCGTATTTCTACGGCTTTCTTCTCGAAAGGCAGCAGGAGGAATACCCTTCGCTTCGGCAAAGGTTCGAGAGAAATAATGAACGGATGAGAAGCCGCAGCGCTCAGCGATTATTTTAATTGGCGTTGATGTTTGGACGAGTAATTTCTCCGCTACACGGACTCGTTCGTGTCTTACGAGAATGGAGAAGGATTCATGAACGCTCTGGGCGAACAGTCTGGAAAGATGGCGTTCGGATACGTTAATGTAACGTGCAACCTCGGAAAGACTCAAGCTAGCTCCTAAATTATCACGTATGTATAGCTTGGCTCGGTTGATAAGGATAGCGGCATTTGAAGCCGGTAAAATGATTTCTGTGTTACCATTCTTGCTGCCAACAATGGTTGGAAAGGTAAGGATTAAAGCATGTGCAAGCTGGTGAAGCAACGCGATTGGCACCGCAAATGTCTCGTCGCTTGGAATGAGTAAGGATCGCCAGATTTGTGCAGTCGGTGATTGCTGCTGGTTCTCCATCCATATGGATCCGCTATTCAAAGATTGATTATAGTACTCCAATTCATCCGGTTTAGAAAGCTTCTCATCCAATTCATAGGCCACATATAATAAATCCAAATGGTCTACATCTATAATTTGATGGCGTATATTAGGTCTTGAACAGAAAAGTACACCCTCATGCAATGGATATCTAACTCCTCCTTCTTCATAAATTCCCGTTCCGCCTGCTACATAACATACCTCGAAAAAAGAGTGCTTATGAACAGCGTTTGCGACTAATTTTTGCACCGCCCCCCAGTAATAAACGTGTATCGTTAAGCTCTCACCCTGAAGCAATCGTGCATATCTATTCAAGCGTTCCTCGCTTTTTGACCAAATGTACATTCGGAAGATCAGCTCCTGTGGCGTAATAGTGCAAAAAGATGTCTTTAGCAGGTAAATACGATATCACTATATATTATCTATAATGAAACCATATTCATACTAATTATATGATAAGGAGAATGAACATGATCGTCAACGAGGACGTGCAATTTTATAAAGAAAATGGTTACTTGTTAGTTAGAGGTGTGTTTAACAATGAAGAGGTGCTGGAAATGAGAGCATCGACTGAGCGGATCATTAAGCGGGCGGCGCAAGCTAAATCAGATCACAATCATGCGTGGCAAGGGGAGTACCTGCCGCCCGATGAGCTTAAGAAGCTTGTTCTAAAAGGTTTCCATGATGTGCATTATCATGATGCCGCTTTCACAAGAGCAGTGGTTCATCCTAATATGGTAGCTGTATTGAATGGTCTTATTGGTCCCAATGTGCAGCTCCATCACTCAAAAATGCTCGTGAAACCACCTGCTAACGGTGCAGCATTTCCGATGCATCAGGATTATCCTTATTTTCCGCATAAAGATCATTCCATGCTTGCAGCAAGCGTTCATCTGGACGATGCTGACGAAGAGAATGGCTGCTTAGCTGTTGTTCCAGGTTCGCATCTAGAAGGACCGTTGTCTCACGTAGGCAGGCATTATTTGAATCATAAGGAATATCCGATTTCATCTGGAACGCTTTGCAAAGCGAAGGCGGGAGATGTGCTGTTCTTCAATTACTTGACGATCCATGGCTCGGATGTTAATCGGAGTGATAGAACGCGAAGAAATGTTTTGTTTCAATATCGCGACGCAGCTGACAAACCTACTGTAAACACGCATTTCGATTGGGGAATGGGCTTGATGGTAAGCGGTGAGAATTTAGATTTCAATGACGTTAAACCAAACTTCCAAATTATTGAGTAAGCGATCAAACGAAAAATAGAGCAGAATAAGATGCACAACAACCGGATTTATCCGGGTTGTTGTGCATCTTTTTTTGAAGAAAAAGATATAACCGAATATTTCTCTGACTGATGTGGAAAAATCATATTGACATAAGATTGATAACGATGATATATTTGTTCCTGCAAGCAAAGCATAGTAATCTTATCGGGATTACATATTGATTCATTTCTACATGCAATTGTGCTATACATCATAGTAATAGACAGAAGGGGAGAGTGTTGGATTATGGAAAATAATTTAATAACAGCAATTGAGAACAACTGGATAAGTTTAGTCGTATCAGCAATAATTCTTGGCGGACTTTATTTTATGGCCAAAAAACGTGTAGGCTTTGGAACGAGGGTATTGGTGGCGCTGGGGCTTGGACTAGTCGCAGGTATTATCTTCAACAACTTTAAACTCGACACTGAAGGTGTAAGTACGATTGGGTCTATCTACATTAACTTAATTAAGATGATCGTAATTCCGCTCGTTTTTGTTCTTGTTATCAACAGTATCATTTCAATTACGAACCTTGAATACTTGCGTAAGCTTAGCGTTAAGACCATCGGTTGGTTTCTAGCAACGACAGGAGTAGCGGCGATTATCGGACTTCTGGTAGCATCGGCAATTAATCCTGGTGCAGGCTTCGAGATGAAAGCACCTGAGAACTTTGAAGCACGTGAGGTTCCAAGCTTTTTCAAAGTTATTTTGGATCAAGTACCTTCCAACCCCATTAACGATGCTGCAGAAGGAAAAGTAGTTCCAATTCTTATTTTCGGACTATTCATTGCGATTGCTATCGTTAAAGTAGGAGCGAAAAATCCGGATTCGGTTCAACCTTTCAAAGCATTTATACAGTCTGCAACCGTCATTATGCACCAAGTTGTAAAATTTGTACTACGCTTCACTCCATATGGTGTTTACGCCTTGATTGCAGTTATGGCTGCAAAATATGGATGGGAAACACTTGAACCGCTTGGTATGCTAATTATTGTAACTTATATCGCTCTACTGGTACATTTTGTATTCGTCTTTGGCGGTTTAGTAAGCTTCGTTGCGAAAGTTAATCCATTGAAATTTTTCCGCAAAGCTTATCCAACGGTAGCGGTAGCTTTTACAACACGCAGCAGTTTTGCAACACTTCCGGTCAATCTTGAAGTTATTACGAAGCGCCTTCGCATTTCACCGAAAATTGCAAGTTTCGTAGCACCGCTTGGTGCGACGATGAACTTTAACGGCTGCGGCGGCATTTGGCCGGCTGTAGTAGCAGTGTTCATCTCTCAAGTATATGGCGTAACACTTACTGCAACAGATTATGTTCTTATCGTACTCGTTAGCGTTATCTCATCAATCGGCGTTGCAGGTGTGCCTGGACCAGCATCGATTTCGACAACGGTTGTACTTACAGCTGTAGGTCTTCCGCTTGAAGGTATTGCACTTGTAGTTGCTGTTGAATCACTCATTGATATGGGTCGTACAGCTGTTAATGCTACTGGTACTACAGTTACTGCATTGCTCGTTGCGGATTCTGAAGGCGAATTCGATCGCGAAGCGTTTAACCGCGGCGATGAAGATGAGCTGGAACTTAATCCTGCATAAACAATAAATAAGTGAGTTTGCTTAGAAAAAAGCCCTTGGCTAAACACGCAATACTGCGTGATTAGCCAAGGGCTTTGCTTGTTTAAGGTTCATCGTGTACTTCAGGAAAAGCATGATCGTACTCGTCTTCACCGGGATAGTCACGAGGCAAACCTGTATGCAGCGCTCGATTCTCATAATCGAAGCGGTTCGATGACCGCTGATCGACACGCCAAGGCGTACTTTTCCCTAGAGATTTCAGCCGCAGGTCAGAGCCGTACGGACCATCCGCAAACTCCTCCGGAATTAGATCGTTTCGCTGCGATTCTACTGTCGATACATCTGTATAGGGCTGGCGATTTTCAGGAATAAAACGATCCATCATCAGTCTCCTCTGAAATGGTATTGAATTACCATTTCAGTGTGCCCTGATTAATCTGTAAAATGCACCGTTCCGACAACAAAATATAAGAATTGTACGAGTTCAGCAGCTTCTTCTTCCGTGAGCTTGAACGTATGCTCAAGATAGCCTTCCTCTTCGAGGTCGTCAGGACCGATAATCGCTGTTTTGCCAAACTGCAGGTCAGTAATTAGCTTCTTGCCGTAAAAACGGCTGGTAGACGTGATGGCAAGGTCAAAACGCTTCAAGCTGGGTCCGATAAAGGTGACATATCTTGTAGATGTTTGTTCCGTTGAATCGGACATAAAATCAAAATCAGGCAACAGCATAGGGTCTAGCCTCCACTTCATTTATACAATCATTATACAATAACAAAATGCTTGTAATAAAGAAATCATTATGATAGCATGAAGTCAATCGAATCATTTAACGTGAGGAAGCACCTCCTTTGCCACAGGCAGAGGAGGTGCTTTTTGTTGTTTTCCGACACTCTTTCCTGCTGTTCGGGCGCTTACCTTACCTTCATCCGATTCGTGACTACATCTATTTATTGGAGGATTGAGACAACATGCAAATCGTATTTTTGAACACATTCGAGAAGCTTGGTGAAGGGCAGCATATTGAGAGCGCACAGCTATCCATATGTGAGCGTCAAGGGATTTGGGCAATTATGTGGGTGGAGCTTAAAGAGGACAGCGGGGAGCCGCAAACCTGGTTTGAAGGTACGTCATGGGAGGAAATGATTATTACTTTTCGTCACGGGATTGCAAGAGTGATGGGCGAAGGATATGCGCCAATTATTGATGGCATGCTCGATGATCGCCGTACTTCAGCAGGTAGTTTCGTGACGATGTTGCAATGTTATGGTGAACTCCACGCCAATCAAGAGCTCTTCCAGCAGTTGCGTGAATGGCGTCGTGCCAAAGCCGTTGCGGAGAAGCGTTCAGCGTATCTAGTTGCTACAAATCGCATGTTGTGGATGATCAGTACTTTTGTACCGAAGACTGCGGAAGAATTGGTGCAGATCCCCGGCTGGGGCAGTGCGAAGCATGAATCCTTTGGATTAGAAGTGCTTGCGATAACGAGCGGGATTAACCGCGACACCGATTTCCCACTGCAATGGGTGTCTGATAAGCTGGATTCTGGAGCTTACACACAGTGGTTGTATAAACAAAAGGAAACGAAATATAAGTCGCTGCTAGATCGTCAACAAGCAAAAAAACATATTTTAACTGCGGTGCAGCAGGGGGGAACGCTTGATCAGCTCGGCACGGAACTAGAGCTGACAAGACGTGAACTGGTGGATAGAATAGAGCAATTGGAGCAAGAAGGTTACGACATGGAATCACTTATATCGAGGGAATTGGTTGAGATGCCTGAGGATGAGCAGCAGCTCGTCTGGGAAGCGCTCTCTCAGGTTGGTGATAAATATCTGAAGCCGGTATTGCAGCAGGTATATGGCTCTTCGGATGCTTCACAGCTGAGTAAGCCAGTTGATGTACTTTACGAGCGTCTGCGGCTAATAAGACTTCGTTATCGGAGAAGCCTAACGAGTAAGGCGGTATAGTTTAACATCGTAAAGCTGAAGGGAAGGATTGGAGAAGGCTCCAGCAAATCATTTAAGGAGCCTTCGTTATTCCAATCTGGTCAGCCCAAACCGTATCTGCATAGCAGATTGCTGTATCCAAGTCGCAATGAAGACCGGTTTCGTAGGAACGATTGTCAATTAAGGCTACGGCTTCATTACGCAGCTGGCGTACATGAAATCGCTCCTCCTTCGTAAATTGAGGGCCTTCATGCGCTCGTAACCATATGAGGATAGCGCTTACAACTTCAATAGCATCATCCAGCGCTCGTTGCCATAGCTGCCAGACGCTCTCAAAGTGATAGGTGCTGCCATCCACGGGGTCCAGCCAAGGCTGCTCAGCTTCGTTCAATACGTCAAAGGGCATAGCTCCTTTTTTATAGATAAAAGGCTCAATTTGACCGAATGTCAGTTTTTGACGAATGCCAGTCGGATCATGGAAAAGGCGCTGCGCAGACGTGAAATCACGGTTTGCTTGATCCCAATCTCTTCTATTAATGAGCGGAGCGAGCTCCTCATAATATACGTTAGCAATCGATTCGAATGCATCTACGATCGGCGGGGGGAAAACTCCCTTCGTATCAATATGTTTCCATACTGCGGTTTTCCACGTTTCGACACCCCAAAGCTCACGTGCAATCAACGTATCCATCATGATTTCAAACCGTTGGTGGTCCCATTTGCGAAAGCCTGATTTGCTGAATACATAAGGATGCAGATTCCGGTCTAGGATGTGATGCAGTACAAATCCGAGTGTATATATAATAGAAGAATCAGAACGTTGCGAGTTAGCCGGTCTGCCAACGACATTATCCAGCATTTCGACAAGCACGGGACCGCAATTGCGGTTATGCATTTCTGTACCTAAGCGATTCAAGGCGACGCTTCGCTGCCAAGGAAAAAAACGATGATAAAATAAAAAGTCAGGACCTTGGCACCCCATATTAAATATGTTTTTTTTCTCATCAAATTGAATAAGTGTGCTTTCTCCAAGCTTCTCCATAACAAGCTGTCCAAATATGAAATGAGCCCATACGTTAGGCATAGAAGAGAGACCTCCATTACTATCAATATTCTACATTTTTCGTGAAGGAAATTTAGTTCTTTGGATACATATCCTTTATTTATAGTATACTTGTCCTAGTGAATTAAGTATAATATAAATTAAATAAGACAAATCGCGAATTTTGTCGAAAAGGAGCGTATCTTCATTATGAAGGCAGAATACATTAACCCGTTTCTTGAATCTGCAAAAATCGTGATTGAGCAAGTCGTTCAAATACGTCCAGCGACTGGAGAACTAGGTCTCAAGGATATCAAGTTTGTCGAGAACTATATTTGGATTCAAATTGGGCTCAACGGGCAGATGAACGGTGATATTGTATTCGGGCTTAGTGAAGAGGTAGCTATGAAAATGGTTTCCGCGATGATGGGCGGATATGCTATTTCAGAAATCGATGAAATCGTGAAGAGCGCTATTTCTGAGCTTGGCAATATGATTAGCGGAAATGCCAGTACGATGCTGTATAATCAAGGGGTAAGAGTAGATATTACACCGCCGAAGGTTATCCAGTCTGCTCAAGCAGCAGGCTTTACTGCACAAAAGGCATTGACGATTCCACTTATTATGGAAGGCATCGGAGAGCTTGACATCCAAGTTTTAATCGCATCTTAGCACAGAAATGGCTCCTTAGGGAGCTTTTTTTGCGTCTGTAATACCAATCAAGTAAAATTATAAATGGGTGATGATGGATGTTAAGAGGAAAAGTGATTTTCATCTCTGGAGCATCAAGTGGAATCGGAGCGTTAATGGCCGTAAAGCTGGCTGAGCGTGGTGCGATCCCGGTGCTGACTGGACGAAACATCTCGAAGTTGAAAGAGATTTCTGCTGCTATCAAGGGGAAAAGCTCATTTTATCAGATGGACGTGACCGATAATGAACAGGTGAAACGTACAGTGGAAGCTGTCATCGCGGAATATGGAAAAATAGATGTACTGCTGAACAATGCGGGCTATGGTAAATTTGAGAATTTTATGAGCATGAATGTGGAAAGCTTTGAACAAATGATGGACACTAATTATATGGGAATTGTACGCTGCTCGAAAGCTGTTATTCCTCATATGGTGAAGCAGGGGAACGGACATATCGTAAATATTGCTTCTTTGGCAGGCAAAATAGGCACTGCGAAATCAACGAGCTACACAGCTACGAAACATGCAGTACTTGGTTTTACCAATGCGCTTCGAATGGAGCTTCGCGAACAAGGCATTCAAGTATCTGCAGTTAATCCAGGTCCAATCGATACGCCATTTTTTACGCTGGCTGATCCTTCCGGCTCTTACGTGAAAAATGTTAATTGGTTTATGATGAAACCAGAATATGTTGTCAACAAAATCATTCGTTTAATCGAGCGGAGAAAAGCCGAGCTTGACCTTCCGAAAACAGCGGCTGCGGGTATAAAGCTGTACCAATTGCTGCCGCGAACAATCGACCGTCTATTCGGTGGGATGTTAAATCGAAAATAAAGGTTTAAATGAGAGAGGATTAAAGATGAGTAAGCACACATGGAATGAGATAGGTATTAATGAATTGCTGGCGGATAAGCTTGCGGCAAATGGAATTATTGAACCAACGGATGTACAGGCAGGAACGATACCGGTTCTGCTTGGCGGCAGCGATGTATCCGCACGTTCACAGACGGGCACCGGCAAAACACTCGCTTATTTGCTGCCGATGCTTCAGAAGCTGAATTCGTATTCAAATGCGATCCAAGGGGTAATTTTGGCTCCAACGCAGGAGCTGGCTATGCAAATTGTACGGGTAGCGGAAGTGTACGCTGAGCCGCTTAACATACGCGTACAGCAACTAATCGGCGGTGCGGCGCTAAAGCGTCAGGTAGAGAAGCTGAAGCTGCGCCCGCAGCTGGTTATCGGAACACCGGGACGTATGCATGAACTGCTTAAGCTGCGCAAGCTCAAGCTGAATGATGTCAAAAATGTTGTCGTTGATGAAGCAGATCAGGTATTTCAGCTTGGCTCGACGAAAGAGGTCGAGATCATTTTGCACAGCGTGGGTAAAGAACGCCAAATCGCATTTTTCTCCGCGACGTATCCTGATCAAATGGCTCGTTTTGAAGGACGCTGGATGAAAAACCCGGACCGGATTCAAGTTACGCCTGAGCATACCGTATCACAAACGATCGATAATTATTTTATCGTTAGCGACAAACGGGATAAAACGGATACGGCGAGAAGGCTCGTTCGCCTGCTCAACCCAACTTCGGCGCTGCTTTTTCTAAATGATACCGACAACATCTCGAACTGGGAATCGAAGCTTAGTTATGAAGGATTCACTGTTGAAGCATTGTATGGTGATGCGGATAAACAGCGCCGCGCAGCAACGTTAACACGTTTTCGCGAGGGGCGCTGTCAGCTGCTTCTAGCGACGGATGTTGCAGCTAGAGGGCTCGATATCGAGGGACTGCCGCTCGTTATTCAGCTTGATCCAGCATCTGACGCGGATCACTATGTGCACCGTGCAGGTCGCACGGGTCGTATGGGACGTGCCGGTACGGTTGTATCGATTGTGACGCCGCAAGAGCTGTTTATTATGGAGAAATTCCGTAAGCAGCTAGGTATTGATTTGACAGAGCGGACGATGTTTAGAGGCAAGTTGCTTAGCGCGGAAGAGCTGAGAGAAGCAACAAAACCGTTTGCAGCTCGTCATGAAGCGAAGCTAGCGGAGCGTTCAGAAGTATCACAAGCAAAGCGATTAGTTGAGACAAAAGGACTTCCAGTAGCAGCAAAACCTGCTAAGCTTGAAGAAGCCAAACCAAGCAATCATGCGCCAAAACCAAAGCCAGCGGTAAAGCCAGCTCCTAAGAAAGTGGAGCGCAAGCGTGAAGGCAAGAACAAAGGTGCTCCTAAGTGGCTGAAAGCAAAACGTGAGGCCGAGAAGGAACAACAATAAAAAATTAATTTGATAGCCACCCTCTTAAATCGAACTGCCTCTCCCGAAACGTATGGGCGAAGGTAAAAAATGCGGCAAAACCCGCAATCGAAAAAGGAGTGTGGCTTTCTTGATGAAACAAGGAATGTGGAAAAAGACAGCAATTTCTTCGCTTGCGCTGCTAATGCTTGCAGGCGGTGCAACGTCAGCTTTTGCAGATAGCGGCAAAGGTAAAGGGCATGGAGGCGACCGTGATGATGATAAAGGTCGTCATGAGGACAAGAATGACAAGAACGATAAAGACGATGATAAGTATAAAGTAAACTGGAAATTCGAAGATGAAGATGAACTGAAATGGGCAATGGAATACATAATGCGCCTAGCGTCGAAGGGTGTATTTACGGGTTATCAGGATGGTACATTTAAGCCTAATCAGAAAATTAATCGTATTGAAACGTTGACTGCTGCAGTCAGATTGATGGGCCTTCGCGAACAAGCTGAATCTGCAGAGGAAATGAACACGGATCTGCAATTTAAAGACGGGGACAAAATAGAAAAAAAATATCCATGGGCAGTAGGTTATGTTGCGGTTGCACTTGAGAATGATCTATTCTCCGAGACGGAAATGGAAGTGAAGCCGGAAGCACATGCAACTAGACTATGGTCTACTATTCTTCTTGTAAAAGCGCTTAAACTGGAAGATGAGGCTAAGGCGCTTAATAATACGAAGCTTGACTTCAAGGATGCAAAAGAGATCCCTGCTGGTTCTGTCGGCTATGTTGCTCTTGCCCTTCAAAAAGGTATTATTACCGGTTATGAGGACAAGCATGGCAAGACGTTCCGTCCGAACCAGCCTGTTACGCGTGCTGAGTTAGCTGCCCTTCTAGATCGTACGGATTCGGAGATGCCTGATCATGATGCGAGAGCAATTACTGGCAAGCTGAAAGCAGCGCCTGCAGATGGGAAGTTAACGGTAGTTAAAGCAGATAACACAGAGGTTTCCTTAGCAATAGACGCGAATGTATTCATTTTCCGCGATGATAAGAAATCACCTGTAAGTGCTCTTCGCGCAGGCGACGAGGTGCTCGTTCGAACGTATCAGAATCGCATAGTCTTTATCGAGGTTACGAAGTCTGCTCCTATTAGCAATACTTTCTCGGAGATTGGTATTATTGATAAACTAACTTTCAACAATCAAGCTAAGCTAACACAAATTTCAATTATTACTCGTTATGAAAATTCACAACCAGTCGTCTCTACATTCAACATTGATCCGAATGTAGCCATTACGGGTGATACTTCGCTGCTGAAGGTTGGTCAGCTTGTACAGGTCAAAGGTGACAATGGAACGGCGAAATCAATTGAAGTGAAATAAGGTTTGACTATAAAGGCATCATCCATTGTGATGATGTCTTTTTTCTATGTTGGGGTAGTTGTAAGCGCACATATGCTCTAACAGCACCAAAGTAACCCAAGTTTGTAGCCAGTAAGCACATATAGGTGCTTATTAGGGGGAATTGGCTGGTGAGCCAGCTCAGGAATATGCTATAAGCGCACATATGCTCTTACAGCACAAAGTAACCTGAGTTTGTGGGCTTTAAGCACATATAGGTGCTTATTAGGGTGCGTTGGCTGGTGAGTCAGCTCAGGAATATGCTGTAAGCGCACATATGCTCTTACAGCCCCAAAGTAACCCGAGTTTGTGGCCAGTAAGCACATATAGGTGCTTATTAGGGGGAATTGGCTGGTGAGTCAGCTCAGGAATATGCTGTAAGCGCACATATGCCGCACATATGCTCTTACAGCCCCAAAGTAACCCGAGTTTGTGGCCAGTAAGCACATATAGGTGCTTAATAGGGGGTAATTGGCTGGTGAGCCAGCTCGAAATAATGCTGTAAGCGCACATATGCTCTAACAGCGCCAAAGTAACCTGAGTTTGTGGGCTGTAAGCACATATAGGTGCTTATTAGGGTGCGTTGGCTGGTGAGTCAGCTCAGGAATATGCTGTAAACGCACATATGCTCTTACAACACCAAAGTAACCTGAGTTTGTATCCTGTAAGCACATATAGGTGCTTATTAGGGGGTAATTGGCTGGTGAGTCAGCTCAGGAATATGCTGTAAACGCACATATGCTCTTATAGCCCCAAAGTAACCGAGTTTGCTGCCTGTAAGCACATATAGGTGCTTATTAGGGGGAATTGGCTGGTGAGCCAGCTCGAAATAATGCTGTAAGCGCACATATGCTCTTACAGCCCCAAAGTAACCTGAGTTTGTGGGCTGTAAGCACATATAGGTGCTTATTAGGGGGTAATTGGCTGGTGAGTCAGCTCAGGAATATGCTGTAAGCGCACATATGCTCTTACAGCCCCAAAGTAACCCGAGTTTGTAGCCTATAAGCACATATAAGTGCTTATTAGGGGTAATTGGCTGGTGAGCCAGCTTAGGAATATGCTGTAAACGCACATATGCTCCGGTCAATGACAATAAATCCGACAAAAGCGATGGGAAAAATTAAAATAATCATTGACAGGGGGATCCTTGAGGAATAATATAGGAATATATTCAAAGTGAGTTGAGGAAACCATTTTGTAGGATGACAAAAGAAGATTAATCTACTGGACCACCAGAGATTCGATAGGAGCGCATTCATGCGCCTTGTTGAGTCTCCTTTTTTTTATCCAAAAAAGAAAAAAACAAGCTCAATGAGCGAAACGAAAGGGATGTTTCTAATCATGAAAAAACTAACAATTACTTTACTTTCTGCGACGGTAGCCTTCTCCGCCTTAACCTATGTGGCGGTATCTGCAAAGCAGGCGCAAGGTGCACCAATCGTGAAGAACAGTCCAGCCATTACTACTGCAGCAACTGAAGAAAACCAGCCCAAAAACATAACAATCGCTGAACCGGATGAAAAAAAATCGCCTGTAACAACAGTGGTTGAAAAACAACTTGAAACAAATTCTGCGGAAACGATAGAAGTCACTCAACCACAAGTCGAAAATGCTGTAACGAATGAAGAGAAGCCGAAAGTTAGTCTTGCAGCAAATAAAAAGCAGGTTGATGCGGAAGTGAAAACTGCTTCAGTAAAAGAGGAGGAGCAGCCGAAGGCAAGCACGACTACTCCGAAAGAAGCTGTGCAGCCGAAAGCGGCAGCGCCAGTAAAAGAAGAGAGCCCGCGGAAAGCAGTTGCATCAGTAAAAGAAGAAAGCCAGCCTAAAGCAGCAGTTGTTGTCAAAGAAGAGCCGAAAGCAGCACCTGTAGTCAAAGAAGAAAAACAATCGGAACCAGCACAGACAACACCAAAGGAAGAGAAAAAATCGATCTCGTTTGTGAAGAAAGATGCGGTGCAGCCGAAAGCACCAACTTCATCGACTGAAGCTCCGGCCTCTTCCTCCTCCTCCTCATCGTCATCATCAGAAGGTCAGCAGCCTGCCTCTTCTTCATCGGATGAAGAGGATTGCTAATAATGGAGTCACTCGCTAATCTATGTTCAAAATAAATTTTGACCGTAAAGGGGCATGCAAGGCCAAATCAGCCTAGCATGTCCAGCATTTCAAATGAAATGTTTATGTCACCAGTGCAGAATTCATGTTTCACACTACGATGAATGACAAAATTAAATGAAAACGAGGAATGAATATGAAACTACAATTTAATACTTCAAAAAGGTTATTGGCTTTTTTGTTGGCAGCTTTATTAATTTTGCCAGTAGTCAATGTCGTTCACGCCACTCCTGCAGCGGAAGCTCTAGTAAATAGCGGCGCCAGCCATTATAACTATTTCAATAATGTATACGATCATTTAGATGATGAGAATCATATTTTGCAAACCGCAACCTATGAAGATATTATTAATCTTTTTGATAGCGAAGGCACTTATGTCGTCCTCTTCGGTGGAGCTTGGAGCGATAAAACACAAGCTAATATTGGTTTTATCAACCAGGTAGCGAAGCAATACGGTGTAAAAACGATTTATAACTTTGATACAAGATTAGATGGAGAGTCTTTTGAAATTGCTGAAACGCAGACGAGCGAAATTAAAGTCGGCAGCAATACATTCGATTTTGGCGAAGCGTACGTCGAGCTGATCAACACATATTTAACGAACCTTAATGAGGTTCTTCCTGCGGCAGATCATGTGAGCTATACAAAAAAAGATAATAAGGGCACAGTTATTTCACAGGGCTCTGCCAAAAAAATTGAAGCTCCATTCCTATTCGTTTATAACAATAAGAAAATTGTTTCCCATTTGGAATCAACGAACCTTTGGAACGACTATTTAACAAATGGTGATTTGGACGCGAGCAAAGTAGATGCTTATAAGGCACAAGTTAGCGATGTGTTTAAAAATATTGCTTCATTCGATACGATTGACAGCTCCGAGTCTATTAAAGTGGCATTCAATAAAAATGGATCCATTACGAATAAAAAAGATACGGTCATCTTAGATGAATCGGATGGAAAGCTCGTTTTTGAGCGTGTAACGTATCATCAACTGACGAAGATTTTGGAGAGTGAAGGCAACTATACTATTTTGTTCGGTGGATCATGGTGCCCGAATACGCAAGCTGCAATTAAATTTATAAACGAATATGCGAAAAAAAATAATATCGATAAGATTTATTTTTGGGACACCAAGTTGGATGCTGGAATATCTGTCGCGGATCGGAGTAAAGACCCGCATAATGGTACGTTTCTTCAAGTGAGAGACACCAATCATCCTTATGCCAATTTATATGTAGATTTGGTTAATAAGTACTTGCCAGAAATCAAAACGCAGTATGAAAAAGCCAAAAACAATGTGAAATATGTTAATGAAGAAGGCGTAGAAGTTATCGCAAGCAAAGCACAGGTTCCTTATTTCTTTCAATACAATAAAGACAATAAGGATACAGACGGCAATCGGTCTCCAATTCTTGGACATATTGAGTTGATGTATTCGTGGACAAATATTCAACCTGATTACACAAGCAACGGACTTACTGGTGTGAACTACAAAAATTATACTAATGCTTTGGACAGCATTTTCTCAAGAGTTGAGGCAAAACCAACCGGATTATCCGGAGTGAAACCAAGCTCGTCAGCAGAAATTGATGGACAAATTATCGGTACGAAGGGCAAAGCGTTAGAATATAAGCGGGAAAATGAAACCGAGTATACATCCGTATCCGGTGAAGCAATAACTAACTTAGTCCCAGGTACTTATAATGTGAGATATGCATCTAAACTAGGATACAATGGTCCTCATACTGGTGGACTTCCGGCAGCTATTTCTTATAAAGCGGGCGAATCTGTCGTTGTAGTCGTTCCATCGTACATTCAAGAGCAGGCAGCACCAACGGGTCTAGCTGGCGTAGCGCCAACTACAGCTGCTAACAACGACGGACAGATCACAGGAACAACGACAGCGCTAGAATACAAATTATCCGATACAACAGTGGGTTATATAGCCGCAACTGAACCTACTGTAACAAACCTTGTATACGGAACTTATTATGTTCGTTATGCAGCCAAAGAGGGCTATCATCCAAGTCCTAAAGTAGAAGTCGTTATTCCAGCTTACGGAGAGCAAGCACAAGAAGCTCCGACAGGGCTGACAGGCGTTACTCCAACGACATCAGCAAACAATGATGGTCAAATTACAGGGACCACTACAGCACTTGAATACAGATTAGCTGGAACTGATGCTTATCAAACGGCAACAGAGCCATCCATTACAGGTTTAGCAGCGGGCATATACAATGTCAGATATGCAGCTAAACCAGGATTCAGCGCAAGTCCAGCCATTGACGTAACGATCAAAGCCTATGTCAATCAAGAGCAAGCTGCGCCGACAGGGCTACAAGGTGTAGCACCAACATCAACAGCTAATAACGACGGACAAATTACAGGTACGACTACAGCTTTGGAATATAAATTGGCAGGAACGGAGTCCTATCAGGCGGCAACAGCTCCTTCTATTACCGGCTTGGCAGCAGGAACTTACCATATTAGATTTGCTGCAAAAGAGGGATACAAGGCAGGCACTCCATTAGCTGTAGTTGTTCCAGATTATGTACCCGTTTCAAGCGGTAACGGAAATGGAAACGGAAATGGCAATGGCAATGGCAACCCAACGCCTCCAGTTGGTGGCGACAATGACGGTACCGCTCCATCAGCAACGGTAACAGCAACAACCGATGCGACTGGCGCAACAGTAGCGAAAGCGACTGCAGCTGCCGTTACAAGCCTTGTTGAGCTTGCTAAGAAGGCTGAAGCAGCAGGCAAAACATCTGTAGTAGAGTTTAAGGTTGAAGCAACGGATAAAACCAAATCGGTCGAGCTAAGCATTCCGAGAAAGTCGTTTAATGAGGTGGCATCAAGCACACAGGCTGGAGTAAAGGTCAATCTTGGAGTTGGGACGGTTCTCTTTGATGCTAAAGCGATTGACAGCATCAGTGCAGCAGCTGAAACTGGTGACATCAGTATTATTATTACAAAGGTAGAGCTGACGGAGGAAGGCAAGGTAGCACTAGGAGATAGACCGGTTTATGATTTCTCCGTGTTTGCTGGAGCCAGTGAGCTTTCAACCTTTGGCGGCAGCAATGTGCAAGTTAGTGTACCTTATACGTTGCTTGCAGGTGAAGATCCTAATGCAGTTGTAGTGTACTATGTGACGGATTCCGGCAGTTTGGAAACCATTCGAGGTCATTACAACGCTGGAACGAAGACAGTTAGCTTTGTGACAACACACTTCTCACAGTACATTGTTGGATACAATAAAGTGACGTTTACGGATGTGGCAGACGCAGCTTGGTACAAGAACGCTGTTAGCTTCCTAGCAGCAAGAAGCATTACAACTGGGACAGATGAGGATCATTACAGTCCGAATGCGACAGTAACTAGAGGACAATTCATCGTCTTGTTATTGAAAGCATACGGCATCGTACCTAATGAAACAGAGACTGGTAATTTTGCTGATGCAGGCAACACCTACTATACGAATTATTTGGGGGCAGCGAAGCGCCTTGGAATAACGAAAGGTGTAGAGGACAATAAGTTTGAGCCAGGCAGTAAGATTACGCGTCAGGAATTATTCACACTTCTATATCGTGCGCTTGAAGTTCTAGGAGAACTCCCTAAAGCACAAACGAATGCTGCTGCTGTATCGAGCTTCAGTGATGCAGGACAAATCGCGAGCTATGCTAGCGATGCATTCAAGACATTACTAGAAGGCGGAATTATTTCTGGAAACAATTCGAAGCTGAGCCCTCAAGATGTGTCTACGAGAGCTCAAGTTGCACAAGTTCTTTATAACTTACTTTCAAAATAAAAATAACTAAATAAATGAGTTTTTCGAAAGGAATGGGCAGCTGTTGGCTGCTCATTTTTTTTCGTGTTGGAAGTCTATTGCATTGCTTTTTTTGATATTAGGCGAATAATTCGTTATGCTGTTTACTAGCTAGAACTAAACTGCATGGTTGAAGGTGATAGGATGGAATCAATTTTACAGGTAAATGGTTTAATCGGCGGTTATAGCCCAAAAAGACCCGTGCTGCATGATATTTCCTTTGAGGTGAAAGCCGGCGAGATGGTAGGTTTGATCGGTCTAAATGGAGCGGGAAAGAGCACGACAATCAAGCATATACTGGGCTTGATGAAGCCGCAGGCAGGGGAAGTAAAGGTTGATGGCGTCACGCTAGAGGAAGAAACGGAGCGATACAGGAGCGCATTTGCTTATGTGCCAGAGACGCCGGTACTATTCGATGAGTTAACGGTTGAGGAGCATCTTCGTTTAACAGGAATGGCTTACAGTGTAAAGGACAACCACTACGAGGAACGGGAAAATGAACTGCTGAATCAGTTCCAGATGGTACCGAAGCGCAAAGCCTTTGCGGCTCATTTATCCAAAGGCATGAAGCAAAAGGTCATGATTATGAATGCACTGCTTGCGGAGCCGCCGCTGTACATTATCGATGAGCCGTTTCTTGGGCTCGACCCGCTTGGTATTCGCTCTTTGCTCGAGCGGCTGGTTGAAGTGAAGCAGAAGGGTGCGGCCATTCTCATGAGCTCACATATTTTGTCTACTGTTGAAGCATATTGTGATCGGTTTATTGTAATGCATCACGGTAGAGTAGTCGCTATAGGCACGCTTGAGGACATCAGACAAGCAGCAGGCATGGAGATGCGCAGCGGTTCTCTGGAGGACGCCTTCTATAAGCTAGTTACTGGGGGCAACGTCTAATGAGCCAAATTAGCAAACTGGAGATGATATGGCAGCAAAGAGCGAAAGCATTTCGCAGTGAAACCATGCCTTATTTTCGATACATGGGGCAAAGCGGGTTTCCAGCCTTTATGTCCTTGATCCTCATCTCTTCCACAATTGGCTACATAAACTTGATTCGTCATATGCCAGCTAACTTTCCCTTTGCGACCATCGGTGTTATAGCACTAACGCTGGTATTGTGCTGGAGCCCGCTGCGAACGTGGCTTGCCGCAGGAGATGTAGTGTTTATGATGCCGCGTGAAGCGGATATGGCCGGCTATTTACGTCTCTCATTTCGTCATACCACGATTGCATGTTCGTTTCTTGCAGCCATAGTATTTCTTCTTTATTTACCGATCTATAATCAAGGGCCAGCTATTAACGGCGGATGGGTTGTTGCGGTCGTCGCTGCCGCTCTGAAGGCTGGTAATGTATGGGGTGCATGGAAAGAACGTCAGATGACTTGGCCCTCCATAAGACGTCTCATGCGACTGCTGCGCTGGACTATGACTGGACTCGCACTTGCGGCTTGGCTTACATTGCCGGCTTGGCAAGCAGCAGCCTTAACTTTACTCATAGGTTTACTGTACGGTTTGCTGTATCGCCTGCCAAGAAAACACGGTTTTCCTTGGGAGAGGTTAATAGAAGAGGAAGCTAGGACGCGCAAGCGATATTATGTTTTTTTTGGATTATTTATAGATGTGCCCACGCTGCCATCTAGCATAGCAAGAAGGTCTTATTTCACATGGGTGCTTCGTACGATAAACTATTCGAATCGCAATACATTCGTTTATCTCTACACAGCATCCATGTTAAGAACGGAAATGGGCGGGATTATTTTACGACTGCTCGTTCTCGGCTGTCTCATCATCTATTGGTTTGCTGATGCAGTATCGCTATCTGGATATGGAAGTGTTCTCGTATTTTTCGTTTTTATGGGACTGATCGCTGTTCAATTAGGCGGTTTGCGTCATATCCACCGTTATTCGGTCTGGAAGCATGTATACCCCTTGCCGGATAAGCAGCGAATCGAGCAATATCTAAAGGTTGATCGTTTAGCGATGCTTGTTTCTACATTGCTGTTATGGCTATTTGCTGCTTTACCGTTAGCGTTATCTGGTGTATATCTCCCTTCGTTAGTAGCTGGCTTCCTTGCAGTCGTCTACATTATTATCCGGCCAGCACGTCTGCACAAGAAGTTTGCTAAGGATGAGGACGAAGATTGAGGTTAGAAGTGATCTGAGCTCGCTAGCTTATTAAACAACAACAAACCCCTGAGAGCTGCATTTGTCTTAAAGACATGCTTCCCTTAGGGGTTTATTTGTAAGTTTGTTTAGTTAACCGATTAGACTGCTGCTATTGTTATACCGTTTGAGCAATCATTTCGTTAACTGCTTTGAAGATGGTATCGAACAGCTCTTCAAGATTTTCTTCCTCAATGCAGGAGAAAGCAACGCGGAGGTCGGTTTCGCCTAGAGCAATTGTTCCGATGCCGTATTGGTTCAGCAAGTGTACGCGCACTGACTCCGCTGACACACCGCTAAGCGTTAGACACATGAAGTAACCGGAGTTGAACGGGTAATAGCCCCAAACATCGCCATAACGTCCGCTGTCAAGCAAGGATTTCACGCGATTGGCACGGCCCTTCATGATTTCGTATTTCTCTGCTTTTTGAGCTTCAAATTCAGGTGAAGTCAAAGCACGCAATACGAATGTTTGTGAAGGATGCGGCCCGCTGGAAATGGTAGCGCGAATAATACCGACCGTTTTTTGCTCCAGTGCGCTTAGTGTAGGCGCGGAGTTTGAACCATAAGTAATGAAGCCTACGCGGAAGCCCCAAACGTATTCTTCCTTCGTTGCGCCATCAACTTTAACCGCTAATACGCGCGGATGCAGATCGGAAAGTTTGGCGAATAGTGACTCCTGCAAGGAATCTTCGAAAAACAAACCGAAATAAGCGTCGTCTGTTACGACTACAACATTGATCCCTGCTTCCGCAGCATCGCGGATTGCAGCAATGATTTCTTCGCCTTCTTGTGGTCCCGGCGTATAGCCTGTTGGATTGTTCGGGAAGTTTAGAACAACGATCGCTTTCCCTTTATCCTTCTGAGCAAACAATGCTTCGCGCAAGCCTGCGCTGTTGAAGCGTGTTTGATCATTATATAGCGGATATTCTACAATTTCGGCACCGCGACGGATGCCGAAAGTCAGCTCATAGTTTTCCCAGTTTTTATTAGGAATAATAACGGCATCCCCGGCATTAGCAAATAGATCAGCTACGATGCTCAGACCGTGTGTCAATGCATTCGTAACGACTGGTGTGCCAAAACCCTTTGATTCAAGGGAAGGGTTGTCTTTGATCATCTTATTGCGCCAAGCAGCACGAAGCTCCGGCTTGCCGCCAGGTGGCGCATATTCATATATGTCTTTCGGATTGTACGCAGAGAGCGTATCTTGGATGATTTTAAGATGCATCGGCTGTCCGCCTTCAGTTGCAATTCCGATAGTAGCGTTAAATTTGGTTGCTTTCGTTTTCGCTTCGGCGGACTGACTGAGAATGCCCTCCTTCGGGAAATAAATCGCTTTGCCTAAGTCTGACAACATCGCATAGACGTTCGGGCTTTCTGCTTGTAACGTCTCGTTTAATTGCTGAGCAAGTGGGTTCATGGACTTTATTCCATCCTTCCGAAATCATTCATTTGAATTTTGTATAATTAGGCGTTAGCCGTTTACCCTTATCGGGTGCTATTATAACATTTTTTTTGAGATGCAAACCATGTACAAAGCAAATTTTTTCGTAACTTCGTGTGGCTTGCGCAAAAGTTTCTCGCTGTTGTATGATGACGGCATAGATTTGTACAGGAGGTTGCCTTATGCTGCACATTTCGCCTAATTCGTTCATCCTGTTACCTGCGTTTGCCAAAATCGTATGCGAGCCAGGTTGGAGATGGGCGAGACGCGAGAAGCCAATGGCCAATTTTGATTTATTTTATGTGTGGAGCGGAGAAGGGGAAGTCGAAGTTAACGGTACACATTATGAGGTTGGGCCTGGAAGCTGTTTCTTGTTCCGTCCTGGCGATTACACGAGCGCCACTCATCACCCACAGCGGCCGTTAGTCCTTTCGTATATCCATTTCGCAATCAACGAAAAGTTGGATGCTGTACCAAATCGGTATCGGCAATTGAATGACACGGTTGACTTTGAATATATGCTTTCTCGTTATGTTCGGCTGTTTCTAGTGAAAACCTATGCAGCGGAAGAAGAGGCGCAGCTCGTTCTTAAGCAGTTGATGATTCATTTGCTTAGAGAGGACAAGCAGCTGCCCGTGGAGAAGAAGGCTAGCAATCAACTGACGGAAGCAATTCATGAAGTTGCTAACTTTGTTAGACAAAACCCAAGTATTGCGCATCGAGTAGAGGATCTTGCTATGCGTGCGCAGCTGTCTCCCCGTTATTTTTCGATGAAATTTAAAGAATTGATTGGGATGTCCGTGCAAACGTATATGATTCGAACGAGAATCGAACGTGCACAACACTTGCTCATGCATGCTGGCATGAACGTGACTGAGGTAGCGGATGCGCTCGGTTATCGGGATATCTTCTTTTTCAGTCGGCAATTTAAGCAGTATACGGGTCGCAGCCCTTCGGAAATTAGATAGGTCAATAAACCAAACAACCCGAATCAACTCTTGCTGAGTGATTCGGGTTGTTTGGTTTTAATCAGGTTGACCCTGAAGTTTAACTGTCGTGAAGTGCTCCGAGTCGTTCACCCACACGTACTTTAGCGCCGAGCAAGCTGTTGTCGCGCGGTGTAAAGCTGCCATCCTCGAGCAGCAGTACAACGGTAGATCCAAACTCAAAGTATGCTAACTCTTCACCCTTTGACATTTCTTCCTTGAGCGGCTGTACATATTGAATGCTGCTCACATTCATTGCTCCGACCTTGATTACCGCTGCTTCACCTGCATGATGCTTCATATAGGTAATGAGCCGCTCGTTTCGACTTAGTACTCTGCGCATATGGCGGAGGCCAAAATCATTAACAGGATATACTTTACCTTCAATATGCTCGCGCTCAACAATTCGCCCAGTGACTGGCGTATGTATGCGATGATAGTCGGTCGGGCTCAAATAGAGAACGATATAATAGCCATTCATATAATTTGCTGTCCGTGGAGAACGGTTGAGAAGCTCATCAATCGTATAGTCCTGACCTTTTACATTGACAATCGTACCGCTCGTTATCACACCGGCGCCGGTGATAAGGGCATCAACGGGGCTGACAAGAGAGTCTTCGCCTGTGTGTATATCTCGAAGTCCAGGTTTCAATCGCCGAGTAAAAAACTCGTTCAACGATTTATATTGAGACAGAGGTTTCTCTGCTTCATCAATATTAATGCCGTATGTCGCGGCGAACCGAGAAATAAATCGACGACTGGCGGCCGATTGTGCGAATCTTCCGGTTATGCGGGATATCCATTTGCGTGAGCTTAATTCTGTCATGGAACGAAGCAGCCATCTTATCATACGTGAACAGTCACGTCCTTTCTTGCTAGGGCAATTCGTCCTCACACCCACCACACAGTGTGACATATCCGGTTCTATTTTTCAATATGCAACTGGCAAGAAGCAGGATGAGGTGTTTAAGAGCGCAGTAAATTACCGATCCTGTCACATGAGGTGAAGGAATATGATGATTATAATTGGCGCTACTTTAGCAGTTGGAACGGTACTAGTCTTCTGGATTAGCAAAATGAGCGGTATGGTCAGCCGTATTTTGGACGGCATTGCGCTCATCGCAGCTTTCTTATTTTTTGTAACCGCAGCGGATGCCATTGCACAAACGCTCGTTCATGACACGGTGTTTATGACAGAGGTGCATCGTGTGCTCCAAAATACTGTTTTTCTGATAAGCGGCGCGTACCTTGGACCCTATACGCTGGCTACAATTCTGAATTTCCAGTATGATAAGAGCAGACTTTGAAGGAGGATATAACGATGAACAAACAGAGGTTACAAAAGCCTGAGGCTGTTATATTTGATATGGATGGAACGTTATTTGAAACGGATACGCTGCTAGTGGCTGTTCATCACCGCGTGTTCGAAACTCTTCGGGAGGAAGGGCTCTACGAGCATGAAACGCCGCCAGTTGAGCGATTGCTGAGCTGCTTAGGCATGCTGCTGGAGGATATTTGGCGTAAAGTCATGCCTGACAGTACAGAAGCAGCAAGAAAACGCGCGGATGACTTGCTGCTCCAATATGAGAGTGAGGGTTTGGCAAAAGGCGAAGGAAGGCTGTATCCTTACGTTGAGGAAACGCTGCGCGAGCTGAAATCACTTGGAATCAAGCTATTTGTAGCAAGCAATGGCCTTGAGCAGTATGTAAAGGAAGTCGCTGAGTACAAAGGCATTGCTCCTTTGTTTGACGGCTTGTACAGTGCGGGAGAATATGCGACTGCAAGCAAGGTAGATCTCGTGGCACGTCTGCTTAAAGATCACAATATTAAGTGTGCTTGGATGGTAGGTGACCGTTCATCAGATGTGGAAGCGGGAAAAGGAAACGGTCTCCAAACGATCGGCTGCGCCTATGCGACGTATGGACGTGCTTCCGAGATTGAGGGTGCAGATGTGCTTATAAACGATTTCCGGCAGCTAATTCCTTTATTGGAAAAATAAATATCAAGCTTTACATAGGCATTATAATGGCTAATGATAAGTGAGATAAAAAAACACCTGTTAGGAAGCTTCGCACGCTTGTGCAGCCCCTGACAGGTGTTTAATTTTTAATTATGCATTTTTTTATTAATTGTCATAGCCCTCATTCGCACGGGTATCCGCTACGGAAGCTTGCTTTTCTTTGCCTTTTTTTCGCTTATTCTGGTTATGGAGCCAGAGTGCATACTCCAAAGGTCTTATGATTGCTTTACGATAAACCTCTTTCTCTCCCGCTTGAGCAAACACTTCTCTCGCAGGTTTCGGATTGACCTCCAACAGCCAAATGCCGCCTTTTCGATCGATAGCCAAATCGAGAGCGAGCTCGCAAAGTCTTCCATAATTCAGCTCTAAGTAAGCGGCAATGCCGACTCCAAGCATCTCGGCTTCCTCTTTGACCTGAGCGGCTTTACTCTCATCCCGAAGCCATTCCTTCAGCAAGGCGTTCATCGTTGCCGCATGACCGCCTCCGTGTAAATTGGATGTGATACTGCCCGCTGCTCCGATTCTACCCGCACATCCGGTTACTTCCCACAAGCCTTCTTTGTTTTTTTGGACGAGCATTCGATAATCGTGCACACGTCCGCTACCAAGCTTTATTTGAATGCCCTGCTGTGCGATGTAGCGGTTTCCTTTCAGATTCCAAGGCGCCAAATAGCTGTTTAGTGCTGCAGGTGAAATGTTTTGCGGCTGTATAATGTTTCTAGATTTGTCACGACCCTGTATATAAAGCTGTCCGTCCTTCCGCCGCTCGATTCGCATAATACCTCGGCCGCCGGTTCCATTGATAGGCTTGAGATATACGAGCGGGTATTTCCGGATCATGTCGGTAATTTCTTGAGTGTCTGTCACATACTTTGTAGCCGGAAGATAGCTCTTGTAACGAGAATCTTTTGACAGGACCCGGTGGATGGTCCATTTGTTTCGAAGCGGGCGATTAAGGAAGGTGAGATGGCCGTATTGTTCGCGAAATTTTCTAAGCTGCTCAAAGCGGTAGGTGCGTTGAATACGGCACCGATCATAAATCATATTTGGAAACGAGGTCCACTTTCGTGACCATGTTTTAGTGTCAGGATTATAAAACTGGGCGTGAATTTTGTTCTGATTGTAATCGACGTCCTTTGGCGTAAACACGTAGACACTTAGTCCTAGCTTTCGTCCAGCGGAAGTCATTTTTTGATAGATGGATCGCTCCTCCAGCATGCCAGCTTCATTGAGATATAAAGTCAGGATGCCTAGGACGGGCTGTTTCATTCGTGATTCCCCTTTCAAAACGAAGCGTCGGTTTTCCTGTTGGACCTCTATGCATGGAAACGGCAGTCATGCCTAACCGAAAACATAAGGCCATGCTTGCCGGATTGTCCGTTGCCACATTGCAGGTGAGCTTGCCTAAACGCTGAATCATAGCTTGAACGAGTGAGCTGCCGATACCGAGGCTCCTTGCTTCAGGATGAACAACGACCATGCAAGCAGCTTCTCCTCCGCCCTCAGCAAACCCGAAGCCGACGAGGCGGCTTCCTTGCTTGGCGATAACAGCGACCGCGCCGCATGGACGATTCACTCCTTCTTGAAGTAATGAGGCGTCTAGCTTACGAAGCGCATGAATGGTCGAAACTGCAAGCCGCTTATCTCCGAAGCGAATGGCAAAGCCGATGAGTCTTTTTTGTTCTGCTAACCATAGTTCAGGTGTAAGCAGCTCTAGCTCCACATTACGCGCCTCCTGCTTTTTCCAATTTAGTTCTAGCTAAATAAGCTCCATAATGAAAAACTCGCTCTAATGATTTTTGACGAATATGAGGTTCGTCGAATTTCATAGGCTTTGAATTCGCCTCGAAAAACCACATGTTCCCAGTGCTGTCAACGCCAATATCCATCGACATTTCACCAAGCAACTGACCGGAGGCGCGTTCAATCTGCTTTGCAATTAGAACAGCTGTATTTTTTGCTTTTATAAGCAGTTTACGCGCCTGCTCCTCATTAAATGAATTAATGAGCAGCTTCTCAGGGTCTTCGATCATCCCCCCGCGCGGAACATGTGTCGTAATGCTTGAAACCCCGGCTATTCTGGCACCTATTCCGGTAACATCCCATTGACCTCGTTGATTCTTCTGGACAAGTGCACGTAGGTCAAATCGTCGCTCGTTAAAGGAAGCGAGCTTGATGCCTTGTTGTGCAATATAGGCTTCGTTGCCGCTTTGCTTCTGAATACGGCTCCATAGCTTATTGAGGGTAGAGCAGTTGTAAGTCATGCTTTTTTTGTTTTCTTGTATTTTCAGCCGGTAGGGGAGATGTTTATCCGCGTGTACCTTTATCGTCATTATGCCTTTTCCTGCTTTGCCGCTCTCTGGTTTTAAATAGAGATAGGAATGCTTTCGCATCATGCGTTCAAGTCCCGTCACCGTTACGAGCTTGCTTGTTGTTGGAATATAGGGTTTAGTCGATTTCGATAAACGAAGCCATTCAAATAAATCCCACTTGTTGAAGAAGGCTGGATTAAATAACGTCACACGCGGGTGCTTACGGCAGGCATTGATCTTTTGCCTGACGGCAGGCTGGATCTCGTCCTCGCGAAGCGGGATTCGGTTGTAGATAACGTCAGGAAACGGAAGCAATCGCTGCTGCCAGCTGTCTTTAGTTTCATTGAAGACGAATCCTTTTAAGCTGTTTCTGGTAAGCAGCAGGTTTTTGACGGTAAGGACGTAGACGATAAAACCCATGGATTGACCCGTTCTGATCAAATCGACGAAGTTGCTTCGATTGCCGCGGAAGAGTTGAATATCATCATCAATTGTCAAAATGGCCATTACGGTTCTACCGGAACGTGTCTCTCTGTAGTCAGTATCATCGGAAAGTAAGCTGTCCATCAGCTATTCCCTCCCTGATCTTGGAAGCGGCTGAGGTACATGCAATGCTCCAAAATGTAAGATAGCGAAGCTCTCCCTTCAGAACGAAGCGCCGGATGCTTGAAGATGGATCGGCCAGGCTTTGCATTCGCTTCGAACATCCACACTTCTCCATCCTTATCGATACCGAGATCAAGTCCCAGTTCTCCAAGTCTGTGAGGGTAGTTGCGTTCAATGGCTTCCGACAGTTTTATCGCTGCCAGCTTCGCTTTCTCGAGAACAGCGTCCGCTTGCGTTCCGAAAGTTTTGCCAAGTGCTTGCTCCGGCGTCATGAGCGACCCGCCGTTTTTCACATGAGTCGTTACACTTCCTCGGCCTGCTTTTTTGGCTCCAATTCCAGCTGGAACCCATTCGTTATTTCCGTTCTTATGCATGTGGAAGCGGAAATCGAGCGGACAGCTGTCGATTTCAACTAAGCGAATGCCCTGCTGAACGACATAGTGATTCAAGCTGCTGCCATGCTTTGCCTGAAGCATCCGCATCAAACTGCTGAATTGAGTGAATCGCAGCAGTACATTTTGGCTGCCTCTGCGATAACGTGCGAAATAACCGCGTTTCGGGTGATAAGTTAGTCGATAAATGCCTGCTCCAAGGCTTCCAGCGGTAGGTTTGTAATATAGGAAGTGATGTTTTTCCAACAATTCCTTTATTTTATCCGCAGAAGGGTTGTTGACCGATTCTGGCAAGTGATTCAGCGCTTCAGGATCGTTATCGAGAAGCTTGTAGACGTCGGCCTTGTTGAAGAAGCTCCAGTTGAAAAAAGGGATCTTGCGGCGCACGAATCGTTCGCGCAGCGAATTAATGGAAGAGGATGTCTCCGCTTTGCGGCTCGGCAGGCGATTGTAGACGACGTCCGGGAGCGGCACGATTTTACGGTACCAGCTGCCCTGCGGGTTTAGAAAATAGCCGTTGACCGTTTCCTGCTGCCAATTGATGTCGCTTGGCGTAAAGCCGAACAGATAAGCTTTATGCTCACCTATACGAATAACTTGTTTGATAAATTCCGTTCGCGGACCGAAAGGATTGCTTTCGGAACGAGTGGGATTGTCACTCAGTATGCCGACTAGCGGCCCGAGTTGAACCTCGTTTTCTCCGGAATTAAGCACATATACGTTGCCTGATTTCGGCACTTTAATCGATTGACGGATGGCAGTGGACAAATACAAATGATTGCCCGGTCGCTTCAATTGCTTGATTTCAGCTACGATCACCTCTTTGCCTAGCTTGAGGTGAACCGATTTTTTGCCGGACAGCTTGAGTTGCTTTAGCAGAGGGCTGGATAAATAGACGATTTTATTCGATTGCTGTGAGAAATGTACGTTACAAGTTGTCAAACTCATCGATGAACCTCCTGAACGTTGAAAGGCCGTAATTGGTTGTCAGAACTTGAAAGATGATGACGGCCAATTGCGAATTCATTGGCTACAAAGGACGGTGATAGGCGCCTAGAGAGCGTGCGTGCATATATAAGTGGTCTTTCAATGGAAAGCCGCTCGGCCTCATGGTCGCTTATGATTCGAAAGGAAGAGCGGCCAGGCTTCGAGTTCGCTTCGAGCAGCCATATTCGGCCGCTCTGATCAATGCCATAATCTAACCCAAGTTCGGCAAGTCTGCCGAATTTGCTTTCTAGCCGTACTGCTGTTTGCTTGCTTATTGTATGGATCATCTCTAGCAAACGTTCGGCTTTTGGCTTACCAAATTTGTCTGATAGCAGTTGGAAGGCTGGGGAAGCGCCGCCGCCGCCGTGCAGGTTCGACGTTAAAGAACCCGCTTGCCCAGTACGAACTGCGACTCCAGAGATCGACCAACTGCTCTTCGTATCCTTTTGAATGAGTACTCTTAAATCAAATGGTTTGTTGTCGTCACCGCTAAGCTCTAAATAGGGCTGGACTAAATAGGGGGTACGATTAACAAATCGATTGATCCATTGCTCTAAAGCGAGATCCTCCTTAAAGGCGAACTTAAAGTGACGATTGCTACGAGTTCGACCCTTTACTACTGTTGACTGCTCGAGCGGACAGCGTCTCACATGTACAATGCCTCTGCCCTGCATGCCTGAGGAGGGTTTTAGAATAATGCCCCCACTGTAACGATCGGCTAGTTTAAGAGACAGCTGTGAAGTTAGCAAAGGCAATGTGAGGGGCAAAAATCTAGCGAGCTTGCTGTCTTCTTTGAGCGCTTCATAAACATTAAGCTTTGCGGGAAGAGCTCCGTTCAGCATTTGGTATGATTTTACTTGAGCTAGATGACCCAGCATGAGACGGCAATTTATTCGCTGGCTAGCTTGAGTGAAAAAACAGCGGTCATAGATGACGTCGGGCAATGGAACGGGCTGTCTTGCAAAATGTTCGTCTACCAATCGATAGCCCATGAGCGTTCCTGTTTGCTCCCGGTAGTCTTCTGCTGTGAATACATAGACGTCCATGCCTAACTGTTCCCCGGCATTACTGAGCGCTCGGTAGAAGGAAGGCTCTGGCAATATCGGATCGGATGCTTCATCCAATGCTTTATGGTTGATCGAGGCGACGAGGATTCCGAGTTTAACCACCCGAGTCTGCATAGGCGCCTCCGTTAAAAGCCAGATAAAAAACGAGAATATTGAATCATCATACGGACGGATGGACGGATCTTATTCTCAGACAACGGGGTGTTATCGTTCTTGGACGGCTTTGAATTGACCTCAAGCAGCCAGACACGACCGTTAGTATCCATAGCAAGATCAATACCGAGCTCACCAAAGTGTGCTGGAATTTGAGCGTCAACGCCGCGAGCGATATTTAATGCTGCCTGTTGGAGCCGCTGTGCCGCATCCTGCCTGCTAACTCCAGCCTGCAGATTTGACTTTGCCACAGCTTCTCCAACCGTGCTAAGCGTGCCGCCTCGCGCTAAATTCGAAACGAAATGATGGTTTCCTGCCGTACGAGCTACAATGGACGTAATCGACCATTTGCCGCTGGCATTTTTTTGGACGAGTGCACGAAAGTCGACTGGCCGCTTCTGAATTTCGATGAGCTGCAAACCCTGTTGAATTTGGTACCTCACCGTTTTCATCTTTGCCGATATCGTTGAGAAGAGCTTTACTAAGCTCGAGAACTGCTGCTTTCGGGATCCTGCCGATGTCGCATACATCACTTGATAATTGTTCATTTCCTGATGAGTGATGCGAATGATTCCTTTCCCTAAGCTGCCGCGTACTGGCTTGAGAAATACACTGCTGTGCCGAGAGCACATCGATTTCAGCATTGTATAGTTGCGAAGCAAATGTGACTCGGGTAAATAACGAACCAGACTCTCATCTTTCTTAAGCGCGTCGAATACCTCGGTCTTATCCAGAAACTTTTCGTTGAATACAGTCGTCTGATGGTGCTGTTTTACTTCTTTCAAGAAATGTTGTACGCTGGGACTGTTCTCTAATTTCCGCGAAGTTAGACGGTTATTTACGACATCAGGAACGGGCATAGAGTCCTTCTTCCAGCCGTTTGAATAGATCCAACCATCGATGTTATTGATATTTGTACCGATATGGTTTGGTGTGAAAAAATAAACGTATGCGCCTTGCGCCGTACAGGCTTCAACAAGCTCTCTGCAAAACATGGTAATGGAACCGAAGGGTTTATCCGGCATATGCGGATAATCACGGCTAATGAGTACGCCGATCAAGGGCCCCATTACGAGTGTGGCTGTGCTGGCTTTGTACTGCAGTCGGATCGATGTGCCATTTGTTAATCCCATCTGTCTGGCTAAGCTTTGGCTCATCCGCATTCCGTCGTATTTCGCGACAGGAATGACCTTAACATGCTGCCGAAAAGCGCCGAACTTTAAGATTATGTGCTGGCCTTGAGGGATCTTCCACTGCTTTACTTGTGTTTCGCCAAGCATGAGCGTATCCTCCGGTAGCATGCCGGAGCTGATCACCTGTACGGCTACTTTCGATTTGAGCATCATAAATCTCCTTCCAAGCAGGAGGATGACGATAAGAGGTAAGCGGCCTGTAGGTGTTTTACACGAATTACTTCAGCATATGAGGACATCTATCCCTTTGTGAATCAGAAACGAATCTTAGATCAACAAATATGTTTCCAAGAATAGGAGAGATACGAATGAATGTTCATGACAAAGCCTATGAGTTAGCGAAGACGCTTAAGGAAAGTGAGGAAGCAATACTGTTGAAAGCGGCGAAGCAGGAGGCTGAGGCTGATCCAGAGGCAAAGGCGATGCTGGATGATTTTCGCGAGCGTCAAAGCTTTTTGCAGCAAAAAATGATGGCTGGAGAAGAGCCGTCTGCAGAGGATATGGAGAAGATGAGCAAGCTCTACGAGTTGATCACGCTCAATCCTTTGATTGGCAAGCTCCTTGATGCAGAGCGTCGGTTTGCAGCGGTGTTCGAGGACGTTAACCGTATTATGTCCGATGTGCTGAAGTCCATCGTAGATTAATAAGAGACATATACCCTGTCCCTCCCTCATAGAATGATTATGCGGACAAGATAATAAGCCGCGTACGACCCTATAGAGGAGTTGAATGGAATGGTTTCTGGGAAAGTCCGTCATGTATTGTATTTGCTTATTGCGCTTGCGATGCTCGTATATGCGTTTCCTCGTCTCGAGCTGAGTGCGCCGTGGAGCCTGATGAGTGTATTTGGTCTTGTCTGGATTTTATTCGCATCAATCATCATCATCTCACATGTGAACGCACTATTCATGAGTGACGAGAAGCGTAAAGAGCTTGCTCGAATTAAGAGAGCAAAGGCGGTGCTCTGGGAGCGGAAGCTTACTCAGAAGGCTGCGTCTTCGAGAAGAGCTCAGGGCTAGAGGATAATTCCATAACACTGCAAACAAAAAGAAGATTCGACGGTATTATACCGGCGGATCTTCTTTTTGTTTGCAACGCTATTATCGGAGCTTGCTTATTGAATTTCCTTAAAATGTACAAGCTGCTTGACGAATTTATATACGGCTTCCTGCTCTTTTAAGCTCAATCCGTTCATTTGATGGGCAACTTTAGCGGCGTAGCCTTCATCGTCACTAACCTCCACCGCTTCAGAGCTGGCAATGATGTTTACGATCTTAGACAGCGGTATTTGAAGCGCAAGCGCGATTTTGCTGAGCACATCGATGGTTGGATTTTTTTCTCCACGCTCAACTTGTCCCAAATAGGAAGCATTTATATCAGCGCGGAATGCAAGCTGTTCTTGGCTTAGCCCGCTATTTTTGCGCAGCTTTCGAATGTTATCTCCTACTAGCCCTGCAATTTCACTCATTTGGTCACCCCAGACTAACGATAAATCTTTACAAGCTTATCAACAACATTCTATAGAACATATTAAAAAAAGTGACTATAGTCATTGACTAATTGATGGTCACTTTACTATAATTGTGTAAAAAAGTATCATTCTATTAACATGATTTACTTTAAAGGGTTGATTTACCAATTCAAATAAAGGTGATAGGATATAAAAGGGAAAAATGGACACGAGGAGGATGCATAGTGGTTGATGAATTCGAATTCTTCAGAAAAGTGCGCGCTTATTATAATAATGTTCCATTCCTTGTTCAGTTCACATACCGCTTGTCTCACCGTGTCGATAAGGCTTTAGAAGCTCGGGGTTCATTCAGCTGTCGTGTTAATCCGCATACTCAGATCGTAGAATATGTGCTGGACTTAAAATCAGACCCTATTTCTCGGCCGCATAGTGAGCAGAATACATTCTTGTTCTCTAACATATACGATGAGATTCCAGTGCAGGTAATTGAACTGAATCAGTTCCTCATACAGTCGCTGCGATATCCCATTCCGATAGAATATGATTGGCAGGCGTTTGTAATGTCTGGCGCGGAGGATGCAATCAACGTACAGACAGTGCAGCAGCTGTTTAAGAAATGGCGGTTCAAAGGCAAGGAGGGGCAGCAGGTGGACGGAAGGCTAAGGGCGAATCAGGTTCTGCTGCAGTGGCAATTGTAGAAGAGGGTTCACATGGAGGGTGAGCATGACTTGTTCCTCGCTTTCTCCTATAATAGGGGGAGACAATGGTAAGTGGACGGGGGATATGGAATGGCTTCAATCGGACCAGGCAACGAAACTAGCACGAAGCATGAACAAATTTTGATTTATATACAAGGTTTAAAAATTGGAACGAAAATTTCAGTCCGCGCGATCGCCAAGGAATTAGGAGTCAGCGAGGGTACGGCTTATAAGGCATTTAAAGAAGCGGAGAGCTCAGGACTTGTTAGTACGAAGGAACGCATCGGAACGGTACGGATCGATCGGAAACGCAGAGAGGCGCTTGACCAGCTTACATTCGGCGAGGTTGCTGAGATTGTTGAGGGAAAGCTGTTCGGCGGTGCAGCCGGGCTCGAGAAAACACTGCATAAATTTGTAATTGGAGCAATGGAGCTGGATGCAATGCTGCGCTACATAGACGAGGGCAGTCTGTTGATTGTTGGTAACCGAATCGGTGCACATCGGTGTGCGCTCGAGGAGGGGGCGGGCGTTTTGATTACCGGTGGATTTGAACCGAGCGCAGAAGTTATCACTCTTGCTGATGAACGGGCTCTTCCAATTATCTCTTCTCGCCATGATACGTTTACAGTAGCATCGATGATCAATCGTGCGATGTATGACCGTCTTATTAAGCGAAAAATAATGCTCATTGAAGATATCGTAACTTTCAGCAAGCCTGCGGATGTGCTGCGAATCGGTCATACCGTCTTAGACTTCCATAAGATATCACACGAAACCGGCTACTCACGATTTCCAGTCTTGGATGAGAGAGGCAAGGTCGTCGGCATGATGACTGCCAAGGATGCGGTTGGATCACCTGAGGATAGTGCAGTAGATAGAGTTATGACGAAACATCCCATCACGGCAGCTCCGAATATTACGGTCACGTCAGCGGCTCATACGATGGCAGCTGAAGGCATCGATTTGTTGCCAATTGTGGATAGGCATCGCAAGCTGTTAGGCGTCGTAACGAGGCAGGAAATACTTGATGCCATGCGATTTGCCGGCAAGCAGCCAGAGTCAGGAGAGACCTTCGAGGATTTGATGTGGACAGGCTTTATGGCTACGTCAAACGTAAATGCAATGGGACAGGACGAGTTAGGCATTGCCTACAAAGGGATTATCACACCGCAAATGTCAGGTGCGTTAGGGATGGTATCAGAAGGATTGCTCTCTACTTTAATGACGCAAGCGGCACGCAAGATGATTCGAGAAACAGCAAAACGTGATTATTTGCTAGAGAGTATGACGACTTTTTTTGTTAGACCTGTTCAAATTGATAGTGAGGTTACGATTATACCGAAAGCGCTTGAGATGAGTCGGAAGTTTACGAAGCTGGAAATCGAGGTTAAGGACAAGCAGGGCCTAGCCGCGAAGGCTATGTTGACGGCCCAAATGATTGATCCTTATTAAGGGCAGCGTTAATTTCTTCTCGTGTTGTAAATGCTTAAATTGCGAAGACCTGCAAATAGATTGAACACGCCAAGCACTAAGAATAGGGCGCCCATGACAATGCGAAGCGTAGATTCGCCGGACAAAAACAGCTGTACCATGGCGATAAACACGAGCATTGCACCCATGCTAATATTCATTCTAGCTGAGAAGACAGCTCTCGTTCTCGCATCGGTGGAACGGCGTGACTTAAAGCTGAATACAGCCGATAGCACAAGTGAAATAAGGATGCCCGGAACGAGCAGCCATTGCAGAAATTGATCCATAAAAAAGCAGCCCCTTTAAATTATGTAATTACAGCTTCAATCTCGTGAATAGACAGGTTCTATTGTATCACGAATCGCAGCTGTATGCTCAAGAAGGCGGCTTCGTATAATCGCGAACCTTAATCCATACATGCAGGACGTTATCAACGACGAGAACGGTCTTCACCTCAATCGTATAGTCCTTGTTATACACATCCATGTAGACCTTCTTTTCTAGAAGAAGGCGAGCGAACTTCGCATCGGAGTCGATCTCATAAATACTTTGACCGAGGAAGCTGCTGAGATCCTCTTTGATACGTTTAATAAGCATGGCCTCGGTTACCTGATCAAGCTTAGGTCTTCCCGTGTTCTGACCGGTTTCTTTTTCAATCCGGGGCAAGATGCTTTTTATAACCGTATGTTGATTTTTGAATTGATTTAAATGTTTTAAATCTTGCTCATACTGCTCCAGCTTTACCTCTAGCTCACTCTTCAACGTGATTAAAGCCTCGAACTTTGCCAAAAAGAGCGAATTGTAAAAAATAGCGCCAATGATCATCCCAAGTGTCAATACCCCAACCATTTGCAGTCCTCGCGTGAAACGGCTAAACGGCGGCACGCGCATCGCTTAGGCGGCCCCCTTGCAAATAAGCTTGACCAGCTCCGTACTTAAGTGAGCACCTAAAAAAGCGATAACAATAAAACATATTTGCTGCGCTGCCGGCGATAATTGACCATCCATGATGTTGCTTTCAATGACCCGCACAGGGTCGATCGAACCCCCGATTGCTGCTACGATTGCCCATATTTTTAGCCTTACGGCCGTATCCAGCATTGTAGTTGCGGGCGGCATCAGCATAAAGACTGCCCCTATTCCTGCAAGTGTAGAGCCCCCTAATACAACTCCAAATGCAATAAAGAAATCAAGTCCAGCTTTGGACAAAAAATAGCTCACCCATATCCCTCCAAAATTATAATGGCGTAGAATAACGTCGCTAGCAGGTATGCTCTGCTACCATTCTATGGGCGTGTCCACCGCTATTATGATAAAATAGAATTATCTTATTTGGACGAAGCGGAAAGGAACCGATGCGATGAGCGGCCATAACGAACAATCTTTCGTGCATTTGCACGTTCACAGCGAATATAGCCTACTCGACGGCGCCGCTAGAATCCATGGCCTTACGGCTAAAGCTGCGGAGCTTGGCATGAAGGCGCTTGCGCTCACCGATCATGGAGTGATGTATGGAGCCATTCCTTTCTACCGTGCATGCCGTGCTCAAGGTATTAAACCGATTATTGGCTGCGAGTTATATATGACGACAGGATCACGATTTGAGAAAGGGACACGTAAGGAAAATCCGATTTATCATTTGATTGTGCTTGCCAAAAACGAAATAGGTTATCGAAATCTGATGAAGCTTACTTCCATTGCACATATCGAAGGATTTCACTATAAACCTCGTGTCGATCTAGAAGTGCTGAGGGAGTACTCAGAAGGGCTGATTTGTTTAAGCTCATGTCTGGGCGGAGAGATATCTCAGCATTTGCTGCATGACCGAGTAGAGCAAGCGCGCAGCAGCGCTTTACGTTATAAAGATATTTTTGGTGATGACTTTTATTTGGAGCTGCAGGATCATGGTCTGCTTGATCAGAAAAAAGTAGCTGCTGATATGATAAAGCTTGCAGGCGAAACGGGGATTAAATTAGCAGCAACAAATGACGTGCATTACTTGCAGGCCAAGGATGCTGCTGTGCAGGATGTGCTGCTCTGTATAGGTATGGGAAAAACGATCGATGATACAGATCGCATGCGTATGCTGACAGACCAGATGTACCTGAAAAGCGCTGATGAAATGGCTCTCATGTATAGGCATGTGCCGGAAGCGATTACGAATACGATAGAAATCGCGGATAAATGCGAGCTGGAGCTGACGCTTGGACGTGCAGCACTTCCCGTATTTCGGCCAGTACCAGCGGGGATGAGCTCATCCGATTATTTAATGACATTGTGCCGTGATGGATTAATCGCTAGATATGCGGGTTTTCCGGAATGGCTGGCGGATACGGATTACAGACAGAAGGCGGAGCAACGATTGGAGTATGAGCTATCCGTCATTGAGAAAATGGGATTCAGTGATTACTTTCTGATCGTTTGGGATTTTGTACGCTTTGCACATGAATCTGGTATTAGAACAGGACCCGGAAGGGGTTCATCTGCGGGGAGCTTGGTTGCGTATACGCTTCGAATAACAGATGTTGATCCGCTGAAATATAAGCTATTGTTCGAGCGGTTTCTAAACCCGGAGCGAATTTCCATGCCGGATATCGATATTGACTTCAACGATGAGCGTCGTGATGAGGTCATTGCTTACGTTGCGGCCAAATACGGTGAAGAGCATGTCGCACAAATTATTACGTTCGGAACGATGGCTGCCAAGGCCGCTGTCCGGGATGTTGGAAGAGCGATGAACGTTCCGTTCCAAGAAGTGGATCGTGCGGCAAAACTCATTCCGAACCAGCTCGGTATAACACTTGAGGATGCTCTGCGCATTAGCAGTGATCTGCGTGAAGCGAGTGAACGTCAACCGAAGACGGCTGCTTTGCTTAATATGGCATTGAAAGTCGAGGGCATGCCGAGACATGCTTCGACGCATGCAGCGGGTGTCGTCATTTCCCAAGAGCCGCTCACCCACTATACGCCTATACAAACAGGCAGCGAGCAAATACCGTTAACCCAATATTCAATGGAGCACTTAGAGGCAATCGGGCTGCTCAAAATGGATTTTCTCGGCTTGCGTACGCTATCGATATTAGAGCGAGCGTTGCATTCTGTGAAGGAGCAGCACGGTAAAATAATTGACTTCAATACGATCAACGATAATGATCCAGCAACCTATGCGATGCTTGGCCGAGGGGATACGACGGGGATTTTTCAGCTGGAGTCTGCCGGCGTGAGGCGAGTGTTAAAGGAAATGAAGCCGACAGAATTCGAAGACATCGTATCTGTACTAGCTTTGTACCGCCCAGGTCCAATGGAGTTTATTCCGAAGTATATTCAAGGCAAGCATGGGCTCGTCACCGTCGACTATCCGCATCCATCACTTGAGCCTATTCTGTCGGATACTTACGGAATTATCGTCTATCAAGAACAAATTATGCAAATTGCCTCTTTGATGGCCGGCTTCTCGCTTGGGGAAGCGGATTTGCTGCGCCGCGCTGTTTCCAAGAAAAAACGCGAGGTGCTGGACGAAGAACGGGCACATTTCGTGAGAGGCAGCCTCGCAGAGGGATACTCCGAAACAGAAGCGAATCATGTTTATGATATGATCGTTCGATTTGCAGATTACGGATTCCCGCGGGCTCATGCTGCGGCATATGGAGTGCTTGCGTTTCAAACGGCTTGGCTCAAGGCGAATTATCCCGTCCCATTTATGGCGTCGATGCTGGCTTCAGTTACTGGAAATCAACGAAAGACAGCGGAATATGTGGATGAATGCCGACGAATGGGCATTTCCGTGCTGCCGCCAGATGTGAATGAGAGCAGCGTTTCTTTTACGCCAGTAGAGAAAGCGGTTCGATTCGGACTTGCGGCTATCAAAAATGTCGGAACACAAGCCATTGAAGCGCTCCTGAAAGAGCGAGCAGAGCGTCCCTTTGAAAGCCTGCTCGATCTTTGCCAACGAGTAGACCTGCGCGTGGTGAATAAACGGGTGCTAGAGTCACTCATTCAGGCGGGCGCTATGGATTCGCTGCCTGGACACCGGGCTCAATTGCTTGCTGCATTAGAGGAGACGGTAGAGACTGCGGTCAAATGGCGCAAGGATCGTGAAGAGCTGCAAATTGAAATGTTTGGCCTAGAAGAGGTGCAGAACTGGGATGTCGAGCTGCCGGACATTCGCCCTTACACGACGGGGCAACAGCTCGATTTGGAAAGAGAGCTGCTTGGGCTCTATTTATCGGGTCATCCGCTGGATGCTGCTGAGCAGCAGCTCGCAAAGTTAGGACTGGATCGGTTGGTTGAGCTGACTGATGCGAAGGACGGCGCGATTGCCATTATTGGCATTATGATCGTATCGATCAAACCTTTCACGAATAAGAAAGGTCTCTCCATGGGCTTTCTAGAGCTAGAGGATCGCATCATGCGTGTAGAAGCTGTCGTATTTCCTACGATTTGGAAGCGGATTGAAAGAAAGCTCGAGAAGGGCGGATTAGCGATCATACAGGCTACTGTTCAACAGCAGGATGATGATTATAAGCTAATCGTTGAGGATTGTGTACCGATTGAACATGAGGATATGGATCTAGCAGATCACGTCGGCCGCCTGCAAAAGCAGGCGAAAGCACGTGCAGCACGAACCGGAGGCAGCAGCTTTGCTGCACAAGGAAATGCTCAAAAAAATCAACAAAAGCCGCAGCGAGTATATATTAAAATTATTTCGCAGAATGAGCAGCCTGCTATACTAGAGCAGCTTAAAAGAGTTTTGACAGGCCATTCCGGTCAGCACGATACGGTATTGTTCTACGTACAAGGTCAAAAAACGATTGCACTTAGCGATAGTTATCGTGTTCATCCTACTGCACAAATGATTGCTGCGGTTGAGCAGCTTTTGGGCGAAGGCTCTATTGTTGTCAAATAATCGAGTGGAAATCTTATACTTGCAAAAAAGACGATCCCCTTCTATGAAAAACTTGTAAACAGCCGTATTTCTTATGCACGTCAGGGCTTATCTGTGCATATGTTTAGAGATACAAGTGAGATGACCATGGAGCTCGGGAAGTGTGAGCGCCGCTTTAGGACAATGTCATCTGCTCTCGCTTATGTTTCCAAGATAAACGTACAAGCAGTTACGGGAGGGATGAGTCCTATGACAGGAATCGAGAAATGGCTCTTAAAACGAGGGGTATCGATCGACGATGTAACAGAAATTGTGTATACGCTGCAGCGTCCCTATAACGGTGATTTGACGAAGGAAGAATGCGAAGAGAGCGTAAGAGCGGTGCTTGAAAAGCGAGAGGTTCAATATGTTATGTATACAGGCATAGCGCTAGATGAACTAGCGGAGAAGAAATTGCTGCCCGAGCCCTTGCAATCAATTATGGAAAATGATGAGTCGTTATACGGTGTGGACGAGACGCTTGCACTCGGCATAACAAATGTTTATGGCATGATTGGATTGACGAGCTTCGGATATTTGGATAAAGTAAAACCCGGTATTATTCGTCAATTAAATATAAAAGGTAAACGAATTCATGTGTTTCTAGATGACTTGGTTGCTGGTTTAGCGGCTGCAGCATCTGCTCGAATTGCACATCAGGACCCGAAAGCAAACCAATATGATTTGCCGGATTCCCCTTGACTATGGTATCATTATGACATCATATGGCCTGTTACCGGGATAGCTGTGCTTAGTAAGTGAGCTTTGCGGAAGCAAAGTTTTCAGGAGGTACCATGATGTGGACGGTCATTTATATCGCACCAACAGCAAAAATCGCAGATAACATCAAGAAGCGGCTAACGGATGAAGGGTTTTTGGTGAAAATCCGCTCCGTCAATCTGTCCAAACAGCAATACGAAATACTAGTTCCGTCAGGCGAGTTGGAGGAAGTTCAAGAAGTATTCAACTCCATTATGCGGCCATTATGATGGACTGCTCTATACTATTGCGCCTTGAGAGGTGTCACACGTGCAAATAAAGGATCTATTTACTAAGAAAAAATACGCAACAATACCTTCGGAACCACGTAAGCGTGAAGTTCCTGAGGGCTTAATGAATAAGTGCTCTAAATGCGGCACAATTCAGTACAGCAAAGAGTTGGAAAAGAATTTAAAGGTATGCTCCTCCTGCGGCCATCATCATCGGCTAAGCGCATTGGAGCGTATTGCATTGACGCTCGATGAAGGGCATTTGGTAGAATACGATGCAAACATGGAATCCGTTGATCCGCTAACTTTCCCAGGTTATGCAAGCAAGCTTGAGCAGCAGAAGGCCAAGTCGAGTCTTCGCGAAGCTGTTGTGACGGGAGAAGGGACAATTGGCGGTTTTCCGGTCGTTGTAGCGGTTATGAGCTTTGACTTTTTCACCGGCAGTATGGGTTCCGTCGTCGGAGAGAAGATTACAAGAGCGATCGAAGCGGCTCATGCTAAGCAGCTGCCGCTTCTTATTTTCTCTACATCGGGCGGCGCTCGGATGCAGGAAAGTATTTTGAGCTTGATGCAAATGGCTAAGACGAGTGCGGCGCTTTCGAAGTTTCAAGGTGCTGGAGGTTTGTTTATTTCGATTTTTACCGATCCTACTACTGGCGGTGTTTCGGCAAGCTTCGCGAGCTTGGGCGATTACAATTTGGCCGAGCCTGGCGCGTTGATCGGTTTTGCCGGACGTATTGTTATTGAACAAACGATTCGCCAGAAGCTGCCTGACGACTTCCAGACGGCTGAGTTTAATTTGCAGCACGGTCAATTGGATAAAGTCGTACACCGCAAAGATATGAAGCCTACGTTAGCAAAGCTGCTCGATATGCATTGCGTAAGGGAGGAAACATCCTATGGCGGGTGAGCTGCCTTTTGAAAAACCGTTGAATGACTTGCGGCAGAAGGTAACTGAGCTGAAGACGCTAAGTGTGGAGAAGGGTATCGACTTCACCGAAGAAATTCGAGGTCTTGAGCTTAAGTGCAAGCAGCTGGAAGAAGAATTGTACAGTGAGCTGACTCCGGCTCAAAAAATGCATATGGCGCGCCATCATCAGCGTCCTACTTCGCTAGATTACATTCAAACGGTATTTACCGATTACATGGAGCTTCACGGAGATCGTCTATTTGCTGACGATCTTGCAATTGTTGGTGGTCTTGCCAAGCTTAATGGTGTTCCGGTTACTGTTATTGGACATCAACGAGGCAAAGATACTCGCGAGAACATTGCTCGTTTTTTCGGCAGTCCTCACCCTGAGGGCTTCCGCAAAGCGCTGCGGCTAATGGAGCAAGCTAACAAGTTCAAGCGACCAATCATTACCTTTATTGATACGAAGGGTGCTTATCCGGGCAAAACCGCCGAGGAGCGCGGTCAATCGGAAGCGATTGCGCGTAACCTGCGGGAAATGGCCGGCTTCGGCGTGCCTATTATTTGTATCGTAATTGGTGAAGGCGGCAGCGGGGGTGCGTTGGCTCTAGGTGTCGGTAATCGCGTATTGATGCTGGAAAATGCGATATACAGTGCGATCTCGCCAAACGGAGCGGCTTCCATCTTGTGGAAGGATGCTTCAAGGGCAGATCAAGCAGCTGAAGCGATGAAAATTACAGCCAAAGACTTACTTGAATTTGGTGTAATTGAAGATATCGTTGCAGAGCCGCAGGGCGGCGCACATAAGGATTTGGAAGTTCAAGCGGAGCGAATTAAAGATAAGCTATGGAAGCATTTGAAGGAGCTCATGGATATGAGCGCTGAGCAATTGATTGAAGATCGTTATAATAAATTCCGTAAGGTAGGTCAGTTCAAAATAGTTGAACAGGCCGAAGTATTGCCAAGCGGAACAGCAGTCGAAGTGAATATCGGTAAAAAAGCGGACGAGACGAATGCTCCCGTGGAGCAGACGCCGGAAGCAACTCCGACGGTTCAATAATGAATTATATGTAAAAATGATTATTTCACTGTACAAGCAGTGGGTTGTCGTGTAAGTATAGTAATGAATATCAGGCAGTATACGGAGGAAACATAACATGCGTAAAACTAAAATTGTTTGTACTATCGGTCCATCCAGCGAATCGTTGGAAAACACAAAGAAACTAATTAAAGCAGGGATGAACGTAGCCCGTCTTAACTTCTCCCACGGAGATTTCGAAGAGCACGGCAACCGTATTAAAAACATCCGCATTGCGAATGCAGAACTTGGTACTTCGGTAGCGGTTTTGCTTGATACAAAGGGTCCGGAAATTCGTCTTGGCAAGCTGAAGGAAGAGCCTATCGAATTGAACCAAGGCGAAACGGTTACACTTACAACTGAGGACATTTTGGGTGATCGCAACCGCGTTCCGATTACTTACAATAACCTTCCAAACGATGTAACAATTGGTTCTACGATTTTGATCGATGACGGCTTGATCGGATTGACGGTAGAAGAAGTTCATGGAACTGAAATCGTATGCCGTATCGTAAACAGCGGTCCAATTAAAAGCAAAAAAGGCGTTAACGTACCTGGCGTGAAAATCTCCCTTCCTGGTATTACGGAAAAGGATGCGAATGATATCGTATTCGGTATCGAGATGGGCGTAGATTTCATCGCTGCTTCTTTCGTGCGTAAAGCGAGCGACGTCCTTGAAATCCGTGAGCTTCTTGAGCGTCACAATGCGGGTCATATCCAAATCATCTCCAAAATCGAAAACCAAGAAGGCGTAGAAAATCTTGATGAAATTCTTGAGGTTTCTGACGGTCTTATGGTTGCGCGTGGCGACCTCGGCGTTGAAATTCCAGCTGAAGAAGTTCCACTCGTACAAAAGAACATGATCAAAAAAGGTAACCGTGTAGGTAAACCTGTTATCACTGCTACACAAATGTTGGATTCCATGCAGCGCAACCCGCGTCCTACTCGTGCTGAAGCGAGTGACGTTGCCAATGCGATCTTTGACGGTACAGATGCGATTATGCTATCAGGCGAAACAGCTGCTGGCAGATACCCAACTGAATCCGTACAAACAATGGCTCGTATTGCTGAGCGTGCTGAAGCAGCTTTGGAATACCGTGAAATCTTCACAAAACAAGCGAATGCACAACAAGTTTCCGTTACGGAAGCGATCAGCCAAGCGGTTGCTAACTCGGCTCTAGACCTTGGCGCGAAAGCGATCATTACGTCGACACAAAGCGGCTTTACAGCTCGTATGGTTTCGAAGTACAAGCCTAAAGCTCCAATCATTGCAGTAACAACGGATGAGAAAGTATTGCGTCGTCTTTCACTTATCTGGGGCGTATTTGCAGTGCTAGGTCCTGAAGCTGACACTACGGACGAAATGTTCGAAAATGCTGTAAAAGGTGGTATGAGCACTGGTTTCCTAAGCTTGGGAGATACAGTTGTTATTACAGCTGGTGTTCCAGTTGGACGTGCAGGTACTACAAACCTTATCAAAATTCACCACATTGGCGAGCTTTTGGCACAAGGACAAGGCATCGGAAGCCAAACAGCTATCGGTAAAATTGTTGTAGCTCGTACACCAGAAGAAGCAATCGCAAAAACGACTCAAGGTTCCATCTTGGTAACGATCTCCACTGATAAAGAATATATGCCTGCTTTTGAAAAAGCTGGAGCTGTTATTACAGAGCAAGGCGGAATTACTAGCCATGCAGCTGTAGTAGGTCTTAATCTTGGGATCCCAGTTATTCTAGGTATTGAGCAAGCAACTGAATTGCTTCAAGATGGCATGGAAGTAACCATCTATGGTGAAACTGGCGTTATCTATCACGGCCAATCAAAAGTACTGTAATAAAACAGTACCTTATATAAGAACAACATAGTACAAAAAGCAAAAGCGATGGTGATCTCACCGTCGCTTTTTGCTAATCTATGAGCTATAGCAACTTAAATAACTTTGGGGGTACTTTTATGCTTTCAAATTCCGCTTGGTTTCTGCATCCGCTGCGCGTTCGTTATCAGGAGACTGATCAGATGGGCGTTGTATTTCATGGGAATTATGTAACTTGGTTCGAAATTGGACGTACTGAATGGATAAGGAATGCGGGCTATGACTATAAAACAATCGAAGAGCGCGGTTTGCTGCTGCCCGTTATCGATTTGCAATGCCGATATATACTGCCTGCCCGATATGACGATACTGTTGTAGTATGCACGCGGGTTATAGACTTCTCTCCCGTCCGTGTTACCTTTGAATCGCAGGTGAGAAGGGTGGAACTTTGTGATTTTCATGCATCAGAACAGTCAGAAAGCGAGCAATTGCCTGGTGAACTGCTAGTAGAAGGCGGAACCAAGCATGTGTGGGTAAACGAGGCGTGGCATCCGGCCAGGTTAAACAAAGTGATGCCTGAGCTAGATGAATTGTTTCGTACGAAGTAAGTTTGCTCCGCAAACCGAGCTTATGCTTACGAAGTAAGTTTGCTCTGCAAACCGAGCTTATGCTTACGAAGTAAGTTTACTCCGCAAACTTTGGAGGAGGTCCAAACATGTATAAATGGTTATTGGCGGTTATTATTGTTGTTCCGTTAGTGGAAATGTGGGGAGTGTTCCTAGTTAGCGGTTGGATTGGGGGCTGGAGCACTTTTTTCTTAATGCTCGTCATTGGTTTGGCGGGAGCTTATTTGGCTCAAATGGAAGGCCGTAGAGTGTGGAGTGAGGCTCAGCGTCAAATGCAAGTAGGTCAAATTCCTGGTCAATCGCTTTTGGATGGGTTATGCGTGCTGGCAGGCGGTATTTTGCTGCTGTTGCCTGGCTTCTTGTCCGATATCGTTGGCATTACGCTGCTCATTCCAGTGACACGGACCTTTTACAGACAAATTATGCTGCGTGAGATTGAAAAAAGAATCCGAAATGGCAACTTTAAGATCGGAAGGTTCTGATGTTTACGTGACATTTACAATATATTAACATTGCACTAATAGTCATGCATCATAATGAACTAGATAAAAGTCGTTTCCTGTCACTTTTGGTCTTGATATGCTAGCGGGAGCGTAAGCTATAGAAGTAAGTTTATTTCGTAAAATGACTCAGGAGGCGTGAGAAATGACCAAGCTTTTGTCCAACTATGTAAATCGCGACTTAAGTTGGATCGAATTCAACCGTAGAGTTCTTCAAGAGGCTCAGGATGCCAGCAATCCATTGCTGGAGAGAGCAAAGTTTTTGGCGATCGTATCAAGCAATTTGGACGAATTTATGAGTGTGCGAGTTGCAGGTATCCAGATGCAGATGAGAGCCGGTTTATCCAAAACTGATTTTACCGGCTATACGCCGTCGGGTCTCTGGAAAAGACTTATTAAGCGGGCAACCCAAATGGTGCATGACCAATACCGTACATATAGAGAAGTATTTCGCAGCTTAAGCCGCGAGGGCATTTTTATTCGTTCACTAGAAGAGTTAAATGTATCGCAGACGAAGGCAGTTTCGGACTATTTTCATGAAATCGTATTTCCAGTACTTACGCCGATGGCAGTTGATCAAAGCAGACCGTTTCCACTCGTTCATACGAAAGAGTTGTATTTAGCGGTGCTTCTAAAGCGAGAGGGAGATCAATCAGAAGAGGATCCTTTGTTTGCGATTGTGCAAGTGCCCTCCATCTTGCCGAGATTCGTCCCTGTTCCTGGGCGTATAAACAGCAAGAAAACGGAATTTGTATTACTTGAGGATTTGATCGAACAATTCATAGATACGTTATTCAATGGTTACATTCCGTTCTCGGTTAATCCTTTCCGTCTGACAAGGGATGCCGATATTACGTTGAATGAAGAGGATGCAGAAGATCTTCTGGAGGAAATTGAGAAGGAGCTGCGTCGTCGCCGCTGGGGTATCCCTGTAAGGCTTGAGGTTTCGAAAGGCATGCATCCTTATGCGCTTGAGATGCTGACGGAAGAACTCGAAATCGAAGATAACTTATTCGAAATCGACGGTCCGCTAGATCTTAGTTTCTTGATGAAGTTCGCAGCTGCTGTGCCAGGTAATGACGATTTGCGTTATGAGAAGCTAGAGCCGATTTATCCAAGAGAGTTTGACCATACTGATGATATGTTTGAGGTTATCCGGCAGCGTGATGTGCTCATGTACCATCCTTATGAATCATTTGATGCGGTAAATGATTTTGTTATGCAGGCAGCTTATGATCCAGATGTGCTAGCAATAAAAATGACACTGTACCGCGTGAGTGGTCAATCTGCACTCGTTCAAGCACTTGCTAAGGCAGGAGAAGCAGGAAAGCAAGTAACGGTAGTCGTAGAGCTGAAGGCGAGGTTTGACGAGGAACGGAACATCGCTTGGGCACGTCAACTGGAGAAGGCTGGTTGCCATGTCGTTTATGGTTTAGTTGGTCTAAAAACACATGCGAAAATTTTGCTAGTGGTAAGACGCGAGCAAGGGACTCTTCGTCGATACGTGCATGTTGGTACTGGAAATTATAATGACAGCACGGCAACCTTATATACAGATATCGGACTATTTACATCACATCCAATAATCGGCGGCGATGCTTCTGCTTTGTTTAATGAGGTAACAGGTTATTCTTCGCCATATGAATGGAAGGCTTTTGGCGTAGCTCCGTCAGATTTAAAGGAAAAGCTATATCGTCTTATCGATCGGGAAAGATTGAATGCAATTGCGGGGAAACCTGCACGTATAATTGCCAAAATGAATTCGTTGTCCAATCAAGAAATGATCGACAAGCTGTACGAAGCCTCCCAAGCCGGTGTGAAAATAGTTCTAATCGTCCGTGGAGTATGCTGCTTGCGGCCGGGTGTTCCTGGGCGCAGTGAAAATATTCAGGTGATCAGTATCGTAGACCGCTTTCTCGAGCATGCAAGAATTATGTACTTCCATAATAACGGTGAAGAAGAGGTGTATTTGTCCAGTGCGGATTGGATGACTCGTAACCTTACGAGGCGTATCGAGCTAATGTGCCCTGTATTTGATACTAAGCTTAGACAAGTATTAATAAATATGCTTCAACTGAATCTTGAGGATAACGTTAAGGCTCGCGAGTTGCAGCCGAACGGTACTTATGAACATATTTCTAGTGTCGATAAGCAGCCGTTCCGCAGTCAATTCGAGGCAAAGGTTATTGCATCTTGGAAGGGACGTGCGTAGCCTCATAATCGAGGCTAGGTTTAACACCCCACAACTTTTTGAACTCACTGGCAAGCTCAGCAACCTCGCGCTGCTCAACAGCTAGTGTTCCACGAGGCTGGATTGGTCGTAGAAGCAGTTGATTGCCTGATAAATGAACATTTAGCTGAGCAATGGCTTGCGTTTCTCCTCGATCCAGCGCTGCTGATAGCTGAAGCAGAGAGCCTAGTTTGTAAATAATATCAAGGTCGGATTCGTTAAGCAGCTCTTTATATTCAGAGATGTGCTGGCGAGCCCGGCCTTTGCTTTTGTATGAAGCAATTGCTGCTGTCATAATCATCTCCCGATGAGTAAGCCCGTTCAGGTGAGAGTTGATAATGAGGTAAAAGGAATGCCTTGCATATTCATAATAATCAATAGAAGCCCCTATTCGGAAAAGCTGAGATGCAGTATCGAGCAGCACCCTTGACCGTGGGGTTAGCGGATGAACATAGTTCAGGACATCGTAGATCTCTAGCGCTATTCGATTGACTTGCAGCACATGCTGCTTTGGAGCTTCCGGGTGCAATGCGCTTAAATTAGTGAGGCTATATTTCAGCACATCATCCAATTTAGGGCGATTTGGAAATCTAGTCGCATGGAACAATCCATCGCGTAGGCCTGCTCCGCAAATACGATAATAAGAGGCTTTGGTGGCGCGGAACAATACACGTAAAATTGCTACACCTGGTACGACTACATCGGCTCGGTCCTTAGACAAACCTGGTAGTTTACGTCTTTTGTCGAGCGGCAGCTTGCGCATTTGATGAAATAGTTCGTCAACGTGTTCGCTAGTAGTCGGATAATTATGAGTTTGAGGAAAGGGATATTTATGTGCAGCTTGATGCATTTTTCCTAATGCACGAACGGTGCCTCCAACTCCGACGAGCGGTAAGCCGGGCGTTTCCCCAATCCAAGACTCATTTCGAGCAGCTTCTGTGACGATAGTCTCAAGCGCCCGCAGGTCATCGTCTGAGAGCAATCCCTTGGTACCGAAACGTTTGTTGAAGCTTACGCAGCCAAACGGAAAGGATACCGAATGCACGAGTACACGGTTGCGAAATAAAGACAGCTCTGTGCTGCCGCCGCCGATATCAATCAGCAGTCCGTCACGAATATTGAGCGAGTTAATCATGCCTAGAAAACCGTAGGATGCTTCATCCTCGCCGGAAAGTAATTCAATGGTCAAATCCGTTTCCGCTTTGATGCGATTAAGAATGTCTAATCGATTATTAGCATTTCGAATGGCAGCTGTCGCGACTGCTCGAATATTGCTGGTATGATTATGTGTACAAATCATGCTAAAATGAGACAGCGTGTCGATTAACTCATCGATCGCTGTATCTGGGAGACAACCGTCTCCGTCAATACGTTCGCTTAGTCTGGCAGGCCGTTTACTGCTATCCGCCACACGATGAGCGCCGTTTGCAGTCCTCTCATAAACGACGAGCCGGACGGAATTGGAGCCTATGTCAATAATTCCGATGCGTTGTCCTGTCATATAGCGCCTCCAATACGGCAAATTTTGCTCTGTTCGTTCTCTTTTGACATTTTACCACTTTATCCGTTTCTGTAAAAATAGTTTATGCTTCAGTGTTAATCTCAGCCTCAATCATTTTTGCATGGCTTGATGCCTTTATTACCTTTACAAAATCTTTATTTGTCCACAATTTACCTGATCATTTACCTAAAATGGTATATTCGAACGTGCCCGGTGGAACAATAAGCTGTCGACAAAAACTAGCGTTTCTGCGCTACAATGTGCTACTGTATTACATAGGTCATTCAAAAAATCAATGATGCTGATAAAGCATTTTTATGTCCGTATTTGTTCACTTCTTTGTCAAAATCATTTATGATTGAAGTCGACGGTACAAAACAACGACCCCTTTTTAATGTTTACGATAACCATGTTAAAGGAGAGAGAACGATGACAGCAACTAAAGGTCTCGAAGGAATTGTCGCTGCGGCGTCATCCATCAGTTCGATTATAGATGGCGAATTGACATATCGTGGTATAGATATTGATGATCTTGCGGAAAATGCTACTTTTGAAGAGGTTGCCTACCTGTTATGGTATGGTAAATTACCGAATCGTTCCGAGCTTGATGGACTGCAAAAGCAATTGGATCAATTTGCTGCGCTGCCACAAGGCGTGCTTGATCAAATCAAGCTATATCCAAAAAACACGAACTCTATGGCTGCTCTTCGTACGGCAGTATCCAGCTTGGCATTGTACGACGAATTAGCTAACGATATGTCACCAGAGGCGAATCAACTGAAAGCAATTAAATTGCAAGCGCAATTGCCTACAATTATTGCTGCATTTGCACGTATCCGCCTAGGACAAGAGCCTGTAGCTCCAAAGCAAGGAGTATCCATTGCTTATAATTTCTTATATATGCTTACTGGAAACGAGCCAGCTGAAGTTGCTGTTAAAGCACTTGATCAAGCGCTCGTTCTTCATGCTGACCACGAATTGAATGCATCGACGTTTGCTGCTCGTGTAACCGTAGCAACGCTGTCGGACATTTATTCCGGCGTAACATCCGCGATCGGCACTTTGAAAGGTCCGCTTCATGGCGGTGCAAACGAAGCGGTAATGGTTATGCTTGAAGAAATCGGTTCTGCTGCTAACGTTGAGAGCTTTATTAACAACGCGCTTGCGAACAAATATAAAATTATGGGCTTTGGACACCGTGTATACAAAAACGGCGATCCGCGTGCGAAACATTTACAAAAAATGTCCCGCGAGCTTGGTAAGCTGACAGGCAACATGGAGCTTTACGAAATGTCTGTCAAAATTGAAGAGTTAGTAACAGGACAAAAGGGCCTGAAGCCGAACGTTGACTTCTATTCCGCTTCTGTATACACAACGCTAGAAATTCCACGTGATCTGTTTACACCAATTTTTGCGATCAGCCGCGTATCTGGTTGGAGTGCACATATCCTTGAGCAATATCAAGATAACCGCTTAATTCGTCCACGTGCTGATTATGTTGGTCCGGTTAATGCGAAGTACGTTCCGATTGAGCAGCGTTAATTACTTAATTAAGTTATAATGGTAGAATAGAGTGAATAAACACATCGTTCTATTTTTTCACCAAGTATAATCATTTGAAAGCTTGCAGTTGCAATCATGATTATATTTCAACACGACATAATATAAACTCATGCTTGCTGTATAGCAGGTACAATTCTAAGGAGGATTTTATTCATGGCTAAGTTCGAAAAATTCGCGCTTCCAACAGAAGGCGAACAAATCACAATTGACAACGGTGTTCTTCAAGTACCTAACAATCCAATTATTCCTTTCATCGAAGGCGACGGCACAGGCCGCGACATTTGGAAAGCTTCGAAACGCGCACTTGATGCAGCGGTAGAGAAAGCTTATAACGGCGAGAAAAAAATCGCTTGGTACGAAGTATTTGCCGGTGAAAAAGCATTCAACGAGTACGGCGAGTGGTTGCCTGCTGATACACTTACAGCAATCCGCGAATATATCGTTGCTATTAAAGGACCATTGACTACGCCAATCGGCGGCGGCATTCGTTCTTTGAACGTTGCACTTCGTCAAGAACTTGATCTTTACACTTGCTTGCGTCCTGTTCGTTACTTCACTGGCGTACCTTCCCCAGTAAAACGTCCTGAGCTTGTTGACATGGTAATTTTCCGTGAAAACACTGAGGATATCTACGCGGGTATTGAGTACCAAGAAGGTTCTGCAGAAGTGAAAAAAGTAATCGAATTTTTGCAAAACGAAATGGGAGCTAACAAAATCCGCTTCCCAGAAACTTCCGGTATCGGCATCAAACCAGTATCGAAAGAAGGTTCGAAACGTCTTGTTCGTGCAGCGATTGAGTATGCAATCAAGCATGGCAAAAAATCAGTTACATTGGTACACAAAGGCAACATCATGAAATACACAGAAGGCGCGTTCAAAAACTGGGGCTACGAAGTGGCTGAAGAAGAATTCGCTAACGAAACTTTCACATGGGGTCAATACGACCGCATTAAAGAAGCAGAAGGCACTGACGCTGCAAACAAAGCTCAAAAAGACGCAGAAGCAGCTGGCAAGCTAATCGTTAAAGACGCAATTGCTGATATCGCTTTGCAACAAGTACTTACTCGTCCAACTGACTTTGATGTTATCGCAACATTGAACTTGAACGGCGACTACTTGTCCGATGCTCTTGCAGCACAAGTTGGCGGTATCGGTATTGCTCCGGGCGCGAACATCAACTACTTGACTGGACACGCAATCTTCGAAGCAACTCACGGTACAGCTCCGAAATACGCTGACCTTGACGTAGTAAACCCAGGTTCCGTAATCCTTTCCGGCGTAATGCTCCTTGAGCACCTTGGCTGGCAAGAAGCGGCTGACCTTATCTATAAAGGTATGGAAGCTTCGATCAACAACAAAACAGTAACTTATGACTTCGCTCGCTTGATGGAAGGCGCAACAGAAGTTAAATGTTCCGCTTTCGCAGACGAAATCATCAAAAACATGTAGTCCAATCTTCACCTAAATAAGGGGACATTTGTCCCCTCATCTTTGGAATGGCGTCCCTATGGGACGTCATTCCTTGCTCTAAGCGCTAGGAATGGCGTCCCGCAGGGATACATTCCTTGCTCTTCGCATTAGGGAGTGGCGTCCAGCAGGGACAATTCCTTGCTCTTCGCATTAGGGGGAATGGCGTCCCGCAGGGACAATTCCTTGCTCTTCGCATTAGGGAATGACGTCCCGCAGGGACAATTCCTTGCTCTTCGTATTAGGGAATGACGTCCCGCAGGGACAATTCCTTGCTCTTCGTATTAGGGAATGACGTCCCGCAGGGACAATACCTTGCTCTTGCTCTAAACGTAAAGCGTGTCCCGAAGGGACGAAAGCGATCCAAGCTCATCAGTCGCATAGACACATCGGTCGTTCTCCAACGTTAGTCCAATTCGCAGGTGTCCAGAGGGCGCAGCGCCTTGGGGTCCTCCCTTGGAAGGGAGGATTTAGGTGGGTTCGAAAGGGTCAAAGGGGTCTCCCCTTCAAAACATATTGTTATGGGAGGATTTTCACAAGATGGCTATTAAACGCAAAAAAATCACTGTCGTAGGAGCAGGCTTTACAGGTGCGACTACTGCACTTATGCTGGCTCAAAAAGAACTAGGTGATGTTGTTCTTGTTGATATTGCACCTCTTGAAAACCCGACTAAAGGCAAAGCGCTTGATATGCTTGAAGCGACTCCGGTACTTGGAGTAGATGCAAACATTATCGGTACTGCCAACTACGAAGATACAAAAGATTCCGATGTTGTCATTATCACTGCTGGTATCGCTCGTAAACCGGGTATGAGCCGCGACGATCTTGTCAGTACTAACGCAGGCATTGTTAGATCCGTTTGCGAAAACATCAAAGTTTCGAGCCCGAATGCTTATGTTATTATTCTAAGCAACCCGGTTGATGCGATGACTTTTGCTGCTTTCCATGCGCTTGGTTTCCCTAAAAACCGCGTAATCGGTCAGTCAGGTGTTCTTGATACTGCTCGCTACTGCACATTTATTGCACAAGAGCTTAATGTATCTGTTGAAGACGTTCGCGGCTTCGTGCTTGGCGGTCACGGTGACGATATGGTTCCACTCGTTCGTTACTCGAACGTTGGCGGTATTCCAATTGAGAAGCTTATTTCAGCAGAACGTATAGAAGCAATCGTACAACGTGCACGTGTTGGCGGCGGCGAAATCGTTAATCTGCTTGGCAACGGCAGCGCGTATTATGCGCCCGCAGCTTCCTTAGTTCAAATGACAGAAGCTATCCTTAAAGACAAAAAACGTATCATCCCGGTTATCGCTTTACTTGAAGGCGAATACGGGTATGATAATTTGTTTATGGGAGTGCCAACAATCATTGGCGGTGACGGCATCGAGAAAGTGCTTGAGCTTGATTTGACTGCTGAAGAAAAAGCTGCACTTGATAAATCTGCTCAATCCGTACGCAACGTTATCGAGTTAGTAAAAGGCTAGTAAGCAAACTAAACTGCTGCTTTTATGAATGAATGCGTTTGGGAGGACCCTGACAGAATGCTGCCAGGGTCCTCTGTTTATTTTTACGGTAAACAAGCTTTACTTTGGGAGGGGTACAGGTTGATCGAACAAGCAAGACAAGCCTTGAAGCAAGTATATGGCTATGACTCTTTCCGCAAAGGGCAGGAGGATATTATATCGGGTATATTGAACGGACGTGATACACTGGCTATTTTGCCGACCGGTGGAGGGAAATCGATTTGTTATCAAATTCCATCGATGCTCCTGACGGGTACTTCGCTTGTGATATCTCCGCTCATTTCGCTCATGAAGGATCAGGTCGATGCGCTAAGACGGGTTGGTGTATCAGCTGCGTTTCTTAACAGTTCATTAGGAGCAGCTGAATATCGAGAAGTGATGCGTAACGCAATGAATGGCGAGTATAAGCTGTTGTATGTGGCTCCTGAACGACTTGATGCGCCAATGTTCCAGTCCTTGTCAGAGCAGCTTACAATCCCGCTCATTGCGATTGACGAAGCCCACTGCGTATCGCAATGGGGACATGACTTCCGTCCAAGCTATCGCCAGCTTGCCGGCTGGATTGCAAGAATGAAGGATCGTCCGCTTGTAGCTGCGTTTACAGCTACGGCTACGAATGAAGTAGCGATGGATATTTCAGAAATGCTCAAGCTGCGTGATCCTAGTATTTTTGTTACAGGTTTTGCTAGACCGAATTTGTCTCTCTCTGTCGTTACGGGTGTGGACAAGAAAAAATTTCTTGAAAGCTTTGTATCGGGGCGCAAAGACCAGTCAGGCATCATCTACGCAGCAACGAGAAAAGAAGTAGAAAATGTATATGAGCAGCTAACACGAAGGGGCATCCTAGCAGGAAAATACCACGGCGGATTGTCAGACGTTGAACGTGCCGATACGCAGGAGAAGTTTCGTTTCGATGATATCCGTGTGATGGTCGCAACGAATGCTTTTGGGATGGGCATCGATAAACCAAACGTACGTTATGTGCTGCATTGGCAAATGACCAGCGACATTGAATCCTACTACCAAGAAGCGGGCCGTGCAGGACGGGACGGCGAGGAGAGCGAATGTATTCTTCTGTTTGAGCCTGCTGATATGCAAGTACAGCGCTTCCTGATCGAACAAGGTACTGGAGATTCGGAGCGCAAGTCGATTCAACTATCTAAGCTTCACACCATGATGAATTATAGTCGGACACAGCGCTGCTTGCAGCAGTTTATCGTCGATTATTTCGGTGAAACCGATGTCGTAGCTTGCGGCAAATGCAGCAGCTGTCTCGATAAGAGCGAGCCGGTTAACCGGACAGAAGAAGCGAAGATGGCGCTCTCCTGCGTTGGTCGAATGAGAGGGCGCTTCGGAGTTACGATGGCGGCTAAAGTACTAAAAGGGTCACGTGACAAACGTTTGCTTGAATTTGGTCTCGACGGCTTGTCTACTTACGGCTTAATGCGCCATTTGCCTGAGAAGGAAATTGCGGATTGGCTGTATTGGCTCGTTTCTGAAGGGTACTTAAAGCTCAGTGATGGGCAGTATCCTGTTGTGTCTTTAACTGCAAACGCACTTCCTGTACTGGAAGGCCGAGAATCCATTATGCAAAGAGTAAGAGCTACCGTGAGGCAAGCTGCTTCCTCCGATCTTGCGAATGCTTCTCCTTTATTCGATGCGCTTAAGCATTGGCGTAAAGAGAAAGCGGCGCTAGAAGGCGTTCCGCCATTTATGCTGTTCTTTGACGCAACACTTCGAGAAATTGCGAATGCTCGTCCACAAAATGATGAGCAACTGCTAAGCGTTAAGGGGATTGGCGCGGCGAAGGCGCAGAAATACGGCGAGGATTTGCTCTCTATTATTTATTCGTTTGGAAATGAAGGGGATGCCGAGGGCGTCATAGGAAATACAGCTAGATCGTCAGCGCCTTCTAATAAGAGTGGATTAAGCGATGAGCAGCCGAGTCATCTAAGTACTCTTGCATTGTTTCAAACCGGGCTTGAAACGGATGAAATAGCGCAACAACGAGGATTAAGCAAAGTGACGATTGAAGGCCATATCATACGCTGCGCGGATGAAGGTGAAGAGGTCGATTGGAGCCGCATCATACCGGCGGAATATGAGCAGATGATCGTACAAGCCATTGGTGAGCAAGGAATTGAAAAGCTGCGACCGATTAAAGACGTTTTGCCAGAGGAAGTCACATATTTTGCAATTCATGGGGTTATGAGTAAGTATGGATTTAAGTCTTAGTTCTAAGTCCAGTACGTTCATCATGAGAACTTGCATTAAAGTGTGAAAATTCCGGGAACGTTTTTGGCATTAAGTCGTCAAAAAGTGTATAATACAGCGGTTCAGGAGCGGAGTCATTTGAAAAAAATCTCATTTCTGATAAACTATTTATAGATACGATTTTGGCGAAAGCGGATCGTTGATTACGCTTTACCAAAAACAGGAGGAGTTCAAATGTTTAATGTAATGATATTTTTGCACGTGCTAGGTGCAGTAGGAATGGGATTCTACATTGTGCTGCCCATTATGGTAGGCAGAGCATCTAAGCTAGCTGGTGTTGGACAAGGGGGACTCGCGGACGGCTTGCTTTCGGCGAATCGAATTGCACAGTATTTCCTAGTGCTTCAGCTGCTTACAGGCGGATACTTGATGTCTCAAGCTGATTACACTGTAGCTTGGATGATTATTGTCGTATTGCTATTCCTAGCGATAGCTGCACTAGGCGGTATTATGACCAAACCGCTTAAACTAGTTGTTGCATCTATTCAAGAAGGCAAGAGCGCGACAGCGCATATTAACAAAGCTCGCGTAATGAGCATGATCGTATTGGTGCTGTATATCGTTATTATTTACTTTATGAAATTTCCGATGATTGAAAGCTAACAATTACAATGTAGTTTATATGACGCTGTAGGGGGATTTTACGTGTTTGAATCATCGCCGCAAATTGTAACGTTTGGCGAATCAATGGCTTTGTTTATGCCGCAGGAGCACAAGTCGATCGAACGTGCTGCTACGCTGGAACAAAGCTTTGGCGGAGCGGAAAGCAATGTCGCTATAGGACTTGCACGTCTTGGCGCTTCGGTTGGCTGGTTTGGCGCTCTAGGCGACGATCCGTTTGGCAAAATAATATTGAAAACATTGCGCGGCGAGGGTGTGGATGTATCTCGCGCTCAGCTTAGCACAGAATCACCGACGGGTATGATGTTTCGTGAGCATGTAGCGGGTAGATCTGCTGTACATTATTTCAGAAAGCATTCGGCAGCCAGTCGAATGCTGCCTGAACAGCTTGATGAGAATTACATTCGCGGAGCTAAGCTGCTTCATGTAACCGGTATCACTGCAGCACTAAGTGACGATTGCAGGAGAACACTTCGCCGCGCTGTTGACATTGCCAAGGAAGCAGGCGTACTTGTAAGTTTTGATCCAAACATTCGGCTTAAACTTTGGTCAATAGAAGAGGCTCGCGCAACACTGCTGCCGTTTGCTGCAGATGCGGATTACTTTTTGCCAGGCTGGGACGAGCTTAAGCTATTGTATGAAACAGATGATTATGAACTAATTAAAGGTCGACTCAATGAGTTGAAGGCTGTGTCTGTCATTAAAGGCAGAGGAGATACGACAGTCGTCTTGAACAAAGGGCAGGAAGAGAGCTTGCCATTCTACCCGGCTGAACAAGTGATTGATACAGTTGGTGCGGGAGACGGTTTTTGTGCAGGTTTCTTGGCAGGAATAATGAAGGGCTTATCCCCCGTTGAAGCGGTGCGTCTTGCTAGTATCAACGGATCTTTAGTCGTGCAAATGCGAGGCGATTGGGAAGCGCTGCCTGAATGGAGCGTCGTCCAGCAGCGGATGTCCGCCAAAGCTTGGGTGGAGCGCTGATCATGGCTGAATTGATCGGAAACAAGGGGCAGCGTCGCCGTGAAGCTTTGTTGCAGCTTTTGAAGCAGCAAGGTCGGGTGACGATAGTCGAAATGGTGGAGCGATTCGGCTGTTCGGAGGCGACGGCACGTCGAGATCTCGAGCAAATGGAAGCTGATTATCCCATTATTCGGACAATTGGCGGTGCGATGTATGATGGAATGAATACGGTGAGGGATTTACCTTTTGCGGAGAAGGAAGGGTTATCGATTCTGGAAAAGGAACATATCGCTGAGCTTGCTGCTTCCCTAATTTTGGAAGGAGATGTGATCGGTCTTTCTGGCGGTACGACAAACTTTCTCATTGCAAAGACGTTAAAGTCCCGAAAAGGAATAACGGTAGTGACCAATGCGGTTAATATCGCGATGGAGCTTGCGGGCAGCGATATACAGGTTGTTGTTACCGGAGGCATAATGCGCCATAACAGCTTCGAGCTATGTGGTCCTCTTGGAGAAGGAATGGTGGCCCATCTACATATCGGAAAGATGTTCATTGGAGTCGATGGCATCTCTGCCGCTGGCGGAATTACGACATACTCCGAGCAGGAAGCGCAAATCGCTAAAGCACTCATTAAACGTTCACAAGCAGCATATGCCGTATTTGATCATTCCAAAACAGATCGTACCTCGTTGTTTTCGATTGCCTCCTTATCCGAGCTGCGAGGGGTCATTACAGATGCCCCGCTCAATGAGGAACTTACAGCCGAGATGCTGCGTAATGGTATTTCCGTTCATGTGACAAATTAACATCATGTTTAAGAGGTTCCGTTTCAAACGGTCACTGACCCTATGAAGCGGAACCTCTTTTTATATTCAGAAAGCTCAATTCGGCGGGTTACGTGTTATTAAGAAAGGGCTGCCCAACAAGCAGGAATAACCTGCTTGCGGGACAGCCCATTTGTTACCTATATGATTATTAGTAAATGACCCAGTTTAAGCTTCAAATACGGAACGGCCTTGTACCCAAGTTTGTTGAACGCGCATTTCCGTGTCAATCCAAACAAGGTCAGCTTGCTTACCGCTTTCTATGGTGCCCGTACGTTCGAATATACCAAGCTGCTTCGCTGGATTAGCACTTGCAAAACGACTAATCTCTTCAATGGATAACGAGGTGTGCTCAAGCATGAAGCGAATCGCATTAATCATCGTTAAACAGCTGCCTGCGAGGGCATTGCCTTCACGCAATCGTGCTTCCCCGTCCTTAACAATAACAGGTAATCCACCTAGACTATATTCGCCTTCCGGCATGCCAGCTGCAGCCATCGCATCCGTAATCAATATCACTTTGTCTGAAGGCTTCGCAGCAATCACCAGTCGTATCGCCGCTGGATGCACATGTATGCCATCCGCAATGAGCTCAGCTGCAATACGGTCATCTGTTAGAACAGCGCCTAGTGTACCCGGCTCGCGATGGTGTAGACCACGCATGGCATTATACGTATGAACAGCTTGTGAAAGACCGGCATCAGCGGCTGCAATGACTTCCTCATAGACCGCATCCGTATGCCCGCAAGCGGTGACAATACCTTTTTCAGCAAGCCAAGCAATGGTCTCAATTGAACCACTTTTCTCAGGTGCCAACGTGAGTTGACGAATAAGACCAGGCCAGCTCGCTTCCCATTGCTGCAGCCATTCGAGCTGAGGGTTTTTGATATGAGCCGGATTTTGGGCGCCTGGCCAAAGCTCGCTAATGAAGGGTCCTTCTAGATGTACGCCATACAACGCAGTAAAAGGCATTTCGCTGCTGCGGTAATCAGCTACCGCATGCAATACATCTTCAATTGCGTCTTTGGGAGCGGTCATCGTTGTGGCAAGCATTCCAGTCGTGCCTTGTGAAGCATGAAACTTAGTAATGGTATCGAAGCTATCACGGCTGGCATCCATAAAGTCCGCGCCGAAGCCGCCGTGAACATGTACATCAATAAAGCCTGGAAGCAGCCAGCCTCCTTGTCCATCAATGGAATGCAGTTCTTCTGAAACTGCAGCAGCAGCTCCTTTGTCATCCTTAGCAACGATCTTTGTTATTTTTCCTTCTTGCACGACGACACTGCCATTAACAACCTTGTCTTCAAGCACGATATTTACGTTTTGAATGATCCAGTTATTAGAGCTTATTGTCATTTAGCTTAACATCCTTCCTGCCTCGCGATCGAGCAATACAATGACGCGAGGATGTGTTTGCAGCAGCGAAGCTGGTACGTTAGTCGTAATCGGACCAGTAAGTGCCTCTTTTACAATTTTCGCTTTATCAGCACCACGAACAGCTAAGACGATCGTATTAGCCTTCAATATCGAACCTACGCCCATTGTGATTGCATACTCAGGTACCTCATCCATGGATTCGAAGAAACGAGCGTTTGCTTCACGAGTTTCCTCTTTCAATTTAACGACGTGAGTGCCGCCCGATAGGTTAATATCAGGTTCATTGAATCCAATATGACCGTTGTGGCCGAGACCAAGCAGTTGGACATCGACTGGTTGAGCTTCAAGCATTGCATCGTAAGATGTGGATTCAAGCTCAACATCCGCAGCCATACCGTTGGGCAAATGGGTTTGGTCTGCTGAGATATCGATATGCGAGAATAAATGTTGGTTCATATAATAGGCGTAGCTTTGGTCATTCTCAGGTTTTAGTCCCACATATTCGTCCAAATTGAACGTCGTTACATCCTTGAAGCTAACTTTTTTCTCATTGTATAGCTCTACTATTTTGTCATAAATTCCGATAGGTGTCGATCCTGTTGCAAGACCAAGTACTGCGTTTGGTTTCTCATTTACGGTACTTACAAACAGCTCCGCTGCATAAGCATCCAATTCCTTCTGTGTATCAAATATAATCATTTCCATGTTAAGTCCTCCTAGAACGTTTTTGTTAACTTTATTTTATATGAGTTTCGACGGATTAACAATATAAAATGATTGTAAAATTCAAATAAATGATTGCAAAAATCATTTATTTGTGTGACAACGTATTGCCTCTGCACATATAGAATAAGACGCAGGAGCTGGCCTAGACTCATTTATATTCAATCGACGACTGACTTTTATTAGGATGCCACATTTGCTGGAAGAACTATTCCTTGCGGCAGTTCTTGTTCTTCATTCAGGTTTATTCACCTTATGTGTCAAAGTCGTGGAGTTGGGGGCGTGAAACCGAATTTTATGTTAAAATAGTACATAGTCGTTTAGTCGGATATTAGAATTAGAAGATAGATAAGCAAAATATGAGCTGCGTTGCCATAGAAGGCGTTAGCCGTTTAAGCTTGGGAGGAACAAGCATGTCAGTAGATCAGCAAGCAGCGACTGCAAAGCGTAAAGGAGAGCATATACGCATATGTTTGCAGGAGCAGGTAAATAGCGTGGGCATTGAGACGGGCTTGGAGCGGTATCGCTTTAAGCATAATGCGCTGCCAGAACTATCCTTCGCGGAAGTGAGTCTGAATACAGAATGGTTTGGCAAAAAGTTAGGTGCTCCGCTGCTCGTTAGCTCCATGACTGGAGGAACAGATGAAGCAGGTGCTATTAATCGTAGATTGGCCGTTGTTGCAGAGGCAAAGGGGTGGGCAATTGGTCTTGGTTCCATGCGCGCCGCAATCGAAAATGAACAACTTGCTGCTTCGTTCTCCATTCGAAAAGATGCCCCTACCGTCCCAGTCATAGCTAATATTGGCGCGGTTCAGCTTAATTACGGTTTTGGAGTAGAATCTTGCTATAGAGCGGTTGATATAGCTGAAGCGGATGCACTCGTCCTGCATCTTAACAGCATGCAGGAAGTGTTTCAGCCTGAGGGTGACACAGATTTTCGTAATTTATTGTCTTTGATAGAGCAGGTTTGCAAGTCGCTTGATGTACCTGTTGGCATCAAAGAAGTCGGTTGGGGCATCGATGCTGATACAGCAGCAGCGCTTGCTGGTGTAGGCGTCTCATTTATTGATGCGGCTGGCGCAGGAGGCACTTCTTGGAGTCAGGTCGAGAAGTACCGTTCTACTGACGATATGAGAAGGCAGGCTGCCGAGTCGTTCGCCGATTGGGGAATTCCAACCGCTGAGAGTGTTATAGAAATTCGCGGAAGGCTGCCGCATGCAAACATTATTGCAAGTGGGGGCTTGCGTACGGGCGTTGACGCTGCCAAAGCTATTGCGCTAGGCGCGGATCTTGCAGGTTTCGGGCGGGTATTACTGCCGCAAGCGGCGAACAGCAGCAATCATATCTCTCAGGAGCAATTGATGCAGCAATTCGAACGAATTGAATTTGAACTGCGTACGGCCATGTTCGGAATTGGTGCAGGAACTATTCATGAGCTTCGTCACACCAATAGGTTGATATTAAAATAAAGACAACAAATAGAGTTGCCTAAGAAGCGATATTGATGCTTCTTAGGCAACTTTTTATTTTACAGAGATACCTTTTATTTGATAATACCGGTACCTTCTATTTTGATATTGGAATTGACGATGAACTTAACATTGGGATAAATGGATTCCCATTCCTTCCATGCATCATTACCAGGATGGGTAGCGCGATAATACAGTCCAAATCCCATAGGGTCAACGTTAGCTTTTTGGATTTTTTTCAACAGAGCAATGCAGGATTTAGAATAGTCTGCATTCAAATCTTGCTCGATGGGTAACCAATCGTCTTCATAAAGTCCCTTAGGCGCCTCCTCGAAGACGACCTTCATATTGATATTAAAAGTGATCGTATCTTGACCATTCTGCTTGCTAAAACGAAAGGTTGAACTCATATTTGTGAGTGCAACGACGAGATCCATTCCTTCAAACATGCCATGCATGGAAGATTTCGTGAAATCTTCTGAAAGCTGATTGAAAAGTTGGGATTCCGCAGTTGTTAATATGAGTTTTATTTTCTTTTTATTCAGCAGTGCTGTTCGGTTGATAATAAAGCTTTCATGACCTCCTTTGATGATCACGGGCAAAATAGGATCAAGTCCTTCCTCTGTTGCGCGCCTAGCAAAGTCGGACAAAGATTCTACATACGTATAAGATGATTCGGTACCGTCAGCACCAAAGCTTAAAAACAGTGTGTTGCCGGGATACCGCTCTGATAAAGGCTTCACCTTGAGCAGCGTTTCAGCGTCTGGTTTACCTATCGCAATATCAGCGACACTTTGAATATCTCTTCTTCTTAACATCCATTGCAGTATTTCCTGATAATCTTGACGGGCGACTTTCTCACCAATCAGAAATACTTTGCAATGTCCGAAATCAAGCTCCTTATCGACATAGGACTTCAACATCCGAACGCCTTCTGCAACCGTTTTTGTTTCTAAAGTTTCGATTTGTGTCTTTGATGCACCCGGTTCGATCTTCGGAGAGGGTACAGCAAGCTGCACAGTAATACGATAAGGCTTGTTCTCATTCTCCGTAGTATCTATGCCAAGGGCCACAACAAAGAAGCGTTTATCGATATCTTTGAAGCCGCAGCCGCCGAGCAAACTAATCGTGGTAATGACCAAGATGATACGAAGGATGATGTTCATACGGTTTTAGCCCTCCTTCTACTTAGCACGAATACCGACATCACGATTAGGATTTCAACGAACATACGGATAATGAGCCAATACATTGTAAAGCTCATATTCATCTTTTCGTTTGTCAGCATGAGATACAATATAGTCATCAATGCAAAAATACCGACGATAACGAAGTTGGATCTCGGCGTTTTGAGACTATCGAACTCCGGCTTATTGTTTGGAAAGCAAGCTTTAATAAACTCCATCGCTTGATGCCAGCCGGACATTGTATAAACGAGAGTTAGAATCAAAAAAACAATGAGGAATAGAAACAATACTCGCTCAATAAAGCCGTATTGCATGAGTAGAGAATCCGCGGTTTGAACCCAAACGTAAATATATTGATTCACACCTTCGGTTCCGTGAAAGCCAATCGGCACAAAAAACGTAATCAATAAGATTACGAAACCGAAAAGCGGGTAAACAAAGCGGAACTTAAAACGGAAATTTGGCGGGAAGAGCCGATTAAACAAAGAGAGATTAATGTATCCGGTAAAAATAAAGGTAGAAGCCGCTATGCAGGTTAATGTAGGCATTTCAGTTATGTAATTGGCTACTACATGAATCGAATCCCAATTCAGCTGCGGGCTTCGTACCGCTTTAAACAATATAAATATAATGATCGGAGCATTTACAATCAAACTGATTTCAATGACGAACATGACAGACAGCGTCGTACGTGTAGCTGCATAACCGGAGGCGATGACCAGCATGGTCAAAATAATGACCGGGTCTGCGTCTGGGTTGAAAAAACGATTAATGAGTATGGCGTAGGCTACAATTACAATAGTCGTTGCAAACCACCACATCATTGAGAAAAATATCAACAGGATGGAAACGAGCCACTTCGGGAAATGCAGCTTTAATATTTCAGGCAAGCCCATTCCTGGATAACGGGCCATTGCGCTTGTATACATATAAACGAGTATCGTACCGATTATAGCACCTATCAGTATGGAGGATACTGCGCCGGTATACCGAAATTGAATTAATATATGCGGGACGTAGAGCATCAGGTTTATGAAGCTCGCGAGTATGAAATTGTAAAAAAAGTATCGATTCATTTTACTTTCACCTGCCCGACATCGCCTTCTAATGGCCTTAATTTTCCGAAAATACGCATATATGGTTTTCCAAAACTTCTTAGACTGCAGAGATATGCAAGATATATGAACATACCTACAGCGACGCCGGTGACGCCAAAGAAAATGGCGATGCAAATAAGCGGATACTTCAAGAAGCGAACAGCAAATGACAACGAGTTTACCGGGATAACAAAATTTGAAATCGCAACAACAGACGTTACAATAATCATAATGCTGCTAACAAGACCGGCTTGTTGTGCAGCTTGTCCGAGAATAAGGCCTCCGACGGTTGTAGCGGTGGAGCCGATGTAGCGTGGCAAGCGTATGCTGGCTTCAATAAGAGTCTCGATCATGAATAACATTATTATTACTTCAACGAATGAAGGATAAGGTACAGCAGATCGGCTGCCTGCAATCGAGAAAGCAAGCTGCACGCGAAACAGCTCCGGGTTGTAGGAGACGACTGAAATATAAAGAGCGGGCAAGGTAATCGTTAGCAGAGTTGATACGCACCTAAGGAAGATTATAAAACGAGTCATCCAGAAGGAGTCATAATCATCCTCCATTGCATGCATGAAATCAAAAAAGGTAGTAGGCAAAATAAGAGCGAACATATTTCCCTTTACGAGAATGATAATCTTTCCTTTAGATATCGCTTTGGTAATACGATCAGGACGTTCCGTGATTAGGACAGTTGGGAACAAATGCTTTCGGTTTCCGACCAAAAGTTTCTCCAGCTCGCCTGCGGAATGAATCATTTCTACATTAATCGTCGTTAATTTTGTACGTACGTTATCAAGCACGGTTGGATCTACCCGGCGCTGATCATATAAGGCTAAAACAGGTGTTTTGGATAAAAATCCGATCGTATGCTCTTCCACAGAAAGGTCCGGAGACGGATACATATTGCGGATCAGGTTGAGAGAAGTCTTTATATTTTCACTTAATGCGATCTGAGGACCTTGAATCGCACTTTCCACTTGTGTCTGAGTAGTTTCAATACATATGATGCGTTCTGCCTCGAACGCATAGATGATCTCTTCTACATGAATCAACACATTGCCGCGCAAAAGAAGCTCTTGCCATTGAGCAACATCCTCGATGATCTGGTATTCTGGATTTGTACCTAGTTGTTTTCTAAACGAATATTCCTCTTTTGTAAAAGGGACGATAATGAAATCACTTATTTTCTTTTCATCGCAAAGCGGGGAAATATAGGCGATTTCAATAGTCATTTCGCTGTTTTTTAAATGTTCTAGTTTGATATCGACCGATTCGGCAAATAACAAGCGAATACGTTCATTCATGCTGTTTCCTCCTTTGCCGCGTTTCTGATGAATAGATGAACTTATTGGATGGGCTTCCATAGTTTGCACATGAGACTAGAAATTATGCTTGTACGAATCTATTTTGCCAGTATGTTGGAATTCAAGTACAATTAAGCAATGTCAGTAATTAGCTAAGCGTATGATCTTATGAAGGAGAACAATATAATGAAACCTTGGTACGAACAAAGCTTCGGCTCCGACTATATGCTTGTTTATAAACATCGCGATTGGGAAAATGCAAATAAAGAGGCGGCTAAAATGATCGCTTGGCTGCAACTTACGGAGGGTGCTCAAGTACTGGATATAGGTTGTGGGATGGGCAGGCATGCGCTTGCTCTCGCGAGCTTGGGATATTCAGTAACAGGCATGGATTTATCAGATATAATGCTTGAAGAGGCGCATCGTAATGATGAAGATGGACTTGTAGAATGGGTGAGAGGTGACATGCGCGAGCTGCCGTTTGAAGCGGGAAGTTTTGACGCGACGGTCAATTTATTTACCTCTTTCGGGTATTTCATAGTTGAGGAAGAAAATGTAAACGTACTGAGGCATATTCGGAGAGTGCTGCGTCCAGATGGATCATTTATTATCGATTTCCTCAACCCTATTTATGTAGCTCAAACTTTAGTACCTCAATCGGAACGATTGGATGAGGAGACGGGGCTTCTTATTCAAGAGGCGCGTTCAATTACAAATGGCTGGGTTCAGAAGGGGATTTCAGTATCAAATCCGCTGGCTGAAGAGAAACCAAGGCGATATTTAGAACAAGTGCGCTTGTACAAGCTGGACTGGTTCGAACAAAACCTTGAAGCCAGCGGTCTTGAGTTAGAGAAGCTGTACGGTAATTACGATGGTTCGAAGTATGAGCCGGAAGTTTCTCCTCGAATGATTATGACAGGAAGGGCGAAATGACGATGTTTGAGCATAAGGAAGAGTCCAGCTTGTCGCAATCGCCAGCAGAGACTTGTATACATACAGTATCGTTACAAGAAGGATGGCTGCAGGTGAAGGTGCCTGTACCCTTCTCATTAAAATGGGTAAACAGTTATCTGATACCTGAAAGCCAAGGTTATACGCTCATTGATCCGGGCTTGCGGACGGATGAGGCGATTAAGGTATGGGAAATTGTTTTGCAGCATTATGGCTTGGAATGGAACGATATTTCTCGTGTTATTTTGACGCATCAGCATCCCGATCATTACGGACTGGCTGGTTACGTACAGGAGAGAAGCGGGGCGCCGGTCTTTATGTCGCGAAAGGCACATAGCTATGCGATAAGGTTATGGGGAGAGGGAAGTCAATTTTCTGAACAGCTGCAAGCCCTTTACGAGAAGCATGGCATGCCAATAGAGCAAAGAGAGGCTATTGCACTAAATCTAGAAACGTTTGTTGCCATGGTATCTCCACAACCGGCAATAACCTATTTCGAAGCAGGCGAACAGATGATGATCGGCGGGCTAAGCTGGCAATTAATTGATGCGCCAGGTCATGCGAACGGACAGCTCTGCTTCTATCAGAATGAGCGCAAATGGATGATATGCGGTGATCAGGTCATGCCTCATATTACCCCCAACGTCAGTATCGTGCCAGGAGAGGAAGGCGATCCGTTGGAAGCTTTCTTGAACAGTTTGCATGAGCTGGGACAATACGAGGTTAGATTGGCTTTCCCGGGACACCGCGATCCTTTTTCGGATTTTCAGGGCAGGATTGTGGAGCTTCTGCAGCATCATATCCGCAGACTAGACAGGATGGCTGGGATGCTTGCAGCAGAGCCGCGCACCGCTTATGGTATGTGCGAAGCTCTATTTGGCAATCGACTGAATGGAAATGCGCACCAACTTCGATTTGCAATGTCTGAAACGCTTGCTCATCTAGTGTATTTGGAGCGTAAAGCACGAATTTTGTCCACGGATAGAGAGGGAATCTATCATTATTCCGCGGCTGCGATTTAACGATCTGTTGATCAAGAGAGCGTACTTTTACAGGCATTCCTGTGAACGTATGCTCTTTTGTTGTTCTATTGCAGGATGCTATTCGCATAATAAAACCAACATTCCTAATAATGATGATTAAATGAAAGTGGATAAATATATATTGCGACATATATAAATATATGATACATATTATATAACGGAAACGACCTCAAATCGTGTGCTAATTACTTATTCCGTCATAAGAGGGTAAGGGAGACTGATTATGGAGAGAGAATTAGCATTAGAGCTTGTACGAGTAACGGAATTGGCTGCACTCGCATCTGCGCCTTGGATGGGAAGAGGCGACAAGAATAGTGCTGATGGAGCCGCAACATCAGCGATGCGCTCGATGTTTGATTCGGTCTCTATTCGGGGTACAGTCGTCATTGGTGAAGGGGAAATGGATGAAGCGCCGATGTTATACATTGGTGAGGAAGTAGGGAGCTTGAACGGACCTGAAGTGGATGTAGCGGTTGACCCGTTAGAAGGGACAGAAATTGTGGCCAAAGGGCTAAACAATGCGATGTCTGTACTCGCAGTTGCAGGCAAAGGACAGCTCCTGCATGCTCCTGATATGTACATGGAGAAGCTTGCTTTCGGTCCAGCACTCATTGGCAAGCTAACGATATCCGACCCTATGGATGTAACGCTTCGCAAAGCAGCAGACGCTTTAAATAAGAAGGTCTCTGATTTAACTGTTATGATTTTAGACAGGACGCGTCATGAGGCAATCGTCAAAGTGCTTCGACGGGTTGGCGTACGGATAAAGTTTTTGTCGGACGGTGACGTTGCTGGTGCAATGGCGCCTGCTTTTCCAGAGGCAGGCATTGATCTATATGTAGGCTCGGGCGGTGCGCCGGAGGGTGTGTTGGCCGCGGCAGCGTTAAAGTGTTTGGGGGGCGAGCTGCAAGCAAGGTTGATGCCGGCAGACAGCAGCGAGTACAATCGCTGTGTTCAAATGGGGATCGAAGACCCGTACCGCGTGCTTACGATGGAGGATATGATCGGAACTGGCGATGTTTATTTTGCTGCAACGGGTGTTACGCCAGGCGAGTTTTTGGGAGGAGTACAGTATTTTCCCGGCGAGAGAGCGGAGACGCAATCCATCGTGATGCGTGCGAAGACTAGAACGATCCGTTTCGTACGTGCCATGCACTATTTGCCGAATAAAACTTTTTTGAAAGAAAATATATAATACATCACAGGCTGTCCTTATCATTCGAAAAGATTGATAAGGGTTGTCTTTTTTTATGAGAAAGAATACCGGGATATCTCCAGCTAAATTTATGTAAATGACAGATAGAGGACATTTAGCTGGAAATACTCCCGCAAGAGTTCTAATTAAATTGGAATAAAGCTATGCAAGTATGGCTGTTAACTGCCGCCTGGTATAAACTTTTTCAACCAAGCTCCAAAGCTTGCCGGATTACGCGTTTGAATAAGTACGACACCTTCACCACGGAAGCGGCAAACGAGACCCTCGCCGCTCTTAATGCTGGATAGCCAGCCCTTCGAGGCTTTCTCAATCGTATAGTTCATATAACTTGGCCAAGCGACCAAATGTCCGTTATCAACGATAACCTCTTCGCCATGACTTAGGTTGAGCGCATGGATTGCACCATATGAGGAGAGAAACACAGTGCCTCTGCCGCTGATTTCTACAATAAAGAAACCTTCGCCTGACAACAATCCCTTGCCTAAGTTTTGCATTTTTGTGTTGACCTCTATACCGCTGGTGCCGGCCAAGAAACCATCTTTCTGAACATAAAGCTTATAAGAGCCGTCGAGTTCAATCGCTTCAATATCACCAAGAGAGGGCGGGGCAAGGAGGACTTCTCCTTGACCCCGATTCGCAGTCATTTCTTGGAAAAAGAACGTTTCCCCGCTCAGCATTCGTCCGAGTCCCCGCATTATGCCGCCGTCAGTCGTACCCTTCAGGTCAATGCTCGGAGACATGGACACCATAGCGCCCATTTCGGCTTTAACGCTCTCCCCCGGATTGAGCTTAACTTTCAGCATGGCAAATGCGCCTTTATACACAATATCATAATTCATGATTTAACCTCCTAAAGGTTTTGCGAAGCAAAATCCTACTTCGAAAGCATGAGCTTAGGTTTTGCGAAGCAAAATCCTACTTCGAAAGCATGAGCTTAGGTTTTGCGAAGCAAAATCCACTTCGAAAGCATGAGCTTAGGTTTTGCGAAGCAAAATCCTGCTACGAAAGCTCCGTCTAGTCGAGCGGCGGCTGTGTAACGCCTTCGCGCTCTGCTTGTTTGCGGTGAGCCATCCGGCTTGCGGCAGAGGCAGCGATGGCTCCAACGATATCGTCCAAGAACGTATGGATTTCTCCGTCTTTTTTATCGTTGAGCTTGACCAGAATCCCAGGCTTCAGCTTATCGACATAGCCGAAGTTCGTGAAGCCGATGCTTCCATACACATTTACAATGGACAATGCCAAAATTTCATCACATCCATATAGGCTCTCATCATGCTTGATCATATCCTGAAGCGGGGCCATCAACTTGCCTTCTTCAGCGAGAATATCAAGCTGTATACCAGTCAATACGGCATTTTGAACCTCACGCTTGGACAGAACAGCATCAATATGGACGATGCAATCCTCAGGCGTTAAGCCTGGAAAATAGTCTTTTTGCAAGAAATGCACGAGCTCGGCGATTGCCATCTTGGTTACTCCGCGTTTGACGAGCCATTCGTCTGTAGCTTCAGCCACTTTGCGGCTGTTTAAGCTGTAAATTTCGGGATTGGACATGTTTTTGTTCCCCCTTAGGATTTTGTGGACAAATTTGGTCTAAAAAAGGGAAGGGCTCGTATACATAGTACTACAAATAAGGAGTTGTACAAAGCCGGTAGGCAAAACTTGATTAGGGAGGAAAGGTCAATATGATTCAAAAAAGATGGATTAGGGGTGCTGTACTTTCGGGGGTTTTGGTGTTGCCCATACTTACTTCAGGCTGTGGTCTGTTTTCTCAGCAGACAAGCAAGTCAATTGATCCGCCACAGGTTGAAATCAAGGATGGAGTAGAAGGTGCAGAAACCGGACAGGCTGTTGGAACGGGCGAAGGCGAAGGAACACAGATGACTGTATACCTTGAAGACCATAACGGTTATCTCGCTCCAATCTCGCTCCAAACGACACTAGGCGCTAACGAAGCAGCTGCACAGAAGGCACTTGAGATTATGGTTGAGAATGGTGTATATGCGAATCAACTGCCAGAGGATTTCCGCGCGGTTATCCCGCAAGGCACTCAAATTAAATCGTATGAATATGATAAAGAGCAAAAGCTTGCTAAGGTAGAATTCTCAGAACCGTTCAGCGACTACAACCCGCAGGATGAGCGGACGATTGTCGAAGCGATCACTTGGACTTTGACGGCTATACCAGGAATTGAAGGTGTTGAGCTCTGGTACGAAGGTGCCAAGCTACCGGAAATGCCGCAGGACGGTTTCCCGCTTGATGACAAGCTGACACGTGCGGTTGGTATTAATATCGAAGCAGCTGAGGGTGTGAACTACGCGCAATCTACGCCAGTAACACTCTACTTCTCAGCACAAACATTAAATGACGAGCCATACTATGTTCCAGTTACACGACTTGTCGCTCGCTCAGAGTCAAAAGCACAAGCGGCGCTTGAGCAGCTGATTTCAGGACCGCTTAACAAAAAAGAGCTGATCAGCGTCATTTTACCGGACGTGCAAGTGAAAAACGTCGTGCAGGAAGGCAATGTAGTTACTGTAGATTTGCAGGATGAAACCTACCAGGAAGGTGAGAAGCTGCCGACTGAAATGCTTCAAGCTCTCGTTCTTTCAGTCACAGAAAATACGGGCGCAGAAACAGTTCAAATTAAATTGAACGGAGAAGCAAATGTCGTGGATGAGGCTGACAAATCCTACAGTGAGCCGGTAGGCAGACCACATCATGTCAATGCGATTAAGTCATAATAAATAGTGTATGTTCTAATGAAGAGGCTGTTCAAAAGCGATTGCTTTTGAATAGCCTCTTTTTGCTTCTTTCATGTATGATCTGCCCTCATTTCGTGACTTCCGATCTGTTTCTGTTTCTTTTTCATAAGCGGCGGATGCAATTCACAATTTACTTTGTTAAAATAGGAAAGATTGCAGAATGGGGTACATTTGTTTTCTAATCGTATAACGCAACATTCAGGAGGAAATTAACATGAGAAACGATGGTCGGCAACCGAACCAGCTTCGGCCGGTTACCATAACGACAGGTGTCAATAAATACGCAGAAGGATCGGTCCTCATTGAAGTTGGAGAGACGAAGGTTATTTGTACGGCGAGTGTAGAGGATAGAGTGCCTCCGTTTATGAAGGGACAAGGCAAGGGCTGGATTAATGCTGAATATGCGATGCTGCCCCGTGCAACACATACACGTAATATTCGTGAAGCAGCAAAAGGCAAGCTGACAGGACGGACGATGGAAATTCAACGCCTGATCGGTCGTGCATTGCGCTCGGTCGTAGATTTGCAAGCGCTGGGTGAGCGTACCATTACACTGGATTGTGACGTTATTCAAGCCGATGGCGGTACTCGTACAACATCCATTACTGGAGCATTTATCGCACTTTCTATCGCAATTAATAAAATTTCTGAGAAGGTTCAATTTGCCAAATACCCGATAACTGATTTTTTGGCGTCGGTAAGCGTTGGTGTTATTCAAGAGAAAGCGCTGCTTGATCTGAACTACGAAGAAGATTCAAAGGCAAAGGTCGATATGAACGTCGTTATGACGGGCAGCGGCAAGTTTGTTGAAGTGCAAGGAACGGGCGAAGAAGCACCATTTTCACGGGAAGAGCTTAATCAATTGTTGGCACTTGGCGAAGAGGGTATCTTGGAGCTGATCAGTAAGCAAAGGGATGTACTCGGTCCTTTGGCGGCGCGTATCGGAGGTTAGTATTTCAGATGAAACACAACCTTTTATCACATGATGTTATTGTCATTGCGACCAAAAATGCCGGCAAGGTGAAGGAGTTCGCGCATGCGCTCCAGAAGCTTGATAAAACCGTTGAAAGCCTCCTGGACTATCCAGAAATTCCAGATATCGTGGAAGACGGCGACACATTCGCCGCTAACGCACGTATCAAAGCAAAGACGGCGGGAGACGCGCTGGGTGTTCCTGTACTGGCTGATGACTCAGGCTTGCGTGTTGCAGCGCTGAATGGCGATCCGGGCGTCTATTCAGCTCGATATGCTGGCGAGGGTGCGACTGACGGGGACAACAATGCGAAGCTTATTCAAGAACTTAAGAAATTAAGTGTTTCTCTCGAACTAGAAGAGTTGGGGCAGCTGCCTGACGGCTCTCAATTGCTGAGCAAGTCGCAATTCGTATGTGCGCTCGCGCTGTACGATCCGGCAACCGGCATGTTTTTGGAAGCGGAAGGCACCGTGGATGGTATCATTACCGATATGCCTCATGGCAACGGCGGCTTCGGTTATGATCCGTTATTTTGGCTTCCGAGCTTGAACCTAGGAATGGCCGAGCTGACGAAGGAAGAGAAGCAGCAAATTAGCCATCGCGGTGATGCGCTGAGACAGCTGCTTCCGCTGCTAGAGCAAGCCTAATGAAATGAAAAATAAAGCAACCCCATCCACTTTCAGCCGATTAAAGCGGCTTCTGGTAGATGGGGTTGCTTTTTTTGATAACCAGCAGGCAAATTTTGAGTTGTATCAGCCTATGACCACTTTATATTGCTTTAGCCATAAATTCACTTGATACAAATAAGCGAACAGTTGCGGACCAGACATTAACTGACCGAACCAAGGCGTATTCGAGCTTGCAGATTCCGATTCGGTGAGCTCTCTGACCTTGGCTACATTGATTAATGGAAGGAGCGGTGAGCTAGGATCGTTCAGCACGTCAAGCAGCAGTCCTTTGACTGCGGCCAAATAGTTGGGATTATGCGTTTTTGGATATGGACTTTTTTTGCGAGTTAATACATCCTCAGGCAAGACGCCGCGCAGCGCCTTACGCAGTATCCCTTTTTCCCGATCGCCGGATGTTTTGATCTCCCAAGGGATGTTCCACACGTATTCTACTAACCGATGGTCACAGAATGGGACACGAACCTCTAACCCTGCTGCCATACTCATTCTATCCTTGCGGTCTAGAAGCGTTGGCATAAAGCGAGTGATGTTCAAATATGACATCTGACGCATCTTGCGGAGTTGTTCGGATTCTCCATCTAAATGAGGGACCTCCGCTATTGCTTGTGAATAACGGTCCCCAATGTAATCAAGCGGTTTAATCCATGCTGCGACATCAGGTGCAAGCAAATCAGCGCGCATAGCGGAAGCTAGCGACCAAGGAAAGGTATTTGAATTTAATGCTTCTTCACGATGAAACCAAGGATAGCCGCCAAAAATTTCATCGGCAGCCTCGCCAGATATAGCTACGGTTGCATCTTTTTTTATTTCGTGGCAAAAGAGCAGCAATGATGCATCTACATCGGCCATACCAGGAAGATCACGAGCGAGGGTAGCGGCATTTAAGGCCCCAATCAAATCTGGCGTATCAAATTGTATGGGGTGATGAATGGTGCCCAGATGTGTCGTCATTCTCTCGATCCATGGAGCATCACTATTTGGCTGGAAGACATGCGCTTTAAAATGTTTATCGTTGTCTGCGTAATCGACAGAGTACGTATGGACATTTCCTTGCCCGTTTTCGTTGTAATAATTGACGGCTAGCGTAGTTAACGCGCTGGAATCAAGGCCGCCGGAGAGCAAGGTGCATACAGGAACGTCGGAAACAAGCTGTCGCTCAACCGTATCCTTTAGGAGCTCGCTCACTTGTTCTGCTGTTTCTTCTATATTCTGTTCATGGGGCCCGCTCTCAAGCTGCCAGTACGTAATGGTCTTTACGCCTGCGTGATTGACCGTCATACAGCGGCCAGGCCGAAGCTCGCTAATTTGTTTATAAACACCGTGTCCTGGCGTGCGAGCGGGTCCAAGAATGAAGATTTCCGCAAGTCCTTCCGCGCCAACCTCTGGCTGCACAGCGGGGTGTGCCAGTATACTTTTTTGTTCGGAGCCAAAAATAAATAAACCGTCCTGTGTGCTATAGAACAGCGGTTTAACACCAAGTCGATCGCGCGCTAGAAACAGCTCCTGCTCGACCACATTCCATATTGCGAATGCAAATATCCCATTAAAACGTTCAACGCATGACTTGCCCCATTCCATAAAAGCAACTAGCAGCACTTCTGTGTCGCAGTTTGTCGTAAATGCTCTGCCTCTGCTCTCCAGCTCCTTGCGGAGCTCTAGTGCATTATACAATTCCCCGTTATAGACAACGACATATTTGTCATCGCCGGTATGGCGAATCATTGGTTGTGCTCCGTTCTCTGGATCAATGACGGATAAACGTCGATGTCCTAAAGCGCAATGAGCTGATATCCACGTACCGGAAGCGTCGGGACCGCGCGGTGCAAGGGTGTCAGTCATCTTCTCTAAGCTTTCACTTTGCTTAGTCAGATCACGGTTCCAGTCGATCCAGCCGGTAATTCCACACATCGATCTCATTCCTCTCTTTTACTGGTCTCAAAGTAGCGATAATATCAGTTATATGCAGAAAAAGGGATAAAATGTCTGTCCGACGGGGGATGCTAGATGTGTCTGTATAAAGTTAAGGATGCAGGAAGGAGTGTGGGATTGATGGTTGAGCAGGAAGCAGGCAGAGAGGAACGCAAGACATACTACGTATCGGTTCAAGCAGGACAAATACTAGAAGATCCGCAAGCAGCAGCTTACGAGCTTGAGATTATAATGAATGAGAATGAGCATACGAAGCTGAGGGAGCTGTTTGACGAGCTGTCCAGCGTGGATGAAGCGGAGATGTTTCATTTCTCGCACCATCCATTTGGCTCAGCAAGTGACGGCGAAATCAATGCAGGATACGATGGGTTGATCGAGCAAATCTATAGGCAGTTACATGAGTATGGAACGGATACGACGAAGCGTCATATCGAATCGATGCATATTCTGTAATCAGAACGATTAGAAGGCATCTTGCAATGAATAGGATGGTGCTTGCGCGTAATAGCTGCAGCAACATCCTTTTTCTTTTAAATAGGCAATAAATTCTACTATAAAGGAACAAAAGGTGATATACTTCTACAAAAAAATAGTGGAGGGTTATCCTTTTGCAAAAGTTAGTTTTTTTCGTCGGAGTAGCAGGCACAGGTAAGACAACGGTAGCTAGGAAGCTGGCTGCTCGCATTCCAGCAGCTTTTCTTGATCGTGATACAATTGGAGGTCGTTTTGTAGAGGCGATTTTGGAGCTTAATGGCCTTGACAAAAGAGATCGGGACTCGGACTACTACAAAAAACATTTGCGTGATTTAGAGTATGATACTGCTAAGGACGTATGTATCGAGAATCTAGCAGCAGGACAAAACGTGTTTATGATTTCACCATTTACAGCAGAACTGAAAAACAAGCAGTGGATCGAAGAGGTTGTTAAAGCAGCAGGTATAGCCATGGAAGAAGTAGATATTAAAGTTGTCGTTGTAACGCTGCAGGATATGGAGCTGCAGAAAAATCGAATCGTTGGTCGTCAAACGGAACGTGACCAGTGGAAGCTGGATAACTGGGGAGACTTCGAGAAGCGAATTGAATTTGTACCGCAAATAAACTGGGACATCCCAAGTACCTCAGTCCTCGTTTTTGATAATAGTGGAGAGCTTACTGAAGAGAAGTCAGAGCAATTATTTCAATTCGTTAATGAGAAACAAGCATCCTTCTCGGCATAATGTTGTTTTATTACGGTTAAATATATAAAGGCGAGGAATTAGAAAAAAAGGCTGACCTTGTTGGTAATAACCGGGGTTAGCCTTTTTGTGCTTTATGAGAAGAAAATAAAAAATCCGCCTCGAAAGGCGGAGTTAATGGAAAAGATATGGCGTCCCGGAAGAGATTCGAACTCCCGACCGACGCCTTAGAAGGGCGTTGCTCTATCCAGCTGAGCTACCGGGACACAAGAAATAATATAGCACACATATCTGGTATATTGCAAGCCCTTTTTTGTTTTTTTATTCTTTTTATTATAAAATACGATTTATGAGTTGTCGGAATACTACATTTGTTTTTTCTTTTGACTGTACATGGTATAATCGTACGCAAGATTGTCCGAATGAACAAAAGGCGTGACCATAAGGCGGTGTTATCATTACAACTCCCAATGACACACAAGGCGACAACAAGGATAACGTTTACTTGTTCCCTAGCATGCTGGACCATTATCAGGTACAGTTAACCCGTATGCTGGAAGCGGAACAATACGGGGAGGCCAAGGAGTTGCTGCGCTTTTTGCTGCAATGCCAGGGCGAGGATGCTCGCCATTATGAAGAGTGGGATAGCCTATTGACTTGGCTTGACATGGCTTTTCCTGGAGAAGGTAATGATGCAGAAGGTTTGGGTTTCCATTTGGCCAAACAAGATAAGGAAGAGGATGAAGCGACTATACGCGAGCAGCTTCTTAATCCTCCTGATCAAGATGAAGCTTATGTGAACCAGGTAATCTACATCATGCAAAATCATCCGATGATCGATCAGCAGATACTTGCCCTTGAGCGCGCTGCTTATATTCAAGCGCCAGAAATGGATGAGTCTATAAAGAATTGGTTGATGACCGAGCAGGTTCACCCGGTTGTTCAGTTTAAGGCATTGCAGTGCTTGCGTAAACGTGGAGCTGCAGGAACACTTACACTGGAGAGATTGGGGGAAACTGTAGAGCTTGATCTCGAAGTCACGCCTCTTTCTATGGATGAATTCCCTTCGCCGATTAATCGGATTTTGGAGCGGACAGAGCAGGTTGTCGAGGTCGATGATCCCACATTGCCGCATTTTGCAAGAGAGCTTTGGAAGGAAAGTTTACAGTTTTTGTATGGTACCGCTGCTTATCATTGGATGCTGAGAGAAGACGAGGATACGGTAGATTATTTTGCAGCTGCGCTGAATTTAACGCTGCATCTTACGGTTTACGGCTCGGCAAACGATGACGATATTCGTGATACATACGGCATTACTGAAGAATTAAGGTTCCGTTATGAGCAAGCGTGCAAAGCGTTAAGACAGGTTGCTGTACTGCAGCAATCGGGAGATGACGAACCAGAGTCTTGATAATCTGGCCCAGCTTGTTTATAATAGAATGGTTTATGAAACGTGATAACTACTGATGCTATGAGCATTTTCGGAGGGGAAGGCATAAAATGAAAGCAACTTGGGAAAAAATAGACAAGAACATCGTGTCGATCGACGTGGAGGTAGGGGCGGAGAAAGTCACTGTTGCTCTTGATCAAGCATTTAAGAAAGTCGTTCAAAAAGTAAACGTACCTGGATTCCGTAAAGGTAAAGTGCCGCGCGGCATTTTTGAATCCCGTTTTGGTATTGAGAGTCTGTACCAGGATGCAATTGACATTCTGTTGCCAGATGCTTATTCCGATGCAATTAAAGAACATAGTCTTGAGCCGGTTGACCGTCCTGAGATTGATGTTGAGCAATTCGCGAAAGGCGAAACGTTCAAGTTCAAAGCAAAAGTTATCGTTAAGCCAGAAGTAACACTTGGCGATTACAAAGGCTTGGAAGTTGAAGCGGTAGTAGCTGAAGTTACAGAAGAAGAAATCGCAGCTGAACTTGAGCGTTTGCAACAGCGTCATGCTGAGCTTTCCGTTGTTGAAGAAGGCGCTGCACTAAACGGCGACATCACAGTTATCGACTTCGACGGTTATGTTGACGGTGAAGCATTCGAAGGCGGAGCAAGCGAGCGTTATTCGCTAGAGCTTGGTTCAAACTCCTTTATTCCTGGATTCGAAGAGCAAGTAGTTGGCATGCAAATCGGCGATTTCAAGGATGTTGAAGTGAACTTCCCTGAGAGCTACCACGCTGAGCACCTTGCAGGCAAACCTGCTGTGTTCAAAGTGAAGCTTCATGAAATCAAACGCAAAAACTTGCCTGCTCTAGATGATGAGTTTGCAAAAGACGTAAGCGAGTTCGATACGCTTGAAGAGTACAAGCAAGATCTCGTTAGCAAACTAAAAGAGCGTAAAGACCAAGAAAGCGAGCAAGCTCGCGAAGTAGCGGTTGTTGATAAAGCTACTGCAGCAGCAGACGTTGAAATTCCTGAGCCGATGATCGTTTCTGAAACAGATTTCATGATCAAGGATTTCGAAAACCGCCTAAAAATGCAAGGTATGAACATGGATCTTTACTTCCAATTCTCTGGTCAAAACGAATCTGTTCTTCGTGAGCAAATGCGTGGAGATGCTGAGAAGCGCGTTCGTAACAACCTTGTTCTTGATGCAATCGCAAAAGCTGAAAGCATCGTTTCAAATGAAGATGATTTGAACGAAGAGCTTGAGAAGCTGTCCAAACAATACAACCGTCCTTCTGAAGAGCTTCGCGAGATTTTCGTGAAAAACGGAAATCTTAACAACTTGCAAGAGGATATCGTTCTTCGCAAAACAATTAAGTTCTTGCTAGATAACAGCAAAACTGTTTAATAGCCACATACGAATAATTGAATAAACGATTGACTCAGGATAAGGCACGTCATTGGTACGTGCCTTATTTTGACCCTACATATGGAAAAAAAGCTTGTTTTGGAGGATAACCTCCATACATATCGAACGGCCGGCGTCGTATACTGTATTATTGGAAAAATGACATCAATACGACGACGTGTTACAATAAGTAAGTAACCAAAGTCATAAACGAAAAGAGGTTGGTCGCATGAATCTAGTACCGATCGTAGTCGAACAAACGAATCGCGGGGAACGTTCTTACGATATTTACTCCCGTTTGCTGAAGGACCGGATCATTTTTCTTGGGAGCGCAATCGATGATGATGTAGCAAACTCCATCATTGCACAGCTGCTGTTTCTGGCGGCCGACGACCCAGAGAAAGACATTCATCTGTACATTAACTCTCCTGGCGGTTCCGTGACTGCGGGAATGGGTATTTTTGATACGATGCAATATATTAAGCCTGAAGTGTCCACGATTTGTATGGGCATGGCAGCAAGCATGGGTTCGCTACTTCTTACAGCGGGCGCGAAGGGCAAGCGTTTTGCGCTTCCTAATGCTGAGGTTATGATTCATCAACCGCTCGGCGGCGTACGCGGTCAAGCGTCTGATATCAAAATCCATGCGGATTGGATTTTGAAAACAAAACAAAAGCTAAATCAAATTTACGTAGACCGCACCGGACAGCCTTATGAGAAAATCGACCGAGATACCGACCGTGACAATTTCATGAGCGCGGAAGAGGCCCTTGCCTACGGTTTGATTGACAAGGTGATTACAGCACCGGTATCGACGATTTAATCGAAGGGGTGATAACATGTTTAAATTCAACGACGAAAAAGGCCAGTTGAAATGTTCTTTCTGCGGCAAGTCGCAGGATCAAGTACGTAAATTGGTTGCCGGTCCTGGCGTCTATATATGCGATGAGTGTATCGAACTCTGTACCGAAATTGTTGAGGAAGAACTCGGCAATGAGGAAGAGCTTGATCTTAAAGATATTCCGAAACCGAAAGATATTCGGGCTATTCTGGATTCTTATGTCATCGGTCAAGAGTTTGCGAAAAAATCGTTGTCTGTAGCGGTATATAACCACTACAAACGGATTAATTCAGGAAGCAAGATCGAAGACGTAGAGCTGCAAAAGAGTAATATTTTGCTGCTGGGTCCTACGGGCTCAGGAAAAACGTTGCTAGCTCAAACGATGGCTAAAATTTTGAATGTTCCATTTGCTATAGCAGATGCAACTTCGCTGACAGAAGCAGGTTATGTCGGTGAGGACGTTGAGAACATTTTGCTCAAGCTCATTCAGGCAGCCGACTATGATGTGGAAAAAGCGGAACGCGGCATTATTTATATCGATGAGATCGATAAAGTAGCTCGCAAATCGGAAAACCCATCTATTACGCGTGATGTTTCTGGCGAGGGCGTACAACAAGCGCTGCTTAAAATACTAGAAGGTACAGTTGCTTCCGTTCCTCCGCAAGGTGGACGTAAGCATCCGCATCAAGAGTTCATTCAAATCGATACAACGAACATTTTGTTCATTTGCGGCGGTGCGTTCGATGGCCTCGAGTCATTGATCAAACGTCGTATCGGTAAGAAAGTAATTGGCTTTAGCTCTGCGGGCGAATTGCAGAAGGATTTGAAAGCTGGCGAATACCTCACGATGGTATTGCCGGAGGATCTGCTGAAATTCGGACTTATTCCGGAGTTTGTAGGTCGTCTTCCGATCATTTCAACTCTTGAACCGCTTGATGAGCCTGCACTCGTTCGGATTCTTTCCGAGCCGAAGAATGCGCTTGTGAAGCAGTATCAGAAGCTGCTTGAGATGGACAATGTGAAGCTTGATTTCGAACCAGCGGCACTAGATGCCATTGCCAAAGAAGCGATCAAGCGCAACACAGGCGCTCGCGGCTTGCGTGCGATTATCGAGAGCATTATGCTAGAAGTTATGTATGAGGTGCCATCACGTGATGACCTAAGTACATGTCTAATAACGGAACAAACTGTTCAAGAGAAAATCATGCCTGAGCTAACGTCCAAGAAGAACAAGAAAAAGGAAGAAAGCGCGTAAGTTAGCGTTCAAATATAAGTGGCTATAAGTTCATGCTCATAGCTAAGCTTATATATCACCGCGAAACGAGCTGTTGCCGCTATAATGGATGGCAGCAGCTGGTTTCGCTTGACTACCGTCATTGTTTCCACCCAGCCGCGTGGCTTAGAGCCGCCAGTCAAAGGGTGGACTTTGCCGTTCATGGGAGAGATAACCTTATGTACTTACGTCAAGATACGGTACCGGTTAAAGTCGGCAATCTAACGATTGGCGGCAGTAACGAAGTGATTATTCAAAGTATGTGCACGACTAAGACTGCTGATGTGGAAGCAACGGTAGCTGAGATATTAGGCCTTGAAGAAGCAGGGTGCCAGCTTGTACGGGTTACTGTCAACAACAAGGAAGCAGCAGAAGCTATCAAAGAGATTAAGAAACGCATTCATATTCCGCTCGTTGCGGATATTCATTTTGACTACCGTTTGGCATTGCTTGCTATCGAGAACGGCATCGATAAGGTACGGATTAATCCGGGCAATATCGGTCGCAGAGAACGTATCGAAGAAGTTGTGAAGGCCTGTAAGGCAAAAGGGATTCCTATTCGAATCGGCGTTAACGCGGGTTCGTTGGAGAATCATTTGCTAGAAAAGTACGGTTATCCGACGCCGGAAGCGATGGTAGAGAGTGCGCTGTTCCATATCGGTATTTTGGAAGAGCTTGATTTCCACGATATTATCGTTTCACTCAAAGCGTCTGATGTCCCAATGGCAATCGCTGCATACTCGATGGCGGCTAAAGTCATCAAGTATCCGCTTCACTTAGGCATTACAGAAGCTGGAACGCTTCATACAGGTACGATTAAGAGTTCAGCAGGTATTGGTGCGCTGCTTGCACTAGGCATCGGTAATACCTTGCGTATCAGCCTTAGCGCCGATACGGTTGAAGAGGTGAAAGTAGCTCGTGAGCTGCTTAAAACCTTCGGACTGATTACGAATGCAGCTACACTCGTATCATGCCCGACATGCGGTCGACTGGATATTGATCTGTTCTCTATCGCAAATGAGGTAGAAGATTATATTTCGAAGATTAAAGTACCAATCAAAGTTTCTGTGCTTGGCTGTGCTGTAAATGGTCCGGGCGAGGCTCGCGAGGCGGATATCGGTATCGCAGGGGCAAGAGGCGAGGGAATGCTGTTCCGTTATGGAGAGCTGATCCGCAAAGTTCCTGAAGCTGAACTGCTATCCGAGCTAAAAAAGGAAATTGACGAAATTGTACGCGTGTTTGAAGCGACTGGTGAAATACCTGGACGCAAGCATCATACCCCAGCATAATATAATTGATAAAGAGGCTTATTTACGTCAGCTAATGACGTGAGTAAGCCTTTTTTGGTTGTTTTGAGCAGAGGAACGGAATGCAAGTATGAGAAATGCTTGTGAAAAATAACAATAATTACGGTTATTACCACATCGTAGAGGCAATACTATCATATACGCATGCTTATTACGAAGGGGGATCTTCGTTCTAGTCAATTTCACTATTTCATTGGCTTCAGCCGTTTACGCTTGAAAGGAGCGGATTAGTAATGAGTTTAAGTATTGTATTAATGTTGATTCAAGTGTTTTTTGCTGTTGTAATCGGCTTGTATTTCTGGAATTTGCTTCGCAATCAGAAGACGAACCGCTCAGCCGTTGATCGAGAATCACGGAAGGAAATGGACAAGCTGAGGAAGCTAAGGAGCGTATCTCTTACAAAGCCTCTATCGGAGAAGACAAGGCCGCAAGCGATGCAGGACATCGTTGGACAGCGGGACGGTCTGCGTGCCTTAAAAGCGGCGCTGTGCAGCGCTAACCCGCAGCATGTTATTATCTATGGTCCTCCAGGCGTCGGGAAGACTGCTGCGGCACGTGTCGTGCTGGAGGAAGCGAAGAAAAACCCTTCCTCGCCGTTTTTACCTGAAGCTAAATTTACTGAGATTGATGCAACAACTGCAAGGTTTGATGAGCGTGGAATAGCTGATCCATTAATTGGATCCGTTCATGACCCTATTTATCAGGGAGCAGGCGCCATGGGCGTAGCGGGCATCCCGCAGCCTAAGCCAGGTGCTGTTACGAAAGCCCATGGCGGAATTCTGTTTATCGATGAAATAGGAGAATTACATCCGATTCAAATGAATAAATTGTTAAAAGTGCTAGAAGATCGTAAAGTGTTTCTAGAGAGCGCGTATTATAATTCGGAGGATTCGAATATACCGGTGTATATTCATGATATTTTCCAAAATGGTCTGCCTGCTGATTTCCGTCTAGTTGGTGCTACAACACGTTCTCCGCAGGAAATTCCACCTGCCATTCGTTCACGCTGTATGGAGGTGTTCTTTCGGCCGCTGCTTGCAGATGAAATTGGGCTGGTAGCAGAAAATGCTGTGAAGAAAATTGGCTTCGCACCTTGTCCTGAAGCGATAGATGTTGTTAAGCGGTATGCAACTAACGGACGAGAAGCCGTTAACGTTATACAGCTGGCTGCAGGTGTGGCACTTTCGGAGAAAAGGGACACGATCGCAGCAGGCGACATTGAATGGGTTGTGAACAGCAGCCAAATTCCGCCGCGTCCTGATCGTAAGGTGCCTGAGGCGCCGCAAATCGGCTTCGTGAACGGCCTGGCTGTGTATGGACCGAATATGGGAACGCTGCTCGAAATCGAAGTGAGCGCGATTCCTGCGGCTGCTGGTAAAGGTTTGTTTACGATTACTGGTGTCGTTGACGAAGAAGAGCTTGGCGGCGGTTCACGTACACTTAGAAGAAAAAGCATGGCCAAAGGTTCTGTAGAAAATGTAATTACTGTACTGAGAAGAATCGGGTTGAATCCGCAGGATTTTGACTTGCACATTAACTTCCCGGGAGGTACACCCATCGACGGCCCGTCTGCCGGTATCGCGATGGCAACAGCCATTACATCAGCGATAAAAGGGTTGCCGATCGATAATATGCTGGCTATGACTGGTGAAGTTGGCATTCATGGGAACGTAAAGCCAGTCGGCGGCGTATTAGCTAAGGTTGAAGCGGCCTTCCAAGCTGGTGCGAAAACGGTCGTTATTCCGAGAGAGAACTGGCAAGCAATTTTTGCTGATTTGGAAGGTCTAAAGGTCATCCCTGTCGAAAAGGTGGAAGAAGTGTTCAAAATCGTGTTTCCAGATGCGGAAGTATCCCCTGTGCGGGTTGAAGCGCCGTTTGGAACCGATCTTTTTATCGCTTCAGCTGTTCCGTATTTGCAGGCTGATTCCGTAGAATGATAAACTAGGGTAGACGTTAACATTTGGAGGTGCTGGTGTGGGACCTAGTAAATCGAAAGGTCGTCGGCTGCCCTTGCTTCCGCTTAGAGGGCTACTCGTATATCCCAGCATGGTGCTTCACCTTGATGTGGGTAGGGATAAATCGGTTCGAGCATTAGAACGCTCGATGGTCGAAGATCATATGATATTGCTTTGTTCACAGTCTGAAGTGAACATTGAGGAGCCGACGGAGGAAGATATTTATAAAGTTGGCACTATCGCAAAGGTAAGGCAAATGCTGAAATTGCCTAACGGCACGATCCGTGTGCTGGTGGAAGGTGTTTCGCGTGCAGAGATTTTGGACTATTTGCCAAATGACGAGTTTTATGAGGTATCCGTAAAAGAATTGCCAGAGCAGGAGACGGATGATCCTGAAGTAGATGCGCTCATGCGCTCTGTCTTAAATCAGTTTGAGCATTATATTTCATTATCAAAAAAAGTTACACCAGAAACATACGCGGCGGTATCTGATATTGATGATCCGGGCCGCCTAGCGGATGTTATTACAAGCCATCTTTCGCTGAAGATCAAGGATAAGCAGGATATCCTTGAAACGGTTGATGTTGGTGAACGACTGGAGAAGCTGCTCGACATCTTGAACAATGAACGCGAGGTGCTTGAACTCGAGCGTAAAATCAACCAACGCGTCAAGAAGCAGATGGAAAAAACGCAGAAGGAATATTATTTGCGTGAGCAAATGAAGGCGATCCAGAAGGAGCTTGGTGAGAAAGAAGGCCGCGCGGGAGAGGTCGAGGAGCTGCGTGCGCAGCTCGCCGAAGCTGGCGTGCCTGATTTGGTGAAAGAGAAGATCGAGAAGGAAATCGACCGACTCGAGAAAATGCCATCGACCTCAGCTGAAGGCGGTGTCATTCGCAATTATATCGACTGGCTGCTTTCATTGCCGTGGAACAAAACGACCGATGATGATTTGAGCTTAAGCAAAGCAGAAGCGATTCTTAATGATGACCATTACGGTCTAGAGAAGCCGAAAGAGCGTGTGCTTGAATATTTGGCAGTCCAGCAGCTCGTCAAGCAACTGAAGGGGCCAATCCTTTGCTTGGTAGGTCCGCCAGGTGTGGGAAAAACCTCGCTTGCTCGTTCAATTGCCAAATCGCTTGGACGTAAGTTTGTTCGTATCTCGCTTGGCGGTGTACGCGATGAAGCTGAAATCCGCGGTCACCGTCGTACCTATGTAGGCGCAATGCCAGGCAGAATCATTCAAGGGATGAAGACAGCAGGCTCTTCAAATCCTGTATTTTTGTTAGATGAAATTGACAAAATGGCGATGGACTTCCGCGGTGATCCAGCTTCTGCGCTTCTTGAAGTGTTAGATCCGGAACAAAATAACACGTTCAGTGATCATTTTGTAGAGGTGCCATTTGATTTATCGAACGTAATGTTCGTAACAACCGCTAATGCGATGCACAACATCCCACGTCCGCTTCTCGATCGGATGGAGGTATTGTACATTCCTGGTTATACCGAGCTCGAAAAACTGCAAATCGGTACACGTTACTTATTTCCGAAGCAGAAAAAAGAACACGGCTTAACGGAGGAACAGCTCATTATTACTGAAGAGGTGTTGCTGCAGCTGATTAGGGAGTACACTAGGGAGTCTGGCGTTCGTAATTTAGAGCAGCAGATCGCAGCTGTTTGCCGTAAGGCTGCCAAGCACTTTGTTTCGAAAGAGCAGACGGAATCCGTTGAGCCCTTTGAAGTTACTAGCGAGCAGCTTAAGGAATGGCTAGGGCCTTCCAAGTTCCGCTACGGACTTGCGGAGATCGAAGATCAGATCGGAGCGGTTACGGGTCTTGCATGGACTGAGGTAGGCGGCGATACACTTGTTATCGAAGTAACGGTGATGCAGGGTAGCGGAAAGCTAACGTTAACTGGTAAACTAGGGGATGTCATGAAGGAATCTGCTCAAGCGGCTTTCAGCTATACGCGCTCGAAAGCGATTGAGCTTGGTATTGATCCAACCTTCCATGAGAAAAACGATATTCATATTCATATTCCAGAGGGTGCTATACCTAAGGATGGACCATCGGCTGGAATTACGATTGCAACAGCGCTTATTTCGGCTCTTACAGGCCGCTATGTAAACAAAGAAGTGGCGATGACTGGCGAAATCACGCTAAGAGGCCGTGTGCTTCCGATTGGCGGTTTAAAGGAAAAATCGCTCGCAGCACATAGGGCAGGTATTCGCAAAATATTGTTGCCGAAAGAAAATGAACGGGATTTAAGGGATATTCCCGATAGCGTACGTCATGATATGCAATTTTTTCCTGTCAGTCATATGGACGAAGTGCTGCAGCATGCGTTGCTTCCGGTTCAAACGGAAGAGAAAGCAGGTACAACGATTTTATGAAAATTACACAAGCAGAATTCATCATCAGCGCAGTAAAACCACATCAATACCCAGAGGACGCCTTGCCAGAGATAGCTCTGGCAGGGCGTTCGAATGTCGGAAAATCTTCATTGATCAATAAACTTATTTTACGTAAAAACTTAGCTAGAACGAGCTCGCAGCCAGGGAAAACACAGCAGCTTAATTACTACCGTGTTAATGACCTTATTTATTTGGTTGATTTTCCGGGGTATGGCTACGCTAAGGTTTCGAAGACGCAGCGCGTACAGTTTGGCGAAATGATTGAGCGTTATATTCGTGACCGTGAGCCGCTAAAGCTCCAGCTGCTAGTCATTGATATTCGTCATGAGCCGTCGGAGCAGGATCAGCAAATGTATAAGTGGTTGAAGCACTATGAAATCCCAACTTGTATCGTAGCTACTAAGGCGGACAAGATTCCGAAGTCGAAATGGGACAAGCATATCAAAATGATCAAAAAAACGCTTGAGGTTGATCCGAACGATCCCGTTGTATTATTTTCCTCTGAACTAGGTCTAGGCCGCGAGCAGCTATGGGACATAATAACCGAAGCGATTGCTACATAAGGTAGCAAGTGCAGCAAGTTATTATATAAATCAGAGGATTTAGTGAAAAAGTCAGCATTCCTCGTGAAATCTACCGTTATTTTGTGGAATATGCGAGAATATCGGGGATGAACCGCAGGAATAAAATGTTCAGATCACGTATAATATACTTAAGCAACAAGACCAAAGTTTAAAAACCAAGCGTGCAAGTTCAAAGAATTGAGGAGATTTTTATGGCTAAGCGGCTAGCCACAGAGTATGTAAACGCCAAACTGCAATTGACGAATGAAGAGATGGCTGAGTTTATCCGTTCATTTGATGAGCAGCAAATACACCTTCAGGTGTTGGTGCTCGATAATGGGAATCAGGAGCTCGTTCTCGAAGATGTAGCAGGGAGGGAAGAAGTCCGACTGACCTTTGAACGTCAACAAAATTATTATGTATGCGTAATATCTTGCCGTCTTGTGCAACCGAGGCTGACAAATGCAATGCGTAAAGCAGTTTCTGCTTTCCGCGGCAACGCGATCGTCAACCGAATCTACAGTCATTATACGATGATCTATCATTATAAGAATGGTTCCGTTCACCAAATTGTTGAGAGCTCCAAAACGGGTGACCGTATTGTGTTCGAGTTTAAGGATACTCTCGGACAGTTGGAGCGAGTATTCCGCAGTCGTCTGATCGAGCGGGAAATTGGTTTGCTGAGCAGTGCAGTCAATGAGTTGCTTGATCTACGCAACCAGACAAAAGTTGCTCAAGAGATTAGTAAAATTGATGAACGCTTAAAAGACTTGACTCGTAAGCTCTTCATCCTCGAAGCATAATACATGCTGGAAATAATGAAAAAGAAGCCGCGGCTGCGGCTTCTTTTTTTGTATTTAGTGATAAATTCGCAACATTATTCACTCTTTAGCGGTTAGCAGGATGCTGAAAATAATATGGCGGGATGACCTAAAAGCCTATGGCGAGATAAGCTGGCGCATCATACATTAAAGACGGGGCTGGTAATGATAGGTTATTTCCATCCTTTAGAAAAAAAGTATTGCAATTATCCCAGATAGATGTTATTTTTATTCTCGTTGAAAACATTGTTGATGATAATAATAGGAACCAGGATTCACTCAGGACATTGTTATGTTGCGAGAGATTAATCCCTCGAGAAGTGAATGACGTAGGTCCTAGCGGATGAAATTTTTCAAACATTTTATTCCTAGGAAGGGGGAACCGGAAGATGGAATACTCAACTTTCGGAAGACACGTTGCTGTTGATACTTGGGGTGTAGACTTTGATCTACTGAACAGCGCTGAATTTTTGCAATCACACATGGTAGAGGCTGCTGAAGCATGTGGTGCTACTGTATTGTCGGTTCAAGCTAAACAATTCGATCCTCAAGGTGCAACTGTGCTCGTGCTGCTGTCGGAGAGTCACCTCTCGATTCATACGTATCCTGAGAGAGGTTTTGCTGCACTTGATTGCTACACATGCGGCGAAACTGTAGATCCTCAGCTTGCGATCGACTACATGCTCGCTGTACTGAAGCCAAAAGCGACGTATGCGAAGAAGCTTGTACGCGGTATGGGCGAACTGCAAGTAGAAGAGCCAAAAATGAAACAAACTGAGCTCGTTTAAGAGCTTTAAAACTTATTGCTCATAGCCAAATAACCATGGATGGTATCCATGGTTATTTCTTTGCCTGAAAAGGGAATAATGAGTATGTACTTTTCAAATATTAGTCATAAATGAACATTATCTGAATGTTTAACTATGCTATAATTACTCATATCATCAATGGTTGATACGCACAAGAAAAGGAGGCAGGTGACCGCGCATGCACATTATCGCAGTAGGACTGAATTACCGAACGGCTCCCGTAGAAGTGAGAGAACAGTTTGCGTTCGCAGAACGGGATTTGCCAGAGGCGTTAATACAGCTCATTCAGACACAAAGCATAATGGAATGTGTCATAGTAGCGACCTGCAATCGGACGGAGATTTATGCAGTTGTAGATAGGCACCATCTATGTGGGCATTATATTCGGAGCTTTATGGAGAAGTGGTTTAAGCTGCCGAGGCAGAATTTCACTAACCATTTATATATGTACGAAGATGAGAAGGCGATCGATCATTTATTCCGTGTTACGAGCGGACTCGATTCCATGGTCATTGGAGAAACACAAATTTTAGGACAAGTAAAAACAGCTTTCCAGCTCGCTCAGCAGCAGAAGACGACTGGCACTGTTTTTAACATGCTGTTTAAACAAGCCGTAACTATGGCCAAACGTGCGCATTCCGAAACATCGATTGGCGAATCTGCGGTTTCCGTCAGCTATGCTGCGGTAGAGCTGGGGAAACGGATTTTTGGGCAATTCAACAAAAAAACGGTTATGGTCATCGGTGCGGGTGAAACAGGTGAGCTGACAGCAAAACATTTGTACGCAAATGGAGCGGACCGCGTAGTTGTTGTTAATCGGACCTATGAGCGAGCATTGCAGCTAGCTGACAAGTTTAACGGTATTGCATGGTCAATGGAAGAAGCTGCTGATAAGCTTCATGAAGCTGACATTATTATAAGCTCCACAGGCTCTGCTGAGTACGTATTGACTCGTAATCAAGTTGCGGCAGCGATGCGGCGCAGGAAAGCAAAGCCGCTCTTTATGATCGATATTGCGGTTCCGCGGGATTTGGACCCATCGATTGCGGCTGTCGAGAATGTGTTCTTGTATGACATCGATGATTTGGAAGGTATTGTAGAGAGTAACCTCGCACATCGACGTCTTGAGGCTGCAAAAATCGAAACGATGATCACCGAAGAAATCGAGCTGTTCGAGCAATGGTACAAAACGCTTGGTGTAGTTCCATTAATAAGAACACTTCAAACGAAGGCAGCAGGCATTCACGAGGAAACGATGAATAGCTTGACGAATAAGCTGCCTGATCTTGGTGAGCATGAGCTCAAGGTCATCCGTAAGCTTACTAAGAGCATCGTTAACCAAATGATGCAGGATCCTATTTTGCGTATTAAAGAAATGGCCGGCGAGAAGCGAGCAGACGAAGCGATGGATATGTTCGTTAAGCTGTTTGCACTCGAGGATGAGCTTGCTAAAACGCGTCAAGCAGAGCTTGAAGCGGCAACGGATACTGTCGCTGCTGCAAAAAAGAAAAATGTTCAACCCCATGCAGCTGCGGCGGTATTAGCACCTATTACAAGATAGAGGGCTGCTAGGTGGAGGAGCTATGGTGACGCAAAACTTTTTATATGATGCGATACTTTATATTTACGCCCTGAGCCTGCTGTTTTATTTCTCTGACTTCATGAATGCGAGTCAGAAAGCGAAACGGATGGGTACAGGGCTGCTTATTTTTGTTTGGGTATTACAGACTGGTTATTTAGTGACTCGTATCTTATCTCATCTTCAGATGACAGCGGTAACGACTTTTGAATATTGGTTAGGCTTTTCTTGGCTGTTGGTTACGATATCGTTAGTCATCAACAGGTTCATAAAAATTGATTTTATCGTATTTTTTGTCAATGTCATTGGCTTTGCGGTGTTAGCGCTCAATCTTTACAGTAATCCTGAAAATGGGGAGTCGCTTGAAGTTTGGGAAACAACAAGAGAGTTATTATATATTCATATTAGTCTTGTTCTTCTCGCCTATGCAGCATTAACACTAGGAGCTTTGTTTGCAGGCATGTATATGTTTTTACATAATCAACTGAAACGTAAACGTTGGACCAATTTCGTGCGTAGATTGCCCAGCTTAGACATGATTGAGCGATATGGGGATCGAGCTGTTATTGTTGGGGTTCCTTTGCTAGCTATGTCGCTCGCAATTGCTGTAATCTCCTTGCTTGTTGAAGGACGCTTTTCACTGCTGTTTGATTGGAAGGTGCTTTCTTCGCTTGGAACATTGATCATGTATATCATTTATGTGTATCAACGAGCGATGCTGAAGCGGCCAGGGTTTCAATTAGCCCGGTTATATATTTTTTCGTTCGGTTTGCTTCTGTTGAATTTATTTTCTAATTATTTTTCTTCCTTTCATTAACGGAATTAACGACGCAGCTGGGAGGCAAGGTCCATATGAATGGATTTTATCCGGTCTTCTTGCAGCTTAAAGGCAAGCGCTGCGTAATTATAGGCGGCGGCAGTATCGCACAGCGCAAGCTGTTAGGTTTACTCGATGCAGGGGCGGATGAGATCTATGTCATCAGTCCAACATTAACACCGAGAATGGTCAGCTTAGCGTCTGAGGGGAAGATTTACTGCATTGAGCGAGAGTATTGTGAAGGCGATCTGTCAGGAGCTTGGTTAGTTTTCGCAGCGACAAGCAATAGTGGTTTAAACAAGGCGATAGCAGCCGAAGCTGAGCGACTCGGTATTTTGGTAAATGCAGTGGATGATGCGGGCAGTGGTTCCTTTATTTCTCCATCAGTTGTTAGGCGAGGAGATTTGCTGCTTGCAGTCACTGCCTCGGGAGCGAGTCCCGCACTATCACAGCAGATTAAGCAGGAGCTTGAAGCGCATTACGGCACAGAATACGCAGAATTAACAATGCTTTTGCGTCAGTTGCGTGAGAAAGTCAAGGACAGGCTGTTAGATGAAAAGAAAAAATATGCCGTGTTGAAGCTTGCGGCGGAAGAGGCTCCGAAGCTTAATCGGACTAACATTGATATGGATGAGTGGCTGCAAAGTCTGCTTAATCGGATAGACAGGGGGCTTACATAATGGAAGCAATGAACGAGGGGCAACGAGTGATCGTTGTAGGGACAAGACAAAGCGCACTCGCATTGACGCAAACGGGACAAGTCATCGATGAACTAATACGAATAAGTGAAAAACATGGGTTTGATTATAAGTTTGAAGTGAAGAAAATCGTTACCAAAGGCGATAGAATTCTCGATGTCACTTTGTCAAAAGTGGGCGGAAAAGGATTATTCGTGAAGGAAATTGAACAAGCGCTCGCAGATGGAGTGATCGATTTAGCTGTTCACAGTATGAAGGACATGCCTTACGAGCTGCCTGAAGGCTTAATGAATGGTGCAATTCCGAAACGAGTAGATCCACAAGATTGTCTAATCACGCGCGACGGAGGCGGATTGAGTGATTTGCCGCAAGGAGCGAGAGTGGGAACGAGTAGTCTGCGCAGGTCTAGCCAGCTGAAAAATGCAAGACCTGATCTTCAGCTCGAATCCATTCGCGGAAATATAGACTCCCGTATTCGCAAATTAGAAACCGAAGGTTTCGATGCGGTAGTACTTGCTGCAGCAGGACTTAAACGAATGGGATGGCAGGATCGTATTTCCGCGAACATTCCTGTTGATGTATGTTTGCCTGCTGTAGGGCAGGGCGCACTCGGCATTGAATGCCGCGAGAGTGACATGCAGATTCGTGAGCTGCTTTCGCTTCTTAATGATAATGAAACTGAGCTTACCGTGCGAGCTGAACGCAGCTTTCTAGGCTCTTTGAACGGTGGTTGTCAGGTGCCGATTGGCGCATACTGCACGATAGGTGAAGAAGTGGAAGGCCATAATGGCAAGCGTGAGCTTACTTTGACGGGAATGGTCGGATCGCCGGACGGGGCAACAATATTGAAGGAAGTTTTGAAGGGTAATGACCCCGAGCAGCTCGGCCGTGACGTTGCAGATGCGCTCATAGCACGCGGCGCAGACCGTATTTTAGCTGAAATTGGGGGATGACGGGTTTGGACAAGGGGAAGGTATATTTGGTTGGCGCCGGGCCGGGAGATCCGAAGCTGATAACAGTACGTGGACTGGAGTGCTTGGAAGCATGTGACGTTGTTGTCTATGATCGGTTGGCGAGTCCGAGATTGCTTCGTTTTGTGAAGCCGGGAGCCGAGAGAATCTACGTCGGCAAGCTGCCAGATCGTCACACGATGAAGCAGGAGGAGATCAATCAGCTTCTTGTGGACTTGGCACTGCAAGGCAAGACCGTAACTCGTCTGAAGGGCGGAGATCCTACGATTTTTGGACGAGTTGGCGAAGAAGCAGAGCTGCTCTATGATAACGGAATTGAGTTCGAAATCGTTCCAGGCATCACTTCGGCAATTGCTGTACCTGCCTATGCAGGTATTCCAGTTACACATCGTGATCTAGCATCATCCTTGTCCATTATTACAGGTCATGAGAGTCCGGATAAGCTTGATCGCTCTATTCATTGGGATAAAGTAACGAATGCAACGGGAACGCTTGTTTTTCTCATGGGCGTAGCCAAAATCGGATATATAGCTGACCAGCTTATCAAGCATGGCAAACCTCCTCAAACGCCGATTGCACTTATTCGCTGGGGGACGAGAGTTGAACAGCGCACGATTGTAGGTACTTTAGATACGATTGAGGCGATTGTCAAAGCGGCGAATTTCCAGCCTCCTGCCGTTATTGTAGTCGGCGAGGTTGTTCTGCAGCGTGAGAAGCTGCAATGGTATGAGAAAAAGCCGCTATTTGGAATGCGTGTTCTGGTCACGAGGGCTAGAGCGCAGGCGAGTGAGCTTGCTGAACAGATAGAAATGCTGGGCGGGGAGCCTTGCGAGTTTCCAGTCATCGAGACGATAGAGCCATCGGATCCTGAAGAGATCGAAGAGCTGCGGAAGCAGCTTGAGCAGGCGGAACATTATCAATGGCTTATGTTTACGAGTGTAAACGGCGTTGATTATTTTTTTGAATGGCTGCGTAAATTTCATATCGATATTAGAAGATTTTTTGGCGCAAGAATTGCAGCGGTGGGTCCTAAGACGGCTGAGGCGCTTGTAAAGCGCGGCTTGGTGGTTGATGAACTGCCGGTTAAATTCCATGCAGAAGGGCTTCTGGAGCAGTTAGAACCGCTGCTCCAGGCTGGCGAGCGAGTGCTGCTGCCACGAGGCGATCTTGCTCGCGAGGTACTGCCGCGAGAGCTTACGGCCATGGGACTTCTGCCAACGGAAATAGATGTTTATAAGACGGTGCTTGTCGATCAGCAGGATGAGCTGGCACTTGAATGGATACGTGAGAAAGAGATTCAAATGATTACATTCACAAGCTCGTCTACAGTAACGAATTTAATCGAAGTACTGAGACGCAAGGGGATACCGAATCCTATAGAATTGTTGGCTGATATTCCGATTGCAAGCATTGGTCCCCTTACAACGAAGACAGCCGCTGATGCAGGTCTGAAGGTTTCTATCGAGCCTGAAGATTCAACGCTTGAGGCGCTGCTTCAGGCGATTGTTGATTATAATCAAAACAACTTACAAGGCAAGTAAGAGGAGGAATACGAAGTGATAGGTTTTCCAACAGTTAGAAACCGCAGATTACGCAAAACATCTGCTCTTCGGAGCATGGTAAGAGAAACCGTGCTAAGTGTAAATGATTTTATTTATCCGATCTTCGTTACTCATGGCGAGCATATAAAAGAGGAAATTCCATCAATGCCGGGTGTGTATCACTTATCGATGGATCTTTTGGAGCAAGAAATTCGTGAAGTTGTAGCTGCAGGCATCCAATCCGTGCTCCTCTTCGGACTTCCAGAGCATAAGGATGCGCTTGGTACTTCGGCGTATGAAGCAAACGGAATCGTTCAACAAGCAATTAGAGCGGTTAAAGAGTGGGCACCTGAACTTGTCGTCGTCGCAGATACCTGCTTATGCCAATTCACCGATCACGGCCATTGCGGAATTGTTCACGTGCATGAGGAAACTGGCGCAGCTGAGGTGGATAACGACTCCTCCTTAGATTTACTCGTACAGACTGCTGTGTCGCAGGCGGAAGCAGGCGCAGATATTATCGCCCCTTCTAATATGATGGACGGCTTTGTACTTGCCATTCGTGAAGGACTTGATGATGCAGGTTTTAGCGATGTTCCGATTATGTCTTACTCTGTTAAGTTTTCATCTGCTTACTATGGCCCATTCCGTGATGCTGCACATTCGGCTCCGCAGTTCGGCGACCGCAAGACTTATCAGATGGACCCTGCTAATGTGCGCGAGGCGCTTCGTGAAGCCGAGTCAGATATTGCAGAAGGTGCGGACATGCTGATGGTAAAGCCTGCTCTCGCTTATTTGGATATCGTAAGACTGCTTAAGGACAAATATAATTTGCCTGTTGTTGCTTATAATGTGAGTGCTGAATATTCAATGGTGAAGGCTGCGGCTGCTAATGGTTGGATTAATGAGCAAGCCATTGTCCTTGAAACCTTACTTGGCATGAAACGTGCTGGTGCGGATCTAATCATCACGTACCATGCGAAGGATGCCGCTCGTTGGTTGAAGGGGGAGGAGTAGACAGATGAGTAATCATTCGAACGTAAGAAATGATGCACGCTCGGTTGAAGCATTCGAAAGAGCGAAAAAAGTGATGCCAGGCGGAGTAAACAGTCCAGTTAGAGCATTCAAATCGGTCGGTTTAAACCCTGTCTATATGGAGCGGGGACAAGGCAGCCGTATCTATGATATCGATGGCAACAGCTATATTGACTATGTAGCTTCGTGGGGCCCTTTGATTATGGGACATGCTCACCCTGAAGTGGTCGAAGCGATAAAACGCACTGCGGAGAAGGGGACAAGCTTTGGCGCCCCAACGGAGCTGGAGACGTTAATGGCTGAGCTCGTTTGCGAGCGGGTTCCTTCCGTTGATATCGTTCGAATGGTCAATTCAGGTACGGAAGCAACGATGAGCGCACTAAGACTTGCTCGCGGATATACGAAAAGAAGCAAAATTTTGAAATTTGAAGGCTCTTATCATGGTCATGCCGACAGCTTGCTCATCAAAGCAGGTTCAGGTGTAGCGACGCTTGGCTTGCCTGACAGCCCGGGTGTTCCAGAGCATGTGGCTTCGCATACGATTACAGTCCCTTACAACGATATAGAATCGGTAAAGCTTGCTTTCGAAAAGTTCGGCGAGGAGATCGCATGTGTCATCGTCGAACCGGTAGCTGGAAACATGGGGGTTGTTCCTCCATTGCCTGGTTTTCTGCAAGGGTTGCGTGATGTAACAACGAAGTATGGTACGGTTCTTATTTTTGACGAGGTTATGACAGGGTTCCGCGTAGGGTATAGCTGTGCGCAGGGTCTTTATGATATCAAGCCGGATCTTACTTGCTTCGGCAAAGTAATCGGCGGTGGTTTGCCTGTTGGCGCTTATGGCGGCAAACGCGAGCTTATGGAGATGATTGCTCCGAGCGGACCTATTTATCAGGCAGGTACACTATCAGGCAATCCGCTTGCGATGGCGGCAGGTTATGCGACTTTGAGTCTGCTTACGCCTGAGGTTTACGAACACATGGAGCGTCAAGCTGTACGGTTGCAACTTGGCTTTGAAGCGAATGCGCGCAAGCACGGTATTGCGAACACGATAAATCGTGTAGGATCGATGGTGTGTCCGTTCTTTACAGACACTTTTGTCATTAATTTCGAAACGGCAAAAACATCTGATTTGGAACGGTTTAAGGCATATTTTGCTTCGATGCTGGATCTCGGTGTCAGCATTGCTCCTTCACAATTCGAAGGCATGTTCGTTTCTGGAGTTCATACGAATGAAGATATTGATGCAACGATTGAAGCACATGATATTGCATTTAGCCGATTGTAAGCGAAGCGAACGATTGGGAGGAATATGAAATGATTAATGGGCAAATGAAGAGGAACGGACAGTGGCTGGAGCTGGATTGGCTGGCTCTTGGCTCCGTCTCCTCTGAGGCCATTAATCCCGATTCGGAGAAGGATCCGGCAGCATCGCCGGAGCTTGCACAGCCGCGGGCTGGCAGTCATCCGCACCTTGTGCGGCAGTGGCTGCTGGCCCGTTCCTTTTTTCCGCAGAAGTGGATTAATCGGTTGTTTTCGATTGGAGGTATTCAGTGGAATGGGGAGCTGCTTCAACTGCTCGCCTTCCCGCCGGTAGATCCGCGCAATGATGCTTTGTACCGACATATACGTATGGACCATAAGGCGAATATACCCGAAGTGTTATATGAAGATGATTTTTGCATTGCGTTCGACAAACCAGCCGGTATGGCTGTCCACGGATCATCACCTGGCCAAAAGGGTACATTGGATGAAGCAGCGGCAAGGTATCTGCTGAGTCAAGGTGACCCGCTGAACGTAAGACATATTCATAGACTTGATGATGATACCTCGGGTCCCGTTTTGTATGCGAAAAATGATTTAGCCCAGTGGAAGCTAGACGAAGCGATGAGAGCGAAAGTAATCGATAGACACTATATGGCCGTTGTTCAAGGTCGGCTGTCAAAGCTTTCGGGTACGATAAATGCCCCTATTGGGAAGGATCGACATCACTCTGCAAAGCGCAGAGTCTCAGATAACGGAGATTTGGCAATTAGCCATTACGAGGTCGTAGCAGCAAATGCGCGATTGTCTTTAATACGAGTAAAGCTAGAGACCGGACGAACACATCAGATACGAGTACACTTAAGCCATATCGGTCATCCGCTGCTCGGGGATGGCTTGTATGGAGGCGACACTCAGATGCTGAAGCACCAAGCACTTCACGGGGAAAAGTTGATTTTCCCGCATCCGGTGACGGAGTCGCTAATGGAAGCAGCTTCACCTTGGCCGCAGTGGCTGACACAGCTTTCTGCGAACATGGAGTTTCGATCAAAATGATAGTCATGCTCTTGCCCAACCTACCATATAGATAAGTAGTGAATGTAATGTTAGACCAAGCATTCAGTATGAGAGGGGAGGACTTAGGCGTGACGGATCAAACGAACGGATTACGCTTTGATGTGTATGAGCGCGTCCACTTGCCCGATGATGTTGCGGCAATTGACGAGCTGGAGGAAATTGAGCTTGTTCCCCGTATTCAGGTTATCGATCAAGGGGATCATGCTGTGCTTAGAGGGCAGCTTCTGCTTAGCGGGGTATATCGGAGTCAAAGTGATTCCGAGAACTCGCTGACTCTCGAGCACTGGATACCAGTCGAGATAACACTGCCAATGAACCGCATTTCACGGCTGGATGATATTTCGATTGAAATTGATAATTTTGACGTCGATCTATTGTCTGCCCGAACGTTAAACATTACTGGCGTTCTTTCTTTACGTGGTATTTCCGCTCAGCCCCTTGTGGAGCATGAGGACATTTGGCGAGAAGAACCGTTCACTGTCGTCCATCAAAGGGAAACCTATGATGAACGAGCTTTGGAGTTTTTTCAAGGTCAAAACGCTGCCAATGAACAGCCATACATACCGGAAGAGCTTGTATTTGCTGCAGAAGAGGAAAACTCTTACGAGCAGCAGCCGGATGTATCGGATGAATCGGAGGAGGCAACTGTAACGATCTCTTCCGCGGCATCAGAAGGAGGGTGGTCTTCTTCTCAGCTATTTGCAACGCCTGCTCAACAGGAAGAATCGGAAGAAATCCCATCGGACGAACGGGAAATATCGTTAGCCTCCCAGCAATCAAGTAATGAGGGATGGTTAGCTACATCTTCGCCGTTTGCAAATGATTCTATCGCTGGTTCTTCAGAGAAAGTTGCAAGCGGAGATGTATTGGATGAGGATCGTGAAGAGCCTAAAGCGAGTGATGCTTCCATAGCCCCCATATCTCCCATAGCTCCCATAGCATCAATTGTTCCTCCTGCAGAGGCTTTTTCAGAGCAAAGGCCTGAACCAGAGCAAGAAAAGCAAGAGCCTCGTATCGCGATTACGAATAAGCAGCCCCAAGATAGTACAGGTTTGGCCGGAGATGTGGGTATACTCACACTGCTGCAGACCAGTCGTCGGGAGCAAGCGGCTCGTGAGGCTGCTGAGCAAGTTGTTGCACAGCAGCGTGCTGATGAGGAAGCAAGGGTACAGGCTTCAGGCGATGAGATTGAATGGAAAAAACTGTTTCTTGGCAAACGTACTGAGGATCAGGAGTTCAGTAAAATTCGGATGTGTATCGTGCAGAGGGATGAGACGCTTGAGGTCATCGCTTTACGTTACAGCATGAACCCAAGAGAAATCGTCATGTATAACCGTTTGGATGACTCAAGCGTGTCAGAAGGACAGCTGCTGTATATTCCGTAGAGGTCAATATGAACGAAAATGCCCTTATTGCTCATAAATTTGAGCGATAGGGGTATTTCTTACATCTGTTTGGTTGACTCAGATGAGCAACAAAGGTATGATTAAAGGTATATATGCGTTATAACGACATTGATGGGGAATAGTAGGCAGCAAAGCCTTCAGAGAGTGGAACCGTTACGCTGAGAGGTTCTGCAGGAAGTGACTGCTACGAGTCGCCCCGGAGTTGCCTGAGCCAAGTAGGAGCAACATGTGCTCAACCGAAGTCAGGCCGGCCGCAGCCGTTATCTGTTTGAGTGTCATGCGAATGTATTTCGCATGGAACAAAGGTGGTACCACGGAAGCTAAACCTTTCGTCCTTTATGATAAGGGCGGTAGGTTTTTTTTGTTTTTGTAGATCGATTTATGGAGGATGGACGAATGTCAGAAAATCAAACGACAACTGCAATGCCGACAACCTATGATCCGAAGGCAGCTGAGCAGAAATGGTACGATTACTGGATGCAGGGAAAATATTTTGAGGCAGGCAAACGACCGGACGCGCAAACGTATACGATTGTCATCCCGCCTCCTAACGTTACCGGAATGCTGCATATCGGGCATGCGTTAGATTTTACCCTACAGGATATTTTAATTAGAACGAAGCGGATGCAGGGCTTTGACACACTTTGGCTGCCAGGAACAGACCACGCAGGTATCGCAACTCAAACAAGAGTTGAGCAGAAGCTGCGCGAGCAAGGTATTTCTCGTTATGACTTAGGACGGGAAGCGTTCCTTGAAAAGGTATGGGAATGGAAGGATGAGTACGCAAATACCATTCGTGATCAATGGGCGAAGATGGGGCTTTCACTTGATTATTCAAGAGAACGGTTCACGCTGGATGAAGGTCTTTCCAAGGCTGTTCGCGAGGTTTTCGTAAAGCTCTATGAGAAGGGCTTGATTTATCGCGGTAAAAAAATCATCAACTGGGACCCAACTGCACGAACAGCTCTTTCAGATATTGAAGTAGAGCACAAGGAAATCAATGGTCATTTGTATCACTTGAAATATCCTCTAAAGGACGGATCGGGCTTCATTACTGTAGCGACGACTCGCCCAGAAACGATGTTAGGCGATACAGCTGTTGCGGTTCATCCCGAAGACGATCGTTACAAGCACCTTATTGGGCAAATGATTGTGCTTCCAATTGTTGGTCGTGAAATCCCGATTATTGCGGATGAATACGTAGATAAGGAATTTGGTTCAGGCGCTGTGAAAATAACGCCAGCACATGATCCGAATGACTTTGAAGTTGGCGAGCGTCACAGTCTGCCGCAGATTATTGTGATGGATGAGACAGGCACAATGAATGCTGAAGCTGGCCCATATCAAGGTCTCGACCGCGCAGATTGCCGGAAACAGCTCGTTAAGGATTTGCAGGAGCAAGGCGTATGCGTAGAAATAGAGGATCATGTACACCAAGTTGGACACAGCGAGCGCAGCGGCGCCGTTGTTGAGCCATATTTGTCTACGCAGTGGTTCGTTGCTATGAAGCCGCTGGCTGAAGCAGCGATTGCAGCACAGAAGGCAGGCAAAGGTGTCAACTTCGTACCGGAAAGATTCGAGAAGATTTATTTGCACTGGATCGAAAACGTACGTGACTGGTGTATTTCGAGGCAGCTATGGTGGGGTCATCGCATTCCGGCTTGGTATGATGAGACGACAGGCGAAATGCATGTTTCCCGTGAAAATATGGAAGGCGATCACCTGAGCCAAGATAACGATGTACTTGATACCTGGTTCAGCTCCGCATTATGGCCGTTCTCAACACTTGGCTGGCCGGATGAAACGAATGATCTGAAACGTTATTATCCAACGGATGTACTCGTTACGGGCTATGACATCATTTACTTCTGGGTATCTCGGATGATCTTTACAGCTCTTGAGTTCACGGAGCAGACTCCGTTTAAGGATGTTCTGATGCATGGACTTGTTCGTGACTCCGAAGGCCAGAAGATGTCGAAGTCGAAGGGCAACGGTGTTGATCCGCTCGAAGTTATCGAGAAATATGGCGCAGATGCTATGCGTTATATGATCTCGACGAGCAGCACCCCTGGACAGGATTTGCGTTTCCGCTGGGAGAAGGTTGAGCAATCGCGCAACTTTGCGAACAAGATATGGAACGCATCACGCTTCGCGCTGATGAATCTTGAAGGCGTTGAAGCAGCTGATATTGATATCACGGTCAATCTTGGCACAGCGGATCGCTGGATTTTGCACCGCCTTAATGAAACGGTTCGTGATGTAACCCGTCTAATTGACAGCTATGAGTTCGGTGAAACTGGCCGATTATTGTATAATTTTATTTGGGACGATCTCTGCGACTGGTATATTGAGTTCGCTAAGCTTAGTCTCTACAGCACGGATGAAGCAGCCAAAAAGGCAACACAATCCGTACTTGCTTATGTGCTTGACCGCACACAGCGTCTCATTCACCCGTTCATGCCTTATATCAGTGAAGAGATATGGCAGCATTTGCCGCATGTCGGCGATACGATTACTTTGGCTGAATGGCCAGTATACGACACTGCTCTCGAAGCACCAGATGCTGTTAAGGAAATGGAACTGCTAATGGAAATGATTCGATCAGTACGTAATATCCGTGCAGAAGTAAACGTACCAATGAGCAAAAAAATTGAAATGCTGATCAAGCCTGCTGGTGAGTTTGAAGCGGCTATTATGTCCCGTAACGAAGAATTCATCAAGCGTTTCTGTGGAACTTCAAGCCTCGAAACAGGTTTGCATATTAGTGCGCCAGATAAAGCGATGACTGCTATTCTTACTGGTGCTGAGATCTACTTGCCGCTCGCTGGCTTGATCGATATTGCTCAGGAAATTGCACGTCTGGAGAAGGAACATCAGCATCTGAATACTGAAGTGGAGCGGGTTGAGAAGAAACTCAGCAATGAAGGTTTCGTTGCAAAAGCGCCAGCTAAAGTGATTGATGAGGAACGCGCCAAAATGAATGATTACGCAGATAAACGCGACAAAGTACTAGCTCGAATTGCGGAATTGCGCGGATAACGCTGCAAAACGGAAGAAGGAAGATTGAATGACGAATCAACAAATAGAGCAGCGGCCTGCAGGGCCGCTGCAATCCTACCATGAAGCGGTGAATTGGATTACTGAGCTCATTCCTTTCGGTATTCGCCCAGGGCTTGAGCGGATTGAAAAGCTGATGGAAATGTTGGGAAATCCGCATCGCAGACTAAAGTTTATTCATATTGCTGGGACGAATGGTAAAGGATCAACATGTGCTTATTTAACCAGCGTTTTGCTGCGCAGCGGATATGATGTAGGTACGTTTACTTCACCCTATATAACAAAATTCACGAATCGTTTTCAATATAACGGCGTCGATATCGAAGAAGAGACACTACTTAGGCTTGCCAACGAGCTGAAGCCTCATGTTGAGGAGCTTGCTTTGACTGAGCTAGGCTCACCAACAATGTTTGAGGTATCTACAGCGTTAGCCATTCTTTTTTATGCTAAAGTTACTTATCCTGATTATGTGGTGTGGGAGACAGGACTTGGCGGAAGACTTGATGTGACGAATATCGTACTACCGGTTGTTACGGTGATTACGAATATTGGACATGATCATATGGATCGGCTGGGCGATACGATTGCTGCTGTTGCGAGCGAAAAGGCGGGCATTATTAAAGCAGGCATTCCAGTCGTCAGTGCGGTTGCACAGCCAGAAGCCATTGAGGTTATCAAACAGGTTGCTGCTGAGAAGAAAAGCACGCTTTATTTGCTAGGTGAACAGTTCCATGAAACGGCGTTGTCGGTTCGTGAGGATGAACAAACATTCCGCTTTGATAATTTATTCCGCAGCATTGAGCCTTTAACGATATCGCTTAACGGCGCACATCAACGGACTAACGCAGCTGTTGCTGTCATGACTCTTGAGGTGCTCCGCCAATACAATGCGCTTGTTGTTGAGGACGAGATTCTAGCGGAAGGGCTGCAGAAAGCTGCATGGCCTGGCCGTCTTGAGATGGTGTCGCAGCAGCCTCGTATTTTGATCGATGGCGCACACAATCCAGAAGGTGCAGAATCACTCGCGGACGCTTTAAAAAATACGTATAAGTATGATCGTTTACATCTTATGATGGGTATGCTGGAGAATAAGAATCATCAGGATGTTCTTAAGCATATACTGCCAATAGTGGATACGCTTATTGTGACCGAGCCTGATTTTCGGATGAAAAAAGATGCTCCAGCTTTGGCTGATTTGATACGTGAAATGCGTCAGCAACAGCCAGATAAATACGCTTTCGAGCTTGTAGTTGAACAGAACTGGCAAGCAGCATTACAAAAACTACAACAGTTAACCGGGGAAACAGATCTAGGAGTCGTGACAGGCACGCTTTATTTAATTGCTGACGTTCGCTCCCGTATTTTGTATGACTCGGATTCTGAAAAAGGTTGGTGAACCGTCTTTGAATACGGCAGAACACGTTCATTTCATCGGAATCGGCGGTTACGGAATGAGTGCCATTGCCCGCGTAATGCTGGAAATGGGCTATAAGGTGACTGGATCCGATGTAGCACGTCAAGAATTAACAGAGAAGCTTGCAGCAAATGGTGCCAGCATTTATATCGGACATCAGCCGGAGCATGTGAAGGGTGCGGATCTGGTCGTTTACTCCACTGCGCTATCTAAGGATAACGTAGAGCGTAAAGCAGCAGAGGATCTTAACATTCCTGTTTTGCACAGATCACAAATGCTGGCTAGATTGATGAATGCAGGCAAAGGAATCGCGGTAGCCGGCGCTCATGGCAAGACGACAACATCTTCCATGATCGCACTTGTTATGGAGTCATGTGATGCAGATCCAACCTATATTATCGGTGGCGAAATCGTTAATGTAGGCACAAACGCAAAAGCAGGCAAAGGCGAGTACGTCGTAGCGGAAGCGGACGAGAGCGATGGCTCATTCCTCCACTATCACCCTACGCTAGCTATCGTGACGAATATAGAGCCGGATCATCTTGAAAATTATGATGGCGATTTCGGCAAGCTGAAGGCTGCCTATGTACAGTTTTTGCAGCAGGTGAAAGAGGACGGAAAGGCAATAGTATGCGCGGATGACGAGACGGTTAACGAGCTGATACCGCAAGTATATAATGGAAATATTCATTCATCGCAGCTGGTGACTTATGGCATTGACAGCGATGCAGACTATAAAGCTGAGAACATCGTGCTCGGCGACCGTAAGGTATCCTTTACGATGATGCATAAAGGTGCATTGCTTGGAGAAGTGGAGCTATCTGTTCCAGGACTTCATAATGTGTACAATGCCATGGCAACTGTTATTACTTGTCTTGAAGCAGGCTTGTCCTTTGATAAGGTTGCTGTTGCTATTAAATCCTTTATAGGCGCAAAACGCCGCTTTCAGGTGCTTGGGGAAGTTAACGATATTTTGGTCATTGACGACTATGCCCATCATCCGACGGAGATCAGAGCAACGATCAGCGCTGCCAAAGCGACAGGTAAACGCATTATTGCAGTGTTTCAGCCGCAGCGTTATACGCGGACGTTTTTCTTATTCGAACAATTCAGCCGCGCATTCCCTGAGGCTGACGAGGTAATCATTACCGATATTTACTCGCCAGCGGGCGAGCTTCAAATCGAGGGTGTGACATCTCGCAAGCTAGTAGAGCTGATTCAGAGTAACAGCAATGCGAACACCGAGTATATTCCAACCAAGGAAGAAGTGCTTGTATACTTGACTGAACGGGTCGCACCTGGCGATCTTGTTATCACAATGGGAGCAGGCGACATTTGGAAGGTAGCGGATTCGTTAGCCAAATCGTTGAAAACAAACCAGTAAGCAGCTAATGCCCGGCGGTTCCATCGTGGAATCACCGGGCATTTTGTAGTTTCTACGTTGTAGAAAGTGCAACAGAAACCTGACATGGTACTCGGCATAGGCTGCTACATTGCAGAAATGCATTAGAAATAGTCCTCAAAGAGCGATATGAGGTTAAACGAGCTAATTCTACTGCAGAAACTACAACGTAGAGCGATTGAGGCTGGTGTGAAGGTGATTCTGTTGTAGAAACTGCAACGTAGCAAAGTAAATAAGTTACTGGTCCTGGGAGGTGAGTTGCAGCATACGAGCTCAGGCATTCTCCCACACCTACTCTACATAAAAAGTAACAAGTCCTCTATAGCCACCTTTTAATTAATCTAACACAACTTTACGCGTGCCCCTAAACTAATTAAGCCGTACAAGCTTCCAGCGTGTCCCGTAGGGACAAAGCGCTCCAACACCACATTAGCTAACGAACGACTGTAGAATGCATACGTTAGTCCAATTGTGGGAGTCCAGAGGGTGCAACCTTAGCTGAAGTTCGCATTTTGTAGTTTCTACGTTGTAGAAAGTGCAACAGAAACCTGACATGGTACTGGGCATAGGCTGCTACATTGCAGAAATGCATTAGAAATAGTCCTCAAAGAGCGATATGAGGTTAAACGAGCTAATTCTGCTGCAGAAACTACAACGTAGAGCGATTGAGGCTGGTGTGAAGGTGATTCTGTTGTAGAAACTGCAACGTAGCAAAGTAAATAAGTTACTTGTCTTGGGAGGTGCAGTTGCAGCATACGAGTTCAGGCTTTCTCCCACACCTACTCTACATAAAAAGTAACAAGTCCTCTATAGCCACCTTATAAATAATCCAACTCGACTTTACGCACGCCCCAAAACTAATTAAGCCTCACAAGCTTCCAGCGTGTCCCGTAGGGATACAGCGCTCCAATACCACATTAGCTTACGAACGACTGTAGAATGCATACGTTAGTCCAATTGTGGGAGTCCAGAGGGTGCAGCCTTAGCTGAAGTTCGCATTATGTAGTTTCTACGTTGTAGAAAGTGCAACAGAAACCTGACATGGTACTCGGCATAGGGTGCTACATTGCAGAAATGCATTAGAAATAGTCCTCAAAGAGCGATTGAGGCTGGTGTGAAGGTGATTCTGTTGTAGAAACTGCAACGTAGTAAAGTAAATAAGCCTCACAAGCTTCCAGCGTGTCCCGTAGGGATACAGCGCTCCAACACCAAATTAGCTTACAAACGACTGTAAAATGCATACGTTAGTCCAATTGTGGGAGTCCAGAGGGCGCAGCCCTTGGGGCCCTCCCTTGGAAGGGAGGGTTTGGGCGGGTTCGAAAGGTTTTGACAAAGTGTTGGTCCTTTTAAAGCCTCGGGTCTAAATCTCGTAAAAGTCTCATAGATTAATACTAGATGAAAGGGACAAGGAGTGAATGAAATGACTCAGAAAAATCGTATTACCTATCGATTTGATCGTAATGGACATGGACAGTCCGTTAATGAAGTAAGCCTTACCAATGATAAAGATCTAGAGGCTCAAAATACTAATGAAGCCTCTTCTAGTAGTTCAAATAATCATGTAAATAAATCGAGCTCAAAAAATGTTATTCCCTTATATCCCTCTGTCGATCAGCATGCAGTTAGTGAGGTGAGCCCTTGGAACAGCCCGTTTCAAGAGGATATTGGCGCGTTGGAACAGCTTATTAGAAATGCAGATGCTAAGCCGACACCTTCAGCAACGATTCAATCGATATCTCCTAAGGAAAAGATAAAGAGCACGAAGCCGAATATGATGGATTTTCCACTTGAGCAACATGAAAGTGAAAAGGAAAATGAGGAGAGCTACTTCGAAATTGATGAGGTGAAGGAGCCGATACTGGCTTATGAGGAAGTATTTGTAGATGATGAAACTAGTAGAAATAGAAAACATTACTCACGATCGAAGCGCAAAACAGGAGCACCTTCTTGGTTTAATGTGTTTTTGTCTGTGACGGCCGCTCTTGCTACTGGAGCGTTGTTTGGTTATTTATTATTGACGTTATTTACTGGGGCAAGCATATGGCCGGAAGGAGCAGGCGCTAAGCCTGATACGCAGCCTGTGATCGGGGGAGTATCCACGGGTCAGGCTGAGAATGGGGCGAACACGAATGTAAGCGAAGGCAACCAAGTTGTGGAAAATGACAAAAATGCCAACACTGCCACAAAACCTGATCCTAATATTGCGACGGTTGAACTAAGTGGTTTGGATCGCAGCTATTATATGCTGCAATTCGGAGTATTCAGCAATACGGAGGGCAAGGATGCCGCAATGGCACAACTAGCCGGGAAGGGTCTTGCCGGCGCTTCAATGACAAGTGCTGCGGATTATCGTGTTTACGTGGGCATGGGAAGTGAACGTAGTGAGGCACAAGTCATTCGCGAGCTGATGCCGAGTATAGATCTTTACATTAAGGAAGTAAGCATAGTGAACCCAGGGGAAATACCATTCAAAGGTGATCAAAAGACGGCACAAACGTTCTTCGAGCAGACGGCAGCACTCGTCCAAATGTTGGATGATTTAACAGTGACTCAACTGGAACAGCCGTCGTTATCGGCACTAAGCAATGTTGCAGCGGATTCATGGAAAGCTGAGCATCAAAAATGGACAGAAAACGCAGCAGCGCTGCGAATAGGTATAGTAGATGCGGATGGAAAAGCTTATGTAGATAAAATCATACAAGCGATGAATACGGCTGCAAAAACGATGGTCGAGTATGATAAGAAGCCTTCGAAAGCACATTTATGGTCGACTCAAGCGGAAATTATGAAAGTGATTATCACGCAAAAAGAGTGGTTTGAGAAGATCAGCGCATTGTAAACGAATAGGTTCATGCGTATAATAAGTATTAGGTGTCATTTCATGGCGAGAGGCGTTGAAATATGAAGAAAAACGGCTGGATTCTTCTCATTTTTATCATACTTGGCTTGTTAGCCGGTGCTCTAGTAGCACGATGGCTGACTCCAGTTCCAGGCATCTCTTTTTTGACGAACCCGATCGAAACAACATGGACTCCTGCTATCGATCTATATGTGCTGAGCTTCAGCTTATCGCTGCATCTTCAATTTAGCTTGTTTAGCTTAATTGGTGCGATTATTGCGATATGGTTGTACCGCAAAATGTAGAGCAGCGGACATTTGCCCATGAAGGAAAGTAAGAAGGAGCGCAGCATTCAATTTATGGAATATAAAAAATTACGCAACGAAGCGATTAGCCAGATCGTACTGGCCTCTTCGTCACCGCGCCGGAAGGAACTGGTCGCATCGCTGGACCTTTCTTTGCCGGTTTATATTTTGTCTACTGATACGGATGAAACGATTGAAGCAGGCTGGTCACCATCGCAAGTAGTGGAGGAGCTCAGCCTGCGTAAAGCAAGAGCAGCGATACCTTTGCTGCAACAAAAACAGGAGGTTTCATCGTCATTAATTATTGGCGCGGACACAATTGTGGTGCTTGATGGCGATGTGCTTGGCAAGCCTGTAGATGACGAAGAAGCAAAGGCTATGCTGGGACGGCTTCAAGGTCGTGCTCATGAGGTGTATTCAGGTGTTGCTTGTGTTCACTCCTCAAGTGGGGAAGCATTAGTAGCCCATCGTATGACGAAGGTGATTATGAAACCTCTTAGTGAAAATCAAATTGCTAGGTACGTTGCTACCGGCGAGCCGCGAGACAAAGCGGGCTCATACGGTATTCAAGGACTAGGATCGACGATTGTGGAACAAATTGACGGTTGTTATTTTAATGTCGTTGGATTACCATTATCGCTGCTCTCGGATATGCTCGCTGCCTATGACATTTCTGTTTTTTAGACTGGAGTTTTAATGATTTCGATCGGATTTTTTTTCATGAATGTGGCAGTATATGAATAATCCATTTTTTCGAAGAGGTGGGATTGGGACATGATGCCGCAACCAATGAATTTGCGTGATGTCCCCCATGAAGAACGTCCAAGAGAGCGCATGATGAAATATGGGGCAGAAGCACTAAGCCATACCGAATTGCTAGCGATACTGTTGCGTACAGGTACGAATCGGCAATCCGCCGTACACTTGGCAGGCACAGTACTAAAACAATGCGGCAGCTTGCGCAACTTGATGGATATGAGCATGGAAGAACTAACGGCCATTCGAGGAATCGGTCCTGCTAAGGCGATTCAGCTTCGTGCTGGCATTGAACTGGGGAGAAGAATTACCCGCAGTCAATTTGGCGAGACGATAATCGTACGCAAGCCGCAGGATGCTGCAGATTATGTGATGGAAGAGCTCCGTTATTTGAAGAAGGAGCATTTCGTTTGTTTATTTTTAAACACTAAAAATCATATTATTGCCCGGGAAACCTTATCTGTCGGTACGCTCAATGCGTCGCTTGTTCACCCTCGAGAAGTATTTCGTGCAGCTATTTCGCGTAACAGCGCATCTATCATTTGTGTTCACAATCACCCAAGCGGCGATCCTATGCCAAGCCCGGAAGACATTGCGTTAACGGGACGTCTAGCGGAAGCTGGGCAGCTAGTTGGAATAGAAGTGCTTGACCATTTGGTTATCGGAGACGGAAGATACGTAAGTTTGAAGGAACAAGGTCATATGTAATATAATAAAGTGATGTGGCAATTAGAAGGGAGCAACAACATGTTAGGTGGTTTTTCGAAAGATTTGGGTATAGATTTAGGGACAGCGAATACGCTCGTATTCGTTAAAGGCAAAGGAATTGTGGTAAGGGAGCCTTCGGTGGTGGCCCTTCGTACCGATACAAAAACAATAGAAGCAGTAGGCGAGCAGGCTAAAAAAATGATCGGCAGAACACCGGGCAACATTCGTGCTATTCGTCCTATGAAGGATGGCGTTATCGCTGACTTCGAAACGACAGCAACAATGATCAAATATTTCATTCGTCAAGCACAAAAGCAGCGCTCTTTATTTCCTCGTCATCCAAACGTAATGGTTTGTGTACCTTCTGGTATTACAGCAGTTGAGAAACGTGCTGTTGAGGATGCTACGAAGCAAGCTGGAGCACGTGAAGCCTATACGATTGAAGAGCCGTTTGCAGCAGCAATTGGCGCTGATTTGCCGGTATGGGAGCCGACAGGCAGCATGGTTGTTGATATTGGTGGAGGAACGACAGAGGTCGCTGTAATTTCATTAGGGGGCATTGTTACGGCAAGGTCCATTCGTGTAGGCGGCGATGAGATGGACGAGGCGGTAATTCAGTATATTAAGCGACAATACAACCTTATGATCGGTGAGAGAACATCCGAGCAGTTGAAGATGGAGATTGGATCGGCGCTTCCTTTGGATCGTCCTGAAAAAATTGAAATTCGCGGACGTGACCTCGTTTCGGGCTTGCCAAAAACACTTGCGATCACTTCGGATGAAATTACAGAAGCATTAACAGATACAGTTAATGCGATTGTTGACGCAGTTAAAGTAACGTTGGAGAAATGCCCGCCAGAGCTGTCAGCAGATATTATGGATCGGGGTATCGTACTCACAGGCGGAGGCGCACTGCTTCGCAACTTGGACAAGCTGCTGCAAAGAGAAACTGGCATGCCGGTTATTGTTGCAGATAATCCTCTTGATTGCGTTGCGATCGGCACAGGCCGTTCACTCGATAACATTCATTTATTTAAAGCAAGAAGCTCAGCATCTCGTTCGAGACGCTAAATAAGATCCGATGGGGAACGGATATGAAATGGGCAGGTGGTCGAGCTGTTTAAGCTAATGCGAAATAAGCGCATGTTTATGCTTATGATCGGATTTATTTTGTTCATAGCGGTCATCGGCTTCTCGCTAAGCGATCGCAAGGAATTAACATGGCCGGAAAAATTTCTGAAGGATTCGGCAGCATACGTGCAGCAATGGTTCTACAAGCCCGCTGGTTATATAGCGGGCTTCTTCGAGGATATTGGAAATCTGCGTACGATTTATGAAGAGAATGAGCAGTTGAGAATCACTGCAGCCGCCTATTCACGTGATAAAATCACATACAACTTCCTAAAGAAAGAGAATGAGCGTCTGAAGGAAGATCTTAAGTTCACACAGCGGCAAAAGGACATGTATGAATATAATTATTTGATCGCGCAGGTCGTGTCCATCAGCAATGATGCAAACAACCGGACAATGACGATTAACCTAGGTTCGAAAAATGGGGTTAAACCGAATATGGCGGTTACAACCGTCGATGGATTGATCGGCTTAGTAAGCTCGGTAACTCCTTTTACAGCAGCGATTACACCGATTACGGAGCTTGACGAAGCATCGCCAACGTTCAACTCCATTGCTGTAACGATCATGGGACGCGAGAACCAGTCTTTCGGCATTTTGAGCAGTTACAACGAAGAAACATCGAGGCTTATTATGACGAAAATCGCAGAAGACGATAAAATGGACTATCAGGATACGGTTATTACATCGGGGCTAGGCGGTATTTATCCAAGAGGTCTCGTTGTGGGAACGGTTGAAAACAAACAGCTTGGCGATTTCGGGCTTACTTATACAGCATCGGTGAAGCTTGCGGCCAGCTTTGAGCATTTGACAGAGGTGTTCGTTGTTCAGGTGCCTGAGTTGGGGGATGCCGAGAAATGAGATTGAACCGAATCATCCTGCTCATGTTTCTATTGTTTATCGTTGAGGGAGCAGTGATGCCGTGGATCATTCCTGCAGGCCTCGGTTACCGAATCATTCCTCACTTCGTATTTGTAATGGTCATATACTCAGGACTTTATAGCAGAAGGCATCTAGCACTGATGCTTGGTATAGGATTCGGATTACTTCAGGATGTTGTGTACTTTGGCCATTTGTTAGGCATTAATGCTTTTATAATGGGTTTAATGGGCTATTTTACGGGTGTCCTGCTAGAGCATCGCCGTTCAACGATTATGATGGCTATTTCAGTTATTGGTTTTGCTTGCCTCTTATATGATAGCGTCATATATTTTATTTACAGAGTTTTTCGCATTACGAATGAAAGCTTTGCATGGGCACTAATTGATCATATCCTTCCTAGTTTATTTCTACAGCTGGCATTTGCACTTGCGTGTTACGTACCGGCAAGAAAATGGTTTGAAGGGCAGACAAAAGTGAAAGCAGAGAAGGATGAGGAATAAAATATTGCTGCAGGCAGGATTCTGCAAGGCTTAGCAAGAATTCATTAGGTTGGGGAGGGACGAACGTGACCGATAAGCAGCATATTATTATAAAGGGTGTTAAGGAAGGTCTCGTGTTCCTTCTCGACGATAAATGTGAATTTGCGACGCTTCTAGATGAATTGCAATACAAGCTTGAGAAGACGCATCAGCAGTTGCTCACAGGTCCACTCGTTCACGTTCAGGTGAAGCTAGGATCAAGGCAAGTATCTGATGATGATAAAGATCGCATCAAAAACGTGATACGATCACAAGGAAACCTAATGGTTCAATCTGTTGAGTCCGAAGCGACTAAGATCGATTCTCAGTTAGGACAGCAACCTAATCTGCAAGTGCTCACGTCTATTATACGCTCAGGTCAAACCTATGAGCATGATGGAGATTTACTTTTAATCGGCGATTTGAATCCAGGCGGTACTTTAATGTGTACAGGCGATATTTATGTGCTCGGAGCATTGCGCGGCACTGCACATGCAGGGATTGGCGGGCGTACTGACGTGATTATAGCGACATCTCTCATGCGGCCAACTCAGCTTCGCATTGCGGATATAATCAGCAGACCGCCAGAGGAATGGATGACCGGCGATGCCTCTATGGAGTTCGCCTTCTTAAACGAAGGCAGAATGCAAATTGATAAGCTAGCGCAATTATTCCGCATACGGCATAATCCTATAATGTTTAAAGGGGTGTAAAGCATGGGAGAATCGATTGTTGTAACATCAGGTAAGGGCGGCGTTGGTAAAACGACTACCTCGGCGAACCTGGGAACCGCGCTAGCTTTGCTTGGTAAGAAGGTATGCATGGTTGATACAGATATCGGACTTCGCAATCTAGACGTGGTCATGGGACTGGAAAATCGAATCATCTATGATTTGGTTGATGTTGCCGAGGGCCGCTGCCGCTTAAATCAAGCACTCGTTAAGGATAAGCGGTTTGAGGAGCTGTACATGCTTCCTGCCGCACAGACGAAGGACAAGGATTCCATTTCCCCTGAACAGGTTCGAAATATGATTCTAGAGCTTAAGAAAGAGCATGACTATGTTATTATCGATTGCCCTGCCGGGATCGAGCATGGATTCCGCAATGCAATTGCAGGAGCGGATCGGGCTATCGTCATTACAACACCGGAAAATGCGGCGGTGCGTGATGCCGATCGTGTAATTGGTTTGCTGGAGCAAGAGAAAATTCCGAGTAAGCTTATCATCAACCGTATTCGTCAAAATATGATGAAAAACGGTGAAATGCTAGATATCGATGAAATCTGTCAAGTACTGGCTGTTGATCTCATCGGGATCGTTCCCGATGATGAGAAAGTTATTTCTGCCGCAAACAGCGGAGAGCCGACGGTCATGAATCCGGCTTCACGTGCCGCAATCGCCTACCGAAACATTGCGCGCCGTATACTCGGCGACATGGTTCCTCTCATGCTGCTGGATGAGAAGGCGGGGGCGTTCAAACGTTTCCGTAAGTTCCTTGGAATAGGATGATTACGTCTTGCTGAATAAATTAAAAAAGTTGGATTGGGGAATTTTGATTATTTTAGTATTCCTCATGATTATTAGTACTCTAGTTATCCATAGTGCAACTGCGAATTTCCCGAAATATGCAGGATCAGATATTAAACAACTCAAATATTACGGATTAGGTTTTTTCGTTGCTATTGCTGCCACCTTATTTGATTACCGTATTGTGCTTAAGAGCTGGCATGTCCTCTATGGCATCGGGGTGACACTGTTAATCCTAGTTTATTTTTTTGGTGCGGTGATCAATGGCGCTAGAGGATGGTTTCAGTTTGGAAGCTTCTCGTTTCAGCCTGCGGAAATGGTCAAGATCATACTCATAATAGGGATCGCGTATCTTATGGGACGTCGACAGGGGGACCGGTTGACGTTCTCACGAGACTTGCTTCCGATTGCAGCATTCTCGTTTATACCATTCTTGCTTGTCATGATTCAGCCTGATCTCGGCAATGCGATTATCTATCTCGTTATCGTGTTAGGGATGTTATGGATTGGGAATGTAAAATACTCTCATGTCATTGCAGGTCTAACGACTGTAGTTGTGGGTTTAATTTTATTTGTTACTTTGTTCAATACATTTAACCAACAAATTTTCACCTTTTTGGACGACAACGAAATGGGGCACTGGTATAAAAGGATTAACACGTTCATTAATCCTGAGACAGCCTCGGCTGATGACAGTCATCAATCGGAAAACGCGCAAATTGCGATTGGCTCCGGCGGCTTAAGCGGAGACGGTTATTTGCAGGGCGATATGAAAAATGGCGGCTTCGTTCCTTATCCGTATTCAGACTCGGTCTTCGTCGTCATCGGAGAGGAATTCGGCTTTCAGGGTGCGGCGATTCTACTGCTTCTGTACTTTCTGCTTATTTATCGAATGATTATTATTGCTTTTAAATGTTATGATTTGCGAGCCTCGTATATTGTTATTGGAATTGTATCGATGTACGTGTTCCAGGTTTTTCAAAACATTGGAATGATGATTGGGATTATGCCGATAACGGGAATTACATTACCTTTTATCAGTTACGGAGGCACATCTCTACTGCTCAATATGCTGTCAATTGGACTCGTATTTAGCATAAAAGCGCATCAAGAAAAATATGAGATGGCTGATTGAGATTAAGCCATGTTAGGAAGCTGCTTCTGAGTCGGATGACATCCGCCCGGGGGCGGCTTTTTTTTTGAGCAAATAGACGAAAAGGTTACTACAATACATGAAAGCATTGTATTTGCAGCAATAGTGCTCGCATACTTGTCTCACTCCCCACATATTCTTGTACAAAGGAACAAGCTGTCGTAAGAACGATGGGGGCGGGGGGAAGCTGAGATGCTTATTAAGGATAATGGGAAACAGCGTAAACAGCTAAATAATCGGAATGATGAGGATCGACATTCTAAAGCAGCGCAAGTGGAGGACATGTATTCAGACCCTCGCATGACTTATACGCACGAATATTTTGATGAGGAAGAAGAACTTGATCCAGAGATCGTATGGAAAGCAAACCCTAATCCTTGGGCGAGTTGGGACGAGGACAAAGGGGTTATGGATAAAAAAAGTTATGTGAAAGGGCCTTCTCTTTCGAATAGTAATGATCCGAGCTCAAGGAATGGTAAAAATAATCATTATTTTCGCAGAGAGCTGAAATGGAAGCTGGCAATCGCTTTATTGTTGTTTGGAGCAGTATGGGCGTTGTTTCGCTATGACACGGAATATACGCGTATGGGACAAGCGCTCGTTAAGCAGGCGCTTACGGATGAGATCGATTTTGCAGCAGCTGCTGCGTGGTATAAGGATGCATTTGCCGGTGCACCTTCCTTTATTCCTATTTTTGAGAATAATTCCGATGCGACTGTAGGTGTGGACGGAACAGTAAAGCTACCACTCGTGACGCCGCTCGAAGGGGGAGCTATGGTAAGAACCTTCGCGGAGCTGCTGAACGGAATAGAGCTTGCTGGAGCCTCAGAAGCAGAAGTCGTCGCTGCTGAGACGGGACGCGTGCTGGTATCGTCTGATCAGAATGAGCAAGGCTCAACGATTGTTATTCAGCATGTTAATCAACGAGTTACCGTCTATGGGATGCTTGGGAAAACAAAGGTTAAAGTAAATGATTGGGTTGAAGCAGGGGATTCTATTGGCAACCTGTTGAAATCAGAAGATACGCAGCCAAGCTTGCTTTATTTTGCCGTAAAACAAAATGATTTGTATATCGATCCAGTGGGCGTGATACCGATTGATTAAATGGAAAGGGATCATATGGTCGGTCCATCCGCTGTTTGTTATCATTATGCTTGGATCGGTCATGACGGGCTATTTCGCCGAGCTATTTACTTTATTTTTACTCGTCCTTGTTCACGAAATCGGTCATGTGCTGGTAGCGCTAGGTTATGGCTGGACGATACGGGAAGTAAAGCTGCTTCCCTTCGGTGGAGTGGTGGAGGTGGAGGAAGCTGGCAGCATACCTGCAAAAGAGGAAGCCGTTGTAGCCATTGCGGGTCCTCTCCAAAACGTATGGATGGGACTAGCTGCTTGGGGCTGTGGACAGCTGGGGTTATGGGACCCCGAGTGGGCGGCATATGTGTGGAAGGCAAATTTGATGATCGGATTGTTTAATCTATTGCCGATTCACCCGCTTGATGGGGGGAAGCTTCTGCAGGCTGCTTTAAGCTATACTGTTAATTATTATAAAATGCTTATATGGTCAGCGCGTATCAGCTTATTATTCAGTGTGCTTATGATTATTGTCTCGCTATTACCGTGGCTTGTTTATAAGGACGGCATACAGCTAAATCTGTTGATCGTCGGCATTTTCCTCGTGATGACGAATTGGACATATTACCGAAATGTTCCGTTTTTGTTTTATCGTTTTTTGATGTATCGCGATCGAATTTATTTGCAAGCGCAGATGCTTGGTCAAATCGCAAGCCCAATTATCGTTAGCAGCAAACAGTCCATACTTTCCGTAGCAAGACTCTTTCAAAGGGAACGATATCATTTAATTTATATGGTTGAGGCTCAAAGCAAGGAAGTGAAAGTGCTCCCTGAACAGATAATTATTGAAGACTGTTTGTCTGAAAACAATCCCAATCGTGCAGTGTCGGAACTTTTCAGTTAAAATAGATGAAAAGCGTACGGGCAGGTGATATTCAGGAATGAAGCAAATGTTGATGCACGTAAATGGGGAAATGCTGCAAACTGCAGTGCTGGAAAACGGACGCCTAGTTGAATTTTTTATGGAAAAATCGAAAGCAAGCAGTTTGGTTGGCAATGTTTATAAAGGCCGTGTCGTGAACGTTCTGCCTGGCATGCAAGCAGCATTCGTTGACGTCGGACTAACCAAAAATGCTTTTTTGTATATTGATGAGCTGCTCCACCCGCATTTGGAAAAACAGCCAGCAGAAAAGCCGCTCATACAGGATATTGTCAAACCAGGTCAGGAATTACTCGTACAAATCATGAAAGAGCCGCTGGGCGGTAAAGGTGCTCGTGTGACCACGCACTTCTCTCTGCCTGGTCGATGGCTCGTTTATATGCCGAATGCCGATTACATCGGGGTTTCCAAAAAAATAAGTACGGAAAGCGAACGAACACGTCTGCGCAATATAGGTGAAAAGCTGCGGGAGATGGAGGAAGGAATTATCCTTCGAACGGCTGCTGGAGCGGAGAGTGAACATTCTTTGCATGCGGATGTGGCTGGTTTGCGAGAGATTTGGCGGGGAATCATAGAGCGAAGCGAAGAGGCGAGTTCACCTAGCGAACTGCACCGAGAGGCGGGACTTATGAGGCGAGCCGTTCGTGATACGTTAACGACCGACATGGATGAAATTTGGGTAGACAACGCTGCAAGATTTGAGGAAGCATCAGTACTGGTAGAGGAAATGACCCCTAAACTGCGAGAGCGGCTAAAGCTCTTCGAACCGAAGCAAGGTATATCTTTATTTGATACACACCGGGTAACAGAGCAGGTAACGAAGGCATTTGAGCGCAAAATCCCACTTATTTGCGGAGGTCATCTCATTTGGGAAGAGACCGAAGCACTGACAGTTATTGATGTGAATACAGGCAGATTTATTGGCACATCTGGTCTTGAGGACACCGTATTTCGCACGAATATGGAAGCAGCAGACGAGATCGCGAGATTGCTTAGAGTTAGAGATGTAGGCGGCATTATTATTATTGATTTTATTGATATGGAACTGGACCTTCATCGGGAGCAGGTTATGCAGAGGCTTGTTGATAAGGCACGCGGCGATCAAACGAAATGTACGATTTTGGGTTGGACGAAGCTTGGATTAATTGAATTGACTCGTAAAAAAGCTCGTGAGAATGCCGTCAATCAGTTGACAGCACGCTGTGAGTGCTGTGGCGCGCACATCAAACGTAACGAGATGCATAAATAGTTTTAAATTTCTGCTTAGATGAATTGATATAGCTTGCATAGTATGGTACAATCTTTGGGTGTGTGTCTCGTACCTCATGGAATGGGACGTACAAGTACCGCTCCGATTGGGTAAATAAGTGTTCAGGCGTAAGCTGTGAGCCACCTGAATTAGGCGAGTCTTCGAAAATAAGGAGGTGCACCAACAATGTTCGCAATTATCGTAACTGGCGGCAAGCAATACAAAGTTCAGGAAGGCGATGTTATCTACATCGAAAAACTGGATTCTGAAGCAGGCGAAAGCGTAACGTTTGATCGTGTTTTGGCGGTTTCTAAAGGTGACGGTCTTGTAACTGGAACTCCGGTTGTTTCCGGCGCTACAGTAACAGGCAAAATCGAGAAACAAGGCAAAGGCCAAAAAATCATCGTTTACAAATACAAAGCCAAAAAGAACTATCGTCGTAAGCAAGGTCATCGTCAACCGTTCACAAAAGTAACAATCGAGAAAATCCAAGCGTAAGAGGAATTTCTATGATAACTGTTACCTTTGTACGAAGAGCCGCTGACAGACGTATCGTATCTTTTGCGGTCGAAGGACATGCTAAATATGCGAAGCTCGGCAAAGATATCGTTTGTGCGGGTGTATCAGCCATTTCGGTTGGTACCGTTAACGCGATTGAAGCTCTAGCGGGAGAGGAGCTTCCTGTTAAGATGAAGAACGGCTGGCTATCGTCGGATATTCCGACGCTCGCAGACGAGGCTTCAGATGGCCGGATGCAGCTGCTGCTGGAATCGATGGCGGTTATGCTTGACACTATTGCAAAATCATACGGCAAGCATGTCGTTATTCATGAACTTCTTAATGCGTAAGCGTTCAGAGTAGGTTTGTTTCACAAACCTTAAGTTCATGCTTACGGAGCAGGTTTGCTCCACAAACCTTAAGCTTATGCTTACGGGGTAGGTTTGCTCCACAAACCTTTAAGAAGGAGGGAATAACTATGTTGAAACTGAATCTTCAGCTCTTCGCTTCGAAGAAAGGTGTAGGTTCCACTAGAAACGGACGTGACTCACAGTCGAAGCGCCTTGGCGCTAAACGTGCTGATGGTCAAACCGTATCAGCTGGAAGCATTTTGTTTCGCCAACGCGGAACAAAAATTCACCCAGGTACTAACGTAGGCATCGGGAAAGACGATACGCTTTATGCAAAAGTAGAAGGCGTAGTGAAGTTCGAACGTTGGGGACGCGACCGCAAAAAAGTGAGCGTGTATCCAGCAGTTCTTGCTCCGGTAGCTGCAGCAGTAGAAGCTTAATACAACCTTATATATGCAACAAGCCCCGGCCTGCATCGCTTGGCCGGGTTTTTTTATTTCATGGCTGATGACCGTAGGACAGTCGCATGATATACTGGATAAGCAAGCAAAAATGCCTTCGGTGTCTCTGGACGATGAAGTAGCTTTGACGGGGAATATAAGCCGTTTATAAGGAAATTAACGTATAAATGCTTATATTTTCGGGAAATACGATGAAAGTAGGTTTAATCAATGGGACGCTTAACAAAGGCGAAATATTACGTGGCAGCAACAATCGTATTGCCAGCTGCGGCTGTATTTATTTGGCCCAATCAAGTGTGGTTAACTGCTGTCTTTCTCGTTTGGCTTATAGCTGTTGCGACTTACTGGATACGAACGGAAAGAAAAGAGCACGCAGAGCAGACTGCACGGACGATTCTCTCGTTGCAAAATTCTGCAATACGAACTCTCAATCATCATCGTCATGACTGGATGAACGACCTGCAAGTCGTGTTTGGTTATATTAGGCTCAAAAAGCTGGATAAAGCGGTCGAGTTTGTGGAGAAAATAAGTGATCGGATGGCTGTGGAGAGTAGTGTATCCAAGCTGGGTGTTCCATCTCTGATTAGTTATATCCAATCGTTTCGTACGATATCGAATTCGCTGGAATTGCAAGTAGTCATTAAAGGCGATATACATTTAAACGAAATAACGGCAGAAGCCGATCAAATAGCCGAAACGCTCATTCATACGATTAACGCATATCGGTTTGCGGCGAAGCCTGGCTATGGTGATGCTGCTGTTCTTACGCTGGAGCTATCGCTGGATGAGGATGCACTGTATGCAGCCTTCTATTATGATGGCGAACTAATGAATGAACAGCAATGGAAGCAAAAAATACAACAGCATTTGGTAGGCGCGCCAATGCAGCCGATCAACTTCGAGCAACCGTATGCAAAGGTGTTGCTGAGGGCGGAAATGCGCGCATGAACGGGGGCACAGCATGTTTGTCGATAAAGCGAAGATATTTGTAAAAGGCGGCGACGGAGGCGATGGTATCGTTTCTTTTCGCCGTGAGAAGTATGTCGAGCAGGGCGGTCCTGCAGGCGGAGACGGCGGCCGTGGCGGAGACTTGATTTTTCAAGTTGACGAAGGGCTTCGTACGCTAATGGACTTCCGCTATCAGAAGCATTTCAAGGCTGATCGCGGTGAGCGCGGTAAAGTTAAAAGCATGCACGGAGCGGGCGCTGAGGATACGATCGTTCGCATTCCGCCTGGCACCGTAATCATTGATGACGATACGCAGGAAATTATTGCGGATATGACCCGTCATGGTCAAAAAATCGTTATTGCAAAAGGCGGACGAGGCGGTCGAGGCAATATTCGCTTCGCTACCCAAAACAATCCAGCTCCATATATTTCGGAGAATGGTGAAGAAGGGCAAGAGCGCTGGGTTGTGCTTGAGCTTAAAGTAATGGCTGATGTGGGCTTGGTTGGTTTTCCTAGTGTAGGCAAATCGACTTTGCTATCTGTCGTTTCTGGAGCAAAGCCTAAGATTGGTGCTTATCATTTCACGACGATTACGCCAAATCTCGGCGTCGTAGACGTCGGCGACAGCCGCAGCTTTGTTATGGCTGACTTGCCAGGGCTAATCGAAGGAGCGCATGAGGGAGTAGGTCTCGGTCATGAGTTTCTTCGTCACGTCGAGCGGACTAGAGTTATCGTTCATGTCGTCGATATGTCTGCTTCGGAAGGACGCGATCCTTTCGAGGATTGGGTGAAGATCAACGAAGAGCTTGTACTCTATAATGAGAAGCTCGCGGATCGTCCGCAAATTATTGCAGCTAACAAAATGGACATGCCAGATTCTGCGGAGCAGCTTGAATTGTTCAAGCAGCAGCTAGCAGAAGTAAGCGGTGATCGTCATTATGAGATTTTGCCAATCTCCTCGCTAACGAAACAAGGCGTGCAGGAACTTCTGTATAAAGCAGCGGACGTTCTTGATACGGTTTCTGAGGAAGTAGAAATCGCAGATGTGAAAGATGTTGCTGAACGGAAAGTTTATACGTATGAGAAGCGCCAAGAAACGACATTCACGATCCATAAGGAAGATGAAGTGTTCGTTATCGTGAGCGAAGGTATTAGTAATTACATGAAACGAATGAATTTGACTTCCTATGATGCTGTCATGCGCTTTGCGCGTACGATGCGTAAAATGGGTGTTGATGCCGAGCTTCGGAAGATGGGAGCAAAAGACGGCGACATGGTTCAAATCGGCGATTTTGCTTTTGAATTCTTCGAGGGCAGCGACTATAATCCGAATGGCTAGACCACTCGCACATATTAAGAAATGAGGACGGCGAAAGCCGTCTTTTCTTATTTTGCCTATTGCTCCGAGCTTTAAATTTCGATATAATGTCCACTATAGGTGAACAATTGTCTTTTTGAGGAGGACGTATAGTGACGAAACGCTATTATGCCGTTCGAGAGGATATTTTACCGGAAGCGATTATGAAGACGATACAAGTGAAGGAAATGCTTGGCCGCGGTGATGCAGCAACCGTACATGAAGCGGTTGAACGCGTTGGACTTAGCCGAAGCGCTTTTTATAAGTATAAAGATGGCATCTATGCACTTAATGAGCTTGAACGAGAACGTATTGCGACGATTTCCATGGATTTGGAGCATCGCTCAGGCGTGCTCTCGAATGTGCTCAGCATGGTAGCGAGCTTGGATGGAAATGTTCTGACGATGAATCAGACGATTCCTCTCCAAGGCTTCGCAAATGTCGTCATTTCGGTCGATATTTCACAGCTTTCCGGGGAACTGTCATCGCTGGTCGAAATGCTTCGCAGTCAAGCTGGCGTGCGTAAGGCTTTGGTCATCGGACAAGGATAACGGAATTGATAATGGAGGGTATATATGAAGCCGGTTAAAGTTGGTTTGTTAGGTCTAGGAACTGTAGGCACAGGCGTAGTGCGAATTGTTGAAGGTCATCAGGAGGATTTGGCAAGCCAGGTTGGCTCGCCGATCGTAATAGAAAAAGTACTTGTTCAAGACAAAAACAAATCACGTAATATTGCAGTTGATCCAAGCAAGCTTACAGAGGACCCTTGGGAAATTATTCGTCACCCTGAAATTGACGTTATCGTTGAGGTAATGGGCGGAATCGGGCTTACGAAAGAATATATATTAGAAGCACTATCCCTCGGCAAACACATAGTAACGGCAAATAAAGATTTGATGGCAATGCATGGCCCTGAAATACTGGCCAAAGCCAAAGAAAATCGCTGCGATGTATTATATGAAGCAAGCGTAGCTGGCGGCATTCCAATTATTCGTACACTTGTGGAAGGTTTCTCATCCGATCGTATTAATAAAATTATGGGTATCGTAAATGGCACAACCAATTTTATTTTGACAAAGATGAGTCAAGAGGGTGCATCCTACCTAGATGTGCTTAAGGAAGCACAAGAACTCGGTTATGCTGAGTCTGATCCAACATCGGATGTTGAAGGTCTTGATGCTGCGCGCAAAATGACGATTCTTGCTACGATTGGATTCCGCGCAAATGTAGCGCTTGAGGATGTATCTGTTCAAGGTATTTCTTCTGTTAGCAAAGAAGATATTTTGTATGCGAAGCGTCTAGGCTACGAAGTGAAGCTGCTTGGTATTGCAGAGCGGCAGGATGATCTGATCAGCATCAGCGTTCAACCTACGATGGTTAAGCAATCGCATCCAATTGCGTCTGTTAACGGCGTGTTTAATGCGGTTTATGTACATGGAGAGGCTGTAGGCGAAACGATGTTCTACGGTGCAGGAGCAGGTGAGCTTCCAACAGCAACCTCAATCGTATCTGATTTAGTTGCAGTAGTGAAGAATCTGAAGCTTGGTGTAAATGGCATGCAGGGAAGTCTTGCTTACAAAGAGAAGAAGCTCAAAACCGACGAGCATATCTCATCCAAATATTTCATGCTGCTTGAGGTAGCAGACCGTGCTGGCGTTCTTTCACGTATTACACAAGTATTCGCTGACTTTGAAGTGAGCTTGGAATCGGTACTGCAGCAGCCAACACCGTCTAATCCGGAAGCCGAAATCATTATCATTACTCATGACGCGAATAAAGCAGCTATCCAGAAGGTACTGGCTACGTTTGAATCGCTGGAAGTCGTTCATAAAGTGAAGAGCGTCTATCGCGTAGAAGGATAAATCTTATGAATAATCGCAGAGTTATTGTAAAAGTACCGGCAAGCACAGCAAATCTAGGTCCCGGTTTTGATACGCTCGGAATGGCGCTTTCGCTTTATGCATGGATTGAGATGAGCGTATCGGACCAAACGGAATTTCAGTTTTACGGTGATCAAATGAATGGCTTGCCGAAAGACAAGTCTAATTTGATCTATAAGGTAGCACAGCTCGTCTTCGAAGAAGCAGGCGTATCAGTGCCTGAGCTTTCGATCTCGATGCACAGCGACATTCCGCTTACACGCGGCTTAGGCAGCAGCGCATCAGCAATCGTAGGCGCTCTTGTTGCATCGAACGCTTTGATTGGCAGTCCGCTCACGGACGATAAGCTGTTCCAAATGGCAACGGCATTGGAAGGGCATCCTGATAATGTTGGCGCTTCGTTATTTGGCGGTATTATCGTTTCAGCTTGGGATGGGGAGCGAGCGGATTATGTGAGAATTGAGCCGCATCAAAGGCTGAAGACGCTAGTCGCGATCCCAGCCTTTCAATTGTCGACGGAAAAAGCACGCCACGCGCTGCCGTCTTCAATTAGTATGGCTGACGCTGTATTCAACGTAAGCCGCAGCTCTTTGCTCGTCGCAGCGCTTGCTGGCGGCGAGCTCGGTATGATTCGTCATGCGATGAAGGATCGGCTGCACCAGCCTTACCGTGCAGCGATGATTCCCGGCATGACGACTATTCTGGAGCGCGCGGTAGATCATGGCGCGCTAGGCGTTGCGCTAAGCGGAGCAGGGCCGACGCTGATTGCATTTGTCGAGGATGTAGAAGCTGGAGTGGAACAGGGCTCAAATGAATCCATGCTCGAAACATTTCTGCTGGATACGATGAAGCAGGAGGGCATTGAAGCGGCGACGCTGTGGCTGTCGCCTTGCACTAAAGGTCCACAAATTACGATAGAGGACATGGCTAAGCAGCCTGCGGTCCTTCTTCCTGACAGAATTAAAGGAGACTTGTAGTAATGAAGACGATAGCGGTATTACCAGCTGGTTCTGTATCGGATGAAGCTGCGAGACATCTATTTCGTGGAGAAGATGTGAGCTGGAAACATCACAGGCTAATATCAGATGTGTTTCTATCTACTGTCAATGGAATAAGCGATTACAGTATTATTCCGATCGAGAATACGATAGAGGGTTCTGTGAGTCTACATATGGATTGGCTCGTTCATGAGGTTGATATTCCTATTCAAGCAGAGTGGGTATATCCGTCTATTCAGAATTTGATTGGCCGTCAATCCGAGCTTATAGATGATAACGGGGAAATAGACTACTCACGTATTACTAAAGTAATTAGTCACCCTGTGGCAATCGCTCAGTGTCTGCAATTTCTACGGACGCATCTTCCGCATGCCGTGACGGAACATGTTAGCAGCACAGCTGAGGGCGTTAGAATTGTTCAAAACAACCCGAATGCAGGCTGGGCAGCAATAGGCACAATGACGGCTGCTGCAAATGAGAAGCTTGATGTTATCGCAAGTGCAATTACGGATCATGACAACAATTACACTCGTTTCTTGCTGGTTGGATCAGAGCCCTATACAGCTCGTCAATCAGATAACCAAAAAACGAGTATATTGATAACTTTGCCAGAAGACTATCCGGGTGCGCTCCATCAGGTTCTAGCTGCTTTTGCATGGCGCAAAATCAACTTATCCCGTATCGAATCGCGTCCAACGAAGAAGAAGCTTGGCAATTATTATTTTTTTATCGACATTGACATGGCACTGGATACTGTACTTCTGCCATCAGCTATTCAAGAAATTGAAGCAATTGGCTGCCAGGTTCGCGTATTAGGAAGTTATCCAAGCTTTTCAGAGATCAAGAAATAATAATAGCGTTTGTCAGTTATAGCATTTGAAACATCCATGTATATATAGAAAGCCGAGTTCACTCTGAGGGGTGACTCGGCTTTTTACTATTTTTTTTGTGAAAGTGGAGACACACGCCCATATTCTGCATAGGATGTATGGATTGATAATAGGCATTAGCAGTGCCTGATTATTCAGAACGTGACAGGAGGTTAACAACGAGTGAAAATCCATATTGTGAAAAAAGGCGAATCCTTATACTTTATCGGCCAAAAGTATAACGTATCGCTCGAAGAACTTTTGAAGCTGAATCCGGGTATTACGAATCCGGATGCCATTGATGTTGGCATGAAGCTGAAAGTTCCGTCAAGCCACACGGGAGGCTCAGGAGGTGAAATGGATATCATGCATCAGCATGTTGTAAAACAAGGGGATACGCTTTGGAAGCTTTCGAAAGCTTGGGGTGTGCCTTTAGCGGATATGATCAAGGCAAATCCACAGCTTAAAAACCCTAATGTACTGCTTACAGGTGAAATTGTTAACATTCCTAAGGCAAGTGAGTCTATGCATGAAGGTACTGGCGGACATAGTACAGGACTTAGCACTGGACAGCATGCAGTGCATAATACTGGAGGAGCTCATCCCCTTCACCCGAGTTCAATCATGCAAGGCGTACAGGGCTGGGTCGGAAAGCTTTCTACAGCTCCAATTATAGGGAAAACACCTACAGGACCTATTACAGGCAAAACGCCAACAGCACCGATTGCACCAGCACCAGTTGCTCCGGCTCCCGTAGCTCCAGTTCAAGAAAAGAAACCAACAGCTCCAATCGTGAAGCCTGTAGCGCCAGCTCCTCTTCCTGAACCTAAAGCGGCAGCGGTAGAGCCAGCCAAAAAAGCGCTGCCGATCGAGAAGCCTGTTGAGAAGAAGCTTAAACCGATTCATTCTGAATATAAGCCTAATGTTGATTTATTCAAGCAATATGGCATTCCGGCAACCGAAGCTTTGTCCTTGTATAATATGCCAAAAGCGCCTGAGATGGTATCGCCAGTCGCACAACAACCTACTTACGGTGGATATGGACACGGTCAGCCAATGACCATGCCAGCTCAAATGGGGTACGGCTATGGGCAACCTATGGTTATGCCAGTTCAAACGGGATATGGTTATAGTCACCCGATGACTATGCCAGCTCAAATGGAGCATGGTTATGGTTATGGTGAATGGCACCAGCCAGTGCCATTTGGCAGTACGGTGAGTCCTATCAATGAAGGTCATGAAGCGCCGTTTGAATGTCCTCCTGGAATGGTGTTTGTTGGAAGCTATCCATCAGTTTCGAATATGCCTATGGGTGTTGGACCAGAGTGGGGACATGGTTATCCAATGGTTAATCCGCTCCAGCATGGCATGGTATCGCCGCTGGCGACTCAGCCGAACCAAGGGATGGTATCGCCGCTGGCGACTCAGCCGAACCAAGGGATGGTATCGCCGCTGGCGACACAGCCGAACCAAGGGATGGTATCGCCGCTCGCGACTCAGCCGAACCAAGGGATGGTATCGCCGCTGGCGACACAGCCGAACCAAGGAATGGTATCGCCGCTGGCGACACAGCCGAACCAAGGGATGGTATCGCCGCTGGCGACACAGCCGAACCAAGGAATGGTATCGCCGCTGGCGACTCAGCCAAACCAAGGAATGGTATCGCCGTTCGCAACTCAGCCAAACCAAGGAATGGTATCGCCGCTCGCTACTAAGCCGAACCAAGGAATGGTATCGCCGCTGGCGACACAGCCGAACCAAGGAATGGTATCGCCGCTGGCGACACAGCCGAACCAAGGAATGGTATCGCCGCTGGCGACTCAGCCAAACCAAGGAATGGTATCGCCGCTGGCGACACAGCCGAACCAAGGAATGGTATCGCCGTTCGCAACTCAGCCAAACCAAGGAATGGTATCGCCGTTCGCAACTCAGCCAAACCAAGGAATGGTATCGCCGCTGGCGACACAGCCGAACCAAGGAATGGTATCGCCGTTCGCAACTCAGCCAAACCAAGGAATGGTATCGCCGCTGGCGACTCAGCCGAACCAAGGAATGACATTCCCGACTAGCATGCAGCCAGAGTATGGTTATCACTCAGGCTACGGTCATAGCGGACATGGGAATGTAATGTCAGCTCAAGTACAGAATGATGGCGGTTATGGCTATGGGTATCCTGTAGCAGGTTTCTCAACATACTCACATCCATATCAAGCAAATCCAGGCTGGCCGCAAACGGCAGGTGTGGGTAACACTAAACAAGATGACTGCGGATGCAAAGGCAATCGATCGGATCAAACCTCTGCAAAGGTGGAAGATGTGGAAATCGAGAAGCCAGCGAAAACAGTTGTACAACGGAAAACAAACAAGAAAGCTGTTATTCGGACAGTTTCCTCAAGATTCAATGTACCGAAAAATCGTGGCAATCAACCGTGGATAAATCGATAAGAAAATAGAGGAAGCCCCAAAGACGATTAAAGTCCTTTGGGGCTTTTTTATATTACTTGAATATTTATGTAAACATGGCGCATACTATCAAAAAATAGAATGAAGGGGTCTTCCCTATGATGGAATTCAGCCTTTGGAAAAACGTGAAGAAGCGTTTGCGCAGAAAGCGGAGGCCAGTTTGGATGTTAGGAGTAATCACGTTTTGCTTAATGGCGGGGTGGCTTTTTCTTGCTAATGCAAAACATGTAACTGCTGCGCCAGAGCCGCTCATGAATCAAAGCAGCGTTATTCAAGCACTGGAGAAGCAAGAAGGACCGCTTTCTGTTAAGCTTCGACTTGTCTATGTGTGCGGTGAGGAATCGAAGCAGCTAGGAAGTATGATGAATAAGGAGATTGTTCAGCTCATGCTAGAACATCCAGAATGGAAGGCAAATCTGAATCAAGAGCAAGATTTGCTTTCTTTCGAGCAGCGAATTGAAGACTTGTCAGAGCATTGTAAAGCCAACGCGTATATGGGGGTCGATAAGAAGGGCAATCTTACTCTTTTTGATGGCGCCCCCAAGAAGGAGAAGGTCGTACGCACCTTTTTTCAGCTAGATGTAAGATATATGGAGAGCAGTTTGCCACAGGACAAGCTGGAGCAGCTGAGTAAAGGGATTCGAATAAGTGATATGGCTGAATACAATAGCGTGTTGTCTACCTATAGTGACTACGCGATTGAGCCAAATCAGAAAGTATTGAAACCAGTGTATTAGAATTAGTTATGATCAAGGAGGTCACACTTCACCGTGTGATCTTCTTTTTTGCATGTCTATAGTCCGAAATATCAAACGCGCGTTCTCATTCACGTCAAGTTTTGCTATAATGGATGAAGCAACTTTCAGTGAGTATGTAAAGAAAGTAGTTTTACCCTGTAAAACTAAGCGTATGCTTACGAAGCAAGTTTTGCTTCACAAAACTTAAGCCTATGCTTACGAAGCAAGTTTTACCTTGTAAAACTTTTGAGGAGATGACCGTTTGCGCGTTCTTGGAATTGACCCTGGTTATGCGATCGTTGGATTTGGATTTATAGATAAGATCGGACACAAGCTTACACCCGTGCAATACGGAGCCATTCAGACGGAAGCCCATACGCCTTCAGAGCAGCGTTTATTACAAGTTTACGAGTCTGCGGGCGCTTTGATGGATAAATATAAGCCAGATACTGTCGGAATAGAGAAATTGTTTTTTAATCGAAACGTAACGACTGCTTTTGATGTGGCCCAAGCTAGGGGCGCCATTATTTTGGCTGCTGCGCAGCGTGGATTGCCAGTTGGAGAATATACACCGCTTCAAGTAAAACAGGCCGTTGTTGGTTATGGCAAGGCAGAGAAGAAACAAGTGCAAGAAATGGTTAAAGTCTTTTTGAAGCTTTCGGCGGTGCCTAAGCCTGATGATGTTGCCGATGCGCTTGCAGTGGCTATTTGTCATGCACACTCCGTCGTATTGAATCAGAAAATTAATGAGGTGAAGCGTTCATGATCGATTTTTTAAGAGGCAATGTCGTACATTTAGAATCAGAATATATCGTTCTGGACGTAAGAGATACCGGTTATCGGGTATTTACCCCTAATCCGTACGCATTTGCCAAAAAAGAAGAGCCGGTTATCGTCTACATACATCATAACGTCCGCGAGGACGCTGTTTTGTTGTTTGGATTTGAGACGAGAGAAGAGCAAACGTTGTTCCGTAAGCTGCTGGAGGTATCCGGAATCGGACCCCGCGTCGCTTTAGGTATTTTATCAGGCGGTCGACCGGATGCAGTCATTGCAGCTATTCAACAGGAGAATATCGCATTTCTCATTAAGCTTCCCGGCATAGGAAAGAAAACCGCGCAGCGGATGATACTAGATCTGAAAGATAAGCTGATTGGAGCGGGGCTGGATGGAGGACTTTTGACAGCCGCAGGCGTAGCGCTAGATCTTACTTCGAGCAGACATTCGGGTCAAGGTGCAGGCACCGCTTGGCAGGAAGCAAGGGAAGGCCTTGCAGCACTCGGCTACACCGCTGTGGAACTAGATAAAGCATGGAATGGCTTGCAGCATAGTGTAACGGCTGAGGAAACGGTCGATTCTTTAATGAAAAGAGCTTTGCAGCAGCTATTTAAAGGGTAAAGGAGGGAGATGAAGGCAGATGGATGACAGAATCATTTCCGCCAACCTGATGATGGAAGATCAGGCAGTTGAACTCAGCTTGAGGCCCCGCTATTTAGCCGAGTATATTGGTCAAACGAAGGCCAAAGAAAATTTGAAAATATATATAGAAGCAGCGAAACTGCGCAAGGAAGCACTTGATCATGTTCTGCTATATGGACCTCCGGGCCTTGGTAAGACAACCTTGTCAAACATTATTGCAAACGAGCTCGGAGTCAGTCTTCGCACGACATCGGGCCCTGCTATTGAACGTCCTGGTGATCTTGCTGCACTGCTGACAAACTTACAGGAGGGTGATGTACTCTTTATTGATGAAATTCATCGCCTGCATCGTACAGTTGAAGAAGTGCTATATCCGGCAATGGAGGACTTTGCGCTCGATATTATGATCGGTAAAGGGCCAAGTGCCCGTTCAGTTCGGCTCGATTTACCGCCGTTCACCTTAATTGGAGCGACTACTAGAGCAGGCTTGCTGTCGGCACCGCTTCGCGACCGTTTTGGCGTAGTAAGCCGACTTGAATTTTATACGATGGACGAGCTAGCATTCATCGTAGCTAGAACAGCAGAAATATTGAACGTTGGTATCGTAGGAGAAGCGGCGTCTGAGATTGCAATGCGGTCACGAGGAACCCCTCGAATCGCGAATCGCCTGCTAAAGCGAGTACGTGATTTCGCCCAAGTGCGGGGCGATGGCGTTATCACACATGATATTGCCCGTTCAGCGCTTGAGCTGCTGCAGGTAGATCAGATGGGTCTGGATCTTATCGATTTCAAAATGCTGCAAGCGATGATGACGACTTTTGCCGGCAGGCCTGTTGGACTTGACACTATTGCAGCGACGATTGGTGAAGAAAGCCAAACGATTGAAGATGTGTACGAGCCATATTTAATGCAAATTGGTTTCTTACAGCGAACACCACGTGGGCGGATAGCGACTGAAAATGCCTATCGTCATTTAGGTCTTCCGATGCCAGGGAGGTAGCTCTTCATGCATACAAGTGCAAAAGGTGCTTCTGAGAAACTCTATGTTATCTACGATGGACATTGCAATCTTTGTCTCGGTTCCATTGCGAAGTTAAAGGAGCTGCATTCACACGCGGATCTTCACTATGTACAGATTCAGCAATTGGAGGCGGCCGGCAATATTAAAGAGCTAGTTCCCCCAGTGGATCAGTTGAATTTTGCACAGTTGTATGAGAAAATGCATGTTGCTGATGAGCATGGCCAGCTGTTTGCTGGCGCAGACGGAATTGTTCGGATAATGAGAACCGTAAAGGGTTTCCGCTGGATATCTGCTATTTACGGAATACCAGGCATGGAGCGTTTCGCGAATCGTTTGTACCGATTTGTAGCAAAAAGAAGATATGTATGGTTTGGATCAACAGAACAAAGTTGTTCCGTTAATGGCTGCGAATTGCCGCAGAACAGAGGGGAGAATAACAAGAATGTCAATTAAACAGACTATAAAGCGCTACGTGATCATGACGTTCGCAATAGTACTGCTAGCGACTGCGTGGACTGGTTCTCCATCACAAGCCGCAGTACCAAAGCTTGATATTATCCGTGTTGCTTTGTATATGCATTTGCCTGAGAAGAAATATGATGATACGACACCAGCTGTTACATTCTCATCAACGAGCGGATTGAGCGTCGGAGTGCGACAACCGGACGGCATCAATAATTGGTTTAATGTAGATGGAACAACTACGGCTCGATTTGGCATGGAGAACTATAAAGTGAATGTATATGAGTCTCCTACTTTTGCTTCAGCACTGGCTGTACAGAAGAGGCTGCAGGCTTTGAAGGGAGCGGCGTTCCTAACCTCCCTTTCGAAAAACGGAGCTATTGTCTACCAGGTTATTGAGGGTACATACAAGACAGCAGCTGAGGCAGCTGCTGCTAAAACCAAATGGGCTGGTGATAGTGAGCTTTCTAAGCTTGTAGGCGGCTTTAAATCAGTGCTTCAAGGGCCGCTTCATTTGGAAAGTGGAACATATCCGAGTAAATCTGCTGCAATGGCTGCTGCAGCAAGCTTCGGAGCAGCAGGATTGGATGCTTTTGTAGCTGTTCGTTCACAGCAAAATGGAGTATCCCAGTACTCTGTTATCGTTGGAGCTGCTGCGACAGATGCTGATCTTCAAACGATCAGGGCAGCAGCGGCAAATACTTCAGGCGGAGGCGCATTGAAGGATGCAGATACAAGCTCACCTTACTTGTTGATAAGAAACGATCATACGATCAGTGCCAAAGCGGAAAGCAGTTCAGAGCTTTATTTGTTTCCAGGAAGTGATACGAAAGTAACGGTCTCGCCAGCGGGGACGGACCCGATAAAGCTGACGGAACGCAGCAATCGCAGCTACCGGGGACTGTTTGAACTGAGCGTACTGAATGGAAAGATGGCGGTTGTTAATGAGCTGCCATTTGAACAATATCTATATTCAGTTGTAGGCGTTGAGATGTACCCGACATGGCCAATAGAAGCGCTTAAGGTACAAGCTGTAGCAGCACGTACCTACGCTTTATATAAAGGTCTAGGTTTCCAAATTGCGCATGTCGTTGATACGACTTTAAGCCAAGCCTATTACGGAGTTAGCTCAGAGCGCCCGTCAACAATAACTGCCGTTGAAGAGACAGCAGGTCAAGTCGTATTGTACAAAGGAAAAGCGATTGAGGCCATTTACTCAGCAAATAGCGGTGGTTTTACGGCGGATGCCAAAGAAGCGTGGAACAATTCGGTTCCGTATTTGCAGGCAACGAAAAGCCCGGATACTTCGTCTGAGACTAAGCTGCTTAACTGGTACCGTGTTGTAGTTCCAAACGGATCCATCGGATATATTCGAGAGGATTTACTTAACGATACTGGACAAAAGACCGCAGCTGGCAGCGTTATTATGCAAGTGAATACGAACGGTACTAAGGTTCGCAAGCACCCGCTCGTTCAGGATACTATTCCTGTTATTGCACAGGTAGAGAACGGAACACAAGTTGTCGTGCTGGACAAAAGCATCGAATCCAATTCAATGACATGGGTTCGCGGTCCTTATAACGCACAAGAAATGTTAACGGTTATTAATTCTAAATCGAAGACTCCAATCGCAGGTCCTCTGAAAACATTAGAGGTGAGTCAGCGCGGCGCTTCAGGGCGTGCTACAGAAATTTTGGCAAATGGACAGAAAGTGGTTGTAAACTATCCAGTTGATTACCGTGTTGCATTAGGCGTGCAAGGCTCGTTGCCGAGTACGTTGTTCAAGATCGAGGAGACAGCTAAGGTATCACTGCTCGGACAGAACTCGGCGACGCGCAACAAGCCGTCAGATTCTGCTCCGGTATATATGATTAGTGCGGGTGGTCAGAAAGTAGAAGCTACCAATGCTAATATGTTTATTCTAGATGGCAGCGGACAGATGCGTGCAGCTACGAAGGAGCCTAACTATCGTTTTATCGGCTCTGGTAATGGACATGGAGTCGGTTTATCACAATACGGAGCATTAAGCCTTGCAGAGCAAGGGTATGACTATCAATATATTTTGAAATACTACTACAAAGATGTAACCATCGCTAAGGAATGATTGAATCGATATGAACGTAGAATGGTTTGATTTTGAACTGCCGGAACGGTTAATTGCCCAGACACCTTTGCTTGATAGAACGGCTTCAAGATTGCTAGCTCTAAATAAGCAGTCAGGTGAAATTACACACAATAGATTTACTGATTTAGAACAATATGTTCAATCTGGAGATGTACTAGTACTAAATGATACAAGAGTTATTCCTGCCCGCTTAACGGGGATGAAGAGTGATACTGGCGCAAAGATCGAGCTGTTGTTATTGAAGCAGTTTGAAGATGGCAGTTGGGATGCACTCGGCAAGCCTGCGAAACGTCTCAAGGTCGGCACAGCACTTTCATTTGGAGACGATGGAGAAGGAAATCCATTGCTGCGCGCTGTAGTCGAGCAGGAAGGCGAGATGGGCGGAAGAACGATTCGGTTTGAATATGAGGGTATCTTTCAAGAGCTGCTTGATCGTCTTGGTGAAATGCCGCTGCCTCCTTATATTAAGGAAAGGCTGGAGGAACGCGAAAGATATCAGACGGTATACTCAAAGCATGCGGGATCCGCAGCTGCGCCTACGGCGGGTCTGCATTTCACAGATGAGTTTCTTGAAAGGCTGCAGGCAAAAGGTGTAAAGCTGGCGTATGTTACATTGCATGTTGGACTGGGTACATTCCGGCCAATGTCAGTGGAGTTAGTTGAGGATCATGAAATGCATGCCGAATATTATGAGCTGAATGAGCAAAATGCGGCAATTATTAATGAAGCCAAACGATCCGGGGCACGTATAATTGCTGTAGGGACAACCTCATCGCGAACACTGGAGACTGTAGCAGCTCGTTTCCAAGATAGTCCTATCGAGGCTTGCAACGGTTGGACTTCCATATTTATTTTTCCAGGATATGAATTTAAATTGGTAAATGCCTTGCTTACTAATTTTCATCTGCCAAAGTCAACGCTCGTTATGCTTGTAAGTGCGCTGGCTGGACGAGATGCTGTTATGAAAGCCTATGAAGAAGCGGTCGCTCATGAATATCGTTTTTTCAGCTTTGGCGATGCGATGTTTATTTATTAATTAGGAATAGGAAGCGTGAATTGTGGCTGTAAAATATGAATTAATCAAACAATGTAAGCAATCCGGAGCAAGACTAGGTCGTGTACACACACCGCATGGAATTATTGAAACACCTACCTTTATGCCGGTAGGCACGCAAGCAACAGTCAAAACAATGAGTCCAGAAGAGCTTAAGGTGATGGATGCTCAAATTATTTTGAGCAATACGTATCATTTGTTCCTTAGACCTGGACATGACATCGTAAGGAACGCTGGCGGATTGCATAAGTTTATGAACTGGGATAGACCGATTCTGACGGATAGCGGCGGATTTCAGGTGTTCAGTCTAAGCGAAATGCGAAAAATTACCGAAGAAGGCGTACATTTCCGCTCTCACCTCAACGGTGACAAGAAGTTTCTTTCTCCTGAGGTAGCTATGGAAATTCAAAATGCTCTAGGCTCGGATATCATGATGGCATTCGATGAATGCCCTCCATTTCCAGCTGAGCATGATTATGTGAAGAAATCACTAGAGCGTACGACACGCTGGGCAGAGCGTTGCCTTAAAGCTCATGCAAGACCTCATGATCAAGGATTGTTCGCAATTGTTCAGGGAGGAATGTACAAGGATTTACGCATTCAAAGCGCAAATGATTTGACTTCCATGGATTTCCCGGGGTATGCTATTGGTGGACTGAGCGTAGGCGAGCCTAAGCATCTTATGTATGATGTTCTCGACTATACGGTTCCCATTTTACCGGCGAATAAACCGCGTTATCTCATGGGAGTCGGCTCACCAGATGCATTAATTGAAGGGTCTATCCGCGGAATCGATATGTTCGACTGTGTTCTGCCAACGCGAATTGCCCGTAATGGGACAACAATGACAAGCCAAGGCAGACTCGTTATTCGAAATGCGAAATACGCAGAGGATTATGGACCTTTGGATCCGGAGTGCTCATGCTATACATGCCAGAATTATTCAAGAGCTTATATCCGGCATTTAATTAAAGCGGATGAGACGTTTGGCATGAGGCTGACGACTTATCACAATTTGCATTTCTTACTACAACTCATGCGGGACGTTCGGCAAGCGATTATGGATGATCGGCTTCTTGATTTCCGTGATTCCTTCTTCACAAGCTACGGCCTGTTCGATAATGAGAAAGGGTTTTGAAAGGGGGGATTACGATGTGGTTAGCAGCAGAACCAACAGGTGCAACTGGTATTCTTAACATGGTTTGGCCGTTCATACTTATGTTTGCGGTGTTTTATTTCTTGCTTATTCGTCCGCAGCAGAAGAAACAAAAGCAACGTACGTCCATGCTTAACCAATTGAAAAAAGGCGATAAAATTTCGACAATTGGTGGTTTGCACGGTACAGTCGTTGAACTTAGTGATGATACGGTTGTACTTCGTGTAAACGATACAACAAAAATGACGTTCGAACGCAGTGCGATCAATAACATTATCAATTCTGCACCAGCAGAAAAGGAATAAGATGATTAATTAGAAACGGCTGACATGCTTGCATGTCAGCCGTTTTTTTTGATTATTAAAGATCACCTTCTCATATTTACGCCAATCATTCCGCCAAACGCTCCAGCAAGAAGGGCTGCTCCAAGAAGGAGGATACTGTGCATTGATATTGAAGCATTGGTTGCAAGGAAGCTGATAATGATGACGATTGCACCGTAAAGCAAACCAAGCAATGCGCCGTTATACCAACCTTTTCGTTCGGAGCGTCGTCCCGAGGTAAAGCCTCCAGCGAGTGCTGCAAAGCCATGAATTAGCAATGCATTACCAGGTAAGCTGCTTTCCTTCATACTTGTAAAATGCAAAAGCAGTGAGAGCAGCAAGGCACCTGCTGCCAGCCAAATGATTGAAAACAGCACTCCGGCAAGCAAAGGTGAAGCGATTAAAGGCGGTTTAGGTGCTTGTTTAACCGAGCTCATCATATTCCCCCCAGCGATATGAACGTATTACTTATCCATATGGTCAAGCTAAGCAGAATAGTACACAAACACGGGTGACAAGCACTAATTTATGTGGAGTTCATGTATCATTGCCATATATTCGTATAAACTGCAGGAGTATGATGTTGGAACACGTAGGTCAGAATACCTTTACGGTCAAAACGCAGCTGGAATCAGCTCGAATGATAAAGACGAGGAGGCGGTTTCCTTTGGAATTTTGGGGCCTGTTGATCCGGACGATAATGATTTATTTCGTCGTATTTCTGATCATGCGTTTTATGGGGAAACGAGAAATCGGTAAACTATCCGTATTCGATCTCGTTATTTCAGTCATGATTGCTGAAATTGCTGTCATAGTCATTGAAGACATGGATCGATCGATGTGGGAAGGTATTTTACCAATGGTCGTTTTGATGATTATTCAAGTAGGCAGTGCTTTTATGACGATGAAAAGCCGTAAGCTAAGACTGCTGTTTGATGGCAAACCTAGTGTGATTATTGACAAAGGCAAGTTAAATAGTGATGTTATGCGCAAGCAGCGTTATAACTTGGATGATCTAATGCTTCAGCTTAGGGAAAATAAAATTAGTGCAGTATCGGACGTTGAATTTGCTATTTTGGAAACAAGCGGCAAGCTGTCCGTCATACCACGGGAGCATTCCGATGAATCCGAAGACAAACCTCTTGATAACAATACAACAGGCCCATCTGATCAAAAACTAAAGCGATATAACCAAACCAATGTTTTTCCACCGAAATATCGATTCGAAATTTTACCTGTCCCGCTCATTATGGATGGCAAGGTACAGGATAAAAATTTAGAAAATCTAGAGAAAACGAGATTTTGGCTCAAAAATGTATTGCAGGAAAGAGGCGTCTTTGATTTTAAGGATGTATTCTTTTGTACAATTGATTATAAAGGGAAGTTGTTTATCGATACGCATGATAAAAAACCGCGATAAAGAGGGGATTATCCCTTTCTTTACCGCGGTTCTTCTATGATGTATTTCAAATTATTTAAACCAATTTCCGATTAACGGGATACGTACAATGTCATGGCGATCAATAATTTTCATAACAACCATTAGCATTAAATACACGATTACACTTGCCATGCAAGCTAGAAGTAAATTAACCCATTCGACGGACAACGGTTCATTATTCATCGTGAACCGAGCAGCCGCACCCATAATAATCATAGCTGTACCAACTTTTGCAAAGTCGAAAAATTTCATATGGAAGCCGATAAACCTCAAAACGCTGATCGCATGCAATACGGTGACGAGAACGATATTGACATTAATAGCAATTAATGCGCCATATATTCCGAAATCAGGATCCGATGCAAGCTGGACAATGAGAAAGAGCTTAACGACAGCGCCAATTAAAGTGTTGATTAATGCAGTTCCAGGCTTATTAAGCGCTTGTAGAGCTGCTTGAAGCGGCGCTTGCAAATAGATAAAAATGCCAACGGGAGCGATAAGCTGGAGCATAGGAGCTATTTCCGCATGATTATATACAATTCGGCAGATCGGATCCGCAAACAAAGCCATAATGACAACAAAAGGAGCTCCTGAAACAAGTGCAAGTCTCATCGATTGATGAAGCCTTTTGTGGATTAGAGCATTATCACCTCGAGCAGCAGCTTCGGATAAGGAAGGGACAAGGGACACGGCAAGGGAGTAAGTTAATGCAGTTGGCAGCAGCAGAAGCGGTACAATCATACCTTGCAAAGCACCGTATTGTGCAGTAGCGATGCCTGTCGTAATTCCAGCTGCTGCTAAGCTTCTAACCGTAAGGATGGATTCGAGCAAATAGGAGAAGGAACCTACCAATCGACTGCCAGTGACCGGGATCGATATGCTTAGCAATCTTCGCAGTACGGGTTCGTTTTTGACCATTTTTTGATTAGGAAGGCTGGTAACCTCTTGTTTCACGCGCGGCTTGTCGCTGTAATATTTCCAAAGCAGTACAGCAAGTCCTCCAATCTCACCGACCACAGCGCCAAGCATGGCACCAGCTGCAGCCCACTCAAGGCCATATGGAAGCAGCATATATGAAAAGGTTAACGATGCAATAATACGTAGCAACGTTTCTACAATTTGTGATACAGCAGTTGGAATCATGTTTTGTTTGCCTTGAAAATATCCCCGATAAACCGATGATATCCCTATAATAAGCAGCATGGGTGTCATCACCATAAAGGTTCGGTATACACGAGCGTCTGGCAGTACATGCTTTGTAATCCATGGTGCAAAAAGTATCATCAATGCGGTCAACAATATGCCGAGTGAAGCAACTAGCCCCATTGCCGTTCGGAAAATGTACTTTACACGAGTCGAATCGCCCTGTGACTCAGCCTCCGCGATCCATTTGGCTACTGCAAGCGGAATGCCGCCTGTAATTAGGGTGAGCATAACTGTCAAAAACGGATAGCTTAGCTGATATAGTCCGACCCCTTCAGCGCCCATAATACGTGGCAGCGCAATGCGGGTTACGAATCCGAGCAGCCTGTTAATAAGGCCTGCGGCAAGCAAAATCATTGCGCCTTTTATAAAGTTTTGCTTGGTTTGATTCGATAAGTTTGACATAATAAATTACCCTCTTCTCTATCATGAAATAACTGATCTTAACTTGTCGCAGCAATATGATGATATAGTAAGACATGTAGGTACTATCATCTTTATGCGCGGCATGTCCTATTCCATGTCAGTCATTTTAGAGAATAGCAATACAGCGGGCAGGAAAAAGGCAGTAAGATATCGAATATGTGGATTACAGCTTTATGTCAGAAGCTTTTGGGAGGCGCAGCATGGCAGACGAAGTGTTAAATCGTATGATTGAGGAGCTATGCAACAGCAAAGCGGAGGAATTCCAACTCATTGGCTACGAGCATGTAACAGGTCAAGATGTATGGGAATGCGTAAGTGAGATGTATAATAAAAAAGGGCAGCCCGAGCTGCATCAATTAGTAAACGATATTTTATCTTTAAAGGTTATGAAATTTATGAATTTCATGACGATTAGCGCATACAAAGGAACCCAATTTTAAATTGACGGTTTCTTTTTTTTTGACTCGATTTTGTCACGTCTGTATAATAGGAATATTGAGATCATAAGGAGGATTTAGTCGTATGTTCGGGAAGAGAATAATTGCCTTCCTTGCGATCGTAGTCATTATGTTTGGCGTTATCGCTTGGACAAGTCCATCGCTGGTAAAAAACGTAAGGTTAGGCCTAGATTTAAAAGGCGGATTTGAGGTTTTGTACGAAGCTACTCCCCTTGAAGGTGGAGAAGCTGTAACACCGGAATCATTGAAGGAAACGGCAAGAAGCTTAGAAAAACGGATTGACGAGCTTGGTATTGTGGAGCCGGAGATCACAACTGAAGGTTCGAACCGGATTCGTTTACGATTAGCTGGTGTCACAAATGAGAATGAAGTAAGAGACATTCTTGCAAAACCAATTAATCTGACGTTCCGCGCACCTGACGGCACGATCGAGCTTGACGGCAGCGACTTTAAGCAAAATGGCGCAGGCGTTGGCTATGATGAACTAAGTAAACCTTATATCACCATTGAGCTCAAGGATGGGAAGAAATTCGAAGAAATTACGGGACGTCTAGCAGGTCAATACTTAGCTATTTTTCTCGATGACAAAGAGTTGTCAAGACCTGCTGTACACGGAGCTATTCCAGGCGGTTCTGCTTCAATTACTGGTGAATATACGGTTGCTGAGGCGCGTGAGATGGCAGATATGATCAATCTTGGTGCGTTGCCGCTCAAACTGACTGAAAAATATACGCAAAGTGTAGGCGCAAAGTTAGGACTAGATTCGTTGAAAGAGACAGTCGAGGCCGGTATTATCGGTACGATTATTATTTTGGTATTCCTAGTCTTATTGTTCCGTATTCCAGGCGTTGTTGCTGGTATTACTGTTATTACGTATACATGGCTCTTGATCGTTGTATTTAATTTAATGAATGCGACCCTTACACTTCCAGGTATTGCAGCCTTCGTACTTGGTATCGGTATGGCGGTTGATGCGAATATCATCATGTATGAGCGGATTAAGGAAGAGATTCGAAGCGGTAAGAGTTTGCTATCATCCCTTAAAGCGGGATCGAAAAACTCATTCCGGACTATTATGGATGCGAATATTACGAATATTATTTCGAGCGCGGTATTGTACTTTATCGGTAACGGTGCAATTCGTGGTTTTGCATTAACGATGATTTTCAGTATTTTGGTTAGTATGCTGACAAACATCTTCTTGTCTCGCTTTTTAATTATGCTCATTATTAAGAGCAACCTATTTACAAAACCAAGCTACTTTGGTGTGAAGGAGGCAGAAATCCGTGAACTTTAATACAAAAATTCGTTATGACTTCATTGGGAACCGCAACAAGTTCTTTCTGTTCTCGATCACGTTAACTGTAATTGGTATATTGTCACTGTTGTTTTTTAGCATGAATTTCGGCGTTGATTTCAAGGCTGGTACGAATATGGATATTTCAGTAGGCAAGGCAGCAACCCAGCAAGAAGCGAAAGAAATTATTGCAAAAGCAGGATTTGAAGACATTACGCCAACGATTGGCGGTGCTGGAGAAGATCGAGTAACTGCTCGCTTTGACGAAGTGCTTACACAAGCCAAGATCACTGAAATCCAAGATGCTTTCAAGGCGAAGTACGGTGACCAAGTATCAGCCGAGGTTAACGTCGTTTCACCTGACATGGCGCAGGAGCTTGGGATCAAGACGATCTGGGCAGTTCTCATTGCCAGCGTAGCCATTATGATTTATGTTATGATTCGCTTCGAATGGCGCTTTGCGCTGGCAGCGAACATTGCGATATTGTACGATGCTTTTGTCGTCATAGCTATATTCTCGATATTCCGCCTGGAAGTGGACCTTCCGTTCATCGCAGCGGTGTTGACGACAATTGGTTATTCTATTAATGATAAAATCGTTATTTTTGACCGGATTCGTGAAAATCTTCGGTTTGGCCAATATAAAAACCGCGATCAGCTCGCTGAGATGGTAAATGCCAGCATCTGGCAAACGATGGCACGTAACATTTACACCGTATTAGCTGTGCTTATCGTAGCCGTATGTTTGTTCATCTTCGGAAGCGAATCAATCAAGCTATTTGCACTTGCCAAAATTATCGGTCTTACGAGCGGCGCGTACTCATCCATTTGTATCGCGAGCCCGTTGTGGCTATTGCTTAAAGGTAAACAAAAGCCGAAGGCTGTCGTTAAAAAAACAGCTTAATTTTGTAGATTAACATGCTAACGAAGAGGTTTTGCATTCGCAAAACCTAAGAACATGCTTACGAAGTGGTTTTGCATTCGCAAAACCTTTAGGAGGTACAAATGTCAACCACACAGCGATATGCAAAAGCGGAGTCCGCAAGCTGGACCGGCTTATGGGGAAACATGCTGCTGGCTCTATTGAAAGGCGTGGTAGGTTGGTTGTCAGGAAGCAAGGCGCTGCTCGCGGATGCATTTCGAACAGGAGCTGATGTAGCCGCAGGAGCAGCTGCTCTTTCAGGACTGAGGGCAAGCCGGCAGCGCAAAATGGCAAATTCGGTTACCAAAGCGGCGCCTGTAGACATAAAAGCAGAGACGGCGACAACGATATTGTTGTCTGTCGTCCTGCTTATTATTGGGCTCGAAATTGGCATATCCGCCATTAGAGATCTTTCAGAGGGTGTAACGAGTGCACCGCATTGGAGCGCGGCAGTCGTAATTGTGCTGGCTTTAATTGTACAGCAATTATTTTTTCCATCGAAAGATCGAATGACTGGACTATATTGCTCTATTGCTGCTTTAGTGGGTGTAAGTGGAGCGATTGTTGGGAAAATGTTAAATATTCCGGTGCTCTACTATTTTGATCCAGCAGCAGCGATCGTTATTGCAGTTATAGTTGTTGTTAATGGCTACAGAATGGCTACTGTCTTCATCCGTAAAGAAGAGAATGGAAAGACTTCAGAAGAAAACCCTGATGAGCTGATGCAGCTTATTCAGCGTGTTGATGGAGTCATTACCGTTCAAACCTTGAGGGCGAAAGAGCATGGGCACTATGTCATAGCAGAAATGGTCATTAGCGTTAATCCGCGCATTTCGGTTCTTGAGGGTCAAGAGATTGCCAAAAGGGTAAAGCAGCTCGTTATGAAACGTTTTATACATGTTACGGATGTTTCGATCTACGTTGAGCCTTATGATCCTGGTTATCCTTATAAGTCTAATCATGATCCGAATCAGGAGCAGATGCCGACACTGCTGCAATAAACAGCAAACAGCAGGAGAGGAGCAAGCAGCATGATTCAAAGGAAGACAAGGTGGGCCGTAGCGCCATGGTCTGTTACCGATGAAGATAAAGCGAAGAAATTAGCATCGAATCTGAACATACCGCCGCTTGTAGCGAGGCTTCTCGTTCAGCGCGGTTTTGCCGAAACAGATGCAGCTGAACGTTTTTTACGAGGCGGGGCGGAACATTTTCATGATCCGTATTTATTACTCGGAATGGAGGCAGCTGTTGAAAGAATTAGACAAGCTGCTTCCAGCAATGAGAAGATTCGGATTTATGGTGATTATGATGCTGACGGAGTATCAAGTACTTCATTGTTAGTACATTTATTTCGCTCTTTAAACTATAACTTTGACTATTACATCCCGCATCGGGCTTTGGAAGGCTACGGATTGAACAATAAAGCGATTGAGCTTGCTGCTGAAGAAGGTGTTCGGTTAATCGTAACCGTTGATACAGGTATTAGCGCAGTTCAAGAAATTGATTATGCAAAGCAGCTTGGTATCGACGTTGTCGTAACCGATCATCACGAGCCGCCAGAGCGAATTCCAAATGCTTGTGCAGTTGTGAATCCGAAGCAGGAGGGCTGTGGCTATCCTTTCAAAGGACTTGCAGGTGTAGGCGTGGCATTTAAGCTGGCACATGCGCTCTTAGAGCGCCCGCCGCTTGAATGGGCTGATATTGTAAGTTTAGGGACAGTTGCTGATTTAATGCCGCTTAAGGACGAGAATCGTATTTTTGTGCGCTGTGGTTTGGAGAGATTACGCAGTCATGCTGGTGTAGGATTCCGAGCATTAGCGGAGGCTGGCGGCATTGAGCTTGAGAGTATTACAGCGACAGGCATTGCTTTTGGGATGGCACCTCGCATTAATGCTGCCGGCAGGCTCGATCATGCGAAGCGTGCGGTCGAACTGCTGACAACCGAGGATTATGATAATGCGATCTTGACTGCTATCGGACTGGACAGCTTAAACAAAGAACGGCAGCGCGTGGTGGAGAATATCGTGAAGGAAGCTGAGCTGCAGTGGCAGACTAAACGTGCTGAGGCTGAAGCTGCTGGTTTACAATCACCGCCAGTTATCGTGCTTGCCGGTGAAGGCTGGAACGTCGGCGTTATCGGCATCGTTGCTTCAAAGCTGCTAGAGAGAAATTATAAGCCGGTTATCATTCTTGGAATTGATGAGCAGACCGGGATGTGTAAAGGCTCTGCGCGCTCTATAGAAGGCTTTGACCTGCATGCGGCACTTACAGCTTGCGATGAGCTGCTCGATCATTACGGAGGTCACCAGGCCGCAGCAGGCATGAGCCTGCATCGTGATCGATTGTCTGAATTTGAGCAGAGACTTGGTGTGCTGGCTGCTGAATGGTTGAGCGCTGACGATTGGATTCCGAAAACCTCCGTTGATCTCGTATGCTCAATAAACGAGGCCACCCTTGAAACGATTACTGAGCTCTCACAGCTTGAGCCGTTTGGGATGGGGAACCCTTCGCCAAGACTGCTATTCCAGAAAACGGAGCTTGCAGATCGGCGTACGATAGGTAAAGAATCTAGACATCTGAAGCTGTCATTAGGCAGCGGTCGTCGTTTATTAGACGGAATTGGCTTTAGCATGGGTATGCTGGCTGAAGGATTGAAGCCCGGCAGTAAAATTGATGTCGTCGGCGAACTATCTGTTAATGAGTGGAACGGGCAGCGCAAGCCGCAGCTGCAGCTTCACGATGTGCATTTTGATCCTGCCGCTGCTGAATTTCCAGAGCGCGAGCAATTCGGCAAAGTGTACCAGCAGCTCAAAAAGCTAGGTCAGGCTCCACTGCAAGGATTAAATGCTCGCTTGTCTAAGCAAAGCGGTTTATCTTTAGAGACAGTTGAATTGATGCTGGACGTATTCGAGGAGCTGCAGTTTATTGAATGCCGCGATGGCCTGATGCAAGCGGCAGCATCTCCCGAGAAACGGGATCTAGCAACATCTGAACGTTATCGCACTGCGAAAACACAATTTGAAGCATCACAAACTTAGATTATTAGTGAAGTATTAAAACGAATAGTTTGAAATGGAAAGGGTTGACCACTCGTGTCTAACACACAATACAACTTCAAAGATTACATCCGAGTAATTCCTGATTTCCCGCAACCAGGTATCCGTTTCAAAGATATTACAACGCTTCTGAAAGACGGACCAGCTTATCGTGCTGCAATTGAAGAGATGCGTGCTGCGGTTCAGCATATGAAAATCGATGTGATTGCAGGACCAGAAGCTCGCGGATTCGTAGTAGGTGCTCCGTTAGCGTTGGCACTAGGCGTTGGGTTTGCTCCGATTCGCAAGAGCGGCAAGCTCCCTGGCGAGACGATTACTGCAAGCTATGACCTGGAGTACGGACAAGATCAGCTTGCGATGCACAAGGATGCAATTTCTCCAGGACAACGAGTACTGATTGCCGATGATTTACTAGCAACAGGCGGGACAATCGCAACTTCCATCAATTTAATCCGTCAACTCGGCGGGGAAGTAGTTGGAGCAGCTTTTCTAATTGAGCTTTCTTACTTAACAGGTCGTACGAAGCTTGATGGAATTGACGTATTCTCACTAATGTCTTACTAATAATTTGAGCCATACGATTACTATATAAATTGACCGCCTATCCCCTTTATCGCATTTTGCGAGAAGGCAAGGCGGTTTTATTTTATTGTTCGACGTCAGTTGTAGTTGACGCGGTACCGTGATTACAGGCATAATATTATAAAAACTCGGAAAACGCATGAATGGGATCCGCCAGGAGTGTAATCAGAAAGGGACGTATCATGGGCATTGAGCATTTACTCGAGAAGGCATCCGCCTATATGAAGGAGCAGGACCTGATACGCATCCAGGAAGCCTATGAATTTGCGGAACAAGCTCATCACGGACAAGTACGGAAATCGGGAGAGCCATATATTCTGCACCCCGTAGCGGTGGCGGATATTCTTGTTGATATGCAAATGGACGTGCTGTCGATTATTGCAGCATTGCTTCATGATGTCGTTGAGGATACGACTGTTGATTTGCAGACGGTTCGCGCGAAATTTGGCGAAACTTGTGCAATGCTCGTAGACGGTCTGACGAAGCTCGAAAAGATTCAATTTCGCTCTAAAGAAGAGCAGCAGAACGAAAACTATCGTAAAATGTTTGTCGCTATGGCACAGGACATTCGTGTCATACTCATAAAATTAGCTGACCGATTGCATAACATGCGTACGCTTAAGTTCCAATCCGAAGAAGCACAGCGGCGTATCGCATATGAGACGTTGGAAATATTTTGCCCGATTGCTCATCGCTTAGGTATTTCAGCTATCAAATGGGAAATGGAAGATATCGCGCTTCGCTATTTGAACCCGCAGCAATATTACCGTATCGCCAATCTCATGAAGAAGAAGCGTGCGGAACGCGAGCAGTTTATTGAGGACGTCATCTCCCGAATAACGGAGAAGCTTGAAGAAATGGGCATTGAAGGTGATATATCCGGCCGTCCGAAACATTTGTACAGCATTTACAAAAAAATGACCGATCGCAATAAGCAGTTTACTGAAATCTATGATTTGCTGGCTATTCGCATTATCGTAGACAACATTAAAGACTGTTATGCTACGCTCGGTATTATTCATACCCTCTGGAAACCGATGCCAGGCCGCTTTAAGGACTATATCGCAATGCCGAAGGCGAACATGTATCAATCGCTGCATACGACGGTTATAGGACCAAATGGAGAGCCTACGGAGGTGCAGATACGCACATGGGAAATGCACCGTACCTCGGAATACGGTATCGCAGCGCATTGGGCTTATAAAGAAGGCTCGCTCGTACCAGGCGGCAACTTTGAAGACAAAATGTCTTGGTTCCGCGAAATATTGGAGCTGCAGCATGAAGCACGCGATGCATCGGAGTTTATGGAGTCGCTCAAAATGGACTTTTTTTCCGATCTCGTATTTGTGTTTACGCCTAGCGGGGAAGTTATTGAACTGCCTGCTGGTTCAGTACCGCTTGATTTTGCTTATCGGATTCATACAGAGGTCGGCAATCGGACGATTGGCGCGAAGCTGAACGGTCGAATTGTTCCGCTTGACCATAAGCTGAAAACAGGGGATATTGTTGAAATTTTAACGTCAAAGCATTCGTATGGACCTAGTCAGGATTGGGTGAAGATCGCTCAGTCCTCACATGCTAGAAGCAAAATTCGACAATGGTTTAAGAAAGAGCGGCGCGAGGAGAATGTAGCGAAGGGCAAGGATCTGCTTGAGCGAGAGCTGAAGCGATTAGGGCTGGAGCCTTCCGCGTGGCAGCAAGAAGATAAGCTGCAGGAGGCTGCTGCCAAATTCGCATTTAACGACATTGAGGATATGATGTCCGCGATCGGGTTTGGCGGTATTACCGCAGCTCAAATTTGTACAAAGCTTACCGAGAAGATGCGCAGAGAGGCAGAGCTAGCGAGCCAGATTGAACTTACGAACGAAATCAAAGAGATCAAGTCGCCGGGCAATCGCAAATCTCGTCCGAATCAAGGCGTGACTGTGAAGGGCATCGACAATTTGCTTGTTCGCTTTGCACGCTGCTGCAATCCTGTACCAGGAGATGCGATCATCGGATACATTACACGTGGACGCGGTGTTTCTGTCCATCGGATGGATTGTCTGAACATTCCATATGGCGATCAGGGTGAAGAAGGCGAACGTGTCATTGAGGTTGAGTGGGAAGAAAACATAGATGCGAATTACAGTGTGGATATTGAAATAACCGGTCATGATCGCAGAGGGCTTCTGAATGAAGTGCTGCAGGCCGTTTCAGAAAGCAAAACGAATATTTCAGCTGTAACCGGACGCTCTGTAAAAAACAAAATGTCGCATATTCATATGACGGTTCTTATCCGCAATGTGGAGCACCTTACGTCGGTTGTTGAGAAAATAAAACGGATTCAGGACATCTACTCTGTCCAGCGGATTATGCAATAATCGGTTGGTGATTGCGGGATGCAGCATGAAGTAGAGTATGGAGGTTTTTAGGCAGTGAAGGTTGTCGTTCAACGGAGTAAGCAGGCAAAGGTAGTCATAGATGGTGAAACAGTTGGTTCGATCGATTCGGGGCTCGTACTTTTGGTTGGCATGACCCATGAGGATACGGAAGCGGATATCAAATGGATGGCGGATAAGGTAGCTAACCTGCGTATATTTGAGGATGAAACAGGCAAAATGAATCATTCTATTACGGATATCGGCGGCCAACTGCTCTCTGTCTCCCAGTTTACGTTATACGGAGACTGCCGGAAGGGCAGACGGCCAAATTTCATGGCAGCAGCTAAACCCGAGCAGGCAGAGCAGCTATACGATCTGTTTAATGAGAATCTGCGTTCTTTAGGTTTAACTGTGGAAACGGGTCGCTTCGGTGCAATGATGGAAGTGGAGTTCACCAATTCAGGCCCTGTAACGTTAATTTTGGAGAGTAGTACTTAATAAGGCAAACACGGGAAACAATATAGTGTAGGCTGTACAGCAGCTATTGCAGCTTGTACAAGCAGTATGCCATATTGGAGGAAATCCGCGAATGCATCAATCACGCAAAGAACAGGGAATCGAACGAGCATCTCGCAGGCTGCTTCATCCTGATCGAAGAGAAGCTAAAATTTTTGCTGAGCTAGAGGAAGATATGGAAGCGGCGGAGGAATGGGCGGGCTTCCCGCAGCACCCGCGCCGTGATCATTCGGGTCAACTATAGCAGTAAATGGACGACCGCCTTGGCTTCTAGCTCGGGCGGTCATCCAATTATTACACTATTTAGCTGAAGAAGCGCTCCTTTTGGAAAACTTCGTTAAAACGCTTTCTAAATTGTAATATTACTGTAATCAATCTCTAACTTTTTTTTAATATCATTAACCTATAATAGAACTCGACCCCCTTTTTAAAATATATTTTACTTTTGGACCTGCAAACACGTTTTGTAGGTTTTTTTCTGCCCATTTTCTGTTGAGGGACAGCTGTGAGAGCAGATCGATCTTGACTTTAAGCAGGGTGAGAGGTAAAATTAGTTCTCAGTATAGATATGGATTCATTGATGGGACAAAGTAATTCTTCACTTTATATCCAGAGAGGGACGTCAATTGGCTGCAAGCGTCCTTATATCGGTAGAATGAACAGACTTCCCGGAGAACAGACAGTGAACAACTGAAGGAAGCAAGCATTAAACTTGCGGCTGACACGGAGTAGCTGGACTGCGGATGACGGACGTTAACCGTCTTTGAGCGAGCTGTTGCATAGGATGCAGGCTCGGAATGTGGGTGGTACCACGGGAGATTCACTCTCGTCCCTTATGGCGCAAGCTATTAGGAACGGGAGTTTTTTGCGTTTACCGAAATTTGACCCGTTTATTATGGAGCTAGGAGGGGTTATTCAATGGCATTTCAGAAAATGCCGGGCACACAGGATATTTTGCCTGGCGCAGTAGAGAGATGGCAGTATGTGGAGCAGAAGGCGCGGGATATTTGTCAACGTTATAATTTTCGGGAAATTAGAACGCCGATCTTTGAATCCACGGAGCTATTCCAGCGTGGTGTCGGTGAGACGACCGATATTGTCGAGAAAGAAATGTATACCTTCACAGACCGCGGCAATCGCAGTCTGACGCTGCGTCCAGAAGGGACTGCTGGCGTTGTAAGATCCTATGTGGAGAACAAGCTGTACGGCGAGCCAGACGTGTCTAAGCTTTATTATATCGGACCTATGTTTCGATATGAGCGGCCGCAGGCAGGACGTTATCGCCAATTGCATCAATTTGGCGTCGAGGCGCTCGGCTCAGTCGATCCTGCAATTGATGCAGAAGTCATTGCACTCGGCTATACCTTTTATACGGAGGTTGGTCTAAAGGGTGTACGAGTTGAAATCAATTCTGTTGGTACTCCCGCTGTTCGTGCTGTGTTCCGTGAGCGCCTGCTCGCTTTTCTAGAGCCGAAGCGTGAATTGCTTTGCAAGGACTGTCAATCACGAATTGACCGCAATCCGCTGCGTGTACTTGATTGTAAGGTAGATCAAGAGCATTTTGCCGAAGCGCCGTCAATTCTGGATAGCTTGGATGAAGAATGCCAAATTCACTTTGATAAAGTTAAAATGTATTTGAGTGATATGGGCATTCCTTATGAGATTAATCATCGTTTGGTTCGCGGGCTCGATTACTATACCCACACAGCCTTTGAATATAAGGCTGAAGGCATTGGTACAATCGATACTGTCGGCGGAGGCGGCCGCTATAACGGTCTTGTATCGGAGATCGGCGGTCCTGACCAGCCAGGTGTTGGCCTTGGTCTTGGACTTGAAAGAACGATATTGCTGCTTCAGCATCAAGAAACGGAACTGCCGGTATTTAATCAAATCGATGTTTACGTGGTTGCGCTTGGCGAAGCTGCGGAGCGCGAGGTGACTAAGCTGGTTTACCAGCTAAGACAGCATGGAATCCGTGCTGAGCGCGATTATCTTGGCCGTAAGATGAAAGCTCAAATGAAGTCGGCAGATCGGCTGCAAGCGCGTTATACCGCTATACTTGGCGATGATGAGCTGGAGCGCGGCGAAATCTCCTTGAAGGACATGACTAAAGGTGAGCAGCGTGTTGTTGCTTTGGATAAGCTGGCTGATGAAATTAGCAGTTCATTATCAACACAATAATAAATCTAACTAAACGAGGAGCATGAAAACTATGTTGTTAAAAACACATCACTGCGGCCGCTTAACGAAAGCGGACGTAGGTCAATCAGTTATTCTAAACGGCTGGGTACAACGTCGCCGCGATCTTGGAGGCGTACTATTTATCGATCTTCGCGATCGTTCGGGTATTGTACAAACGGTATTTAACCCGGATTTCTCCGGTGATGCACTTGCGATCGCTGACCGCGCTCGTAACGAATACGTGCTTGCGATTCAAGGGACAGTAGTTGAGCGCGATGCTGAAACTTACAATGCTAACCTTGCTACAGGGGAAATCGAAGTACGTGTTACAAAAATTGAAGTATTGAACGCTGCAAAAACACCTCCATTCCCAATCGAAGACGGCGTTGAGGTTGATGAACCGCTTCGTTTGAAATATCGTTACCTGGACCTGCGTCGTCCGGAAATGCAAAAAACGTTGTTCTTGCGCTCGAAAGCAGCTAAGATTTTCCGTGATTTCCTAGACGGAGAAGGCTTCATCGATGTGGAAACACCAATCCTTACGAAGAGCACACCAGAAGGCGCGCGTGATTACTTGGTGCCGAGCCGTGTGCATGAAGGCGAATTTTTTGCATTGCCGCAATCGCCGCAAATTTTCAAACAGCTGCTAATGGTGGGCGGTATTGAGCGTTACTACCAAATCGCTCGCTGCTTCCGCGATGAGGATCTTCGTGCAGACCGTCAACCGGAATTCACGCAAGTCGACATCGAGACTTCTTTCCTTTCACAGGATCAATTGCTTTCGATGATGGAAGAGCTAACGGCTAAGCTTCTGAAAGAAACAGTTGGCGCTGAGCTTGAATTGCCATTCCAGCGTATTACTTATGCCGATGCAATGAACAAATACGGCTCTGACAAACCAGACCTTCGTTTCGGACTAGAAATTAAAGATATTACAGATATCGTATCCAGCAGCGACGTGAAAGTATTCGCAAGCGTTGCAGCAGGCGGCGGTGTTGTCAAAGCGTTGAACGCTAAGGGCTGTGCAAGCTGGAGCCGCAAAGAGCTAGATGACTTGCAGCCATTCGCTGCTCGTTACGGCGGTAAAGGTCTTGCTTGGATCACTGTGAAGGATGGCGAATGGCGCGGTCCAATCGTTAAATTCCTTAAGCCGGAAGAGATTGCTGCACTTACAGAGCGTCTAGAAGTTGAAGACGGAGATTTGCTTACATTCTCCGCGGATAAGAAGAAAGTCGTTTCAGACGTGCTTGGCAACCTTCGTTCTAAGCTTGGTAAAGACCTAGGCTTGATCGATGAATCCAAATTCAAGTTTGCATGGGTTGTTGACTTCCCATTGCTTGGCTGGGATGAGGATGCGAAGCGTTATGTAGCGGAACACCACCCGTTCACGCGTCCGAATGAAGATGACCTTCATTTCTTCGATACAGATCCAGGTCAAATTCGCGCACAAGCGTACGATCTTGTTCTGAACGGCTATGAAGTAGGCGGCGGCTCTATGCGTATCTACAAGCGTGAAGTACAAGAGCAAATGTTCAAAGCGCTAGGATTCAGCATGGAGGAAGCACAAGAGAAATTCGGCTTCTTGTTGGATGCATTTGAATATGGTACGCCTCCACACGGCGGTATTGCTTTTGGTTTTGACCGTTTGGTTATGCTGCTTACTGGTCGCACGAATCTGCGTGAAACGATTGCATTCCCTAAAACGGCAAGTGCAACAGATCTTCTATGCGACGCGCCGTCTGAGGTTGAGCTGTCACAGCTTGAGCAATTGCATATTCGTACTGTGCTTAAACCAAAACAACCAGTTGCCGCAGCAGCACAAGCAGCGGAAACAAACGAAAAATAAGCAATTAATGCCAAGGAGGCGGCAGCCGAATGCTTCACCAATTTTCACGAACAGAGCTTGCTATTGGGCCAGAGGGGCTAGCGCTAATGAAGGGGAGCACGGTTGCCGTGCTCGGCATCGGAGGCGTTGGCGGCATTGCTGCTGAGGCGCTGGCCCGTACTGGGGTTGGACGCATCATACTCGTTGACAAAGACGTCGTAGACATTACGAACGTAAATCGTCAGATTCATGCGCTCACAACGACAGTCGGCCAAGTAAAGTCTGAGCTTATGCGCGACCGGATTAAGCTTATTAATCCTGAATGTGACGTAATTGCTTTGCGTATGTTTTATACAGAAGAAACGTTTGAACAGTTTTTCGAATATCCGCTTGATTATGTCGTGGATGCATCCGATACGATTTCGTATAAGATTCATTTAATCAAGCAATGTTTGGAGCGTAAAATACCGATTATTTCGAGCATGGGTGCAGCAAATAAGATGGACCCAACGAAATTCCAGGTTGTCGATATTTCGCAGACGCATACCGATCCGTTAGCACGGGTTATCCGTACAAAGCTTCGGAAGGAAGGCATTAAGAAGGGCGTTAAGGTTGTATTCTCAACTGAGCTGCCAATGAAGCCGCGTGAAGATGTGACGAAGAAGATTGTTCCGGAGAATGCGCCTGAAATTCGCAAGGCAAAGCAGCCTCCAGCGAGCAATGCGTTCGTTCCGCCAGTAGCGGGCCTAATCATGGTCAGTGTCGTTGTGAAGGATCTGCTCGATGCAGGCGGTATTGAGCTGTAAGCTTATATCTCAATTCGATAAATAAGGCAAAAAGAAATAGCCGTTTCGCAAAAAAAGCATGTTCTGCTTTTACGTGCGAAGCGGCTATTTTTAGTTTAATTAGACCTTACCTATTCGGAAGCATATATGGCGAACAAATGTGCTTATATGCTATGATCGGAGTAACAGATGGCAGAAGGTTGGGAAGCATGATGGATTTATTTTCTTATCAAGAAGTAGAAATGCCGCGCGCCAGGCTGCTTGCAGATCGTATCATTATATTTATTGGTGCGACAACAGATTATATATACAAAAATCAGAGTGAAAAATTAAAATCACTTGTAGAGACGCGGTTATACGAATTATTCGCCAAAGTAAAAATCAATTTGGAGAAAAATTATCAAGTGAGAGTGGGGTGGAGCAATGTATCAAGAGCCGTTAGCGCATAAAATGAGACCAACAACGATCGACGAAGTGATTGGGCAGCGGCACTTATTGGGCGAGGGAAAGTCGATCAGGCGCATGTTGCAAAATAAAAAAATTTCGTCCATGATTTTGTTCGGTCCGCCTGGTATCGGTAAAACTTCCATTGCGAACGCGATTGCTAACAGCATCTCTCTCCCGTTTATGAAATTAAATGCAGTAGCGTCAGGCAAAAAGGATTTAGAGGATGTTGTCAAGCAAGGCAAAATCCTTGAATGTACGATTTGTCTCTATGTAGATGAGATACACCGCTTTTCGAAAACGCAAATTGAATATCTTCTTCCATATTTGGAATCGGGCGAAATTGTCCTTATTGGCTCAACAACGGAGTCGGTCATGCATTCGCTGCCATCCGCAATTTTGTCACGTTGCGCAATTTATGAACTGAAGCCGTTAACTCCTGAGGAAATCAAAATCGGTTTAGAGCGTGCACTCAAAGATCGCGAACGAGGGCTAGGCTTTTTTTTCGTCCGCTTTGAAGATGAAGCGTTCGATCATATTGCTGCGGTGAGCGGCGGCGATTTACGAACTGCGTTAAATGCACTTGAATCGTTGGTTATTTCAAACATTCAAATCGGCTTGGACGTGGAAATTGTAATCACGATTGAAATGGTTGAAGAAGCGCTCAACAAAAAGAGCATGGGCTACAACGGAGAAGACACTTTGTATAACTTACAAAGCGCCTATCAAAAGAGCTGCCGTGGATCAGATGTTAATGCCGCGATGCATTACTTGGCGCGGATGCTCGAATCGGGCGACCTCGTGACCATTTGCAGACGTATGCTTGTCATCGCATGGGAAGATGTTGGACTAGCTGATCCAAACGTGGGTAACATCGTGCTTAGTGCAGTACTTTCTGCTGAGCGCTTGGGGATGCCTGAGGCGCGCATCCCGCTTGCAGTAGCCACGTCCGTCATTTGCCTTACCCCGAAATCCAACACAGCCTACACCGCATTAGATCGTGCTTGGGACGATATACGCAAAGGTAAAGTCGGCGACATTCCAAATTCGCTAAAAGATGCGCATTATAACGGCGCCGCACAGCTTGGCCGCGGCATTGGTTATAAGTACCCGCATGATTTCGGCGGCTGGGTGGATCAGCAGTACCTTCCTGACGTGTTGAATGACGTGGAATATTACGTCCCAAAAGAACGCGGCGCCGAAAAAGCTTACGCCGCTTCGTATAATAAGATAAAGGAATTAAAAGATAAGTAATCGAAGAGACAAATAATCAGCCTGCTAGAACTTTTATACCGTTCAAGTTGGCTGTTTTTCATTAATCGGTCCGAGGATCCATTATGCTAACGGGATACGATAGATCAATGTCGAAGGGGCTGCCACTTGGTAGCCCCTTCACTCAACTAACTCGCAGATTTGTTTAGTCAAGAGAAGCTCTGCGCCACTGGGAGGGTGATATACCGATAAACTTTTTGAAAACGGTGGCAAAATGCTGGCTGGTCTTGTACCCTAGGTTCATCGCAACTGTTGTGACGCTGACCTCTTGCTGACGGAGCATCTGACAGGCAAGATCCATCCGCAGCCGATCGATATAATTAGCTGGTGACTGCCCATGCATATCACGGAACAATCGATAGAAATGGGATTCACTTACGCTAACCATATCAGCGAGCTCTTTATTATTCCATCTCTTTTCTGGTGCTGCTTGGACGGCTTCGGTCAATTTAATCATAGCCGCATGGAGATCAAATGGAATTTGACAGTTAGAGGACGGGCTAATTATTTGAAGAATAATATCGAGTATGAAATGACGTACTCGGCAGGAAGCCAGTGACTCATTATGTTCAATAGTATCTCTTAGCTTGATGAATGGTTCACGAACACGACTATCCACGAATACGATTCTTGGTAGTTGTTGCAGCTGGCGATGAATCTCCATTCGATCCTCATCTTGTAAATTTAGCCACCCGGAATGCTCGGAGGGATCCGTAATAATCATCCACCAGATGCTACAGGGCTCAATGAAATTAGAACGTGCACGATGCCATTCTCCAGGCCGAGTGTAGAAGAGCTGACCGGCGTGGGAAGGGAATGAGTGACCGTCTACCTCCCAAGTGGCCTTCCCACTTTCCACGAATACAAACTCGTACGAACGTTCATGTTGGTGGACGACTAAAGGTGAAGCTGCATGAAAGCGGTCATAACCGAACATGATCAATTCAGGTACGTTGGATAGCTGAATTGACAACGGAAATTCATACACCCAACGCGCAGTTTCAGTCTTTATTTTCTCCATTGTTAAGGTCCTCCGTCGTTTTTAATGGTCTCTTATGTTTCTAATCCTATTTGATAGGTTTTGAAAAGTCAATGCTCGTCTTGTGGTCTACAATGAACGTAGTAAGCCAAATTGACCAAGAAAAGATGAGGTGTCCATAATGGGAATTATTCCATATAACATTACAGCAGCGGATAAAGAGAGGTTTGATCAAGACGGTTATTGGATCAGTCCGAAATTGCTGGATGACGAGACGATCGAGCGTCTTCGCGGCGCGCATGAGCGTATTTGGAAGAAAGATTACGATGGGGCTGGTATGCCGCTTCATGCCTTCAATCTTTCTGACGATCCATTTGCTCTTCGTAAATTCGATAATGGCTGGTGGATTAACGATGAAGTTCGTAGTGTCGTCACCGATCAGAATTTGGGCCAAATGGCTTCGAATCTGTTGAACGAGGACGAGATTCGTCTATGGCATGATCAAGTGATTTACAAGCCGGGTACTGCAGGAAAAGAAACACATGCAGGGAATGTGGGCTGGCATCAGGATTACGGCTATTGGCGCGCAAGTAGTACAGCGAATATGATAACCGTATGGATTGCATTGCAGGACACGGACCTGAATAATGGCGGTATGATGACAATCTTAGGATCACATAAGTGGGGCGCAGTCGAGGGAAGTGATACTTTCTTTGAACAGGATATGACGAAGCTGAAGCAGCGTTTTGCAACGCGAGATTGGGTAGAGGAGCCTTGTATTTTAAAAGCTGGCCAAGCGAGCTTCCATCATGCCCTTACATTCCATGGCTCGTCAACGAATTTCACAGATCAGCCACGGTTATCTGTTGTTGCTCATCTAATGCCTGGAGATACTTCCTACAAACAAGGCAGAGCTCGGCATGATAATGTTCGATTGCTGGGACCACGTCCAGAGTTCGGACAGAAGTTTGATAATGAGTTCTTCCCGTTACTGTATTCCAAATAGGATAAAACAAGTGAAAGTGCACTAAGGAATTAACGGATACTTTAGCTTAACAATCACCGGGACGAGGCTGCCGACACAAATCGGCAGCCTCGTTGAGCTATACCAGCTAATAGCTTGTCAAGATTACCAGTAAAGTGGATCTAACACATGTGCTAAAGTTAAAATAGGCAAGTCAAATAACCCTCCAATCAATCGTGTTTTGGAAGGATGGGCATAGGAGAATTAACATTGAATAATCAAACAATAAAGACGACATATAAGGTTAGTTGGGACCCAGAAACAGGTAATATTAAAGGACTTTATGATAGGTTGAACCCAACTGCTAACTGGATTGACGAAAGGGATAATGGATTTGGAATCCCGTTTTTTCACGGAACGCAATTGCAGGAAGAAAATATCTCCTGTCATGTGGCGGATGTGACGGAGGATAGTTTGTTAGTAATGTCGAAGTCCCGAATGACGTCTGTGAACTGGAAATTCAATCCGGATCAGATTGATCTTGAACTCCGCACAATTTTGGATTGCGGACCACGGGTCGGTCTACAGATGGATTTTAACTTTCTTGATAAGCCAACTGAGGGAAGCTGGAGATTCCAGTGCATGCCTAAAGTCATCTATACAGATGAAAATCTCGGATATGCTTATTTTGTTTTTTTTACCTCGGATGGAAGGTATTTGGCTCTTGCAGTCCGGGACACTTTTGCGGCCTGGAGGATCAAATACAGTTATGAGGGTCATAAAATGACAGGTTTCCAGATTTTGAGCCAGGCTGACGATATTATCACAGGAGAACGACCGCGTCTGCCAAACACGGACTGCTTAAAATTAAGCCTGTATTTCGGAAAAAGCGTGGAAGACTGTCTTGAAAAGCTGGCATCAATATTGGGGATTTCCATTCTTGTACCTGCCATTTCGGGTGGTTTAAAGGGGAGCGCCATCAGAATATCTGAAATCGGCGAAATAGCTGATACAACCATTGTATCTCCCACTGGTAAAACTACTAAGTTAAGTACAGGCAGCAAGAACATTGTACTTGAAGAGGAAGGAATCTATCAGCTTGTTTCACATTCCAGTTCAGGCAGAGTCCACAAAAGCCGGGTACTGTGCCATGCGGAATGGGAACATTTATTTGATAGTGTGAATAATTTTCACAAAGATCATTTTCAGGATGAGTCTGGTGCCTTCTTCCGTACTATCTGGAAGGATACATTATCCCCCAAAAACGGATTGACTTATGAGGGAGTACCGTTTGGTGACCCCAATGTTCACATGTCTTGCAGAACGGGTGAATTTGGTGGATTCGCTGCCTGGGCGATGCTTAAAAACTGTATGGTGTATGGGGAAAAGCCCGAACTATTAGCTTCATTCCAACGTTATCTTCTTAATTGGGCACTGAATCGTGGGCACGAAGATACTCCTTATATAGGCACAGTCTGTAAACACGACCACCAATTTCGTGGTCGAAGTTATGGGCCTTATCATCTATACGAAGAAATTAACTATTTGCAATATGAAATCTTTCTGTTGGAGCAAATGGTGGATTACTATGTCATCACCAACGATCAGTCGGTTCTTGTTGATGCTGTAAATTTGGCAAAACATATCATTGAAGAGCATCAGCAAGAGAATGGATCCCTTGTCAATCAGAACACTCCAGATTATGAGCCGGTTGACTACTCGACTGTGCATCCATCCATTTTAGGTTTTCTAAAATTATATCAGGTCTTAAAAAATAGTGACACCGAAAACGCTGCTCTGATGTTACACACGGCGGAACGGATTGCTGACCATGTCTGTAAACGCGGACTGGACTTCCCAACGGAAGGCGAACCCTGCACAGAGGATGGTTCTATGGCTTGCTCTATAGCAACTTTGGTTTATGCATACGAACAAGTTGCTCCGAAACCGGAATACCTGAAAGTGGCACAAGATATTTTATCTGCCCACGAGGTGTTAGAGCTGTCAGGAACAGACTGCCGTATGAAAAATTCTAGTATTCGTTTCTGGGAAACACAATATGAAACCCGCGACTGGGGACCTTCCATAAATGCTGGCCACGCCTGGTCCATCTGGACGGCAGAGGCAAAAGCAGCAATGGCCCGGATTACCAGAAATTTTGATCTTTTGCAGGATGCCTATGAAGGATTTGTTACCAATATATGTAAAGTGGAGCAAAATGGAGGCATGAGCTGTTGCTATACACCGGATATGATTCCAGCAATCCCGCATGGCCACGGAATACCCGGTATTAATGAACGGATTGCTTTTCAGGAGATGGAATTTAGGCCTACTTCTTCACATCTGGCAATGGATTATGTACAAAAGACTTATGCATCTAGTGGTAATTACTTTTTGATAAAAGCTGCGGAAATCTGGGTGAACATGAGTGGCATTTGCGTAGAGAATGGTGTATCTGTAAATGGTGTGCTAATGGGGGAGGATTTCCATAGTAGCGCTAAACAATTTAATTATCTGCTTTTGTCTCGAACACCAGAAGGGGTGCTACGTATTCACTGCAGGAAAGGGACGCAGCTCACAATTGCCTTTGCTGAGCAGAAAAGAGCTGTAGTTGTTGAAGGTGCATCCGTTGAGCAGGAAAACGATCATACACTCCAACTTTGGACGGAAGCGGATGTCGTAACACTTTTGCCAATTCAATCATAATAATAAAGGTAAATAGCCCGCTTTTCATAATGTAAAAGGAAAAAATCCTGCTAATTTGATGGTAGTCAGCTGATTCATAAGCTAACTGCCATAATAGCAGGATTTTTTCTGTTATTGCTTCAATTTAGGCAACGGAGAACATGAGACCGAAATAGCCGAATACAACAGTGAGAAGCCCCATAATAAATGCTGGGATCAGCTTATTCGAGCGGTACATCCAGAGCAGGCCGACAGACATCACTGCAGCAGCGGCAAGCATAAGTATGCTCTCCATATGCAATGTGAAATGCAAAGTGAGATCAGGACTGAAGCTGCCTTTGAAGATGGATGTGAAAAGCGGTGATGGAGCTTCCGCTTGCAGTGTTTCCTTAACCGTATGCGGCGGCGCTTGTTGACCAAGCACTGCCGTTGCAGCAAGCACGAGCAGGGCAATGATGCTTTCCGCTTTCAGCCATCGTTTTGGATTGAAGGAAGGACTGTTTTTTGCTATTTTTTTGTAACCAAATCCGTTCGAGTAGGCGAAGAGCAGCAATGGCAAAATTAATAGATGCTTAATAAGGAGCATCTGACCGTATGGAAGCATCCAAGCGTTCACATATTCCGGTGTCGTGAATGACATGAGCGTAATACCGGCTAAAAGTGTGACAACGACAGAAATAATCGCAACGGGTGAAAACCACCGCAGAAACGCATGCCAATTCGCATCGTCTTTAGAAAACCAGCTGATTATAAACAAAATGCCAATCCATACACTGACCGCTAGGAAATGTGCTGAATGTGTAATTAATCCTTTAAATCCATAAAGAGATGAAGCGTGTCCAGCATAACCAAGCCAAACGATGAGCAAAAAAGTAACAAACAAAGCGACCTTAGGCATATGCTTATCGTTTTGGAAAGCTTTCAGCCCTAGAAGAAAAGCGAGTCCGGCAGAACCTATTGCTGTCCATACCCATGCCTTTCCCGTATTAATATCGAGCAGAATGCTCTTGAGAATGGAACCGTATGTCATATCAAAATCTTCGGCAAATACAAGAGCAAGCTTATGAATTGGAATAAAGGAAAGAATTGGGATGGCTACTGCACATGCAAGCAATAAGCCATTAGGCACGTACACGGAAGGCCTTCTATCCTCCGGTACAAGCCGCAATAGAAAGGTACCCGTTAAAATGGCGAAGCAAATGTATAGAAGGCCTTCGCTGATATAAATCATTATTTGCGCCTCCGGAGTAACAATACTAGCGCAGCTGCGACAATAATCGCTCCGATAATAATAGCAGGGGTATAGTTCGTTCCCGAATCGGTAGTCGAGACATCATTAGCTGCTTCGTCTGTATTCGGAGTCGTTTCTGGTGAAGGGCTAGGAGCTGTCGTCTCCGCAGGTGCTTCTGTTGTTGCTTCTGGTTCTTGTGTTGGCTCGTCAGTCACGACAGGCGCTTCCACAGTAAACGAATAATCACCTTCCACGGAGTGGCCATCCGCACCAATAATGACCCACTTTACAGTATAGAGACCATTAGGCAAAGCCGTTGGTACCGCCCCGCTCATCGTCATCCCGTCAACCTTGACTTTCTCTTTTTCGATTTCGTCACCATTCGCGTTCAATATTTTGAAATTACTAAGCTTCTCTATCTTTGTGTTAAAGGTCATTTCTATAAGCTCTGGTGAAGCAGTAACCGTTGCATCCCGCGCTGGTACCGCGTTTTCTAATTTAGAGTGGGCCATCGCAACGCCCGGTACGAGCCATAGTGCGGCTAGTAAAATAAGTAATATTCGTTTCATTTGTAAAACCTCCTACATATTTTTGTAACGAGCTTGCGTCGCAAGCTGATTGAATTATAACAGATTCGAATAAGCAGTTGCGCTCTATTAATTGATCATTTGATTGCGGCTTTATGAACATTTGTTGAAGTATGCCTTCTGAGCTTCTTAAATAACGCGAGGAAAGACTGGAAATAAGCGTATAAGTGCTAGCCTATGACGAATACACATAATTACAGTCTTGAGTGCGCATTGCCTCACGGCTTATCGTTGACGCGGCGGAATGGCATCTTGGAGTGATTGTTCATTACACAAAGATCGCCGTATCTTTGTTCCAAAAGGAGGTGCGCCTGTCATCGCATTTTATCATATTTATTGCGGAGGACAGGAATTCGTTGAGTGACCCATTACCGATTAGTTTGTCCTTATTGTTCATTTTTGTTCTTGTATGCCTGAACGCTTTTTTTGTTGCTGCCAAATTTGCGATGGTGAAGGTGAGAGGAAGCCGAATTGATACACTGGTCTCCGAGGGTCATCCACAAGCCAAACTAGCCTCTCATTTGACGAGCAATCTGGACGTGTATTTGTCCGCATGCCAGCTTGGCATTACGCTTGCATCGCTTGGTCTTGGTTGGATTGGGGGGCCGGCTGTTGCAAATGTGGTTGAGTCAGTGCTGAGCTATATCGGAATTCACAATGTGGTGTTCATTCAGGCAGGTTCATTTATTTTGGTTTTTATTTTCATTTCCATGCTGCATATTGTATTTGGGGAGTTGGCGCCAAAAACGCTGGCTATCCGCAAAGCTGAAACCATTTCATTGTTGACGGCATTGCCGCTCGTTTATTTTTATAAACTAATGTTTCCATACATTTGGTTATTCAACGGAATAGCAGGTAAACTTCTTCGTAAAATGGGGATTGAACCGGCCACCGAGAAGGATACAGCGCATACGGAAGAAGAAATTCGAATCTTAATGAAGGAAAGCCATAAAAACGGACTAATTGACAATATGGAGCTTACGCTGGTTGATAACATCTTCGACTTTGCGGAGACGAATGCGCGCGAAATTATGATTCCCCGAACAGAAATGATTTGTTTAAATACGAGCCACAGGTTAGAAGACAATAAGAGGCTAGCGCTGGAGCAAATGCTGACACGTTATCCCGTATGCGAGAATGATAAGGACAACATTATCGGATTCGTGCACATTAAAGATTTATTGAAGGATACGATGCAAAGCTTGCAGGATATACGGCAAATTACGAGACCGATCACAACCGTGCCTGAATCGATGCAGATCAGTATGCTGCTGAAGTTGATGCAAAAGCGAAAGTCACAAATTGCAATTTTGATTGATGAGTACGGAGGTACGTCTGGCCTAGTCACGCTAGAGGACATAATGGAGGAAATTGTCGGTGAGATTCAAGACGAGTTTGACGAGGAGCGGGAGCCTCTCGAAAAAAAAGACGACAATACCTATTCAATTAGCGGGCTCATGCTGATTGAGGAGGTTAACAGCTTCTTTAATCTTAATATTGATACAGATGATTATGATACCATCGGAGGTTGGATTTATTCCAAAATTAATATACCGCCTATTAACAATCAACGTGTTGATTATGGGGGTGCATACGAATTTATTATTGAAGAGACGGATCATCTACGGATATCCCGACTTATTGTTAGGAGAATTGGAGAGAGGGGAGCAGGAACACCAGGGCAGCATTTCGGATCATAATTGAATGTTTTTGAACTAAAAAAAGCTGCCTTACGCGTCGTGAATCGATGCATAGGGCAGCTTTTGTTGTAGATTCGTATTACGCTTGCTTTGCTAGAGAAGCTGAGGGATCAATTTTCTTAACGATATCAATCGTTCCTCCCCCAAGGCAAGCAGCTCCGTCGTAGAGCACGACTGCTTGTCCTGGAGTAATTGCCTTCTGAGGCTTATCAAAAACAATATGTGCCGCACCATTCTCGCCGATCGTTACGCTTACGCCTTGATCCGGTTGACGATAACGGAATTTGGCAGTACAACGAATCGTATCTCCGATTTGGACAGGGTTGATCCAATTCATGCCGCTTGCCGTTAAACTCACGGAGTAGAGGCTGTGATGCTGTTCTCCCTGCACGACATAGAGAATATTGTTCTCCAAATCCTTATCGGCTACGAACCATGGCTCACCAGAGCCGGATCCGCCGATGCCAAGTCCTTGGCGCTGACCTAGCGTGTAGTACATCAGCCCGTCATGACGGCCCTTCTTCTCGCCAGTCTGAATGTCAATCATGTCGCCTGCTTGAGCGGGAAGATAGCCGCTTAAGAAGGTTTTAAAGTTGCGTTCTCCAATAAAGCAGACGCCAGTGCTATCTTTCTTCTTAGCTGTATATAATCCTGCTTCCTCAGCAATGCGGCGCACTTCTGGTTTCGGAAGGTGCCCGATAGGGAACATCGCTTTGGCCAGCTGTTTTTGATTGAGGGCGCTTAAAAAATAGGTCTGGTCTTTATTTGAATCAATTCCGCGAAGCAGCTTTGTCTCACCATCCGCAGTACGTTCCACCTGTGCATAATGACCTGTTGCCAAATAATCAGCGCCAAGCTCCAAAGCACGCTGCAGGAAGTCGCCAAACTTAATTTCGCGGTTGCACATAACGTCTGGGTTTGGCGTGCGTCCACGCTTGTATTCATCGAGGAAATAAGTGAATACTTTGTCAAAATATTGCCGCTCAAAATTAACGGTATAATAGGGAATACCGATCTGTTCACATACGCGGCGAACGTCTTCTGAATCCTCTTCCGCCGTGCAATGACCGAATTCATCGGTATCATCCCAGTTTTTCATGAAAATGCCGACAACATCATAGCCTTGCTGCTTAAGCAGCAGTGCAGTGACGGAGGAATCGACGCCGCCGGACATTCCGACGACCACTCTTGTCGAAGCTTTTGGTTTTTCCATCGTAAACACCACCTTGCTCTAATCAAACCTCTATTATTGTAACATAGGCTGCAAACTTTTTCATGAAGATGACAACCTTTTTGCACACGATACACGTTTGATATGTTAACATATAAGTGAAATGGGAATACAGAGAATTAACAACTAATGAAGCCCACACAATGATAAATCAGTACTATAATGAATAAAAGAGGTGCCATTTTGAAGATATCGACGAAAGGCCGTTACGGCTTAACTATTATGATGGAGCTTGCAGCTAAATTTGGAGAAGGCCCAACATCGCTAAAAAGCATTGCTGAGCGAAATCAGCTTTCCGAACACTATTTGGAGCAACTAGTAGCACCCTTGCGAAATGCAGGTCTTGTGAAGAGCGTACGTGGCGCGTATGGCGGTTATATTTTATCAAAGGATCCGGAAACGATTACGTCGGGGGATATTATCCGTATTCTAGAGGGGCCTATTTCTCCTGTAGACTTTACAGAAGAGGATGATCCGGCTAAGCGTCAGCTGTGGCTGCGTATTCGTGACAGCATTGCTGATGTATTGGATTCAACAACACTTGCAGATTTAATTAATTTCGAAGATCCAGGCAAACCTGATAGCTATATGTTTTATATTTAAAGGAAGCGGACCTATGAAAAATCATTATTTTGATCATGCCGCCACTACTCCTATGCATCCAAGCGTCGCCAAAGCGATGCTTGAGGTTATGCAAGGACCTGGCGGCAATTCGTCTAGTATGCATACTTTTGGAAGAGCTGCGAAGCAGCAGTTAAATCGATCACGCGATCTCATCTCAGCAGCACTCGGCTGCAAACCAGGGGAATTAATATTTACATCAGGCGGTACGGAAAGCGATAACGCCGCTTTGATCGGCGCTGCAAGAGCACAGCGCAAACGAGGCAAGTCACATCTTATCACTTCAGCTGGTGAACATCACGCTGTTCTTCATACTTGCGAATGGCTGGTCAAAGAAGAAGGGTTCTCCCTTACGGTGCTTCCTATAGACAGCAACGGACTAACATCGCCTGAACTTGTTCAGGAAGCCATGACGCCAGAAACGGGAATCATAAGCATCATGCACGGAAATAACGAGGTTGGCACGATACAACCTATTGAAGAAATCGGGCGAATCGCAAAGGCGGGCGGAGCGATCTTCCATGTCGATGCCGTTCAAGCCTTAAGCTGGTTCGAATATAAGCTTAATGAGCTGCCGATTGATTTAATGAGTTTTTCTGCTCACAAAATAAACGGCCCGCAAGGGGTTGGCGCGCTATATGTGGCAACCGGTACGCCGATTGATGTCCTTCAGCATGGCGGATCACAAGAGAGAAAACGCAGAGCAGGAACCGAAAATATTGCAGGCATCGTCGGATTTGCAGCGGCGGTTGACATTTCTGTGAACGAGCGAGAAAAAAAGCAACTTTTTATGGACGAGCTTCGTAAGAGATGGATAGAACTGCTGCACAAGCATGTTGATGTGCCAATCGTAATTAATGGCAGTGAGCATCATTATTTGCCGCATATCGTAAATATCAGTTTTATCGGCATTGATACGGAGACCATGCTGATGAACCTGGATATGGAGGGTATCGCAGCAGCAAGCGGTTCTGCTTGTACCTCCGGTGCGCTCGAAAGGTCTCATGTATTAAGAGCGATGCAGCTTCCTGAGGAACAAATTCAATCTGCTGTAAGATTTAGCTTTGGTTTGGGGAATACTTTGGAGGAATTAGAAGATGCCGCGCAAAAAGTTGGAACAATCGTGAGGCGTATTCGTAATAACTACTAGGAGGACTCCAGCTAAGCGTGATCAAACTTCAACGGCTTATTGGACTTCCCGTCATCGTTATCCATTCCGGCAAGCTTGTCGGAACTGTAAAGGACGCCTGGTTCGACGAGCATTGGCAGCTGAAAGGGCTGATACTCGATTGTCCCAAGTGGTTTGCTTCAACCGTCAAAATAGTGGAGTGGACTCACGTATTATCTTGCGGAGAGGACACTGTTATTATAGAAAGTGAAGCAGCGATCGTTCGGATGAAGTCGAAGCAATTGCTACGTTCTTTCTACACAGGATTAGTGAAATTAAAGGATTTACCCGTCGTTACGGTCCTAGGTATTCAACTTGGCCGGGTGTCGGATGTTTATTTTTACCCAAAAGAGGGTACACAAATAGTAGGCTACGAGCTTACGGACGGTTTTGTTTCGGATCTGATGGAAGGACGCAGATGGCTGAAGGCGTCGAGCGATCCGGATAGCGTATTGCTCGGGGAAGACGCGATTATTGTTCCTGCTGTCAGTGAAGCGGAATTGGAGCCTGTCGCAGCTTCCAATTTCAGAGGATAGGGAGAAATGAAAGATGATGAGATGTCCGAATTGCAATTCGAAAGATATCGGAAAGATCGGTTCCCACCAGTTTTATTGCTGGGGCTGTTTCATTGAACTGACGGTTAACGGCGACAAAATGTCGGTTTACCAAGTAGAAGAGGATGGCACGTTAAGCTCGCTTGACGACTTGTTCTTTGAAGAGGAAATTACACAGGTTCACGTCAACTGACGTGCGTTGCTATAAACATAAATATCAAAAGACGGTCAACGACCGTCTTTTTTTTGTTGTTAAAGGATGAATTCTACCGTTTATACATATACTGAACTAGTTCCGCTTGTCCTGCCTAGGGCGAGCCGGAAATAGAAAGTTCGGGGGTGAGGACGGTGGATCGATTTACGAAGAACCGTCTGTTTGTATGGCTGGTTTATATTATTTTGGGCTTGATTGCGATTTATCTCATGCTGCTAATAAAGCCGCTTATTGTGAGCGTATATGTTTTTGTAAAAGCAGTTTTTGCTCCATTTATTATTGCAATGATTATATCTTATGTTCTGAATCCTATTGTCACGATGCTGCATGACCGTAAGGTTCCTCGAACGATCGCTGTGCTGCTTATTTATGCTGTCTTTTGCGCTGTTATTACCGTACTGCTCGTAAACTTAATTCCGATGTTCATCGAACAGGTGCAGGAATTAAACCGTCACGTGCCAGAGCTTTCGATGCGTGCTCAAGATATCGTTTCAGACATTAATAACACTTCTTTTTTGCCTGAAAGCTTACGAAATGGGCTCAATAAGTCACTGGTGCATATAGAGAAGAAACTGTCAGAGAGTCTGTTTAACTTTGTTAACAATATCGGATCGATGTTAAATGCCGTATTTATTACGTTCATCATTCCGTTTCTTGCCTTCTATATATTAAAGGATTTTGATGTGTTTGAACGGACTGTCATCACATATGTGCCTAAATCACATCGTAAAAACACGGTCAGGCTCCTTAAGGATATCGATACTGCTCTGGGCAGCTATATTCGCGGTCAATTTCTCGTTTGTATTATTGTAGGGGTGCTTGCATACTGCGGATATCTTCTGATCGGAATGCCGTATGCTTTGTTGCTTGCGGGTATTGTTGCGATAACGAATGTCATTCCGTATTTAGGTCCTTTTTTTGGAGCAGCGCCTGCCATTCTAATGGCTTCAACCGTATCCATAAAGATGGTCATTCTTGTTGCAGTAATTAACACCTTATGCCAAATACTCGAAGGGAACGTCATTTCGCCTCAGGTAGTTGGTCGAACGCTCCATATGCATCCGTTATCGATCATCTTTGCGTTGCTCGTTGGAGGTGAAATTGCAGGCATTGTCGGCATGATTTTGGCGGTTCCTATTTTTGCGGCTTGCAAGGTCATCATTCAGCATATGTTTGCATATTACGTGCGAAGAAAGATTATTTGACAGGCGGAAAGGGTGTAGATATAATTTTAAAATAATCAAGTGTCAATAATAAGGTAATAAAACGTTGATGAAATGAAGTAAGCCAATGCCCGTTAGCCAGAGAGAAAGCTTCTTCGCATATGCTTGTCGTAAGTGCTATGCGTCGGTTGAGAGAGCTTTTTATGACGAAGAGTGGCCGAAAGCTATTTTCAGAGTGTGAATGAACTTCACCGGCTTGACCCGTTAAAGTCTAATGAAGGCGATTGCGTATGCTGTTTACAGCGGGCAATAACCAGGGTGGTACCGCGATTCTATTCGTCCCTGTCTATGACAGGGGCTTTTTTGTGTTTAATATTTGAAGGGGGCTCACACCAATGAAAGCTAGTGAAATTCGTGCAAAGTGGCTTGCATTTTTTGAAAGCAAAGGCCATAAAATTGAACCAAGCGCATCGCTTGTACCGCATAATGACCCGTCACTTTTATGGATCAATGCAGGTATGGCACCGCTTAAAGCTTATTTCGATGGGCGTGTCGTTCCAGAAAATCCGCGTATTACCAATTCGCAAAAGTGTATTCGTACGAATGATATCGAGAACGTTGGTAAAACTCGTCGCCACCATACCTTTTTCGAAATGCTTGGCAACTTCTCGATCGGCGATTACTTTAAAGAAGATGCAATTACTTGGGCGTGGGAATTTCTAACTGAACCGCAATGGATCGGCTTTGATCCGAACCGCTTGTCGGTAACCGTATATCCAGAGGATGAAGAAGCGTTTGCTTTCTGGAATACAAAAATTGGACTTCCAGCTGAACGTATTTATAAGCTAGAAGAAAACTTCTGGGATATTGGCGAGGGCCCTTGCGGACCTTGTACAGAAATATTTTATGACCGCGGCGAAAAATACGGTGACTTATCGGACCCAGAATGTTGGCCAGGCGGTGAGAATGAGCGTTTTCTAGAAGTTTGGAACGTTGTGTTCTCGCAATTCAACCATAATAAAGACGGCAGTTATACACCGCTTCCAATTAAAAATATTGATACAGGCGCAGGACTTGAACGTTTTGCTTCGATCCTGCAGGATGTGGATTCGAACTTCGACACGGACATATTCCGTCCAATTATCGACCGCACATGTGAAATTGCTAAAGTAAGCTACAAAGTGAACGAAGAGCATGATGTGGCGCTGAAAGTTATCGCTGACCATATTCGTACAGTAGCTTTCGCTGTTGGTGACGGGGTTATGCCTTCAAACGAAGGACGCGGCTACATTATTCGTCGTCTGCTTCGTCGTGCTGTACGTTATGGAAAAACGATCGGCATCGATCGTCCATTCTTGCATGAATTGACATCAATTGTAGGCGAGGTAATGGGCGTTTACTATCCAGAGGTTGTCGAGAAGCGCGAATTTATTGAACGAGTGATCCGTACGGAAGAAGAACGTTTCCATGAGACTTTGTCAGATGGACTCGCTATGCTGTCCGACTTGGTAGCAACAGCAACAAAAGATGGTAAAAAAGAGATTAACGGAGACGATGCATTCCGTTTGTATGACACATACGGCTTCCCATTCGATTTGACGGAGGACTATGCTTCGGAGAATGGCATGACGGTTGATCGTGCCGGATTTGATGCAGCAATGGAAGCACAGCGCGACCGGGCTCGCGCGGCTCGCCAAGACACAGGAAGCATGAAGGTTCAGGGCGGTCCGCTTGGTGATTTCACGGTTAAAAGTGAGTTTGTTGGCTATAATGAATTGGTAACTGAATCCAAAATCATTGCCATCGTTCATGAGGACTTGTTGGTTGAAGCAGCTTCAGAAGGCAGCAAAGTTATCGTGATTTTGGATCGCACGCCTTTCTATGCAGAAAGCGGCGGACAAATCGGCGATACAGGAACGATTACGGGCAAAGGCTTTACTCTTCAAGTTGAAGAAGTAACAAAGGCGCCTCATGGCCAAAGCGTACATCACGCCGTTGTTGCGTCAGGTACTATTCGTATCGGCGAAGCCGCTGAGGCAGTTGTTACGAGAGCGGTACGTGATGATATTATCAAAAATCATACGGCAACACATTTGCTTCATAAAGCTCTTAAAGAGGTGCTTGGTGATCATGTCAATCAAGCAGGCTCTTCAGTCGAAGCTGAGCGCTTGCGCTTTGACTTCTCCCATTTTGGCAGCATAACAGCTGAAGAGTTGGTTGAAATTGAACGTCGTGTTAATGAGCAAATATGGCTGGGTACGGCGGTATCGATCGATACGAAATCACTGAGTGAAGCTAAAGCAATGGGTGCAATGGCTTTGTTTGGCGAAAAGTACGGCGAAGAGGTGCGCGTGGTTCAGGTTGGCAGCTACAGCTTGGAACTTTGCGGAGGCTGTCATGTTAGCAATACATCGCAAATCGGAATCTTCAAGCTGCTCAGTGAGAGCGGAATTGGTTCAGGCGTGCGAAGAATTGAAGCCGTTACAGGCAAACATGCGTATAACTATTTGGAAGGTCAGCTTGAGCTTCTCAAACAATCGGCTTCCCTCTTGAAATCAAATTCAAATGATGTGCCTAAACGCATCGAAGCATTGTTCGGTCAAGTGAAGGAGCTCTCGCGCGATAATGAGTCGCTTCAAGCGAAGTTAAGCCGTATTGAGGCAGGTTCACTTGAGCAAAATGCTAAGACTGTGAATGGAATTACCGTTCTGACTGCAAAAGTGAATGCTCCTTCAATGGATGCGCTACGCGGCATTGTTGATGAGTTGAAGCTTAAACTTGAGTCAAGCGTTATCGTGCTTGGTGCGATTTCAGATGACAAGGTTAATCTTGCAGCTGCGGTTTCTGCAGATTTGATCAAAAAAGGATTCCACGCTGGAAAAATCGTTAAAGAAGCTGCAATTCATTGCGGCGGCAGTGGCGGCGGACGCCCAGATATGGCACAAGCAGGCGGAAAAGATACATCAAAGCTGGAAGAAGCTTTGAAACTTGCAGAAGAACTAGTTCTGAGTCAAACAAATGTGATATGATGTGTTTGTATATCTCATTAGAAAGCGGTTTGGAAAGCGAGGTGCTGGCGATGAGTTCCATGGACAAAACAATGAAATTTAACGTGAAGGCGGAGGGGGTTGAATCTTCTCAAGATATTTTGCTATCGGTGCATGAAGCGCTTCTAGAGAAAGAGTATAATCCGATTAACCAGATCGTTGGGTATTTACTGTCCGGAGATCCCGCATATATACCGCGGCATAACAACGCCAGAAGTTTAATTCGTAAGAAAGAACGAGACGAATTAATTGAAGAGCTTGTCCGGTTTTACTTAAACCATAAGAAACAACAAGCGTAAACGGCTAAAGCCCTCCTTAGGAGGCTTAGCTATCGTTTCGCAGAAGGGACCGGACAAGACATGAGATTGATGGGATTGGATTATGGTGACCGCAACATAGGAGTTGCTGTCAGCGATGCTTTTCGATGGACCGCACAGGGAACTGGAGTGATTGAACGCAGACGAGACGCTAGCGAGTTTGACCGCATTGCAGAGCTAGTTAAGGAGCATGAGGTTAGCGAGATCGTTGTAGGTCTGCCGAAGAACATGAACGGAACCGTCGGTCCGCGTGGGGAAATTTGTATTGAATTTGCAGAACAGATTAAGCAGAAACTAAACATACCTGTTCACCTTTGGGACGAAAGGCTGACAACGGTAGCTGCCGAACGGACGCTGATTGAAGCGGACGTCAGCCGGAAGAAGCGAAAGCTCGTAATAGACAAAATGGCTGCAACGCTCATTTTGCAAAATTATCTCGATTCTAAAGCGAAAAGGTGAGGGTAAACATGACAAATCAAGAGATGGAATTCGAAGAGCCGGAAATTATTTATATCCCGGATGAAGAAGGAAATGAAGAAGAATTCGAAGTCATCATGAAATTTGAAGTTGATGGTTCCGATCAGAAATATATGATGGTGGTTCCACTCACTGGCGAAAATGACGAGGAAGATGAAGTATATGCTTTCCGTTATGAAGAAGAAGGCGATGATCTAAAGCTGTATACCATTGAAGATGAAGAAGAATGGAATATAGTTGAGGAAACATTTAATACCCTCCTTGGTGAGATGGAGGAAGAAGACTAATGTCCGGCACAGAGCATGAAGCACCAAAGAAGTTGAATACGCTAATAACGGCATTTGGCAATGCAATTGAGCTTGAAGCAGATGACGGCAGTGTTGAGGTATACGATATTAAAGCTGAGTTTCAGCTTGGGGATCGCATTTATGCAGCCCTTCAATCGGACCCAATGCGCGGTGAAGATGATGTTGAGCTATTCCGTGTTATTCAAGTAAACGGTGAACCGCAGCTTGAGAACATCGAGAATGACGAAGAGTGGGAAGCAGCATCAGAAGCTTATGATGATTTGTTGTTTGCAACTGATGAGCGTCCTTAATGAGTACACGTATATGCATTTAACGAGAGAGCGGCCAATAACCGCTCTTTTGTTCCATGTTTAGAGCCAAATGCTGAATTATGGAAATATTTTTCGACTCATTTCTGGTTTTACTGCAATTTTAGCTGAGCCACCAGAGCATGGTCTCAGCCATTTCGCCTGCGCATATCGACATACCGAACATGTTGGAATAAAGATAAGGGGGTCTAAGTTTGGACAAGTCATCAGAGAGGCTTGAGCAATATTCTTCATCAGGACCGAAGAAAAGCCGCATCACTTTATGGGTTATTTTAAGCTTGCTTGGGATTATGATCATCGGTGCAGGAAGCGTGGCTTTGTATGTATGGAGTAACTTGAAGCCGACTGCTGCTGGAGCGGTTCAGAAGTTTGATATTCCGAAAGGAACATCGGCGAATGAGGTTGCAGATTTATTGGAATCGCAAGGATTAATAAAAAATGCTTTTATATTTAAGTATTATTTGAAGTTGAACGATCAAGGCGGACGATTTCAAGCAGGATTATACGAGCTTAGTCCCGGCATGACAAATGACGCAATTATTGCTAAGCTGAACGCTGGCGATACAGTAGCAGAGGAAACGATTCGCTTCACGATACCTGAGGGCTTTACGGTACTGCAAATAGCTGACAAGCTTGCAGCAGAGAAGCTGATTGACAAGGAAAAGTTTATTGGTTTAGTTGCATCAGAAAAAAACTGGGGCGATGCGGAGGCTGCTCGCGCTATCCCGGAAAATGATAAACTGCATCAGCGTCTTGAAGGCTATCTTTTCCCCGATACGTATGAAATGAAAAAGGACAGTACAGAAGCTGATATTATTAAACGAATGGTGCTTGAGCTTGATCGGAAGCTTGCTGAGCTTCCTGAGGGCTGGATGGACGTGCTTGATGAGAGAAAAATGTCATTTCATGACATGCTGACGATCGCATCACTCATTGAGCGCGAAGTTGTAGTAGATGAGGAAAGAGCGCTTGTAGCAGGCGTTATCTATAACCGAATTGCTGATGGTATGAAGCTACAAATTGATGCTACAGTTCAATATTCATTGGATAAACCAAAAGAACGTCTTTATGAGAAGGATTTGCTAGTAGACAGTCCATATAACACGTATAAAGTAGAAGGTTTGCCTCCGGGACCAATTGCTAGTCCTAGTATTGAATCAATTAAAGCAGCTATATATCCTGAGGATACGGAGTATTTCTTTTATGTAACCAAGAAGGACGGCAGTCAGTCTCACTTGTTTGCAAAAACGTATAAAGAGCATTTGAGAAACATCGAGAAAAGTAATCAGCAAGCGGAGTAGGCGCTCACAATGATTAAGAAAAGGGGCTTGCTCGAAATTTTTAAGGAGGATTATGAATGGCGTACAAGCCGGAATTGTTAGCTACCGCGGCATCGATAGAGGAGCTTGAAAGGCTCATAGCGGCAGGTGCGGATGCTTTTGTCGTTGGTGAAGCACGCTACGGTATGCGATTAGCAGGTGAATTTAGCACGGAAATGATAGAGCAGGCGGTAAAGATTGCGAAGCCAAAGGGCGTAAAAATATATGCAGCACTTAACAATCTTATGGACAACGAAGCAGTTGATTCTTTAAATGAGTATGTATCAAAGCTTGCTGATATAGGTGTAGACGCGATTATATTCGGTGATCCTGCTGTGTTGATGGCTGCTAGAATATATGCTCCTGGGATAGCATTGCATTGGAATGCGGAAATGACCTCAACAAATTATGTAACTGCGAATTATTGGGGCCGCAGAGGAGCAACGAGGTATGTGCTGGCTCGTGAGCTGAACATGGAACAGGTGATTGAGACGGCCTCAGGCTCGGAGCTTGAGGTTCAAGTTCATGTCCATGGCATGACGAATATATATCATTCCAAGCGTTCGCTTGTTGATAGTTATATGGAACATCAATTGGAGCCGGAGCGGCTGCCTATGAAGGATAAGGATCGCGGATTATACGTAATGGAGGCCGAGCGCAAGGATGAGCGTTATCCGATTTACGAGGATGCGAACGGAACACATATCATGAGCTCGGATGACGTTTGTATGGTAGAGAACCTTCATGAGCTACTAGAATGTGGAGTAAACAGCTTGAAGATTGAAGGGCTAATGAAGTCAATCGAATATAACGAGATCGTCGTGCGCTCTTATCGGCAGGCGATTGATGCTTATTTGGCTGACCCCGAAAACTACAAATTCGAAGAACAATGGTTGGATGATATTAAACAAGCACAGGACCCGAAACGCGAGCTAAGCTATGGGTTCTTTTATAAGGAACAAGTCTATTAATAAATAAATGCTTACGAAGTGAGTTTTGCTTCGCAAAACAAAAGATAATGCTTACGAAGTGAGTTTTGCTTCGCAAAACTTAGGAGGAACAAAATTGACAACGATTGAGAAGACAACACCTCGCTATCAAGGCAAACGTCATCGGTTGGATAAGCCGGAGCTTCTCGCACCAGCTGGTAATTTGGAGAAGCTGAAATTTGCGATTCATTATGGTGCTGACGCTGTTTATATCGGCGGACAAAAGTATGGCTTGCGATCTAATGCTGACAACTTCAGCTTTGAAGAAATGAAGGAAGGCGTCGAGTTTGCAAACCGTTATGGTGCTAAGGTATTTGTCGCTACGAATATCTATGCGCACAATGAGGATGTAGATGGGCTAGAGGACTACTTGCGTGCTCTGGAAGACGCAGGAATCTCAGCTATTATAGCTGCTGACCCTGTCATTATTGAAACGGCGCAGCGAGTAGCACCGAAGCTGGAAGTTCACCTGAGCACGCAGCAATCGACGCTTAACTGGCAAGCTGTGCAATTTTGGAAGGATGAAGGTTTGCCCCGCGTTGTGCTTGGTCGTGAGACAAGCTTCAAGGAAATCGCAGAAATTAAAAAGAATGTTGATATTGAAATCGAGGCATTTATACATGGTGCCATGTGTTCATCGTTCTCAGGACGGTGCGTGCTGTCGAATCATTTTACGGATCGGGATTCCAACCGCGGCGGTTGCTGTCAGTCATGTCGCTGGAAATATGATTTGTTTGTTGATGATTTGCCAATGTATCAGGAAGAAGAAGATAAGTTCACTATGGGCTCTAAGGATCTTTGCATGATCGAATATTTGCCAGAGTTGATTGAAGTTGGCGTGGACAGCTTCAAGATTGAGGGCCGAATGAAGAGCATCCATTATGTGGCGACAGTCGTTAACGTATATAGACAAGCCATTGATGCTTATTTCGCTGATTCAGAGCATTTCGAGTTGAAGCAGGAATGGGTAGAGGAAATCAATAAGGCCGCTAATCGTCCGCTTAATACGGGTTTCTTCCTAGATACGCCAGGATCAGAGGATCATATTTACGAGCCTGAGGAAAAAGCTGCCCCTTATGATTTTGCTGGAGTTGTGTTAGACTACAATACAAAAACAGGTTTTGCAACCGTACAGCAGCGCAATCATTTTAAACTCGGACAGGAAATCGAATTTGTTGGTCCACAAGGTACATTCTTCAAGCAAACCGTAACAGAAATTACGGATACAGACGGTAATGCACTCGATGCTGCACGTCATCCGTTGCAGCATATTCGGATACGTACCCTTAAACCAGTTAAACCGATGGATATGATGAGGAAAAAAATTAGGAAATAGCAGAAAAGAAAACCATGACTAGAGTCTTATTTTATTAAAAAATAAGACTCTTTTTTTATTATTTATTATTATAAATTGACTAGTAAATGTCGATATAAAAATAATAGACTGTAAATACATAATTCGGCAAGATACGCTAGAAACAAACGACCTATTTCAGACTTATAATATTGAAGGCGGTGTCTTTCCTAATGGAAAACAAAGAAGAACAAAAACAGAATTCTCAGAAGAAAACACAGGAGAGAGAGAGAAAAGGTACAAATGAAGAAAAATCTGGATCACTAATGAAAGCGTCATTAAAAATAAAAATGCTTTCACAAGCAGCAAGTGCTGCTAAAGATTCTGTGAGAAGTACGAAATTATCGAATCCGATTAAATCGGTAGGGATGAAGCTTTTTTTAATCATCTTTTTCAGTATTATTGCTTGTGTATTAGCAGTAGGCCAAATGGCATATACAAAATCGAAAGAGATCGTTGAAAATAAAGTGTCGGAAGCAAGCTTTCAAACGATCAAGCAGGTAGCCAATAACCTTGATGTTATTTACTCAACGTATGAGGACTTGTCATTGCAAATATTAATAGATAAAGATTTTCATGAAAGTGTAAGGATGATGAAAACAAGCAAAGATGATTATGGGAAATTCGAAGCTTCACGCAAGCTAGCTGATAAATTACAATCCTACATAATGGGCAATAATACGATTTCCTCAGCGATGTTATTGCCTGTCAAGGCAGATTTGGTACCAATCACAGCAGGCAATGCGATGGCTAGCAGTGCAGAGAAGCTAATGCAGACAGCGTGGTTTAAGGAAACAATTGAACTTACGGGAAAAACGAACTGGATTCCACCACAAGCAGAAGGTTTATCCGACCCAAATGGCAAGTTTGCAATAGGATTGAGTCGCTTGATTAAAGATTCAGCTTCAAGTGAAGGATCCTATGTGTTACTGCTGGAAATTGAGACGGCTACGATAGCCAAACGCTTTAGTGATGTTCGTCTGGGCGATGGCAGTCAGCTTGACATTGTGAATGCTAATGGCCAATACATCACAAATAGTAATGAAGAAATGATCGGAAAGGCAGCGAACATTACGTTGCCGACCGATGGGGATAAAGGAATTGAAGGTTCTTTAAAAATGAAAACAAATAGCGGTGAAGACGTACTTGCCAGCTATCAAACCTTTGCTACAATGGACTGGAAGCTTGTAGGTACGGTACCGGTAAATGAGCTTATCAAAGACGCTAAAGCGATTCAAAACTTGACATGGATTACTGTATTTATTGCTGCTCTAATTGCGATTGCAATCGGAATACTTGTTATCATGACCATTGCCCAGCCGCTTGTGAGATTGCGTAACCTGATGACTGAGGGAGCAAGCGGCAATCTGACCGTTCGATCGGTGATGAAGAAACGACAAGATGAAATCGGTGAGCTTAGCGAAAGCTTTAATCTCATGATGACACAAATTACGGCTTTGGCTGTTCAGACGACCGTTTCAGCTGAGGATGTGCTGAATACGGCAAATGAGCTTGGGGATGCATCGAGAAAAACAGCGATCTCCGCTAAGGAAATCGCAGTCGCTACAGAGGAGATCGCTGGTGGAGCAACGAGCTTAGCTGTTGAAGCGGAGCGAGGCACTGACCTGACAGGCAACATCAATGAGCAAATGAAAAATGTGATTGCTGCCAATGAACAGATGGTTCAATCTGCACAAGCGGTTGAGAAAGCAAGTGAGCAAGGAACGAGTTATATGGGCGTTCTCATTCAGAAGACCAGCATGACGGAAGAAATGACCCGTTCGATGGTGGAGAAGGTCGATGCGCTGAAGGAAAGCACGGGCTCAATCGTTAAAATTTTGGACGTGCTCAACAGCTTAACAAAACAAACGAACATTTTGTCATTGAATGCAACGATTGAGGCAGCTCGTGCAGGCGCTGCAGGTAAAGGTTTTATGGTTGTCGCGGATGAAATTCGCAAGCTTGCTGACCAAAGTCGTCAATCCATTGACGTGGTTGCTCAAATTACGGAGAAAATTAGAGGCGAGATCGACGAGACCGTATTGGTGTTGTCAGACGCTTACCCACTGTTCCAAGAACAAATCGGTTCCGTCAAAGAAGCGAATCAAATATTTTTTACAGTATCTGGTCAAATGGGTGCAATGGTCAAAAAGCTGGATGACGTAACAGATTCCATTGGTCAGTTAGATGAATCGCAGATTGTATTAGGTGAAGCAATGACTAACGTAAGCGCGGTAGCCGAAGAGTCCTCTGCTACCTCAGAAGAAGTGGCTTCACTTAGCTCGGAACAACTTAGCATCAGTGAAGGTATGGTGCGTTTATCCGAGAAGCTGGATACGGTATCTCGCGAGCTGAAAAATACACTTTCTCAATTTAAGATTGATTAATTCATTTGGCATCATGGATATGAAATAATAAGATTTGAAGATGAGCTGCTCAGGCATTTACTGCTGAGCAGCTCTTTTTTTTAAGAGGATTGATGTTTGAAGGTCAACAGCAGAAGGAAATAATGAGCGTATATGGAATAAGCCGCTCTCAGAGCTTTTGGCAGCTATAAAAAGGAGAATTGCAGGATGGGGTTTGGATATGATTAAGCGTATAACTATAGCTGCTTGTCTAATCAGCTTCGTCATGCTGGTCTATATAGGACGTCTTGCTTGGATTCAGCTGATGCCGGGAAGCTCTTCGGCAGCAGTTCTCTCCCCTGCAGCCAGCCGAGGAGGCTGGCAAAGATTGTCCGTTCAGCAGCGTCAGCGTAATTTGGTGCTCGATACTGGACGGGGCGACTTCTATGATCGACATGGAGAAGCGATAACAGGAGAAACTTACTCAGCAATTGCACTATTTCCCATTCGGACGGATATCAAAGATCAAGAAGAAGATATAGGCGAGCTTAGCCGCTTATTAGGGACGACCGAGCAGCAATTGCGAGAGAAGTGGGACAAAGGTCGAGAGCCTGTATTTTGGAAGGCGGATGGCGAACAGTCTCCTATGCGGTTGACCAATGATCAAATTGCACGCATAACTAAGCTTCAGGTAAGCGGAATTCGTGTGCTTCCTTATCGAAATCGATATTTGCCTTATTTTGATGCTAAGCATCTGATTGGATTTACTAGTCAGCATCCGGAATGGCTGGAAGCTAAACACGCGAAAGACCTTGTAAGCGGTAAAAGAAAACTGGTCGATCAAGTGGGAGGTTCGGGACTTGAGAAGTCACTCGATAAGCTTCTGCATGGAGTGGGAGCGACATCCGTTTCTTTTTTCTTGGATGGTCGTAACGCTCCGATGCACGGCCTTGATATACGAATTACGCAGCCGGGCAACCATTACTATCCGCTAAAAGCGATGACAACGATCGATTTGAAGTTACAAAATGAAATTGAAGCTTACGTGGATGAACAAGGACTGCTGGAGGGCGCGATTGTCGTGCTTGATGCAAAAAATGCGGATATCGTTGCTATGGTATCAAGGCCGCAATTGAAGCCGGGGCAGTTCCAAAGCTCGGACGGGAGTGAGTGGGCTAATCATGCGATCAAAGCGGTGGAGCCCGGTTCGGTCTTTAAGCTTGTAACAGAGGCGGCAGCACTGGAGGCAGGTGTGGTGAACCAGCATGAAACGTTTTTTTGCAATGGTGAATACGGGAAATATGGCTTGTCCTGCTGGAAGGAAGGAGGGCATGGGCGCTTAACGCTTAAGGAAGGTCTCGCACAGTCATGTAATATTGTGTTTGCAACAGTGGCAGAGCGCCTCAAAGCAAAGGAAATGAAACGTACTGCCGACCTGCTCGGTATCGGACAGCAAGCAGGCTGGCATCGTGATAAAGGCTTTGGTCCTTTCAACGCGCCGCTGAGACTGTTGGAGGAAGAAGAGCGTGGACAGCTGTTTGCAGCTGCGCATACCGAATTGAATAAACGAGATAATCGTGCAGCAGAGGGTGGGAATACCGGGCAGAAGCACGGTGTGAAGCGGCGCGGCAAGCTTGACGCCGCGCAGAAGGTGCGGGATCAAGCGGCGATGCTGGCGGCCGTCGATGGCGGCGTGCTCGCGCAGAGCGCGCTTGGGCAGCGTGATGTAAGGATGTCGCCGCTTCAGGCGGCGAATCTGATTGTAACGCTGCTGAACGAGGGGCGCGTGATGGAGCCGCGCCTTGTCAGTGAAATCCGCTATGCCAACGGCCAGCGGATGGTGAAGCTGCCCGCGCAGCGTGCGCTAGCGAGCCGCGGCCGGATTAAACCGGCCACGGCGCATACGCTGCTGCGCGGCATGCAGGCGGTCGTCGACCATGGAACCGGTCGATCGATCCGCCAAGGGCTGTGGGCGGTGGCCGGCAAATCCGGCACCGCCGAAACGACTCGGGCCGGAATCGCTCGCAACCACCAGTGGTTTGCGGGCTACGGCCCGGTTAAAGCGCCACGATACGCTATCGCCGTGCTCGTGGAGAACAAGCCGCCTGGCAGCTCACATCAGGCGACTAAGCTCTTCCGCGGCGTCATGGATATTGCCGCCCGCCATTCCATTGCTGATGGCAGCAAGCTACCATAGCCACAAAAGAATAGAGCGATGCCTTCACAGCGAATATATTATCCGCTGTGAAGGCATCGCTCTATTTCGGCATTGGTGTGCAATTTATTCCTTTTTATCTTCATCCTGCTTTTCTATAGGTGCAATGTCAGACATGCTGCCGGGAATATCATATTCACCAAGCGGAGCATGAATCCAGCGGTGGAAGTAGCCTTGATCATACAAAGCCTTAATTAAGATCATAAGAATAGGTGACAAGATCACACCTGCAACACCGAATAGCGATAAGGACACAATCATGAAAGCGAGCATCGTAAAGGCAGATACGCCTAAGGAGTCGCCCGTAATTTTGGGTTCAAGAATTTGACGGGTAAGCACAACAACAAGAAATAATGCTGACAACCATATGGCAAGCGAAATCTTACCGACTATGATTAAATAAATAATCCATGGAATGAAAATGGTACCTACGCCGAGCAAAGGCAAAATATCAAAGATGGCCGATACTACAGCAATGACGAAAGCATTTTCCACCCGAAGCAGCAAGAGTGCGATCAAGATGACGATAAACGTGATGCTGATCATCTTTGCTTGAGCTTTAATGTAAAGTGCAATACCTTTAAAAACATTGTTGCGAAGGAAAAAGAAGGCGGATTTAAACGTATTCGGTGTTTTGTCTTCAGCCGTTTTCTTCCAAGTCGTAATTTCAATACTTAAGAAGTAAGCTAATATAATACCTACCACAAAATTGAAAACGAATGTAGAGAAGGATGACACGTAACCGATAATGGTAAGTAATACATTTTTTCCGAATAAAGCTAATGTAGCAGAGGCTCCTTCAATAAGATCTTTGGAGCGCTGAACCAGATCCAAATCTGCAGGCATGTTCCCAAATCTGGTTTGAATTTCTTCGGTAATCGAAGCAATCTGAATGGCAAGCATTTCTTGATATTTAGGGAAGTTTTCAACCAGCTCGGTTCCTTGCTTCGTAATCAAGAAAGCCGCACCGGAGAAGGCGGTAAGTAAAATCAGTGTAAAAAGCAGAACTGAAATACCAGAGGCAATCGATTTTTTCATGCCAAGCTTATTTAGCCGTTTGGCGAGCGGTTCGATACATAAGAAGATGAGAAAAGAGAAAAATATAGGCGTTGCAATGCGGTACAAATAGCTGAAGGAAAACATAATTAAATAAACGGTTAGGGCAATGAGCGCGATGTCAAAGGCAGTTCGCCAATACTTTTTGTAAAAGGGCAGCATAGTGATTCTCCTTCTTTTTCCATATTCATATTTCCATAAAGATTGTACTATAGTTTATAAAAATGTGCCTATTTTTTATTGCATTATGATACAATAAAAGTTACTGTTGTTGTTTTGTACTGCTATTATTTCGTCGACTAATTCATATAACGGTGGGGAAAACAAAATGGAAAATTTGTTCCTATGGGGATTATACGTCGCATCCTTCTATGCGTTTCTTCCAGGTCTGATTAGCCGAACTTTTGGGTTTCGTGTTTTCAAGAAGGGCCGAGTGGAGAAAGAGATTTCTTTGACGTTTGATGATGGACCGGATGAGATTTACACGCCCCAATTGCTCGATCTTCTAGCGCGTTATAATGCAAAAGCGACTTTCTTCGTTGTAGGCTCGCACGCTGAGGGTCAGCAAAAGCTGCTTCAGCGGATGAAGGAAGAGGGTCATGATATTGGCGTTCATAATTACGTTCATAAATCGAACTGGGTTATGCGTCCTCGGACGGTTAAGCGTCAAATCGAGCGTACCATTGACATTATTGAGCAAGCGACCGGGTCGCGTTCAACTTATTACCGGCCGCCATGGGGAATCGTTAACGTATTCGATTATGGAAACTTAGGACATTTACAAATTATTTTATGGTCTGCGATGTTCGGAGACTGGCGTATTCGTCTAGGCTCGGAGCAATTGAAGAAGCGAATGCTCAAGAAACTTAAACCGGGTGAGGTTTTACTCTTGCATGATTGCGGCATGACTTTCGGAGCTGACAAGGACGCTCCGAGAAATATGCTTGTGGCGCTTGAAGCTTATTTAGAGGAAGGCTCTAAGAAAGGCTATCGTTTTGTAGGCATTGAACAAATGATGAAGTTAACCGATGCTGCGCGTGCTGCACGTACTTCAATCTGGAAGAAAGCGATCATATCGCTTTGGTTGATGTGGGAGCGTCTGTTTCACGTCGTTTTCCGTTTAAAAACAGTAGGTGATGTCAACGAAGCAGCCTTTCATTATCGTGTCATCACTTATAACGGTCAAGATATTGAATTAGCAGAAGGCGGGCGCGTCTCGAAGGGAGACCGTGTTGCTGAACTGCATTTTGACAACAAAAAATTGTCGACAATTGCAGCGACCTCGAAATCTCCTGTAGCTACAGGTATTCGCATGCTGCGTGAAGTGGAGCAAGCCCTTCCGCTGCTTGCAAATCAGCTTGCTGATGATGCGGAGGCAAGCGATATTAAAGCTGTGTATGGAGTAACGATGATCCATCGCGGAGCTGATCGTCTAGGATTTGAAATTTTCCAGCTGCCTGAAGGCTGGTTCGCCAAGTCGACGCGTGTCTACTTGCGTATATTGATTAAAGTGCTGACAAACACAAAGCAAACAGCGAGGAGCAAGAAAAAGAGAGAAACGATTTCGCCGCGTATATTGCTAATGCCTGCTGCAACCATTAGACAGTATGCTACGACGAAGCTGAGCTTGATACAAGATATAAGTGAAACGGTCGAGAGAACATTAGGCGCAGCTGCCGACGAAGCTGCTCAGCTAGGTACGAAAACAACAGCGATATAACGTTGAAGAATGTTGCTATCATCCACGATAAGATATACAAAACAAAAGGAGTGCAGGCTGTTTCCAGCTTGCACTCCTTTATTGTTTTGTATATTAATTGTTACTACATTTTCATTACGCCGCCAGTGCTGGCGGATGTAACAAGATGAGCATAACGAGCCAAGTAGCCACGTTTGATCTTCAGTTCGAAGCCTGGCCATTCAGAACGGCGTTTCTCGAACTCTTCATCGCTGATAAGAAGATCCATCGTACGGTTGTTCATGTCGATCTCGATAATATCGCCGTCTTTTACAAAAGCGATAGGGCCGCCTTCAGCTGCTTCAGGAGAAGCGTGGCCGATGCTGATGCCGCGAGATGCGCCAGAGAAACGTCCATCAGTAATGAGAGCAACCTTAGCGCCAAGTCCCATACCTACGATTTGTGAGGTTGGTGCAAGCATTTCTGGCATGCCCGGGCCGCCGCGTGGTCCTTCATAACGAATCACGACAACATGGCCTTCTTTAATTTTTCCGTTAGCGATGCCGTGAAGCGCATCGTCTTGGGAGTCGAAGCAGATTGCAGGACCTTTATGGTAGCCGCCAACGGACTTGTCAACTGCGCCTGTTTTGATAATAGCGCCATTAGGAGCCAGATTACCGAACAGAACAGCTAAGCCGCCGCGTTCTGTATGCGGATTGTCAATTGTATGAATAACGTCGGTGTCTTGAATTTCACAGCCAACAACATTTTCGCGAAGCGTTTTGCCGGTAACGGTCATGCAATCACCATGCAAAGCGCCTTCTTTCTTGAATAGCTCATTAAGGACTGCACTTACACCGCCTGCGTTATGCACATCTTCAATGTGATAATCGGATGCAGGAGCGATTTTCGCCAAATGCGGAACGCGTTCAGCCACTTCGTTGATGCGCTCAATTGGGTACTCGATTCCAGCTTCATGCGCAATTGCAAGCGTATGAAGAACTGTATTTGTTGAGCCGCCCATTGCCATATCTAGAGCAAATGCATTGTCAATTGTATCTTTTGTTACGATATCGCGCGGCTTGATGCCAAGCTCGATAATTTTCATCAATTGGCGTGCTGCGTCTTTTACGAACTCTTTACGTTCCGGAGATACAGCAAGAATTGTGCCGTTACCAGGCATAGCAAGTCCCATACCTTCTGCCAAGCAGTTCATGGAGTTAGCTGTAAACATACCTGAGCAAGAGCCGCAAGTCGGACAACCGAATTGTTCAAGCTCCATCAGTTGGTCATCATTAATTTTACCAGCTTGGTGAGCGCCTACGCCTTCAAATACGCTGGAAAGTGAAATCGAACGACCGTCGGATGTTTTACCCGCTTTCATAGGTCCGCCGCTTACAAGCATAGTCGGGATATTGACGCGAAGTGCGCCCATGATCATACCCGGAGTGATTTTATCACAGTTCGGAATACATACCATTCCGTCAAACCAGTGCGCATTTACGACTGTTTCGATGGAATCAGCAATGATTTCACGGCTGGCAAGGGAGTAACGCATACCGATGTGACCCATCGCAATGCCGTCATCAACGCCGATTGTGTTAAATTCGAAAGGAACGCCGCCAGCTTCGCGAATCGCTTCCTTAACAAGCTTGCCGAACTCTTGTAGATGAACGTGACCAGGAATAATATCAATATACGAGTTACAAACCGCGATAAACGGCTTGTCGAAATCTTCCTCTTTTACACCTGCAGCGCGAAGCAAGCTGCGATGCGGTGCGCGGTCGAATCCTTTTTTGATCATGTCAGAACGCATTCTTTTGGCCGCCATGTAAGTTCCCCCTATATGCTGAATAAAATATCAATACTCTCGATTTTATCACAATGGACAAGCGTTGGCTATAACAGGGGAAGAATGGAATTTCATGCGTAAATGTTAAAAATACATTAAGAATCACTTAAACATTGTGATAATCAGACGAACTGCGGGACATCATGCTGATTATTCAGGTATAGTATGCTCAGTGGTTACTTGGTTAACAATTTGAAGACGGTTGAGGGGGCGCACGCATATGGACAGACGAGTATTGATTGTTGATGATGAGCGGGAAATTGCTGATCTTATAGAGATCTATTTGAGGAACGAAGGATTTGTAACTGAAAAGGCCTATGACGGGGAGCAGGCATTGCTTGCTTTTGCGAAGGCTCCTTTTGACATCGTTATATTGGATATTATGATGCCCAATATGGATGGTCTGGAGGCAACCAGACGATTAAGACGGGATCAATCCGTGCCAATTCTAATGCTTAGCGCAAAAGCTGAGGATATGGATAAAATTATGGGGCTAATGACAGGCGCTGATGACTATATGGTCAAGCCGTTTAATCCGCTTGAGCTTGTTGCGCGGGTTCGTTCTTTGTTAAGGCGAACCTATCAGTACAGCGGGCAAGCAGGAGCAAGCAGATCGCTTGATAAAGAGCTTCGCCTAGGACCGCTGAGAATCGATAAGCTGAGTCATACCGCGGAGATAGATGGGAAGCCGCTGCATTTGACTTCGACTGAATTTGGCATATTGCATTTGCTGGCTGGTCAACCGGGCAGAGTGTTCAGCGCAGAGGATATTTTCCAGCAGGTATGGAAAGAGAAATATTTTGATTCAAATAATACGGTGATGGTGCATATTAGCAAACTCAGAGATAAGCTGGAGAAGGAGCTGGGCGATAAAATGATTATTACCGTCTGGGGGGTTGGCTACAAAATTGAAGGATAATATCACGTTAAAACTAGTCGTTCGTTCGTTGTTTCATTTATTTGCAAGCGCTGTGCTATCCGTTTTTTCGATATTTGTATTATTAAGCTTCGGATCGTGGCTTATCGATAATATAAGATTTATGAGAGTTCTTTATCAAATGGCTAATTCATTAGCTAATCAGCAATTTATTGTTGCAGGAGCAGGCATATTGCTGTTTTTGTTGTTCTTTATAATTTTTCAGTGGAGGCTGTTTCATTATCTTGGCCAAATGAATAAGACGGTTAGCCGAATAGCAGATGGTACGTATGAGATGGATTATAAAATTGAAGTAAGGAAAAACAACCTATTTGGGCCAATGGCAGCTAATGTGAACAGCTTGGCTAGCCGGCTTCATCTTGCCCTTGAGGAAGAACGGAAAGCGGAGCAAACAAAAAACGAGCTCATTACAAATGTTTCACATGACTTGCGTACTCCGCTTACATCGGTACTCGGCTATTTAGGATTAATTGAGCAGGACCGATATCGCGACGAGGTAGAGCTGCGCCATTATGTACAAATTGCATATGAAAAATCCAAACGGCTGAATATTCTCATTAATGAGCTGTTTGAATATACAAGAATGCGCCATGATACGGCTGCGCTAAAGGTAACAAATTTCAATCTAATTGAAATGCTGGGTCAGCTGTTGGTGCAATTTCGACTGCCGCTAGAGGAAGCAGGTATGATGAGCAAGCTTGCAGTTGATAAAACGTCCATCATGATCAAGGGGGATGCTGCAAAGCTTGTACGTGTATTCGAGAACTTGATTGTCAATGCCATGAATTACGGCAGAGAAGGCAAACAGGTTATTGTCACGGCTAAGGTAGAGGAAAGGACAGTGATCGTTGAAGTAATCAATTTCGGAGAGCCGATTCCAACGCTTGACTTGCCTCATATCTTCGATCGGTTTTATCGCGTAGATAAATCACGGACGCAGTGGTCTGGCGGTTCCGGCCTAGGGCTAGCAATAGCCAAAGGTATCGTCGATAAACATGGAGGCTCAATTTCAGTATCCAGCGATTCAGATCAAACGCTCTTTCGCGTATCCTTGCCGATTATTAACTAATAATTAAGGTTTTCTTATGATTTGGTTACAGTCTCCTTAAGCTGATGCTTCTATACTTGGTCGTATAGAAGTGAAAGTGAGAGGGGAACGTTTAATATGCAGCAAGGGACATTTAATACAAAGTTTGGGACAGCGTTGAAATTATTGCTTGTGGCAATTGGTGTTATAGCTTGTGTTGCTTATTTGATTTCATCTAAAGGGTCTTCAGTCGAATCGAAGCTGCAATTAGATTCAAGCTCAGCTATTTTAATAGACTTGAACACAGGTGAAATACTTTACGAGAAGAACGCTAATGAGGCGCTTCCGCCTGCAAGCATGTCCAAGCTGATGACAGAGCTTATTATTCTGGACATGACAAGCGAAGGGGAAATTAATTGGAAAGATAGAGTCACTGCGAGCTCATATGCTGTTGAAGTGCCTGGCTCTCAGATCGGTTTTGAAGCGGGAGAGACTTATACAGTTAAAGAGCTTTTTGATGCGATGGCTATCCATTCTGCGAATGATGCAGCGGTTGCGCTTGCTGAACATGTAAGCGGCAGTGAGGCAGCATTTGTACAATTAATGAACAAACGGGCAGTAAAGCTGGGCTTATCCAACGAAACCGTATTTGCTAATGCAACGGGGCTTAGCAAGGAAGATCTGCTGCCGTTCGCTGCAGCATCAGCGTCAGGCGATACTGTGATGACGGCGAAGGATACCGCGTCGCTGGCATCTTATCTTCTAAAGAAATATCCTGAAATCTTGGAGGTATCTAGTCGCAGCAGCGTGACGTTGGCAAGCAATTCACAGAGATTGAAATCGACAAACCTGATGCTAAGCGGCATGCCTTATGCGTTCCTCGGCAACGATGGCTTGAAAACCGGCTATACCGTACAGGCAGGTTATTGCTTTACGGGTACGGCGAAGCAAGATGGACGACGTCTAGTTTCTGTCGTAATGGGAGCCAAGACGCCTGAGCAACGATTCACGGAAACGAGTATGCTGTTTCAATATGGCTTCGAGCTGAATGGCTTAGAAAGCGTTATGGGTCATATTCAAAGCAAACTAGGTATATAAGCAGGATGAACGGCGGGGGGCTTTTGCTTTTAAAATTTTCAAGGTTCAACTAAGCGGAGCAGGTCGAATGATTCTGGAGAAGCGCCAGCGGTCGCCTTTGTTCGCGGATTCCTTCCTCGGCCAATTCATTTCAGGAATCCGCGAACAACAGCGATCGGAAGATCATTCGATTGCGTAGTGAATTTAGGAATAGAAAGGGGCTATCCCATCGTCATCTTTGATGACTTTTGGGACAGCTCCTTCTTGTTTGATGCGTTTATATATTTTAGTGAAGATTGTTAGTTAAACGCGGATAGGAGCGGTATAATATGAATAGAAGACTATAAGAATTAGTAGATAGGCTGGTGATTGCATGGAAGCTATAAGTGCGGAAAGACAGGAATTAATGAGGCGGTTGGACGAATCTTTTCGTCAAGTAAGGAGACAAATTAATACCGAATGGCACACTCATAATGTGCATGGATTAGGGATAACCCATGGGAGAATGCTAATTATTTTAGGGAAAACGGGAGCACAGAAGGCATCTGCATTGGCTGAACAGCTTCATATTACTAGCGGGGGCGTCACGGGCATTGCAGATCGATTGATAGAGCTTGGCTATGTGAAACGTGAGCGAAGCGAGAAAGATCGGCGTGTAGTGATGCTGGCATTAACGGACGAAGGAATGAAAATTATAGATTTTATTGAGTCGACACGATTTAAGCTGATGCATAAGCTGTTCGAGGGGCTGTCCATTTCGGATATGGAGCAGGGTGTTCAGCTATTTGAGCATATGAGTAGAAATATGGAATCGGATGTTACAAATTCGTGACTATTCTCACATTTCATTATTAATGTGGCTTAATTTAGTGTAGAATAAACTAGAAATTTGTCGATTATAATTGGATTGACAAATTCCGATAAAAAAACTAGGATTAAAAGGAATTAATACATTCAAATGTTTAGGGGAGATTACGATGAAAAAAGCATTTGCTTTAGCGGTATCGTTGTTTCTAATGGTTGCGCTTGTCGCAGCTTGCGGATCAAACAAAAATGATGCAGGAAACGCAGCCAATAACGGTGCAGGCGACAAAGCGGAAAAGAAAAAAATCGCTCTTGTATTGCCCGAAAAAATCGGTGTTAACAAGTTTTTTGTATTGATGGATGAAGGCTTCAAGAAAGCCGGTACGGAATTCGGCGCTGAAGTGAAAACAATTGAGTCTACTGACCCAGCAGGCTTTGAGCAAAATCTTCGTGCAACGGTAGCAGAAGATTATGACTTGATTATTACTGCAACATTCCAAGCAGAGGATGCGCTTAAGAAAGTTGCTGCTGAAAATCCGGACAAGTCATTCGCTGTTATCGATACAGTGGTTGATCTTCCAAACGTTCGCAGCGTAAACTTCCGTGAGCATGAAGCTGCTTACTTGATGGGTGCACTTGCAGGTCTTTCAACTAAAACAAATGTTGTGGGTGCAGTTGTAGCAATGGATGCTCCACTACTAAGCAAATATACAGTAGGCTTTGAACAAGGCTTGAAAAGCACGAACCCAGATGCAGAATTCCTTATCAACTATGTAGGCAGCTTCGCGGATCCGGTTAAAGGTAAAGAGCTTGCCTTGCTTCAACAATCTAAAGGCGCTGACTTTATCGCAGGTATGGCAGCTGTTGGTGACAATGGCGTGTTTGAAGCAGCGAAGGAAAAAGGCTTCTTCACTTCCGGTCAAGATACTGACCGTACAGAAGAGGATCCAGAGCATATCGTACTTTCTCAATTGAAAGGCACGGACGCAGTAGCTTATGAAACAGTTAAATCGTTTGTTGAAGGCAACTTCGCATTCGGCGTTGCAGATTATGGCTTGAAAGAAGACGGCGTAGGCTTAACATTCGTAACAAAAGACAGCACATCGCCGCTTAGCCCGTTTATAGGTCAAGAAAATGTGGATAAAGTTAAAGCTATCGCTGAAGACATTAAATCTGGTAAAATTGTTGTAACTAATCCGTTAGCTCAATAGAATGTCGTGCCGGCTGCTACTATGCAGCCGGTTTGCTTGTTGCATGAAAGCTTCCTCAGCAATCGAGGAAGCAGTTTTTTTTGTTTATATCGGCATTGAAAAGGGAGGAGCTTTTGTATGTTGCTGCAAATGGACAGCATTACGAAGTCATATGGGAGCGTAACCGCGAATAGTAATGTTCAGTTTTCGCTGCAAAAAGGCGAAATTCATGCCTTAGTTGGTGAGAATGGTGCTGGAAAAACGACGTTAATGCGTATTTTATACGGGATGGAAAGTCCGACAAGCGGTGAAATTCGAATCGAAGGAAAGCCGGTTTCGTTTGCGAATCCTGCGGAAGCGATTAAACATAAAATTGGAATGGTTCACCAGCATTTCATGTTATTCCCTACGTTTACGATCGCTGAAAATATAGTCATTGGGCGCGAGCCTTCCAAAATGGTAGGCTTCGATCGGAAGGCTGCTGCTTTGGAGGTTGAACGACTAGGCAAGCTATACGGGATGCCAGTAGATCCTTGGAAGAAGGTTGCTGATTGCTCTCTAGGCATGCAGCAGCGAGTGGAAATATTAAAGGTGCTCTATCAGGGTGCAGAAGTTATTATTTTGGATGAACCAACAGGCGTATTAACGCCGCTCGAAGTGAAAGAGCTGTTAATTGCTATTAAAGGATTAGCTGCACAAGGCAAAAGTTTTATTTTAATTAGTCATAAACTGCAGGAGATTATGGAAGTCGCTGACCGCGTTACCGTGCTTCGAGATGGCAAGGTTACGGGGACAGTCGATGTGAAAGACACAAATGCTGAACATTTGTCGCGGCTTATGGTTGGCCGGGATTTAGTACATATATCGCGCAATGAGGCAAACACAGGCAAGCCTGTGCTTGAGGTGGATAATGTTTCAATCCCTGGTGTCAAGACAAAACCGCTGCTCAGCGACGTTTCCCTTTATGTGAATGAAGGAGAAATTGTGGGGATTGCAGGTATTTCGGGCAATGGACAGTCGGAGCTTCTGCAAACGATATCAGGTCTTATGAAGCCGAATGAAGGTACAATTAAGCTGCTTGGTCAAGATGTTACAGGTTCGTCTGTTGGTGTTATTCGTGATCGCGGACTTGCTCATATTCCAGAGGACCGTTACCAATGGGGAGTTGCAAAGGATGCAACCGTAACCGAGAACGGCTTGATGGGGCATACGGATAAACATCAGAAATACGGTGTTTTGAATGGGACGAGTATTCGTCAGATGGTTGGCGAATGGGTTAAACGCTTCGAAATCAAAACGGGCTCCTTGTCTACAAAAGCTCAGTTTTTATCAGGCGGAAACCTTCAGAAGCTAATTGTTGCGCGGGAGCTTGCACAGAGGACGCCGTTTCTAATTGCAGCTGAGCCAACGCGCGGTGTTGATGTCGGTGCGATGGAAATTATTCATGGCGAGCTTCTGAAGAAGCGGGATGAGGGCGGAGCGATATTGCTCGTTTCCTCTGAGCTGACTGAAATTTTGAAGCTTTCGGATCGTATTTTGGTCATGTACGAAGGTAAGATTGTCGGCGAGTTGGATGCTGACACGGCTACTGAGGAGCAAATTAGTTTGTTAATGGCGGGAGGAAAAGCGGTTGGATAAGCTGGTACAATTCGGACGTTCGTTGTTGCAGCCGCTTTTGGCTGTCATCATCGGACTAGCAGCTGGAGCAATAGCCATCGTAATCGTCGGAGGCTCCGTTACGGAGACTTACGCGGAAATGTGGAAGGGCGCTTTCGGCAACTTTTATTTTTTTACAAACACATTAAGTAGAGCTACACCTATTATTCTTATAGGGCTCGGTGTTGCCCTTGCCTTTCGTGCTGGTTTTTTCAACATGGGCTCGGAAGGGCAAATGGTACTCGGTGCGCTCAGCGCAGCGGTAACGGCAATTTATTTGCCAGGGCCGGGTTGGTTTAAGCTTGTTGCAGCTATTATTGCTGGAATTATTTCCGGGGGAATATGGTCGGCTTTCGCAGGCTGGCTCGATGCTAGATTCCGAATGAATCTACTCATCACGACATTATTACTCAATTATATAGCTACACTCTTTGCTGGTTATATCGTATCGTATCCACTCAAGGATCGTACAGGTTCTGCTGCAATGGCGCAAACCGTTATGATTGATCAAAGCGTTTGGCTGCCGAAGCTATTTAAAGGAATGAGCCTTCATGGCGGCTTTATTATTGCTGTTGTTGGGGCGATATTGCTGTTCCTGTTCATGAGATATACGGTAAAGGGATATGAAATTAGAATGCTCGGCGGCAATCCGCTGTTTGCAAGCTACGGCGGCGTTCAACGTGGAAAAATGATGCTGCTTAGTATGTTCGTGAGCGGCGGCTTTGCTGGTCTAGCAGGCTCTGTTGAGGTGCTTGGCACGCAATATCGCTACTTGGACGGAGCGTTAACCTCACCAGGATATGCTTGGTCTGGAATCATGGCTACATTGCTCGCCGGATCACACCCGTTAGGTACCGCATTTGCAGCAATTTTGCTTGCTGCGCTGCAGACAGGCGGAATGGGCATGGAGCGTAATACAGATGTGCCGCTGGAGGTTTCAAGTATCATTCAAGCGGTGCTCATCTTGTTCGTATCTGCTAAATTCACATATTCGTTCATTAAACGCAAGAAGGCGGGGTCATAGTATGGATTTTTTATTAGATGTCTCGCTGTATTCATCAACGCTCCGTATGGTCACGCCAATTCTGCTTGCGGCGCTCGGCGGTGCATTATGCGCGCGAGTAGGCTTGTTCAACGTTGGTCTTGAAGGCTTAGTGTTGATAGGCGCTTTCTCAGCGATCGTGGGCAACCACTTCACAGGAAATGTATTCGCTGCAGTACTGTTCGCGGTTTTATGTTCGCTTTTATTTTCGATATTGTTTGGTTTCATGAGTATTCAGCTGAAAGCGAATGTTATCGTTGTCGGGATTGCGCTGAACTTTCTCGCGCTTGGACTAACGACCTTCTCGCTGCGTGCGATCTTTAATGTAAAAGGTGCATATTACAACAAAGACATGATTGGGCTGCCGAAATGGGATATCCCAGTAATAAAGGATATACCATGGATAGGTGAAGTTATATCTGGTCATTCACCGCTCGTTTATTTATCTATCATTCTTGTGATTGTGCTGCAGCTGTTTTTGTTTAAGACAGTTACAGGATTCCGCTTGCTTGCAGCGGGGGAGAACCCAACAGCAGCGAGAAGCCTTGGCATCAAAGTGACTCGTATTCAATATGGCGCAGTACTGATGTGCGGTGTCCTCTGCGGACTAGCTGGAGCACAGCTGTCGCTTGGAAATGTGACGATGTTTACAGAGGGAATGACGTCTGGAAGAGGGTTCATCGCCCTCGTTGCTACGATGCTTGGCCAATCGAACCCTGTTGGTGTCTTAGGTTCAAGTATGTTGTTCGGATTTATGGATGCTCTCAGCATCAGACTTCAAGGCTTTGCTTTACCGACTCATTTTACAATGATGCTGCCGTATATCGTCACGATTGCCGCTATGTTGTTCTTTAAAGATAAAGGTTATATGCAGGAAGCGCGCAAGTCGAATGAGAGCTCCCGCTAGAGTAAATATGGAGGTAACAAAATGCATAAAAAAGCTGAACGTCTAAAAAAAGTGTCAGGGATCAAGCAGACAGTGCTTGCCCCTGAGCTTGCCCACCGTATTCCGCCAGGCCAAACGATGACGGAACGGTTTCCGATTTTGCATGAGGGCGATGTGCCTGTCTATGATATAAACAGCTGGTCGCTTCGGGTATTCGGTGAGGTGGAGGAGGAGCGTACGTTCAGCTTCGAGGAGCTGCTTGCCTTGCCCCAAACGAAAACCTTATGCGACATCCACTGTGTGACACGCTGGTCAAAGCTGGATACGGAATGGGAGGGCATAAAGTTCAAGGACCTTCTGCCTCTGCTCGGTGTTAAGTCAGATGCGAAATATGTAATGATTCATGCGGACGAGGACTATGATACGAATTTGCCGCTTGAGGATTTGATGCATGATAATGTATTGCTTGCCCATCGCTTTGACGGTGAACCTTTGACGGATAAGCATGGCTGGCCCATGCGTCTGGTCGTTCCTCATTTGTATTTTTGGAAGAGCGCGAAGTGGATTACAGGTATTGAATTTATGAAAGAAGACCGTGAAGGATTCTGGGAGCGTAACGGCTTCCATAACTATGCGGATCCATTTAAAGAGCAACGGTTCAGCAGCGAAGAAAACTCGATGCCTGAGGATGAATGGTTGAAGAAGGAGTTTGATTAAACAGATGCTACCTATACTACAAGTTAATCCAGAAGATTTGCCGGCTTACGCTATCGTATGCGGTGATCCGCGTCGTGCGGAAATGATTTCACAGAAGCTGACCGATGTAAAAGAGCTTGCGTTCGCGCGCGAGTATCGCACATTCGTAGGTGAATATGCAGGCGTGAAGCTTGCAGTAGTAAGCCATGGCGTTGGCTCGCCAGGAGCGGCTGTATGCTTTGAGGAGCTTATCCGCGGTGGAGTGAAGACACTTATTCGCGTGGGCACGGCGGGTTCCTATTCAGCGGATCATCCTGCTGGAAGCCTAGTCGTGAGCACAGCGGCAGTTCGTGCGGAAGGTCTTACACATCAGCTAGTACCAGCTGGTTTCCCAGCTGTTGCAGACAGCGCGGTTACAGAAGCGTTGTACGCTTCTGCGCTTGAGAGCGAAGGTATCGTAAATAAAGGGATTACAGTAACGCTTGATGTCTTTTTCTCAGGTGTTGTAGAAATTCCTCATCGACAATATAAGCAAGCGGGCGTCATTGCTGTGGAGATGGAGATTGCGGCATTGTTCGTCATCGCATCACTTCGCGGAGCGCGGGCAGGAGCGATATTGGCGCTAGACGGATACGCAGATTCTGATTTGGCGGGCGAGTACGATCCGCATACTGATGTTGTAGCGAAAGCAGTTGAGCGCGAGATCGAAACGGCGCTGCGTGCAGTAGCTAAGCTTGCATCCGCGTAACGATAATTTTTGCTAAGCAAGGGGGGAAGCTTCACGTGAGTGGAACGCTGTTTAAAAGAGAGTGGCTGAACGGAGATTTCTATCCGCATGTGTTTGCTTATTATTTTAAGCAGTGGTCCGATTACGCGATGGCTTTCCATTCGCATGATGCCATTGAAATTATGTATGTTATATCTGGAGCCTGCGGCATTGAGGTTGAAGCAACTGAAACAGATGAAGCCTTTGAAATGACGCTGAAGAAGGGTGACTTTATCATTCTGGATGCGAATATCCCACATCGGCTTACCGTTGACGAACGCGGGCCTTGTCGTATGCTTAATGTTGAATTTGATTTTCGGGAGCGCCAAGCGGCGGTTCCTTCTTTACGGCAGCTTGCTTTTGAGGATGAATTTGTGGCCAGATTGATCACAGAGCCGTCCTCTTATTTGTTTTTGCGTGATCCAAGTGAAGTCTATCAGGTGCTCAAAAGCCTCGTGCTTGAGCTAGACAGCCGTTGCAAGAGCATCAATATGAAGGCGGAGCTGTTGTTTGCACAGCTGATCCTAGCGATAGCTAGACTGCATGAGGAGTCAGGCACAAAAGGTGCTGATCCCATTGAACGTTATGTTAAGCAAGCGATCGAATATATGCATCATAACTATGATAGAGAAATTCAGGTGAAGGATATTGCAGCGGCTGTCAACCTGCATCCAGGTTATCTGCATCGTGTATTCCGTGCTCAGCTTGACCAAACGTTAACAAGCTACTTAACGGAGCTAAGGATGGAAAAGGCGAAAATGCTGCTCCGCGAGACGGATATCGCAATCGCCGATATTTGTGATTATGTGGGAGTTGGGAGCAGGCAATACTTTCATGCGATGTTCAAAAAATATACGAATCAGACACCAATTGCTTATCGGCATTCGGTCGATACACAGATTTTGGACTATCGCTGGCAAAATAATGAATGATAAAAGTGACGATTTCTGACACTAGGAAACATAGTTGGTCACAATATTGATAACGCTTTCGCATGATCGTTGTTAACATATAGAGAAGATTAAACAACTCTATGAAGACGATAATTGGAGGCTGATTGGCATGTCTGCTTTTAAAATAACATTTATAGGTGCGGGATCGATCGGATTTACTCGCGGATTGCTGCGTGACTTGCTTGCTGTACGTGAATTTCAGAACATTGAAATCGCGTTTACGGATATTAATGCTCATAATCTTGAAATGGTAACAGCTCTTTGTCAGCGTGATATCTATGAGAACGGCTTGTCGATTACGATTCAATCCACAACCGATCGACGTGAGGCTTTAAAGGATGCGAAGTACGTAATTTGTACAATTCGTGTTGGGGGTCTTGAGGCATTTGCAACCGATGTGGATATCCCGCTCAAATATGGCGTTGACCAGTGTGTTGGAGATACACTGAGCGCTGGGGGGATTATGTACGGTCAACGAGGCATCGCTGAAATGTTAAATATTTGCCGTGACATCCGCGAGGTGTCGGCACAGGATGTTATGCTGCTTAATTATGCGAATCCAATGGCGATGATGACCTGGGCATGCAATAAATATGGCGGTGTACAGACGATTGGTTTGTGTCATGGCGTGCAGGGCGGACACTCTCAAATTGCTGAGGCGTTTGGACTTAAGACGGAGGAAGTTGATATTATTTGTGCGGGTATCAACCATCAAACTTGGTATATCCAAATCAAGCATAACGGCGAAGACTTAACCGGCAAGCTGCTGGAAGCGTTCGAGAAACATCCAGATTTCAGCCGCACGGAGAAGGTGCGTATCGATATGCTGCGCCGATTCGGTTATTACAGCACAGAATCAAATGGTCATTTGAGCGAATATGTGCCTTGGTACCGCAAGCGCCCAGAGGAGATTAATGATTGGATCGATATGAGCTCATGGATAAACGGTGAAACCGGCGGCTATCTGCGTGTTTGCACAGAAGGACGCAATTGGTTCGAGACTGATTTTCCTAACTGGATGAAGGACGCTGCGAATGAGTTTAAGACCGAGCTGCGCAGCCACGAGCATGGATCTTACATCATCGAGGGATTGGAAACAGGACGAGTTTATCGAGGCTATTTTAACGTGGAAAATAAAGGGGTCATTGCCAACCTGCCTAATGATGCGATTATTGAAGCACCGGGCTATGTGGATCGCAATGGCATCTCAATGCCAACTGTCGGCGAGCTGCCGCTGGGTGCCGCAGCGGTATGTAATGTAAGCATCTCCGTACAGCGTCTTGCTGTTGAGGCGGCTATACACGGTGATATTAACTTGCTAAAGCAGGCGTTTATGATGGACCCGCTTGTTGGAGCTGTATGCAATCCGAATGAAATTTGGCAAATGGTTGATGAGATGCTTGTGGCGCAGGAGCAGTGGCTGCCGCAGTACACTGATGCAATTGCCGCAGCCAAGAAGCGCCAAACGGAAGGCCCGCTGCTTTCTACACGTGATTACAAGGGAGCAGCACGTTTGAAAGTGAAGACAGTGGAGGAGATGCAGCAGGACCGAGAAGCTGCGAACAAAAATGCAGGTGAATCGGATAAAGGGAAAGAACGGGTTTAGCGCGGAGCGTATTTCAGCTCCATCGCTTCTAGCTTTGTCCCAGGGGGAGTCCAAGCAGGCGGTCCGAATTTCTTGAGATAGCCTAACGTGTTCAAGTAACCTTCAACCGACTGCTCATCGTCCATCTTGCGGAAAATTTCCCAGCAAGCTATGACGTCATTAAGCGCTCGATGACCGCCAATTAAAGGAATGCCGTAGCGATCCGACATGTCCTTCAGTGTATGCGGATAGACATGCCTTGCTCGGCTAATCGTCAGCGTATCAATAAAGCTGTTCGAAAAGGATCTGCCGGCGATCCGAAGCAAGGAATGGTGCAGGAAACCAAGGTCGAATGCAGCGTTGTGAGCGATCAGGATGTTGTCGCCAAGCATCCGATTTAAAATACGGAATGCAGTGTCCTCATCCATGCCGTAAGCTGTCATCTCATCGGTGATGCCGGTCAGTTCTGTTATTTTGGCAGACAACTTGCCATCGTAACGAACGAGCGTGCTGAATTCACTCGCTATTTCACCGTTAACGCAGCGGATTGCAGCCATCTCGATGACACGATCCTTCTTCGGATCCAGTCCGCTCGTTTCAAAATCAATTATAGTATAGGTATGAGCATTCATAGTTGATTCACCACTTTTTCTAATAATAAAATAGATTCTCTATCCCATATCATTCGATAAAAACGAGTGATTCCCTTTAATTTCGTTTAGGTAATGATAGGTTATGGCAGTTTGCACACAGGCAAGCTGCTCTTTTGTTTGTTTACAAGTCATGTATACTACCATAATCAGGCGAACTAAGGACAAAAACAAAGGATAGATTTCCTACACCGCTGTTTATGAGAGGATAGCGGCTATTTTGAAGGCAAGACCACTTTCTTGCATCAAGGGAACGGTTTGGCTTGTGATAGAATAAATAGAAAATCGTTATTCAGATGATGAACAACGGGGGATGCAACCTATGCGGACGGGGTCGAAATTTTGGGGGAAAATGAATTGGTTGAAAGGTACGCCGCTTCCGCCTGAGAGCAGGCTTAGCAAGGAAGCGATTACAGCACTAATCATTCATTGCTGCTTTCAATTTGGTGCGTCGATGTCAGGCTTGTTCCTAAATCTATACTTATGGCGGCTGACACAAGATTTAACGGTGAACGGAATTTATAATATTATCGTTTTTTTAGTGACTCCTCCTGCTTTCGCTCTGGGAGGCTGGATCGCTAAGCGTCGTGATCGTATGGTAACCTATCGGCTAGGAATCGTTATGATTGCTATTTTTTATTTGATGGTTGTCATCGCACAAGAGCATGTCGCTCAATATTACATATGGTTTGCCATTTTCAATGGGGTAGCCGCGGGATTGTACTGGACGGGCTACTTAGTCATTCAATATGATGTCTCAACAGAAGCAAACCGCATACGGTTTCTTGCTATCAACATGATTGCATTTAATGCGTCTGGGCTTGCCGGCCCCGCGCTTGCTGGATTTATTATTCAGCGTAACGAAGGACTTGAAGGTTATATTTTCATTTTTACGCTGGCATTTATTATGTTCCTCATTGCTGCCATTGTGAGCTTCCGAATTCCAATGATTAAGTCGCATCATAAGGCTTATTATTTGAAGTTCATGGGAATCGTGATGAACAAGAACCGCCGCTGGCTTAAGGCATTATATAGTTTCTTCGTGCTTGGTCTGTTTCAAGGGATTATGCTCTTTCTTCCCAATATTATGTTGTATCAGACGGTTGGCCGTGAGGATTGGGTAGGCTACTTAGGAGTCTTCTTCTCATCTCTGACTGTTGCCACTGGTTATGTCATTTCGAGGAAAGCGCAGAAAGAACAAGTTCGCAAATATGTACTGCTTTCTACGACAGGCGTTGCCATCGGTTCCTCGCTGCTGCTCATTCAAGTTGAGTTTTGGTCGGTTGCCTTGTTTATGATTTTGTTCTCGATATGTAATCCGCTAGCTGTTAATACGTTGACTTCCTACTACTATCGCTTAATCGGCACGCTGCCGCTCAAAGGTCAGCTGCGAGTTGAATCCGTTGTCATGCGGGAGTTGTTCCTTAACACGGGTAGAGTGCTCTCTATTTGCTTGCTCATTATACTTGCCAAGGATTTACAATCCATATGGATGCCGGTCGTGCTGTTTGCTATGGCAGTGCTGCAATATATTTCGGTATGGTTAATTAAGGAGAAGCAAAGCATAGAGGAAACACAATAAATAGCGCATTATAATTGACTAGGAATGTAAGCCTCGACCTAAGTATGTAATTAATGTTGGAACGGAACCATATTCACGTTTATGTGGCTGCTTGCTTGTTGAGGCGGCCTTTTTTTAATTACAGTGATATGACATGAGAAGTATTTATTCACATATAGTAAGGGTCTGTTTTACGTGCACTGTATTGTTTGATTATAAATATAAAATACTGCCTATTCTGTATCGCATTTATGTATAATAGCGCTTAAATACTATTTGTTCTTGGAGGATAACATGCGAGAAATAGATTATAGTCAATATTTTTGGCAGGATGAGGAGATTAGATTGCGAGCCATTCAGGCAGAAGATTGGGAAGGTCATTACATCAATCGATTCGATACCCCAGCGCGGCGTCTGTTAGAATGTACGGTTGAATTGCCGCCAACGATTGGTGAAGCGACAAATTTCGTAGAAACGTATGTTGGTTTTTCTACTGATAATCGACGAATTATGTTTACGATTGAAAATAGGAACGCTGAAAATGTTGGCGGCGTTAATCTGAACAGCATCGATGAGAAAAACGGTACGTTCAGTATTGGTATACAGATTGATAGAGACCACCGTGGCAAAGGGTATGGAACAAGAGCTATGACCATCCTATTAAAGTATGCTTTTTTTGAACGGCGCCTTAACAAATTCAATGACTATGTGCTTGAAGGAAACGAAGGTTCTGCCCAAATGATGAAAAAACTTGGCTGTGTGCAAGAAGGTGTACGACGAAAAGTAATATACACAGACGGGCAGTATAAAGATTTGATTTTATTTGGACTAACGAAGGATGAATTTGTGGAACAGCAGAAGCTTTAAGGAGGAGGAGCGAAAAATATGAATATTCGGCTCTTTGAAAACAAGGATCAACAAGAAGTAATCCGTATATTTATGGAGCATCCGCTGCAATTCCCAGATTTCGTTATTGAACGATATACTACTCGGTGGGAGGGATTTGTGAAAACTCCAGCGGGTAAAAGTCAATACTATGTTACCTTTAACGATTCTGATCAGATTATGGGTCACGCAGGATACCTATTCAATGAAGAAGTAGGCTTATATGAAATAGTAGGCGTAGTCGTGAAAAAGGAATTTCAACGTGAAGGTGTAGGAAAGGCTATAATCTCTACAATTTGCAGCAAAATTAACGAGTTGAATGAGAATAAAATCATACTTTATACGTTAGGACATTCAGAAAATAAAGATTCGCTAACTTTCTATCAACGGATAGGCTTTGAAGTAAGCAACAATGAAAAGGATTTTTTTATGAGCGGCTTTGATCGAGTGACATTTACGAAAGTATTGGGAAATGGTGATTGTTGAAGGTGTGATGCTGGAAGGGAAAAGTTTTCGACGAGTAATAATTGGGCGGTTTGGGTTCCAGACATAATGAACCAATATGAGCCTGACTCTATCCGTTACTTTCTAATCGCATGATTATTTTTAACGTTGTGGCTGATTTGGTTGGCAAATTGGCTGATGGCGGGAAGAGTTTGTTGTACAAAAATAGTAACGATGAATCATTGCAGTTAGTTTTTACGAAATTAGAAGATATTGATATTGAAGGCATTAGCAGTGTGAAAAGACAACTATTTAGGGATCAGCTAGAAAATAAAACGGAAATATTGAGAGGCTGATAGAATCAGTAAAATTCACCTGCTACATTGCACTTCCTGCAATGGAACTCGGATTAGAAGATGGCGAGTGCAGCTACGTTGTAGTTAATGCAATAGAAAACCCCTTTTTCAGCTAATATGATCTATTTTCGAGAGATTCAATTGCATTTTTACAATGTAGCTCCGCTGCCCGAGTGCCATGTTAGGTTTCTATTGTAGTTTCTGCAGCGTAGGAGAGGAGTAGAGTTTTCTAATATCCATTAAATCCAACATTTCAGACTTAGTAGGAATATGGAGGGACTACATCTGCCTAGAGTTGACTATTAAACGTTTTTTACCTTTAAACGATACAGCAGCGAAGCTAAAATGAATATATCACTGTTAAGGAGCTGCTGTATTGCCTAATAAAAACGATCTTATTTCTCCATTATTATCTATGGTCAATGAATGGGGTTTAACGAATATTACACCTCATGTGCTTAGTGAGGGTGGGAATCTAATTATTCACTTGGCTCCTTACCCTATTGTGGCACGAATAGCGATTGTCCTCTCCGAAGCAGATGAAGAGTTTGCACGCAAAATACTTGATCGAGAACTTCGGGTAGCACGTTATCTCCATTCCAAAGATGTCCCCGTGCTGCTGCCAACTAACCTTGTTGATGCAGGACCTCATAACGCGGCAGGTACATGGCTGACGCTGTGGACTTATGTTCCTCCTACAGCATTACAACCTCTACACCCAAGCGAAGCTGTTACGCTGATAAACAAACTTTCCATAGCAATGAAGGAATTCAAAGATGAGCTTCCTATATTAGGGGTATGGGAGCGCACTCGTCAGTCAGCACATAGATTAAGACAAAACCCAGATGAGCGAATAAAAGCTTTATTGCAGATGTTTCAGAAATTGGATGAGCAGATGCGGGAGGAACCAGACTTGTTACAACCAAGTCATGGAGATGCCCATGCAGGAAATTTGATACCGAGTCCAGAGGGCTGGCTCTGGATGGATTTTGAGGATGTATCCTTAATGCCCGCCTACTGGGATTTCGCCTCTTATGTCGCTAATCTTGTATTGTTCAGTGGAACAGATGAGCCCGTCTTCCAATACATGTTGAATCAATCTGATCTGATTTCTGATCAAAAAGCATTTGGATTTGCAGTTGCTGCACGCATACTGATGTCTACCTTAGGCAATCTAGATTTTGCTCTCAGAGGTCATGGTGATTTGGAGTTTGCTACGAGACAATTGGAAAAGGCTGAAATTACTTTGCGGCAGATCAAATGGACTTGATCATTCTGTAGTTGGATGTATGTTATTCTGATGCTTGTGAATTACTAGTTCAGGGGGGCTATGATGATTAAGTATCCGAGGTTTGAAGAAGGAGCCGCAATAGGCGTAACAGCACCATCGTATGGTGTATCTGCTCATATGCATGATGCGTTTAAGCTGGCATGCAATCGTATGGAGATGAAAGGATATTCGATCATTTGTGGGGAGACGGTTTGGTCGCAAAATAAAGCCAAATCATCGTCTGCCAAAAAACGAGCGAATGAGTTTAATGAAATGATGAACAGTGATCACATCGATATCATCATTCCTCCATGGGGAGGCGAGCTGTTGATTGAGATGCTTGAGTATATCGATTTCAACCACTTAAATGATAAATGGATAATGGGCTATTCAGATATAAGTGTGTTGTTATTAGCGATTACGTTAAAGACAGGGATAGCGACTGCGCATGGTGCTAATTTATTTGATTTAAGAGGCGAATATTCGGATGAGACGACTGCCATGTGGCAAACCGTATTGTCTACCAAGGCGGGAGAATCAGTTGTTCAGTATTCGTCTAATAATTATCAAAAAGAATGGCAGCACGATAACCCTACACCCTATGTGTTTCATTTGAACGACCCTACCTATTGGAAATCTACCTCTAAACAACAGGTGAAAGCCAAAGGACGTTTACTTGGAGGCTGCATTGACGTGATCAGACATTTAGTTGGCACACCGTATGGTGATGTGGCTGCTTTTCGGAAGCAATTTATCGATGGGGAGCCTATATTGTGGCACCTCGAAAATTGTGAGCTATCAACAGTAGATGTACGCAGATCATTGGTCCAAATGAAGCTAGCTGGATGGTTCGAACAAAGCCCTTGCATCTTATTTGGACGAAGCCCTGCGAATCAGCCTGTGAATGGTTATACCATTGAAGATGTGTATAATGAGCTCTCTGAGGAGCTTGGAATTCCGATTGTTTATGACATCGATTGCGGGCATGTGCCGCCACAAATTACTTTCATAAATGGTGCCTATGCAGAAGTGGAAGTTGATGAAGGGAAAGGTATAGTAAGGCAGCACTTTATTTAGCTGAGACTGAGGTAGATGATGTTGATTTATGTAAAAAGATGACTCTGAACGGCTAGGGGTTATCTAGATAAAACGGAATGCTTTTGCCGATGAATCTATTGTAAAATGGTTCTTAGATAAGGATGCATCGGTATTTACTACATAGTTATACCCGTCACCTGACAGCAACGGACTCGAGCTTTTTTTACGAGCGGAGGAGCAGCTCTGTTTCAAGAGATAAGCAATGATTAGATGAGAATTGATTTGGCATGATAAAAATGACGAGCGAGGATAGGTGAGCGGGTTGGGGAATACGACAAGCAAGCATGATGTTCATCAGGCTTTTATCGCAAAGGCTGATGAAGCGCTGAAAGTGAATGTGAAAACGATGGATAGTACGTACCGGCTTCATTATCACATGATGCCGCCCGCAGGCTGGATGAACGACCCGAACGGTATGATTTATTTTGACGGACATTATCATCTATTTTATCAACATGATCCTTATCAAGCGAAACAAGGGCCAATGCATTGGGGACATGCTAGAAGTAAGGATTTAGTTCACTGGGAGCATTTGCCGGTTGCGCTTGCACCATCTGAGGATTACGACAAAGGGGAGCATGGCGGACAAGGGTGTTGGTCAGGAAGCGCCGTGGATAACAACGGGGTATTAACGCTCATTTATACTGGACATGTTGATGGTAAAATACCAGAAGAAGTTCAATCTCTGGCGACTAGCACGGACGGTGTGACGTTCCATAAGTACGAAGCTAATCCGGTAATCGGCGATTCACCAGATGCGCAGCGGGTTGGCTTCCGTGATCCGAAGGTGTGGAAGCATGAAGACAAATGGTATATGGTTGTAGGTTATGGTAAAGACGGACTTGGCAAAGGAATCATCTACACGTCGAGTGATCTGCTGAGCTGGGAATATCAAGGTGCGGCGGCCCAGAGCGATGGTACGATGGGGGATATGTGGGAATGCCCAGACCTATTCCCGCTTGGAGAAGGAAATCAGCATACACTGATTATCTCCCCAATGAATATTGCGCCTATCAAAAACTTGTATTTGTCAGGTACTTTCGATTACGATAGCTGCCGCTTTGAGAAGCAACATGTTGGGCAAATCGACTACGGCTTCGATTTCTACGCGCCGCAGACACTTATAGATGCTCTAGGCAGAAGAATTATGATTGCTTGGATGAACATATGGGGGGCAACGATGCCGGAGCAGGCACATGGCTGGCTTGGCGGAATGACGCTTCCGCGCGAGTTGACGCTGGCAGCAGATGGTTCAGTGCTAAGCAATCCGGTGCCGGAACTCGCCGCGCTGCGTAGACAACATGTTACTGCTGCTGATGTAGCTCTAGCAGATGATAATCTCGTAATGATAGATGGCGTTCATGGAGATTCAATTGAAATGGATATCGTTTTTGATTTGGCTGGCACTGTTGCGACAGAGGTTGGCATTCGTGTTCGCAGCTCAGAGGATGGGACAGCTTATACGGAAATCATCTATTCCATAAGTGAGCAAAAGGTATATATGGACCGCAATCTTGGCGGAGAAGGCGATGGCGGAATTAGCGCAGCACCGCTGGAAATGGTGGAAGACGGACGCTTGCAGCTTAGGCTGTTCCTTGATCGTTCCTCCATTGAGCTATTTGCAGGGGAAGGTCGTATCGCGATCACAAATCGGATTTATCCGAGACCAGATGATGTGGGTATCTCCTTCTTCGCTCGGGGCGGTGCGGCGAAGATTGAAAAGTTAAATGTTTGGGAGTTGAGTTCGATTTGGTAACAAATACTAATGCTGAAATCGTTAAATTATTGGATGTTATTGCACTTGGTGAGCTGCTGATTGATTTCACGCCGCATGGTGTATCGGATCAGGGACAGCCGTTGTTTGAGCGCAATCCAGGCGGAGCACCAGCGAATGTGCTGGCTGCCTTGGCTAAGCTTGATCGCAGCACCGCTTTTATTGGAGCGGTAGGCGAAGATGCATTCGGCCATTATTTGAAAGATGTGCTGGAGCAAGGAGGTATTGGGACGGAAGGGCTTAAGCTTACGTCAGAGGCAAAAACGACACTTGCTTTTGTCCATTTGGATGCAAGCGGTGACCGTTCCTTCTCATTCTACCGTCAACCCGGTGCCGACCATATGCTGCGTGAGGAAGATGTAAACCGCGAGCTGATTGATTCCGCAAAGATCTTCCATTATGGCTCAATCTCGATGACGCATGAGCCGTCTCGGACAGCAACGCTTAGTACTGCTGCTTATGCGAGAAGCCAAGGGCTGCTCATCTCTTATGATCCCAACCTGCGTATGTCGCTTTGGGAAAATGAACAAATCGCGAAAGAACGTATCATAGAAGGGCTTCAGTATGCAGATGTAGTGAAGCTTTCGGAGGAGGAGCTTTTGTTCTTAACAGGAACGAGCGACCTTGATGCGGGAACGAAGCATCTGGCAGAGCAATTCCCATCACTGCGACTGCTGTTTGTTACACTTGGACCTGATGGGAGCTATTGTCGAGCAGGCGAAGCAACAGCTTCACATGGAGGCTATAAAGTTGAAGTACAGGATACAACGGGTGCTGGTGATGCCTTCTTGGGAGGTATTCTGTATACCCTTCTTAACGAGGGTGGAGCTGCACAAACCGAGTGGACGGCAGAGCAGTTGGAATCGATGCTCGCATTCGCCAACGCAATGGGCGCGCTAGCTGCGACCGGTAAAGGCGCAATCCCTTCCATGCCGTCACTGGAAGCAATAATGTCCCTCGCGAATGCATAAGTGATGGATTAGTCTAACTCCGAAACGCTATCGGTAACGAATCGCGGTTTGGCTTATATCGTATGTAGTTCATGTTTATACTATAATGATAGTCATGCGTGATTGAGTGAAATGGGATGAATTGTGATTCGGGATAGATAGAGTAAGAGGAGGTTTTTCGTTTGACGTTAATTGGTGAAATCAGTGGTATAAACCGTTATCCCATTAAATCATTTGCCGGGGAGAGCCTGGATATAGGTGAAATAGATACTTACGGTTTAGTCGGCGACCGCTGTTTTGCTTTTTTTGACGAAACCAAGGAAGGCTGGGATAGCTTCTTTACGGCAAGAGATATCCCGACAATGCTTGCATACAAAGCGGGGTTCGTTGAAGAGAATAAGGATTCAGAAAATCCCCAAGTCAAAGTGACTTCTCCAGAAGGTCAATCTTTTAGCTGGGATGATGATTTGTTAGTAGAAATGCAGAAGTATTCCAAGAAGAAGATGCGGATGCGCAGCTATCAAATAGAAAGTCCAGACCTTAAAGCAGTAGATGAAGCCAGCATCCTCATCATTACGAACACTAGCCTGAATAAGCTTGAAGAGCTATGGGGAAAGCAGCTCGATGAGCGGCGCTTTAGAGCCAATATACTAGTGACCGTAGACGAGAACGCTTTTGGCGAAAAGGATTGGATCGGTAAACGTATTGCTGTGGGCAGCGCGGAATTGCAAGTGGATAAGTACTGCGATCGCTGCTCTATGGTTACGCTTGATCCGGACACGCTTGAACGTGATGCTTCTTTGTTGAAGAAAATTAACACTGAGATGAATTTAAACTTTGGGGTTTATGCTTCTGTTAAGAAAACGGGGCAGATTCGTGTTGGCGAGAAGCTAGTTCTGATTGACTGACCGACATGCGAATATTGTAGACAGACAAAAGATCGCTAACTGAGTGCCTTAGGGCAAAAGTTAGCGATCTTTTTCAGTATTCGAATGTTTACAGCCGTTTGCGTTTGTAAAAGACGATGAATGCGCAGGAGAGAAGCAGGATGATAAGCATCATACTTGACCTCAAGAATGATCAGGTCATTATCGAGGGCGCGAATAGGCTCCAGGCTTTGGTCAAAAATATTGACAGCATGCAGCCCGGTTCGCAGCTCCTTGTCGAATGTGATCCGTACATTGCCATTATCGCAAACGTAAGGCTCCCGGACATAATCGACGATGACCTTCGGCCGCAGCAGATTATGGATCATTTCATTATGAATTTCGTTTAGTAGCGGTTTGTTCGGCCTTTTAAGCACATCGTAATCGCCGGCCATCAGCATGTCGTACATGTCTCTGGTAAGCGGCTCCTTCACTTTGGCGATGCAGTCTTTAAATTTAATTTTTTTCTCAAAGTGAATGACGTTATCTTGGCCGTTGTATATGCGGATGCGGTACTTGACCCGGTCCCGAACGCCGCCCAGCTTCTCATGGAGCGCCTTGTTATTAATATCATCAAAGTACAGGCTCCGAATATGGTACTCTCCAGTCGGGCCGACGTGCTTGTCTTGCAGCATCAGAGCTTTCAGCCGCTGTCGTATGATGAAGTATTGATGATAATTAATGAAAAATTTCAATTCGTTGCGATAGCTCAGATTTTTATTCATTTCACACCTCTTTTCTTGTTCAGGCCACTTGTTGCTTACAAATGCTATTGTACGGGCCTTTACTTATTCTTAACTTAAGGCTGGCTGAAAGATCGCTGAACGCAACGGTTCAGACGTTTTTGCAAAGAACATCGATAGGGGATTGACTTAATTTCAATTTTCCGTATACTGAAAATATGAAAAATTTAAACTCCAAATCAGCTGATTTAGTCAAAAGCATCGCTAGAGAGTTGATGACGTGCAAGGTAGGTACGAAGATTCCAACTACGCCTCAATTGGCGGCTAAGTTTTCCGTCGGCTTCGGCACTGTGGATAAAGCGATGAGCGCGCTTAAGGAAACGGGCGCGATCAAACTGCAGTCGAAAGGACAGCTTGGAACCCTTCTCTTGGAGAAGGATATGTCAGCGTTATGGGGCATGACGGAACAAGGACCGCTGGTCGGATCATCACCGCTTCCGAATACGATTGAATTCGCAGGTCTTGCATCCGGACTGATCGAGATGTTCATGGAACAGGGCATCACATGCAGTCTGACATACAAAAACGGCGGGACCATCAGAGTAAAGCAGTTGCTCGGAGGGCAGTGTGATTTTGTGATTATGTCGCATTTGTCTGCGGTGCAAGTTTGCGCGGAGCATCCGAATTTACGGATTGTGTCGATCATGGAAAACAACAGCTATTATATGGATCTGATTATTTTACGGAGAAAGGATGTAACTTCGGACATAACAAAATGGAGGATAGGCCTCGACCCGACTTCTTACGATCACATTACCTTGTCGGACGAAATATTCTCAGGCAACGAGAAAGCAAATGTTCATTACGGAAACATTCCTTATCTAATTGCGGACGGCGTTATCGATGCCGCCATTTGGCACAGCACCCAGCTCGTTCCGGCTGCTCTGATCGATATTCTTGCAGTCCAGCAGGTGGAAACGCCGAGAACGGAAAACGATAAAAATATGGCAGCTGCGTTTGTAGTCGACGGAGCTCGTGAGGAAATCATTGCGCTGTTCGAGGATCAGTGCGATGCCGTGAGGATCGGAAAGATCCAACAGGAGGTTATTACGCGCAAACGTTCCCCGGCGTATTGATCAGGCACCGTCAGATTCGGAACTTTAGAGAATCGGCAAACCTTTCATCAAGCGGAGAATAGAATGGAGGCATTCATGATTAGGCGACATACGGAAGAAGCTGACATTGTAGTTTTGGGCGGGGGTGCTGCGGGCGTTATGGCGGCGGCAGCGGCTGCGAGAAACGGCGCAAACGTATTGCTCGTGGAGAGTCAGAATTGTCTTGGAGGCTCCCGGACAGCAACGGGTGTAGATACCTTTTACGGATTTTATACGCCGGGCGAGAGCTCGAGAAAAGTCGTGGGCGGCATCCCCGACGAGATTGTGGAACGGCTGCGCGGGGAGAACAAGCTATTTGAGAGGCTGAATACATACGGCGCTGGAACGGGGCTGACCTACGATGTGGAGGCGCTGAAGATCGCTTACGAGGATCTGATTTTGCAATCTGGCAGCCGGCTTCTGTTTCATACGACGGCGTGTCATGTGGAAGCTTCGGATGGCCGGGTGAACAGCGTCTGGCTTGCTAACAAGGCTGGACTGACGGAAGTAAAAGCGACTGTTTTTGTAGACACGACGGGAGACGCTGATATTGTAGCCCGTGCGGGAGGAGGCTTCAACGCAGGATCGGAGTCCGAGCCGAACCAGTCACTGAGCACGATTTTTTTCATGGGCAACGTCGATCTGGAGCGTGCGGCTGCGATAAGCCATAACGAGTTGGCGGTGCGGATGCAGGAAGCGAATCGAAGCGGTAAGTTTACGCTCCCCCGTGAAGACGGCTCGTATCACCGGACGCCGAATCCTGGTGTCATTCAAGCGAATATGGTACGGGTGAAAAACATTGACGCCACCGATGCCTTTGCGCTGACGAAGGCCGAGATCGAAGGCAGGAAGCAGGTGCAGCAGTATGCCGCTTTCCTGAAGTCACAGATTCCGGGATTTGAAAGCGCCTTCTTGATCGGTACAAGCCAGTATATAGGCGTACGCGAAACGCGCAAAATCGAAGGACATTATACACTGACCGAGGAAGACGTCATCAACGGCCGCAAGTTCGCGGATTCCATCGCCTGCTGCGCTGCTCCGGTCGAGGATCATCATCCAGGCGAAGGCACACGTTGGGCTTATGTGTTGGACGGCGGGCATTATCATATTCCGTTCCGCTGCCTTGTCCCAACCGCGCTGCACAACGTTATTGTAGCTGGACGATGCCTCTCCGCAACACACGGCGCGCAGGCATCCGCGAGAAATTCAGCGCAGGCGATGGCCATGGGCCAAGCGGCGGGTACGGCAGCTGCGCTCGCAGCGAAGGCTAAATCCGATTTCGCCGATTTGGATATTGAGGCGGTCAGGCGCATCCTTAAAGAGCAGCATGCTATTATCGATTGAAGTTAATCAGGTGTTCGAGTGGGAGGGACAAAATTGGGAAAAGTCAGAACGGTGCTTGGCGATGTCGATTCCGCTAATCTGGGCATGGTGTATTCACATGAGCATCTTATTATTTCCGGTGGTCTGGGAGTGATGAAGAAAAGCGACTTGCTGCTAAACAGTGTAGAGGCGGCTTGCAAGGAAGTGGAGGAAGTAAAGCTGCACGGCATTAAAACCTTTGTCGACATGATGCCGCTCGATTGCGGGCGACATCCTGAGAAACTCGTTGAAATCGCTTCAAACACGAATACGCATGTCATAGCCGCAACGGGATTCCATAAGCCGATGTATTACGACGATATTCACTGGATTTACCACTACTCGGAACGTCAAATCTGCGACCTGCTGGTAGCAGAAGTGATGGAAGGGATGGACCGTCACAGCTACAACGGGCCGATCGTGGAGCGCATATCGGCGCGTGCAGGACTGCTAAAGGGTGCATCGGACTATAATCGGATCAGCACCGTATCGCAAAAATTATTCAATGCCGTCGCAGAAGCTCAGAGATTAACCGGGGCACCCATCTCGACCCATACGGAAGAAGGAACGATGGGGCTGGAACAGATTCGGCTTCTGACCGATCTGGGCGTTCCGGCGGACTCGATTATTATTTGCCATACGGACCGAAATCCGGATCTCGAGTATCACATCGCCATGCTGGAGAGCGGCGTCTTCCTGGAATACGACAATGCATCCCGGATCAAATATTGGCCGGATAGCATGATCATTGATTTGATCGTGAAAGTTGTAGAGGCCGGCTTCGGGAACCAGATCCTGCTCGGCACAGACTTTGCTCTTCGTTCCTATTGGAAAGCATACGGCGGAGGTCCAGGCATGGCACATCTGGCGGAATCCTTTATACCGCGCTTGATGAAGAACGGGCTTAACGCAGAAACGATTGCCAAGTTTATGGTTCATAATCCTGCACGGGCGTTTTCATTTTCGAAATAAGCGCAAAAGGAAAGATGCGGAGAGGACTAACGATGGATGAGGAAATTTTGCAATTAGACTATATTCCCGAGATGAGCGCGAACACCGATTACGGAATAGGCATTATTGGAAGCGGGTTTATTATTAAAGAATGTCATCTCCCCGCTTATCGGGAGGCGGGGTTCCGTGTTGAAGGAATCGCCTCGCGGACAAAAGCGAGAGCAGCGGCTGCGGCGGCCGAATTCGGCATCCCGAAGGTGTACGATTCGGTTCGAGAACTGCTTGAGGACCCTGCGATCGACATTGTTGATATTGCCGTTCCGCCTCATATTCAACCGGAATTGATCGTCATGGCGGCAAAAGCAGGCAAGCATATTCTGGCGCAAAAACCGCTCGCTTCGACTTATCAGGAAGCGGTTGATGTCGTGGGTATTTGCCATGAGGCGGGCGTTCGCCTGATCGTCAACCAGAACGGGCGGTTTGATCCGGCGGTTATGGCCACGAAAGATTTGCTTCAGAAAGGCTTTGTCGGCAAGCCGGTGTATGCCACGATCGAAATGCGCTATAAGCCGCATTGGCAGGAATATCAGAAGAAGTACGAACGATTGATGTTTCTGTTCATGAGCATTCATCATTTGGATCAATTTCGCTACTGGTTCGGGGCGCCGGAACGATTATTCGCCAGCGCGATTCCTCATCCGGAGGGCGGCTACCGCGGTGAATACGCATCTTCGTATATCTTGGAATACGACACCGGGATGCTGGCGTCGGCATGGGACGACGGGTTTACATGGGATAAGGAAGGGTTTGGTGTTTTCTATAAAATTGAAGGCACAGAAGGAGTTATCCGGCTTAACATGGGATGGCCTTCTGGCGGTCCAAGCCAGATTTCCTATCTATCCAGAAAACCGGATTCCAGTTGGCAATCGCCGAAGCTTGAGGGAAGCTGGTTCCCCGGAGCCTTCAAATATACGATGAACGAAATGTTCCGCTCGCTGTCGACAGGCGAGGAGTCGTTCATCAGTGGACGGAACAATCTGGTGACGATGGCTATGATGGAATCATGCTACATATCGCTTAAAGAAAAACGCTCGATTTCAATTGCGGAAACGGTTGCCTCCGCCGCATCGAATATAAGAAGGGGTGGGTATGATGCCTAAAAACGCCATAATCGTAGGGGGCACGAGCGGTATCGGTCTGGCGACGGCCAAGCTTTTTTTGGAAAAAGGTATAAATGTCGCCGTCATCGGAAGAGACGAGCAGAAAGCAAAAGCGGCCCAAGACGAACTGATGGCGCTTGCGCCTGAACACGCTTCCATCCGTGCGTTCAGCGGAGACGCCTCGGACTATGCTTCGATGGAAGCAATCTATGAACAATTGATGGAAAGCTGGGAGACACTGGACATTCTCGTTCACGTCGCCGGAATCAGCGGGCGAAGATGGGGGGACGGGCCGCTCCACGAGTGTACCGTAGAGGGCTGGAATGTGGTCATGAACAACAATGTGACCAGTGTGTACTACAGCAATCAGCTGGCTTTGCGAATTATGAAGAGACAGCAATTCGGATCGATCGTGAACATATCATCCATTCTCGGCATGCTGGGGACGCAGGATCATTTTACCACGCACGCTTACGCAGCGAGCCGAGGGGCGGTCATCTCGATGAGCCGCTCAGCAGCGGTCTATTATGCGAAGGACGGCATCCGAATCAACACGGTATGTCCGGGGCTTCTGGATACGCCAATGTCGCAACGAGCAGTCACGAATGATGAAATTCGGGATGCGCTGACGTATTACCAGCCGCTCGCCCCGCATGTGGGTTACCCGCAGGACGTTGCGGCGGCCATCGCGTTTCTCGCTTCGGACGAAGCGAAGTTCATTACAGGAATTGCACTTCCGGTGGACGGCGGATGGCTCGCCCAATAAGTTGATGTATATCCAGAAAGGGAGATGAAGAATGAGCAATACAAATCACGATTTTGAATATGTCACCAATTACTTGGACGGTGTTCGACAGGTCATCGAAAAAATCGAAACGTTTCAAATGGGCGCCATCGACCGGGCTGTCGACATTTGCATGAACAGTATGGTCAACGAAAATGTCGTCCATTTGTTCGGCAGCGGTCATTCCCGCATGGCAGTCGAAGAGATGTATCCACGGTACGGAAGCTTTGCCGGCTTTCATCCCATGGTGGAGCTGTCTCTTACGAATCATCATGCAGTCGTCGGATCTAATGGGCAGCGCCAGGCGATGTATTTGGAAAATGTGGAAGGCTTCGGGAAAGTGATTGCATCAAATTTTCATTATGGGAAGCATGACAGCATCATCGTGTTCTCCCACAGCGGGACGGGCAAAGTCGTCGTCGAAATAGCCCAGGAGATGAAAGATCGCGGCATTCCGATTATCGCCGTGACCTCCATGGCGCATAGTGAGTTGTCCCCGGCTAAACATTCTTCCGGAAAGAAGCTCTACGAATTGGCCGATGTCGTTATCGACAATTGTGCGATTCCCGGGGACGCCATGGTGAAGATCGAAAATCTGGAGACGCCGGTAGGCCCCGTTTCCACTATTGGCAACACCGTCATCGTCAATCTGATCAAATGCAAGATTGCAAGCAGGTTGACTGAGCTGGGCCAACCGCCGAAAGTGCTCACGAGCGCCCTTGTCGTCGGGGAAGAGAAGGCCAAGCAGTTGTTCGAAGGATCGTATGAAGATTATTGGGCGAAAACCCGCTATCTGTAAACGTAAGCGGGCTGGCGCAATCGGCGCAGCCATCTGAAGGCAAAACCACCGTTGTCAGTCATATTTAACGACACCATTCGAGGAGTGATGAAGGATGAAACTGGGTTGCATCAATTCGGCTTGGTTCGGATCGGACGTTGAATATTTTGAAGGAATCAACAGGATTAAGGAGATTGGCTTCGATACGATTGATATTTTTCCCAACTTTTCATTCAAGTCCTACGATTTGAAACGTATCAAGAAGATGTGCGAGGAGAGAAACATGCCGATTTCCTCGATGGTCTCTGCTTATCCGGAGCTGATCTCGCTGGAGGAGCATGTCCGCAGGTATGCGATCGATTCCTACAAGCGGCTGCTTGATATGGGCGTCTTTCTGGACGCCAAAAATCTACTGATCGTTCTCGGAGAATACATCTGGGAGAAAAATGTGATCAAACCCGAGCAGCAATGGCGGGAGGCCGTCGAGGCTGCGAAAGAATTGTCCGACTACGCGGCCAAATGTGAGATGAACGTGCTTGTCGAATTGGAGCCGTTTACCTATTCGCTGGTTAACGACATCGACACGATGGAGAAGTTTCTCCAGGACGTCGACAAGCCGAACTGCCTGGCCAATATTGATCTTGGCCATCTGCACGTTCGGGGCATTCCGGCTGCTGAGATCGCGCGGCTGAAAGGGAAAATCGGAGGCGTTCATCTGTCCGACAACGACGGCATCGTTCACAACGATTGGCCGACCGGACGAGGCAACGCGGATCTGGAAGGGTATTTGATGGTGCTGCACGAATGCGGATACGACGATGTGGTATCCATTGAGCTGGAATTTGCCGATGATCCAGATCGCATCATCGAATGGGTGACCGAAGCTTACGACCAGACGGCAGAATTAATGGATCAATTAGAGCTTCGATCGTTAGCAAAGATAAGGAAAGTAATGTGATGAAAAAATCATTTTACGTGTCGCTTGCATGGTCAGAACTACTATAAAAAATAAATGAGGTGCTTCATTATGCGTTTTTATTTGATTGGTGCGGGTGTAATTGGGCGTACCCATGCCGAAGCTATCCGTAAGCTTGCGCTCGAGGAGGGCTGCGAGATTAAAGTCGCAGACCCGAATCCACAGGCGCTGTCCGGTTTTGCCGAGCTTTATCCCGAGGCGCAGACCTTCTCGGATGCGCAGACGATGCTGGCAGAAGAAGCCTATGACGACGATATCGTCATTGTCGGCACGCCGCCTTTCACGCACTGCAAGCTGTCGCGGATGGGACTGGAATCCGGACGCCACGTCTTGTGCGAAAAGCCATTTGTAATGAATGCCGAGGAAGCGAATGAACTGTTGCAGGTGGCCAAGCAGCATAACCGGCTGATCGGATGCTGCAGCGTCCGTTTCCTCGGTCTGCCCAAGATGGACGAAGTCAAAAAGCTGCTGCATTCCCGCGCGCTGGGTGATATTTACAAAGTCACCTTCGTATACCGGGGCCAACGAGCACGATCAGGCGTTGAATACCAGTCGGAGAGCCGTTGGTTTCTCGACCGCTCAAAGAGCGCGGGAGGCGTTGGGATGGACTGGGGGCCTTATGATTTTACCGTCATTAATGATTTGTTGTCGCCCGCCTCCGTCGAGGTTGCTGCGGCTTGGACCAGCAAACCGCTGACCGAAGCCGATCCGATCGATACCATCTATGACGTGGAGGGCCATGTCGGAGCGATGCTGAGTTACCGCTTGAACGACTCCAGCAAAGTTATGGTTCAGTATGAACGGGCTTCTTGCACGCATGGTGAGGCTTACCATCACGTCGAGATCGAAGGCACGCTCGGAGCAGTAAGATGGTCGCCGTATTTCGAGTCGGACAACGTGGTGTATACATGCGATAAGAACGGAGAGCCGTTATCAAGCGAGAGCCTGGCCGCGAACGAAAGCGAATTCGGCTTTATGGATCATCCGGTCCTGTTCTTCGTCCGCAAGGTCAGAGGAGACGTCTCGCTGGCGGTCGTCAACGAGCAGGCGGTTTTCAATTTCTCCTGTTTGCATGCGATATACGATTGCGCCGAATCCGGCAAGCCACAGCGCATAGAGCGCGAAAAAATATGAGGCCTATACGTTGAAAGCGCTTACGCTTATGAAAAGGAGAGTGGTTTTCAGGTGGCTACATTTAAAAGCACGATGCATGACGGGATGCTAAATCAAAAAAAACGAAAAAGCTTAAAGGCACATAATATTCATGTGCTGTATTTGTTTCTGCTTCCCGCTATTGTCCTAACCGTTATATTTGCCTATTTGCCGATGTTCTCTAATTACATTGCTTTCTTAGACTATGATTTCAATAAGGGCTGGTTCGGCTTCGGAAGCAAATTTATTGGATTGGACAATTTCGAAAAGTTTTTGAATGACCCCGGTTTTTATCAGTTGATGGGAAGAACGCTGCTGTACAGCGTAACCATGATGGTTGCAACGTTTCCGGCCCCGCTTATTTTAGCGTTGATGCTGAATGAATTGCGGAATGAGCGCTTCAGGAAACTGGTGCAGACCTCGTCCTATATACCGCATTTTGTATCGTGGGTAACGGTTGCAGGTTTGTTCTACATGTTTCTAACCGTCGATCCTACCGGACTTGTCAATAATATTCGTCAATTGATCGACCCAGAGGCAACACGTATTTCTTATATGCAGGACTCAAATAACTTTCTTTCGGTTCTCGTGATTTCGGAGGTTTGGAAAGAAACGGGTTGGGGAACGATCCTCTATCTCGCAGCACTCACCGGCATTGACCCGCAGCAGTACGAGGCAGCGCAGGTGGATGGAGCAAGCCGGTTCCAGCGTTTGATGTATGTCACGCTCCCGGGATTAGTTCCAACGATGTGCATCCTTCTTATTTTCTCGTTGAGCGGACTGTTCGCAACAAATTTTGACCAAGTTTTTAATCTGCAAAATAAGATGATCCGATTAGATACGGATACGATAGGCGTATACACCTATTACCAAGGATTAGTGAGCGGACAGTATGCTTATTCCGCCGCGGTCGGTCTGTTTCAGGGGCTGATAGCCTTTATTCTAATTATGGTTACAAATTATACGACGAAGCGCCTTAGTAACGTAGGCATCATTTAAGGGCAGGGGGGCTTAAAAAAATGAAAGCGGTATCAGTTCCTTTTCTTAGAAAAAATAAGATTAAACGAACGTCATCTGAACGAGTATTCGATGCGTTTAACGTCTTCATTATGATTGTTTGGAGTTTATCTGCCATCTATCCGTTCTGGTATATCTTGATCATGTCATTTAATACGGGAGCGGACGCGGCTGCCGGGCCGATATGGTTTTTCCCTCGTGTGTTCACGCTTGAAAACTATGCTTTTGTTTTCCAGTATGACAGGCTGCAGACTGCATTTATCGTGACAACGCTTCGCTGCATAGTTGGTCCGATTCTTTCTGTCTTTGTAACCGTGCTGGCGGCATTTGCGTTATCCAAACGATTTTTGCCGGGACGCAGGACGTTGCTCTTTTTCTTCATGATGCCGATGTTTATTGGCGGTACGATCATTTCGAATTATGTTGTCATGGTAAAGCTCGGCCTAATTAACAACTTTTTGGTATACGTATTGCCAGCAGCATTTGGATTTTTCAGTATGATCATTATGCGAACGCATATTGAGGAGCTGCCGATAGAATTGCAGGAATCGGCTACAATTGACGGCGCAGGGTATCCGCGCATATTTCTACAAATTATACTGCCTTTATGCAAGCCGATTCTTGCCGCATTTTTGTTTTTCTCAGTAGTAGGCAATTGGCTGGATTACTATACCAACTTGCTTTATGTAACAGATAGGAGCTTAAGCACATTACAGTTTGTGCTCTATGAAATAATAAATCGCGCTGAAGCCAGTACATTGATTGATTTTACCAAGACATCAGCTGCTTCGCAGCGCCGAATCATGTCAATGGCTAACAATACCGTACCTACTCCTGAAGTAATCAAGATGACTGTAATGGTAGTCGTAACGTTCCCAATACTTTTTGTCTACCCGTTCTTCCAGAAATATTTCGTAAAGGGTATGTTGACGGGCGCGGTTAAGGCGTAAAGCTTCTGTTATTGATAAGTAATATAAAAAGGGAGGATTTATATATGTTTATGAAGCGTAAGACTATGACAATGATGCTCGCTTTTGTTCTAACGTTTACTCTATTTGGATGCAGCAACAATAATGAGGAAACAATCAATTCGGAAAGTGCAACTCCCACTGACGGCGAATCTACTACTGCTTTTAAAGAAATACGTTTGGACGTATTGGGAGAATTATCAACAAATCCGCGTAAACCAGTAGAAGACCGCTTAACTCCTATCTGGCGCGAAAAAACGAAAGTTATACCTAACATCATAGAAATACCCGCAGGTTCAGACTATAAAAGCTGGCTGCAAATGCAAATATTAGCCAATACCGTGCCGGCTGTTATAGCAAATCAAAACGGTATAGCCGATAACGGAGATAATATGGTTATGCTTAAAAAGGCTGGAATGGCTCGTGAATTCACATTGGATGAATTGAAAAAATATATGCCATATACGACTGAAAGGTTGACAGATTTAGGCGTTACCATGGAACAGTGGTATCAAGCAAGCGTTGACCCGAGTGATGGCAAGTTGTGGGCCATACCTTCGTTGCCAAGTCCACTGCTCAAAGAAGAATATCGCAAATCACCTTACGGTGACTCGAGCCTCGGAAACGGCGGTTATGCGGTTTGGATTAGGGATGATATTTTGAAAAAAATATATCCGGAAGCCATGAATGCAGCCGAACTCAAAGCTTTGACAATAGCAAACGGAGGTAAATTAGCGCTAGAGCAAATTATGGATATTCCAATCAGAAATCTTGATGAGTTATCCGATTATCTCAAAAAGGTACAAGACCTTAAAATAACAGAGAATGGCCGAGAAATTACGCCGGGCCACCTTCAATTTGAGAATTCCAGGGGAGCGCTGCATTGGTCATTGTTCTCAGCAACAGGATTGAGCTTAAGCAACGCATATCCGCTTATTATCAATGAATCTAAAAATACGTACGAGGACTACCAGTTGACGCCAGAGTGGAAAAACTATATTTCCTTTATGAACAAAGGCTTTAATCAAGGTCTGTTTGGCAAAGAATTTTACATTCAGAAAAACGAACAACGTGATGCTAAAATTATTAATGGCGAGTATGCTGTCGTAAATATGTGGCATCCTATTTCAGCAAATCTAGAAAAGATCCGCAAAGAAGGCAAGACATATGACTGGAGATACTATCCTATTTTTGCTAATGATTTAGATCCTAGCTATCAAGATGCGGCTAATCAATACTTTCCATTAACTACAAAGTGGAATTCTAAGGTAATTAACCCTAAAAAAGTGACTGAAGATATGATACCTCAAATCCTTGGCTGGATTGATTGGAATTATTCTACTGAAGCTGCTCTCCTGCGTGAATGGGGTACACCGGACATGTATACAGGCGAAGGAATGGACCGACGCTACAAACCGGAATACAAAAAGGTTGAACAATACAAATTAGTCGGCACACAAGATGAAACAGGCGATGGATGGTACTACGGTATTAAAGGCCAAGATGGCACAATGAATAATCCCGAAGTATATGGCCTTGTTCAGGCGGGAGAAATGGGTTATGTATATAGTCCGTCTGTTGTGTATCCATTCAGCGAAAGCAATTACGATCAATTAAATGTCGTTAGCACGGCATGGCAGAAACATAACTTAAAAGCAATGACGTTATATGCAGAGTTAGCACTTGATGAAGCAGCACTTGAAGCGAAAGCTGAATATGAAGCTGTAACAACTGATTTAAATAACAATCTTCTTGCGCCGCACAATGATTTGTTGGATAACCTTATCGTAAAGGCAATTACCGGCCCTGTAGATAAATTTGACAGCAACTATAAAGACTACACAGATATTTTATCGAGAGCGGATATTGTGGATGGCGAAGTCAAGCAAGCGGAAGCTTGGAAGAAGTATTACGAGCTGAGGGCTGGTTTCTTACAGAAGCTGAATTAAGGCTTAAAATAATTTTTCTATGTCATTATTAGTAGTCATTTGGAATTAAGATTTCATTATGGGATGAAGCACCCTCTTTAGCGTAGACATTGGTTAATACCACGAGTGGTCAAACCAATGTATATTGCAGGGGGTGCTTTTCTTCATCATCACAGCCCGGAATCGGGATTAATCGATAAATAGGCATGCCGCATCCTGTAATCAAACGGAGAAATCGCCTGACTTACCTTGAATGCCTTGGAGAAATGGGCACCGTCATAGAAGCCGGTTACAACTGCAATCTCGGTAACCGGCATGGATGTCGTTTCCAGCAAGCGCTTGGCCCACTCGATCCGAAATGAGAGAATATACTGCCCAATCGTAGTTCCCGTTATCGTTTTAAATATATGATTCAAATACCTTTCATTGAGAGAGTGTCTTGCGGCCACCTCAGGCAATAAAATTTTCAGACCGTTGTCAAGACGCTCCTGGATGTCTTCAATAACTTGACGGACGATTCGCTCGTTCTTATTCCGTTGCCCGGTGCTCTGCATCAGAACTATGTGCATCTTAACGAAAATATGAAGAAAATAATGTTTGGCCAGCACGGAACCTTGACGATTCATGCGAAGCTCGGTGATCAGCGCGTGAAGATCGGATTGCGAACCGGGTACGGACAGCGGCTCTGTCTCGAGCTTCAACTGTGAGAACAGACTCCGCATACGTGAATTTAATTCCGGCCGATCGAAATGAAACAATAAATAATACAAATCGAACGACCCCTCCGGACAATAGCTGTGATGAACGGAGTCCGAAACTAGAAACAGGTCCCCCTGTTTGAATGTCAGCGTGCGCTTATCCTGCACGACCGTGTTTTCTCCCCGAGTGTAGTAGTTCAATTCGAACCCGGAGCCTGCCCCGTCCCATCCTCTGTTCCGCCAGAGGCCAAACGAATGAATCGAAAACTGGTTCCACTCCGAGTCGAATAATTCAATAAGCGCCTTGAGAGGCGAAGCCGAATGGTGCTCTCGCATATTTATAACCTCATTTTTTTCTGACAATTTTACAAATATGATTTGATTATACAATACGGAATTCGGAATGAATACTACAATACAGGTATGGAAACGCCGCTGCAAAGAAAATGAAGGATGTGAAGCCATGAAGGATATGTTTGAACTTGTAACCCAGGACGATAAGCAATTTTACAAGCAAAATGGCTACTGGATCAGTCCTGTCCTATTCGATGAGGAAGAAATCGAGGCCATGCGCAAAGCCCATGACCGCGTATGGTCTTCCGATTACGACGGTGACGGTTATCCGCTGGGAGAATGGGTGCCGAACGGCAATCCCAATCAGCTTAGAAAAATCGATAATACCTGGTGGATCAACGATGTGATCCGGGGGACAGTGACGGATCCCGTGCTCGGTCGAATCGCCGCCGGTTTGATGGACAGCACTGAAGCGCGGTTGTGGTATGATCAGATTATTTACAAACCGGGTACAGGCACCGGCGAGAAGGGCTCTGTTTCGCTGGGGAATGTCGGATGGCATCAGGACTATGTATACTGGCAATGTACGAATACGGACAATCTGGTCACAGCATGGATCGCTCTTCAGGATACTGATCTGACGAATGGCTGCATGTCCGTTATCCCAGGTTCCCATAAATGGGGATTGCTTGAAGGGAGTGACGGTTTCTTCAACCGGGATCTCGACGCTGTCAAGTCAAAGCTTGAGGGCGAGGGGAGAGAGTGGAAGGAAGTGCCTATGACACTGAAGGCCGGTCAGGCCAGTTTCCATCATTCCTTGACGATTCACGGCTCGGGCCAGAACTATTCCGAGCATCCGCGGTTGTCTGTTGTCGCTCATCTGATGCCCCGCGGCACAGCCTACCAGAACCGCGGCCATAACGTAGACAATATCCGTCTGCTAGGTCCCCGTCCCAAAGAGGGGCAATTATTCGACAGTAACTATTTCCCAGTCGCTTATTCTAAATGACAGTCCAGTTCATAAAACTACAATTAACGGAGGTACACTATGAAAATCAAATTGACACCCGAGGAAATTAAAAATGGCCGCCTCAACCCGGAAACGCTCGCAATTGCGATCGAGCAAGTGAAAGCAAACGGCTATATCGTGTTCGACAAAGTATACAGTGACGAGCAAATGGATGAGCTGCGCGGCGCTTTCGATCCGATGTTCGACGAATACATCACTAAGAAAGGATTCAACACCGGTACTAATCGGGCGCAGATGCATCTGCCGTTCCAACAACCTTTCAGCGATTCCTCTATCATTGAGCATCCGATCGCGATGTCCGTAATCGACGGACTGCTCGGTGAATACAGCAAGCTGAGCTACTTCGCATCCGATACACCGATGCCTGGTTCGGACTATCAAGCCGTTCATTGCGACATTAATCCGCTGTTCCCGGACATGTCTGTTGCCCTGCCCCCGTTCTGTCTCGTCATGAATATTCCGCTCGTTGATACGACGGAGGAGAACGGACCGCTGGAGATATGGCCGGGCGGAACACATCTGCATGGGGACCGCGCGAACCAGGATACGCTGGGCGGCGTGATCAATCCGCATATGCATATTGTGAGAGCTGCCGAGCACATGCTTTCCGAGAAAGTATATATGTCCGCCGGCTCCATCGTCATCCGCGACATCCGTATGTGGCACCGCGGCACGCCGAACCGTTCGGATTACCGCCGGACAAACATCGCGCTGATCTACAACCGAGACTGGTACGGCAGCGGCTACCAAATTCAAGTTCCAACGGAGGTTTACGAGAATCTTCCGGAACGCTCGAAGCAGCTGCTTCGCACCGAAAAAATCGGCTACCCGGTGAAGATGCCCTGGGAATGGTAAGAACCAGCTCACGGGAAGATTGATTATTCAATCTTCCCGTGAGCAGTTATGTGAGGTAAAACAATGAAGATCGCTATCCATCCCCCATAGGGGCGAGATGGAGCGATCTTCTTTTATTGCACGGGCTTTTACTAATGATAAACTTAAGGCATGCTGAAAGATTGCTTAATGCATGGGATCCAAGGTTTTTTGTTAAAATGAGATTAAGTTGATGAATAGCGGGATGAGTTTGTGATTCAGCACTAGTGAGGGGGATGGGCATGGAAGATACGATCTTGGTCGTCGAGGATGAACGGAAAATCGCCAGACTGCTGCAAATCGAGCTGGAGAGTGAGGGGTATCGCGTGCTGCTGGCTGAAAGTGGAAACGAGGGATGGTCTGTCTTTCGCGAGGGAGGGATCGATCTCATTCTATTGGACGTTATGCTGCCGGGCATTAGCGGCATCGAGCTGCTGCGGCGCATACGCGCACTTGACAACCATACTCCGATTCTACTGTTGACCGCCAAAAGCTCTGTCGAGGATAAAGTATCGGGTCTTGATCTCGGCGCCAATGATTATGTAACCAAACCGTTCGAGATCGAGGAGCTGCTTGCTCGAATACGCACAGCATTCAGAACATCGACGCGCTCGAATATCGGGGGAACTGCTCAAGATATATCAGAGGGCTGGCTTGAAGCTGATGATCTGCGGCTTAATCCGCTGACGAGAGAAGTTCTGCGCGGCGATCGCAGCATCGAGTTAACGCATCGTGAGTTTGATTTGTTAACGTACTTGCTCCGCAACAAAAAGCTGGTGCTAAATCGCGATCAAATTTTAGCTGAGGTATGGGGTTATGAATACGCTGGCAATACGAATGTCGTTGATGTCTACATAAGGTATGTTCGTAAAAAAGTCGATGAAGGCTTTGGTCATGAGCTTATTCATACGGTCAGAGGTATCGGATATGTTCTGAAAGATAAGCCATGAAACTGAGAAGTAAAATATATTTGTATTCGTCAGTCTTATTCGCGGGGCTTCTAATTGCTGCCAACGTTTCGGTATATTTTGTTTTTTACAAAGTGACGATCAATCGGGAGCTGGGACAATTGGCCGCGGAGACGACTCAAGCAGCTGATGTAATCCGGACTTCGGATAATCGTTTGACGACGGTGGAGCTGCTCCGTGCCTACGTTCCGCTTGATGGAATGATTAATGTTATAACGGAAGCGAATTCTGGCAACGAGCCGATGGTAACCTCAGCTTCCGAGACAGAGCTGAGCTTGCGAAAGCCCGTTTTTTATTCAGAGCGTCAGGTTGAATGGATAACCATCGAAGGCAAAAGCTATGGGTTCGTTTCTATTCCAGTCCTTGCTTCGGATGGCGGGGTTATAAATGTGCAAGTTGTGCAGAGCATGGAAGAACAGATCGCTTTGCTGCGCATGCTGCGGCTTGTTCTAGTTGTCGTGTCCGCGGTTGTTGTAGTCATCGCTTTGTTATCCAGCGGGCTGCTTGGGAGCTTGATTATGAGGCCGATCGCAGCGATGACCGGCACGATGAAGGAAGTTGCACGCAGCGGCCGATTCGTCAAGCTAGAGCAGAATGGTCGCTCCAAGGATGAACTGATGCAAATGGGTGAAACCTTTAACGAGATGATCGGGTTATTGGAGAACAGCTTTGCAAGGCAGGAAATGTTTGTCGCAGGGGCTTCCCATGAACTAAAGACGCCGCTTACGATTATTGAAAGCTATTCCAGCTTGCTGAAACGCAGAGGCCTCGATCGTCCCGATCTGTTTCTGGAGTCGGTGGAGGCTATCCACTCGGAGGCTGTAAGAATGAAAGGAATGACCGAGCAATTGCTGCTGCTTGCGATCCCGCATCGGCAATGGAAGCTGGCTATGGAGGAGACGGATTTGCTGCCGTTCGCGGAGCAAGCGGTTTCCAGCTTTAGGCTCGCTTATGATCGTGAGGTTGTGGTGCAAGATTTCGCAGAAGCACAAGTAACCATCATGACGGACGCTGACAAATTGAAGCAGCTATTATTTATATTGCTCGATAACGCACGCAAATATAGCAGCGGCACAATATTCGTCCAAATAGATGTCGACACAAAAGGTGCCGGTTGTATTCGGGTCGTTGATAGCGGCATCGGCATTTCGCAGGAACAATTGCCGCATGTGTTTGAGCAATTTTACAGAGTAGATGAAGCGCGGAATAGAGGTACGGAAACTGTAGGAGGAGCGGGTCTTGGATTGTCACTGGCCAAAGAAATCACACATGCGTTAGGAGCCCAGATCTCGCTTGAAAGTGTTGAAGGCAAAGGGACTTCAGCTGTCGTATCCTTTCCTAAGACAAGCTCAGCAGCGAGGTGAATATTCTAACTTTCTCATTATATTGTAATGTTAAACATGTAAGCTATGGCAAAAAGGGATTGGAGGGGAAATATGACTGCTCGAAAGAACAGATGGACTAGGTGGGCGGCGGCGCTGTTACTGCTTGCAGCGGTACTGGTGATTACCGCATTATGGAAGTGGGATGCCAATAAAGATAGCCACGTCTCGGAAGAAGCTGCACGCCAAACTGTACTCAATTATTATAAAGGGGATATCTTGGACGTTACCGAGCAGGGAGATGGCTATGTGATCCAATTGAAAAACAAGCAAGGACTCTATGAGATGAAGGTTGATCGGGATCAAGCGGTAATCGCCTCTATCCGAATGCTGGAGAGGTATCCGGATTCGAATCAAGCCGGTACAGAGCAAGATCCTACTCCTGCTCCGCCGCTAGTTGAAGCAACACCTTCACCAAATCCGTCGCCAACGTCTAATCCTTCTGTAATATTGACGGAAAAAGAGGCTTCCGATACGGCACTCAAAAAGGTGAAAGGCAGCGTAAAGGAAGTCGAACTGGAGGACTCGAGGGGGAAGTGGTATTATTTCGTTGAAATAGAAACCGTAGACGGACGGGAAGCGACCGTACAGCTGCATGCAGCATCTGGTTCTGTCGTATCTGTTACTTGGGATGATGACGATCCCTCTAATGATGATTAACTTATTTTATCATCAAATTCTAATGTTGCTGTAATGCTTCTCTTAGATTACACGGGTAAAGTGTAGAAGTAAGAAGAGAATAGCCATTAGAGAGGATGGATTTGAATGAAAAAGAAAAGCATCATTATAGGATTAGCAGTCATCGCTGTACTTGGAGGAGCGGGAGCAGCAGTAGCTGCGGAATCGGCTGGAACCTACATTGGCAAAGAGAAGGCTGCGGCGATTGCACTCAAAGCTGTACCTGGTCATATAACGGAAGTGGAGCTGGATCGCGAACATGGGACAGCTATTTATGAAATTGAAGTTCGCAAGTCAGACGGTAAGGGGAGAGAGGTCGATATCGACGTGGATGCCGTAACAGGCAAGGTTGTTTCGATACATGAAGATGACGATGATAGTAGTAAACAAACTTCATCGACTCCATCCAATCCTACTGATACTTCAACTGGCAGTGGAAAAGAAATAACGGCTGAGCAAGCGAAAAAAATGGCAGTTGCTGAGGTTCAAGGCGACATCGTGAGCACGAAAACCGAATGGGACGATGACATAAAGCAAATCGAAGTAAAGATTAGAACAAGCAAGGGGATTGCCGAGGTGGAACTCGCTGCGTCAGGCGGCAAGCTGATCTCGATCGAATATGATGATGACTTAAATGACGATGATAACGATGATAACGATGATAACGATGATGACCAAGATGATCAAGATGATCATGATGACAGGGATTAATGCTGAGCTTGGACACGATAGTGGAATCATGTGTTGTAGAACATATATTTGAAAAATTGAAGGGGCTGTCCCAAAAGGAGTAAACTTTTTAAGTTATTACGATTGAGTCGCCTTGAACTATCACGAAAACGGCCCTGCAGGTCTAAGCCCGCATGGCCGTTTTTAATCGATCGCTAATTTCTTTAGCAGATTGTGGGCAAGGGAAAGCCCCCCAGCGATCGGAAGAACATTCGACTGCCTAGTGAATTTGGGAACCACATTTGTTCGATTCTTTTCTTTGCTCAAAAATTCTGTTATTATCAGGTTGACTTATTGAACATGTTTAATAAGTATGGTGCTATGAGGCGGTGAACATGTTGAATGAGTTACTTGCAACTCCGAAAGAATTGAAGAAAGTGATCCTACATGGTATTCGTACAGCGCTTCTAGCTGAGGGGAGCGCAACGAAGGTTGAATTGAGTCAAAGATTAGGGATAAGTTTCCCTACGATTAGCAAGTTCCTGACACAAATGGAGAAGAACGGGGAGCTGCTATTAGTCGGTCTAGATCACTCTAGCGGTGGCAGAAGAGCAAAAAGGTATGTATACAATTCAGAGTATATGCTCGGATTAGCTATTTTTTTGGAAAAAACAGAAACAAACTATACCATTTTTAATTGTGTAGGAGAAGTGAAAGAGCAAGGTCATACTTCGAGTGTCCTTATGGATGATATTTTAAGCTTAACTAATCATATTGAAACCATCATTTTAAAATATCCTAAAATCAGTTCGATTGCCATTGGTGTTCCTGGTTCGGTTAATAATGGTCGAATTATATATATTCCGAGCTACGAGCGCTTTCATAATTTTGATTTGAAGGGATACTTCGAAGGGCGTTTATCCATACCTGTAGTCGTAGAGAACGATATGAATGCAGCAGTCCTTGGATACAATAATAGCCATAATCAAGACAATCCCTCCTTGGTCTACTTGTATTTAGGTCAAAATGGTCCCGGAGCCGGCATTATGATTAATGGAAATGTGGTGCGAGGAAGTACCTTTTTCTCTGGGGAAGTCGCATTCGTTCCTCAGTATGATGACAAAAACTTTCTGCAAGCTTTGGATAGTGCGAGCGGTGCGGAAACAGCAAATCAGTATGAAGAGAAAAAGATTGATGCTATTAGTCGGTTGGTAGCTTCTTTTACAGCGACAATAAACCCCCACACGATTATTTTTTGCAACGATGAAATGAACACGTCATTTAAAGACCAAGTAGCACGAAGAAGCGCAGCTTACGTCCCGAAAGAACATTTGCCGGAGCTTACAATAAGCGATTTGAAACAAGATTATTTACACGGATTACAGCATCTCGGACTAGATCTAATGATTTCTGGAGCGAAGATTTAGAGCGGACTATCCTTGGGTAATGAGTGAAATTCGAAATGGAGTGGTACGGAATGAAATCGGAAAAAGAGAAAATGTTGAATGGTGAGCTTTATCTCGGAAGCGATCCGGAATTACGAAAAGAATTTATAAACGCTCGTAGATTAACACGGTTATTCAATCAAACACTTGAAACAGAAGTTGACAAAAGAACAGAGCTGCTTAAAGAGTTATTCGGTTCAACAGGGGAAAATTTATTCATTGAACCAACCTTTCGTTGTGATTATGGCTACAACACGCATATAGGTGAAAACTTTTATGCGAATTTTGATTGTGTATTTTTGGATGTGTGTGAAATACGAATCGGTGATAATTGTTTCCTTGCGCCAGGGGTACACATTTATACAGCTACTCACCCGTTGAATGCAAAGGTGCGGATAACGGGATTAGAATATGGAAAACCGGTAAAGATTGGTCACAATGTCTGGATTGGCGGAAGATCCGTCATCAACCCTGGCGTTACTATAGGCAATAATGTTGTGGTCGCCTCCGGTTCTGTCGTTACAAAAGACGTTCCAGACAACGTTTTAGTTGGCGGAAACCCTGCCAGAATCATTAAACAGATTGAGGAATAGATGACCTTATGAACAAAGACCCGAAAGAATGTCACTTTGAAAAAAGTGTCCATCTTTCGGGTCTTTTACGTTTATAATCAGAAATATAAGTAGCTTTCATAAAACGATTAATTCATCCATGGAGGAATGAAAATGGAACGGATACATGCGTTTAACGGCTATGACCTTTCGGATATTGAAGAAAACAAGAGAAACATGTTTGTCTTTGCTCTTCGTGGAGATCTCGCATCTTTGAAAGAACAGCTGAATGAAGATTCGGAGCTTGCTAACTGCGTTTGGGGATATTTTTCGCCGATACACTTTGCCGTTAGGTCAGGGCACACAGAAGCAGTCCAACTTTTATTGGAGCATGGAGCGGAATTAACAAAGAGTCCAATAGGATGGTCGGACGATCCTTTAACAAAGGCAAAAGATCGAGGCTACGAAGAAATCGTAAATATTATAAATCAGCAACTTACGCACAATTATAATGTGTCACTTGGTGGAAGCGAACTTATGAAATTGATCATTAAAGGGCAGAAAGAGGAAGCTTTGAGGGTATTGGACACATCGCCGGAAATGATACATTCAAGTGATGAGCGGGGAAATACCCCACTCCACTGGGCAGTGCTTACTCGAGATCTTCCGCTTATCGACAGCCTGATTCATCGAGGTGCGGATCTGTCTGCAAAGAGAATGGATGGGGCTACACCTTTACAAGTTGTTTTCGAAGGGGATTACTGGTTTAGAAGCAATCGGGACTTAAGTGAAAAGGCTATGCGTAATGAATGGTTCCTCGGTGGATATTTGGTAGCTCGCGGGGCGGCATATGATATATGGATGGCCTCCTCAATTGGAGATACCGAGCAGGTAGCTTCCTTTCTACAAAAGGACCCATCGCTGGTTAATGCAAAAAACTCGGTAGGCAAAAGGCCCTTGGGCTATGCGTCCAAATATGGGCATACCGTTACGGTTAATCTATTGCTTAATCAGGGAGCCGACCCGAATGCGGAAGAAAAGGATGCTCCGCATGGCAGCGCGCTATGGGCTGCCGCTAAGGGCAATTATGAGGATTGTGCCAAGCTGCTGCTAGAGTATGGAGCGGATCCGAACGGCGTAGTAGAATCTAGTGGTAATTGTCTATACATAGCTACAAGTAGAGGCAACCATTCATTGGCCAAATTGCTCTATTCTTATGGAGCATCGATGAGTTTGGATTCGGCCTGTTCTATGGGAAGAGTGGATTTGGTAGGAGAGATCATTGCCGCTAATCCAGCCTTGGTTAATACAGGCGGTGACTACGGTCCATTGTGTATGGCTGCGGGGGAGGGCTATTTGGAAATTGTCAAAATGCTTATTCGCAGCGGAGCGGAATTAAACGGCCCGTGGTACGCGAATAATTATATGGGATATGCCATTGATTCAGGAGCCGAAATGGTTAAGTTTCTATTAAAGTCGGGAGCTAATCCCAATCATTCCAATTGGCTAGGTGTTACCTATCTCCATAAAGCTGCTTATCTAGGAAACTTAGCGTTTGCTCAATTGCTTATTGAGTTCGGAGCAGACCTAAATACGATCGATGAAGAATACAATTCTACGCCGCTCGGTTGGGCAGCGAAATATGGGAGAGTGGAGATGTTCCAGTATTTACTGAACCAAGGCGCAAATCCAAGCCTGCCAGTAGATCAACTGTGGGCACAACCGCTTGCATGGGCTAAACGGAGAGGGCACACGGCCATAATTGATATTTTGGAAAGAAGAGTGTAAACAAATAGAAACGATTTCGATATATTTGTGAACATCGGGATTGGAGGTGTGACAGTCATATGTATTTGATAGGACAAATGGATCGGTTCGTTCGCAATGAACGGGATGCTGCGATCGTCGCAACTGCGGACCAATTGGCGAGCATGTTTGCGGAGAGATCGGAGAAGCACGATAGGGAGGGCTCCTTTCCTCATGACAACTTTGCAAATATGCGGGAGCTCGGGTATTTGAAACTTACTGTGCCGAAGGAATACGGCGGGGATGAGGCTTCTTTATATGAATTCGTGCTTGCACAGGATCATTTGGCACGCGGTGATGGTTCTACGGCACTTGCCGCTGGCTGGCATTTAGGACGGGTAATGCAGCTTCGGATAAAACGTTCATGGCCGGAAGACTTATATGCGAGCTTTTGCAAGGAGGTTGTCAGTAAAGGCGCTACGATCAATCATTTTGCCAGCGAGCGTGCAACGGGCAGTCCTAGCAGAGGCGGGAAGCCGGAAACGACAGCTATAAAAGCGGCTGGAGGCTTCTTAATCAACGGACGTAAGACATATAGCACGCTCAGTCCGGATGTAACCTATTTCACTGTGTCTGCATGGATGGAAGAAGAAAATCGTGTAGGCGAGTTTTTAATTCCAATGGGTACAGGAATAACTATTGAAGAATCATGGGATACGCTCGGCATGCGAGCGACGGGAAGCCATGACCTTGTTCTGAATCAAGTGTTTGTGCCCGATGGGGACACCCTCATTGGAGCGGTAATTAAACGAAACGGCGAGACTCCTTTCGATGGCGGTACGCTCCTGCATATTCCTGCATGCTATATCGGAATCGCGCATGCGGCTCGTGATTTTGCTATAAACTTTGCGAAGAATTACCGACCGAACAGCTTACCTGGTCCGATTTCTGAGCTGCCAACGATTCAGCGGCAAATTGGAGAGATGGAAGCGGAGCTTATAACAGCGCGTACCCTTCTCTACAGCGTGGCAGATCGTTGGGATCAGGAACCGGAGGGACGAAGTGGATTAAAGCCGGAGCTCAGTCTAGTTAAATATGTGGCGACTAATTCAGCGGTTCGAATTGTTGACCTTGCAATGAGAATTGTCGGCGGAGCTAGCTTGTCTCGCAAGCTGCCGCTTGAGAGAATGTATCGTGATGTTCGTGCCGGCTTACATAATCCGCCGATGGATGATATCACGCTAAACGGACTTGCTCAGCGGGCGTTAGCAGAGCAGTAGCCTGCCCAATAAAAAGCTAATTGACTTAAATGAAGAAAGGACACAGGGACTTATTCCTGTGTCGCCTTTCTTCTAGTTTGGTCTATAGTTGCTTGCTTAAGATAATTGTGGGTAAGCAAATTTCGGTGTCTGCTCACGGTAAAAAAAGAGCTGTAAGCACGTATATGTTCTTACAGCACCAAAACTAACTAGTCTGAGCACCTGTAAGAACGTATGCGTTCTTACAGAGCCCGCCAACCCACCTGCCTCCGTCCGCATGATCGCTGTAAGCGCAAATATGTTCTTACAGCCACAAAACTAACTAGTCTGAGCACCTGTAAGAACGTATGCGTTCTTACAGAGCCTTCAAACCCACCTGCCTACATCCAAATGATCGCTGTAAGCACGTATATGTTCTTAAAGCACCAAAACTAACCTATCTGAGCACCTGTAAGAACGTATGCGTTCTTACAGAGCCCGCCACCCAACCTGCCTACATCCAAATGATGGCTGTAAGCACGTATGCGTTCTTACAGAGCCTTCGAACCCATCTGCCTACATCCAAATGATCGCTGTAAGCACGTATATGTTCTTAAAGCACCAAAACTAACCTATCTGAGTACCTGTAAGAACGCATGCGTTCTTACAGAGCCTTCAAACCCACCTGCCTACATCCAAATGATCGCTGTAAGCACGTATATGTTCTTACAGCGTAAGAAAAGGCTAGGTTTGTTGTCTGTAAGCACATCTATGTGCTTACAGAGTTGCTGCGGCGTATGAACGAAGTAGGAAATGGAGCTGTAAGCACGTATATGTTCTTACAGCGTAAGAAACGGCTTAGTTTGTTGTCTGTAAGCACATCTATGTGCTTACAGAGTTGCTGCGGCGTCTGCTCACGGTGAAAAAAGAGCTGTAAGCACGCATATGTTCTAACAGCGTATTAAAGTGGGGCATAAAATACCGGAAGTGACTTTAAGTACAGCATCTTACAGCTGTTTCTAGGGTTAATATTGCATATTGCTCGGATTTAGCGGACTAGTAGGAAGCAAAATTCGGAATGTTGTGCCTGCTCCGAGTTGACTTTCCACTGTAATTGTCCCTCTATGAGCATCTATAATCGATTTTGTAATGGCAAGACCAAGACCGGCACCGCCATTTTTCCGTGTTCTAGAAGTTTCACTTCGGTAAAAGCGTTCGAATAAATGGGGTAAATGTGTAGCTTGAATGCCTGAACCATTGTCAGAAATGATTAATTCAGCTTGATTATTGTGCTGGGCAAGCGAGATGCGGATCAACCCTGATTCTGAATCGGTATGTTGTACAGCGTTTAGAAATAAATTCAATATGACCTGTTTGAGCTTGTCTGCGTGGAATTGGCCTCTGATATGAGGAGCGAGATCAAACAAAATCTTACGGCTGCCTGCGAGCAATTGCAATTGCGGCTCCATCTCTATCAGAAGCTCATCTAGCTTAGTGTCAGCGAGCTGCAGCTGCGGGTCTTGATCCAGCTTCGCCAGTACGAGTAAATCTTCAACAAGCTTGTTAATGCGATTAGATTCGAGAAACATGCTGTTGAGAGCACGATAAAGCTGATCAGAATTTGCAGCAGCTCCGCGCAGCAGCACTTCAAGAAACCCGTGGATTGAAGTAAGCGGCGTGCGAAGCTCATGTGAGGCGTCCGCCACGAAACGACGCATCTTTGCAGTTGTTTTTCGTTCGAATTCGAATGAATGCTCCAATCGCTCAAGCATTCCATTAAATGCATCGGATAATCGATCAATTTCCTCTTGTCCTTGGCTAGTTGGAATTCGCTTGGTTAAGCTGTCCGCATCGGTATGCTCTGCGGCTGTAACAACGCGTGACAAGGGGCGAAGTGTACGGCGAAGCAGAGGCAAATAGAGTGCGAGTCCAGCTGCAAGTGCGAGTATGGACAGTCCAGCGAATAGGGCTAGCTGAGTCAAAAGCAGCTGTTTAAGGGAGTCTGTAACGGTACTCACTTGAATGATGCTCGGAGTTTTGTTTGGCGGTCCAGCCATTCGGTAGACGACGAGCTGCTCAATTCCTTCTGCGTTGCTCATTATTTTATACTCGATTTTTTTATGCGCTTGAAGTTGAGTTCTAATCTGCTCATATTCCTCTGCGGATAGAAGCGGTGCGTTCACCTCGGTATCCTTGGATAAGTCAGTCGTGACACCGCTTGGATCGATAAGGACGATAGATAAGCCCGGTTGGTAGAACATTGGTGAATCTCGCGGGCCGCGCTGCGGTCTATCCGGCGGGACAGTGCCGTCAGTAAACCATTCCATCGGCATTGCCATAATTTGTGATTGCAAAGACTCTGCTTTATTCTGAAAAACAAAATCCTTCATAAAAATGTACTGAAGAACGCCGATCAACAGAAATAAGACCGCTAATATGAGCAGGGAGCGGAATAATAATTGATAACGGAGCGAGTGAGGGGCAAAAATCTGAGACATTGAAGCTAATCTATATTTGCTCATGGCAAGTCCAACCGATAGCCAGCACCCCGAAGTGTTCGAATAAGTCGATGCTCTTTGTCATTTAATTTCTCACGAAGCGAGCGGATATATACTTCGACGATATTTTCTTCCCCGCCGAATTGATAGCCCCACACCTTGTCCAAAATCAGTGATTTGCTGAGCACGACACCATTGTTCAAAATGATAAAACGCAGCAGCTCATATTCGGTAGGTGAAAGCTCAAGCACCTGTTCCATATAGACGAGCTCCTTACGGCGGTCATCTAGTCGAAAAAGTCCATAAACGGCTTCTCCAAGCAAATTAGGGAACTGGTTACGAAGCCTTGCGCCTATTCGTGCAAGCAGCTCACTGAAGCTGAATGGCTTTACGAGATAGTCGTCTGCCCCCAGCGTTAAACCTTTTACGCGATCTTCAACCTCATCCTTTGCAGTCAGCATGATGATAGCCATATTATCTCCTGCTGCCCTAAGTGCTTCGCACACTTCAAATCCGTTTAGTCCAGGCATCATCACATCAAGAATGACGACATGGGGCTGGAATGCAATTGCTTCCTGAAGTGCGGAGTCTCCATCCAAAGCGACTCGAATTTCAAACCCTTCATTGATCAATCCAAGCTCTAGAAACTGCACGATATTCGGTTCATCATCAACAAGCAATATTTTAATTCCTCTAAAGGATGTCATGTTCAAACCCCCTTTCAAAGTATACCCATCTATTATTGATCTTTTAGGCAAAGGATGCACCTTTTTTACAGTAATTTCAGCAAACTTTCAGCGTGGTTACAGCAATGGCTTCTTCAGTAATCTGATTTTTTTTTTGAATGAGTATGGGATGAAATCAAATAATTGGGGATAGTAAGTGGGTGTTAAAATTAATAAATAAAAAGGATGGTGTATTTTGCATGCAACAAAAGAAAGATGCAATAGGAACGAATGAAAAAAGCAATAAGATTGGGAGGCTTGCTGCAAGGTACATAGGTGCAGCGCTGCTCGCAATTACTGTAATGTTCAGTATGGCCAATGTTGGACATGCAATTGGTAAAAATGCAAAAGGTCCGGACGTTTATGTAATTCAGGGCATGCTGAAATCACTTGGCAGCTATTCAGGCAAGATTGATGGTCGTTATGGGCCATCTACGGTCCGCGGCGTAAAATATTATCAAAAAACACATGGCTTGCCTTCAACAGGGGCTGTAGATATAAAAACTCTTCAATCGATTTCCTATTCCTATACTGAGAAGAAAACAGGAACGAAAGCTAAGAGCAAAGCGAAATCTAATGTGAAAGCAAAAGGAATTGGTAATGGTGCAGGTACCGGTTCAGGTAACGGTGCAGGCGGCGGAGCTGGTGGCGGAGCAGGTGGCGGAGCTGGTGGCGGAGCAGGCGGCGGAGCTGGTGGCGGAGCAGGCGGCGGAGCAGGTGGCGGCGGAGCAGGTGGCGGAGCTGGTGGCGGTGCAGGCGGCGGAGCAGGTGGCGGTGCAGGCGGCGGAGCAGGTGGCGGTGCAGGCGGCGGAGCTGGTGGCGGTGCAGGTGGCGGAGCAGGCGGCGGAGCAGGTGGCGGTGCAGGCGGAGGCGCAGGTCAAGGCCAAGGCAAAGGCGGCGGATTTGGCGGAGGCCAAGAAGAAAACCGTGGCAAAGGCGGCGGATTTGGCGGAGGCCAAGAAGAAAACCGTGGCAAAGGCGGCGGATTTGGCGGAGGCCAAGAAGAAAACCGTGGCAAAGGCGGCGGCATTGGTGGTGGCCAAGGAGAAAACCGTGGTAAAGGCGGCGGCATTGGCGGAGGCCAAGGAGAAAACCGTGGTAAAGGCGGCGGCATTGGCGGTGGCCAAAACAACAATCAAGGAATCGGTGGAGGCAACTCCAACAACCAAGGCAACAGCGGTCCTTCTGAGAATCAAGGCAAAGGCGGCGCTCAAAAGGAAAACCAAGGTCCAAATGGAAGTCAACAGTAAGCAGCTCGTTGAATTGAATTAGATGCAAAAAGGACCTCACTCGGTGTGGTCCTTTTTGCTTTGCCGAACCCACCATAACTTGGGTCTGTTAGACTTTTTATGGGATATAGGATATGATTCTATCGAATAATTAAATAGAGTAGCAGCTATACTCTTAAAGGGAGAGGGATGTCGTGAGATTACGGGGAAAAACGACAATGCTTATTGGAATTTTAATGTTGTTCATGATGGGAACAGTGATGCAGGCGTTTGCTTATGATGCGCAATTAAAACCTTATCGCGATGTGCCGGAGAAAGATTGGGCGGCCGAATCTATTTATCGGTTAGTCGCTCTAGGCGTCGTTTCTGGATATGCGGACGGATCGTTTCGGCCGAATGCTGAGCTTACGAGAGAGGCGTTCGTTAAGCTGTTAGTAGAATCTGTTAAACCAGTGATAGATAAAGAGAAGCGAGCACAGCTCTCTGATGTAGCCAAAGATCGCTGGTCCTATAGCTTTATTAAGTCGGCATATGATGCTGGCTGGTTGGATTTGCTTATCGTTAATGGGAAATTCAGTCCTAGTCAAAGCATCAAGCGTGAGGAAGTAGCGGCTTTAACTGCCTTTGCGCTGCTGCAAGGAAAAACCGCAGAAGAGAAGCAGCAGTGGTTAGAAACTGGCTGGCAGGAAGCTAGCAAGCAAGCCTCCTTTGGAGATATGAATCAAATGGATAAGGTGCTCGCTCCTTACGTACTAAGGACGTATGCGGATTCCATTATGCAAGGTGACAATAAAGGCTTATTTCTTCCGAAAAAATCATTATCGCGCCGCGAAGCAGCAGCCATTGTGGATCGAATGATAGGCTACCGCAGTGAAGAACATCAGCTTGAGGTTTCAGTTTTTTATGCTGCGGGCGGACCTTACAAAAAACAGGAACGATTCGCATCGACTGATGAAATTATCTTTGATTGGGCGAAGCTTAACTACCAAGGAGAAGGTAAAGCATCCGTTGCCTTCTCGCCGCCGAGTGATTGGAAGCAGACCATTACTGCAGCAGAAGCAAGCAAGTCTACGAAGACGTTAATGATCTTTGGGAATACTACACTGTCAAAACTAGGCGAATTTTTGTTGGACGCTGAAGCTCGCAAAGTATTTGCTGCTTCTGTAGGTGAGGTTATGGCTAATCCTTTGTACGGTTTTGACAGGGTAGCAATTGACTTTGAGGGTCTTATACCTGCAACGTACAAAGAGCCGCTCATGGAGCTGCTCCGTGGCATTAAGGAAAACCTAAGCAATGAAGTATCACTGACCGTTGTCGTTCCGCCATCCTATTATTATAATGGCTATGATTATAAGCAAATAGGCGAGCTAGCGGATCAGGTTGTCCTAATGGCCTATGAGTTTACCTATGCAGAAGACGGGCTTCCATCTGCTCCGCTTACACTAGTGGGCGATTCTGTACGTGATATACTTTCGTATATCCCAGCAGATAAGCTGCTGCTAGGTATATCCAAACAGGCTAACCAATGGACAACAAAGGCAGACGGAACCGTTGAATTTTTCCGCTCACCGTCGATTGCCGCAGTAGAAAGCCGATTAGAGGCTGCCGGTACAAAATCTGTCATGGCGCTGCCGTACTTTTTGAATCAAATCACGTTTACTGATGATAGAGGCTCGCACCTGCTTTGGTATGAGAATGAGCAAAGCATTCAAGCCAAAATGCGTTTAGCGAAAGATTTTGGACTGCGCGGTGTTGCGGTTTGGCAGATCAATCAGCTAACGGATAAAGATTGGACAGTGATCTCTTCCTTTTATAAGTAGACTCCACGTTAAATGAATGAAATACATGAGCAAATGAAAATAGGACTGAGCGGAGCTTTATGGCTGCTCTGTCCTATTTTTTTGTAACTGGATTAATGTATTATTTCGCGATGTTGGAACTCCATTGTTTCACACCCTATAGATATGGGATAATTAGTGTGAACGATCATCAGGAATGGAGCTTGTGTATGAACAAATTCAGTATTAAGAAGAAAGCGGATTTAGCGCTGCTTTTCTCAGCTATCGGAATATTAGCGGCGTTTCCCTTTCACGATACGTTTGTCGGAGGACTGTTATTTTCTCTATTTAGCGCAGCAACGATTGGCGGGCTGGCTGATTCCTTCGCGGTCAGCGCATTGTTTGGAAATCCATTGAGCATCAAATGGCCTGTCTGGATGGGGACAAACATTATTTCTCGGAATCGGGAGCGCTTGATTGGTGAGCTCGTTCAGATGGTTCAAAATGAACTGCTGACCATCCCGAACATCAGGGAAAGGCTGGACGAATACAACATCGCAGACGTTCTCGTTACTTATTTGAAGCAGCATGGCGGCGAAGAAGGCGTGAATGACATTTTGCAGCAGGTGGCTGACGATGTAATTACGACGATTGATTTGCAGGAGCTGGCTAGAACCGTACAGACCTTCCTGCTTGAGCATGCCGATGCCATACCTGTTGGGGATATTGCTGCCGATGCCGGCGATTGGACAATCAAGAACGGTTACGATGATCGCATCATCGAGTTTATTATTCCGGAGCTTATAAAAATTGTAAAATCAGCACCGTTTGGCGCTGTCATTGATCAAATTGTGAATTCTGCCATTCGTTCCTATGAGGGTGATAAGTTTAGAAGAAAACTGATTGATTTCACCGCTGGGCTGGAATCAGCGAATATTAGCGGAAGATTGCAGGAATGGCTGGTTTCTTTTTTACAGAAATTCCATTACGAAGAGCATCCGCAGCGCAAGCAAATTAAAGCTTATATCGAGCAGTTTGTAATGAGGCTTCGTACGGACGAATCATTGCGGAACAAGATAGAAGAGGGCAAAACAAGTCTGCTTAATTCGATAAAGGATGATCTTAAGTTGGATGCTTTCATACAGCGAGGACTAGAGTCCATTCGGATTACAGCGGCAGAGAACGCGGAAGGGCAGCAGGTTCGCTATCCATGGATCAAAGACAAAGTACGCGAAGGCATAAACTTTGTTGAAGGAAATACAGAGCTGCTTACACGACTTGATCAATACGTGAAGTCGACCGTGCTGAAGTGGATGGAAAATAAGCATTCTTACATTGGCCATATGGTAACCGACAAGCTGAACAGCTTCTCGGAGGAAGAGCTTATCGAGCTCGTTAAAGATAAAGCGGGACGTGACTTGCAATATATTCGAATAAATGGAATCGGAGTCGGTGCAATGATTGGCGTTGTCCTTCATCTAGCGACTTTTTGGATTGGAGGGCTTGCTTAAATGGCTATGAGAAAAAAAGCAAACCGCAGCTTAATACTGCTCGCCGCCTTGTTCATTATTGCAGCCTGTTGTTTATATGTCTTCCCAGATCAGTGGTGGACTCGAATGTTGCTTTACACGACGGAAGCAGGACTTGTAGGAGCATTGGCGGATTTATTCGCTGTAACGGTGTTGTTCCGCCATCCTTTTGGATGGAAGTGGATTCCGCATACTGCGATTATTCCCAAAAACCGAGATAAGCTGATTGAAGGCGTCGCGAATATGGTCGAGCAGCAGTTGCTTAGCAAGGATTTATTAAAAGATAAGGTGAAGCAAATTTCGCTTGTGGAGATCGGTATTTCATGGATCGACCGGCGTCCAAGCGGTATGCTTGCGGAGCAGGGCTGGAAGCTGGTATCGGGACTGCTTGTTAAGCTGGACATTAAAGGGCTTTCTATTCTTTTAGATGAGAGAGCTCGAAAAAGCTTAGGAAAGGTCAGTTTGTCTCCTTACGCTGGCAAGGCGCTCAAGTGGGTTATGAGCAAAGGTAATTTCCAAAGCTGGATCAGTCAAATCGTTGAGTTTGCAGCGGTTCGTGCAGCAGATGAACAAACGAAGGTCGTTATTCGAGAGCTGCTTGGAAAGGAAAAAGAAAAGTTCGTTAACCAAGGAAGCATTTTCTCTAAGTGGCTCAAGAAAATGGCAGTAGAAGTCGCAGAATCAACGAATGCGCTAAATCTCGACGATGCTGCAAATGTGTTATTTGACGATTTGCAGCTGCTTATTAATGATTTGCGTAATCCTCAGCATGAGCTTCGCGTTTTACTTGAGGAAATGGTATTGCAGCTGGCGGATAATTTGCAAAATCGCGAGGACGTATCGGCTGCTGTTAATGAGTGGAGAGATGAAGTCATCGAGAAAATCTCATTGCTGCCCTCCATTGAAGCGTTATTAGGTAATTTGAGACAGCTGCTAGTTAGTGAACCGGGATTGCAGCTTGCAGTACAGCAGAAACATTCCGTTAATAAATCGGATATTAAAGAACTGATCAATCAGTTTATTTTATCTTATTGGGAATGGTTCAAGGCAAATGATGAAACAAAGGGCTGGCTGGAGCAATATGTGCAAAAGTTTGTTCATAAGATGATCGATACGGAACATGCGATTATTGGGATCATCGTTCGCAAGACACTCGACAGCTTCACCGAGCAGAAGCTTGTACATTTTATCGAAAGCAAAGTCGAGACTGATTTACAGCGTATTCGTTTGAATGGAGCATATATCGGTGCGGCACTAGGTGCGGCATTTTATATTTTGCTATATGGCGTGTATGAACCGCTTTTGAATTTGTTGTAATGAGAAGCAGCTGTCCTCGAAATCACTCTATGTCGCTTTGTATGCGGCAGCAGGGTGATTTTTTTTCTATGCTTGATATGAAATAAATGAGGGTTAGGCTAGGTATTTTGTATGATTATTAATGTAAAAATTTAAAAAAATAATTATATAAATATGTATTTATTAAGGAGTTTTGATCTAATAGATTTAAAACGCATAACAATTTAGTTAAAATGGTTTAATATAGCTTAATTAACAATGGGGGCTGGAAAGATGAAGATGGGATTACGCTCGTTAACGAATAAATTTATGCTAGTGATGGCTGTTGCATTAGCTGTAATCGTAAGTGTGATATTAGTTTATGAATGGAACGCTGCACGTATAGTAATAGAAGAGCGGCTCCGCGATAAAGGTCGCGATCTTGCTTTATCTTTAGCCCGCACCCTTGAGAATGTAACCGAGCAGGACTTGAGCACGGGCATCGTGTTTCAGGATGGAACGAAATGGGATAGTGGAAAACTTAAACAAATTTTTTTTAACGATAAATTGACTGTAAATCCGTTAAGCACGGAGGTGGCTGAGAAAAGGCGGCAGGACTCAACCTACGCGGAGAAAACTGCGGTTTTGTACAATGGGGAATCTATTCCGCTCTATCAATACGAGCTGAAATATGATAGTGCATATGATCGCTATACGGATGAACGCTGGCAAGGCATTATGGATAGTTTTATGACTGATGATAATGTTATTTATGCAATGGCGACGGCCTACTCAGACAATCCATCATTCACTGGCTATATTGCAACGCATAACAGTGTTTATAGCGCTGTAGGAGAACAATCTGCGGATGCTTGGGGAGATGTAGGCTTATTAAGCCAAAATTATCGAGCCAATCGGATTTTTAATGATGAAACGGGCTACAATGCTGCCAAGAACACAAATGAGGACGATATATTTTTGCAGAAATATAACCGGCTTATTGACGGGAAAACGGTGGAAGCGTGGGATATTTCCTATCCTTTAATGATTGATGGCAAGCATTGGGGAGCCGTACGTGTCGCATTATCGAAAGAAAAGGAAGATGCGCTGATTGCAGCTGAAAGAACGAAAGTAATGATGCAATTTGGCGGATTAATGGCAGTAGTATTAGTCGTTTTATTTTTCCTGTCACAATTCATGGTGGGAAGAAAGCTTCGTAAAATCGTCCACGCTTCTGTCAATCTCAATTCCAGCGAAGCGGATCTCACTTACCGAATCGAAAACAAAGGTAATGATGAAATTACTCGTTTGGGAGAAGAAATCAATCATTTTATCGCCCATATGCAAAGCTTGATGCGGACCATTCGTAACAATGCAGCTTCGGTCTCAGATTTTGCGGGCAGGCTTGGGGTTGGTTCAAAGCAGAGCAGAGAGCTTGCTTCTCAGCTTGCTTCATCCGTAAATGAGATGGCAGCAGGCGCTGGAAACCAAGCGGATGGAGCAGTTGAGGCGGCTAGGTCAATGGAGGATATGGCGACGAGTGTTGGAAGAATTGCCTATTCTTCAAGCGTAATGTCAGAAGCATCCGGCGACATGCTGATTGCAGCGGAGCAAGGTTATTCGAAGGTTGATCATGCTGTGGGTCAAATGGAACGACTAGGCGCGGCAACTGCTTCGATATCACGAGTGATCGGCCAGCTAAATGAGCGCTCTTCAGAAATTCAAGAAATGGCAGGCACAATAGCTGCTATTGCTAATCAAACAAATTTGCTCGCTCTCAATGCTGCGATCGAGGCAGCTCACGCAGGAGAATATGGTCGAGGGTTTGCGGTTGTATCGAGTGAGATTAGAAAGCTGGCGGAGCAGGCTTCGGCTCATGCTGGTCAAATTGCAGAAACGATTGATGATGTGCTTGCGTTAACAAATAACGCCGTCAGCGCAGTAAATACGGGTGAGCAAGAAATGGAGCAAGGCTTGCACATTGTTCATAAGCTGAAGGAGTCTTTTGATACCATATGGAAGGAGTCCAGCAAGGTTGCATCACAAATCGAGGACGTGTCGGCTTCAACAGAGGAGATGGCGGCAGGCAGCGAAGAAGTAAGTGCCTCAGTCGAGACGATGGCACAAGTAGCCAAGGATACTTCAAACCATGCTGCTCAATCGGCAGTAGATACCGAACGCCAGAATCAGCTTGCTGCGGAGACGCTGCAGCTTGCATCGTCCGTAAATGAGCTTTCGGAGGAGCTTCAGCGGTCTATTAAGAGATTTAAAATCGATTAGAATACAGCTGTGAAATTCACAACTGAAAGAAAAACGTACAGAACCTTTGTCTAATCCATTCAAATTTGTTACAATGCACAAATCAAGCATTTACAATTTCATAGAATAGCTAATATGGTGCTGCCGTGAATGGTTTATTCACAAGCAGCTTAATAGGGAAGTTCGGTCAAAGTCCGACGCGGTCCCGCCACTGTATCGCTGAGCTGACTATCATGTTATCCACTGTCCAATTGTGACGGGAAGGAGATAGTCTAGCAATGAAGCGAAGCCAGGAGACCTGCCATAGGAGCGCTCTATATTTCTCACGAGGATGGGAGGGGGATGTTTATTCGTGCTTCAGCAGTAGGTGGATTCCTATGCTTTCTTGCACACGTGTCAGCCCAAACATCTTTCCACAAACGGAAAGATGTTTTTTTGTTGCTAGAAATGAGAAAAAGGGAGAGAAAACATTGCTTACATTGAAGAGATTTATGAAAAAGAGCTTGCCTGCTATTTTAAGTTTTGTATTGTTGTTTACTTTATTTTTACCTCAAGTAGGTAAAGCGGCAGATCATTCTGCGAATGCTTCATTAACAGGAATGATCGATAAGACGGTTCAATATTATAAAAATAGAAATTGGACCTTGGGTTCTTGGTGGGAAATTGTTGGCCTATGGGGTGCGGGAGAAAATTTGCAGGATGGCAGTTGGAAGCTGCCTAGTTGGAAGACCGTGGATCCTGGGCTGAAGCCTGATGATTACGACACAACTCATATCCGCTATATATTTGGATTGCTCGCTATGGGTGAAGACCCTGCGCATGCGTGGGAAACGGATCGAAATCTTTATGCGGAGCTGGCAGCGCAGCAAAATACAGATACCGGAGAAATTGGTGGAATATACAAACATGTGTGGGCGATGCTTGCACTCGACACGGGCGAAAAGCTTGGAAGTGATGTTGGCGGCTGGGATGCAACTGCCAAGAATAAGGCATTGAATTATATATTAGGCAAGGAGTCTAATGGGAAAATCGGGTATGACGCAGATTCTACGGGAATGGCTCTGCTCGCTCTTGGAAACTACCAGAGCGATAGCGCTGTTCAACAAGCAATTGTTAGAGTCAAAGCTTACTTGAAAGGAATCGCATTAAACAAAGAACAAGTTGTTTTTGGAGACAACTCCAACACTATGTCTGCTGTTGTATCGGGTTTGACAGCTATAAATGAGGATGTATTATCCAATGAATGGACCTTTAATGATAAGACGGTTCTGAATTCCTACCAAATGTTCGAAATTGGAGACGGTTCTTTTAAATGGAATATTAATTATGGCAATATTGGTATAGGTATGGCCACGGAGCAAGCACTAATTGCTCTACTTGATATTAAATATCAGAAATCAGTATGGTATCGTATTGGTGAAATTAAACTGCCTACTTCTGTTAATGTAAAGGTTAAGGTCGATGGCATTTCACAGAGCATTTATGAACAGAAAACCGTTGAACTAAAACAAAATAACGAGCCTGTGACTGCTCTCGATGCACTTAAAAAGGCGCTTACTACAGCAGCTCCACCGATCTCCTATAATATCGTAGAAAGCAGTTATGGTCCTTATGTCCAAGGTATTGCTGGACAGGAAGCGGGTTATTTTGGCGGCTGGGATGGCTGGATGTTCGAGGTTAATGGAACTGCGCCAAATGTAGGTGCAGGTGATTACGAGCTTAAGGAAAATGATGTTGTCCGCTTCTATTACAGCAGATATCCGGCTCTTTCTACGCAATTAACAATTGAGAACGGTGCTGCTAATCCAACGATTGATGTAAATCTTGTTGGCGATGAGTTCACTAATGCAGCGAACAAAATCGAAAACTGGACAATTGATACAGGGAATACGGAGCTGAAAGTAGCTTCATTAGTTCAAGATAAGAATACAGTAACGATTTCTTTCGAAGGAACAGCAACAGGCGGAGCAATTACGATTCAAGCGTTAGGCGCTGCGTTAGTAGGCAACAAAGAAAGTGATCCAATTTCTGTTGTAATTCCACGCGAAGTGAGTGATACAGCGGATCAAACAATTGATATTAATAAGAATGAAACGGTTGTTTCACTCGGAGCAGCAAGTGATGCACCGATCACGAATAATATCATTGTTACATTCCCATCAACTGCATTGCCAAAGGTAACGGCTATACGCGGCACAACTACACTGGACATTCCAGCGAATACAACTGTTACATCGACATGGGATAACAAGCTTCAGCTTCCAAAAAACTTAAGCACAGATGATAGCGGCCTAACTTCTAAGCTGAATACCGCTTTGTCTGCAGATAATAAGAAAGTGGATGCAATCGCAGTTCGAATTCAAGCAGGCGGCAACGAAAAAATACAATTCAATCAACATGTTATCCTTACCCTAAAAGGACAAGGCGATAAGGAAGCCGGCTTCGTTGATCAAGCGGGCAAATTTACTGCGATTAAGAAGTATCCAGATTCGTCGGTACGTACTGACGAGGTTTATGCCTATAACGATAACGGAAATCTTGTTATTAAAACGAAACATTTCACTGAGTTTCTAGCTTACACAACTGCAGCATTGACAGGTGGCGGCGATGGCGGCGGAACTATTCCAGATGCAGATACGATTAAATTATCCGTTGAAAAACGGTCGATAAATGCCGGGGATATTGTTGCTCCATATGCTGTAACACTTAAAGCAGGTGACACGGCCTTCACCGCCATCAAACGTGCTCTTGATGAAAAAGGTATTTCAATCGACTATACAGGCTCAGAATCAAGCATCTACGTGAAAGCGATTGGCGGACTTGCTGAGCGTGATCATGGCGACGTTAGCGGCTGGATGTATTCCGTTAATGGTGTTTTCCCTAACTACAGCGCAGGTTCATATGTATTGAAAAAAGGTGATGTGCTTCGCTGGCAATATACGAAGGATGGTGGTGCTGACCTTGGGGTTCCTATACCAGGTGGACCAGGATCAGGCGGAGGGCTTCCGGGAACAGGGCCAGAAGTGAAGCCAGATCCTTCAACACCTAAATATACCGATGCTGATAAAATTTCTAGCTGGGCGCTTGAAGCTGTAACGAAAGCAACTGCATTAGGCTTCATGCAGGGCACGAGCACAGACAATCCAAAATTCGAGCCTAAGCGTCAGTTAACTCGTGCGGAATTTGCTGCATTGATCGTGAAGTATGCAGGAGAAAAGCCGTTGCTTACGGATGCAGGATTTAAAGATGTGAACGAGCAGGATTGGTATTACGGTTATGTTGGAGCAGCAAAGGAAAAAGGATTGATGTCTGGTGTAACCGCGACCTCCTTTGCTCCAAATCAACCGATAACGAGACAAGAAATGGCTGCCGTTCTCGTTAGACTGAAAGGTCTTGCTGATGCTAACGCACCTCAAGCTGCGATTAAAGATCGTAATGACGTGTCAGCGTGGGCAGTTCCATATGTGAATGTAGCTTATCAAAAAGGCCTAATGACAGGCGATAACGGATTATTTAATCCGCAAGCGCTCGTTACGAGAGAAATGGCTGCAGTTGTCATCATTCGTTTGAATGAATTGAAATTATAATATAGGATGAAGCTGTCTCATCAGCTATGTGAATTCTGATAGCGATGAGGCAGCTTTTTTTCTCGAAAGGAGCGTGTTTTGAAGAGATGGAGGGTATATTCTTATCTGAAAAACGGCTAAAACGTATAGCTGGACTTTGTCTGCTTTTGGTCATGTTATGTTCACTTTATTTGTCTGCCGAGCAAGTATCAGCAGCTGAAAGTATTGATGTCAGTAAGGAGATTAACGCAGCCGCAGAGCAAATAATGAACAACGATTTGTTGAGCGATTGGGAGGCACTTGCTCTTATTCGCTCAGGCAAACCAGCATCTGCAACCTACCTGAAGCAGTTGGCAGAGTATTTGAAAGAAAACAATGGTGAATTTCGTAAGGTCACTGATCTGGAGCGGATTGCCATTACGTTAAGAGCTGCTGGTGAAGATCCAATTATATTTGCAGGTTTTAATCTCATCGAAAGCATCTATAACCATTCGAAAATGACGAATCAAGGTACGAATGGTCCGATATTCGCCCTAATCGCTTTGAATAGCGGAAGCTATGAGGTGCCTGCGAGTGCGGTATGGACGCGTGAGAAGTTAATAAACTGGCTGCTCAGCCAGCAAAACGTCAGCGGCGCATTTCCGCTTTCGGTGAAATCCGAGGATAATTTGGATATAACAGCGATGGCAGTAAGCGCGCTTGCACCTTATAAGGAGCAAGCAAACGTGATGAGCGCAATCGACAAAGCTGTCAAATGGCTGTCTTCCGAGCAGCAGGTAAACGGAGGCTTCTCTGCTTTTGGCGAAGAAAACAGCGAGAGTGTGGCTCAGGTCATTATTGCTGTGACAGCTGTAGGCATTAATCCTCACGACACAGTCTTTATGAAGAAGAATGGAAGTCTCGTGACTAGCTTGCTCCGTTTTCAGCAAGCAGATGGAGGTTTTGCTCACGCACTTGGCCAGTCCTCCAATAACATGGCGACAGAGCAAGCGTTGATGGCGTTAGTCGCTTACGACCGTTATATTAAGCAGAAGCCATCCTTGTTCAACATTTCGGCAGATACAAGCTTATCTAATGGAAAGCAGCAATTTGTCGATAACAACGTCATATCATTATGGGCATATGATGCGGTCTATCGTGTATTTGATGCAAAGATCATGGTGGGAGTAAGCGGCTCGGAGCTGCGCTTTGATCCGAAGAAGCAGATGACAAGAGCCGAATTTGCAACCTTGCTCATCAATTTGCTGAAGGAAACACCGTCGAGTGATGCGGCACAAATATTCAAGGATGTTCAGCCGAGCGCTTGGTATTTCGGAGCGATTATGCGTGCCAAGGAGATCGGCATCATTCAAGGCGTTACAACCGATTCGTTCAAACCAAATCAAGCCGTATCTAGGCAGGAAATGGCGATTATGATCGCTAAAGCATTTAAGCTGACAGGCAGCACGGAGCCGCTTCCTTTCAACGATGCATCCAGCATTCATGAAAGCGCAGTAGCATACGTCAATGCCGTTTACACGAACGGCTTGATGCAAGGCTCGAATGGCAGCTTCAATCCGAAAGCAGTCGTAACGAGAGAAATGGCGGCAGTCGTTGCTGATAAGCTTATGCTGCTGCAGGCAGCATAAATTTTAAAAAAAGCGAAAGCAAAGAGCGAGCTGCTCCTTGCTTTCGCTTTTTTTGTGTGTGCAGTGTACCGATTCGACGCGGGGGTAGGTATATAAGTTATAATAAGGAATAGAAGCTGCTAATATCTTCCTTAGGTGTGCTTTTTGCTTATCCATACAAAGAATAGGATGAATGTTCATGCTTAAACGGCTTGGTAGAAGTATACGAGACTTTCGTGAAACGTATAAACAACATTTGTTGTTTGAATATTTATTTATGCTGCTGACTAGCTTTGTCATCATTCCGATTATTTCCTTTATTTTCAACAGAATGCTTCGTGTGCTTGGAGCTGGCTCGATGCTGAATGGCGAGGTTTACAAAATTGGACTCAGCTATACCGGGGTTGCTGGCTTAATCGCCATTTGTATTGTGGCAGTACTGGTGCTTTTTATCGAGTTTGGCGTGGTTATTACCATTTCACAACAGCATTATTTTCGGAAAGAGGTACTGATCTCAGATGCGGTTCTAACGACGCTGCGTCAAACCCCTAAAATCTTTGGTTTCGGTATGATCCAGCTGTTGTTCTTTCTCTTGTTTCTAGTGCCATTTATTGATTCGCCGCTTTCTGCATCCTTATTTGCGCAGTTTAACGTCCCTATTTTTTTCAATAGCCGCGTATTGAACTTGTCTATGCTTATGCTCGTCGTATACGGTTTATTATTTTTGGCGGGATTGTACATCATTTTGCGCTGGATATTTGTATTGCATTTTATTCTAATCGAGGACAAAACGGTTCGTGGAGCGATCAGAAGCAGTCTTATGTTGACGAAGGGGAAACGATTGTCTATCTTCGTTAATCTGTTTTTGCTTAATGCGATTGTATTTGCGCTTGGTTTTGTCGTTATTTCCTCCATCGCCTATTTGCCCTCATGGCTCGACAGCAATGTGCTTAAAACAGTGACTAACAACTACTCATTAACCTTAACTACTGTTCTTACCTATATGTTTACACTTCTTCTCGTGCCGATTAATATGATTTTTTTGACAAGACTCTTTTATTACTTTAAACGTTTGCATGGCGTAATGCCGAAAGATCAGATGCGTATGTACACAAATGGTTGGCTCAGTCCATTAGAGAAACGTTTGATGACATTTCTAAAGAGCAGCACCCGGAAACGAGTGTTGTACAGTTCTATATTGGTTATTTATTTTGCGCTGGCACTATTTGTAAGCTATGCGGCGAATGATCAATTGGTATATGTCAAATGGGGTGTGCTTTTGTCTGCTCATCGCGGGGATACGCTCGTTGCACCTGAAAACTCGCTTGCTGCCGTTCGCAGCTCTGTGGAGCAAGGTGTCGATGCCGTTGAAATTGACGTTCAACTGACGAAGGACGGTGTTGTTGTCCTCCATCATGATTATAATTTGCAGCGGATGGCAGGCGTAACAAAACGGGTTAGTGAGCTGAACTATGACACAATTGCTAAGCTGAACATTGGAAAACTCGGTGGTGAGCCCGATGAAATTGTTCGAATTCCGATGTTATCTGAAGTGCTTGCTGAGGTGAAGGGGAAGTCGAAGCTTATCATCGATCTCAAACCATATGGTTCTGGCGAGGAATTGGCCAAGCAAGTCGTATCTCTTATTGAGCAGTTTGAGATGACTGAACAGTGTTATATCCAGTCCTTCGATCGGCTTACTCTGCAGCAAATTCGGATGCTGAACCCTGACATCAAAATTGGTCAAATTCTATATATTGCCCTCGGTGATCTCTCGCTCCTTGACGTTGATTTCTATACGATTGAACAAATAATGCTGACGGAGCAGCTTGTCGAGCGTGCACATAAAGAAGGGCGCGAGGTGTGGGTTTGGACAGTCAACAGCGAACGCAACCTGAAAGAGGTGCTCAAGTTCGAAATCGATGGCATCATCACTGATTACCCTGCGCGTGCGCACAATATGGTTGAGCTTAACTATTAAAACAATAGGGAGAGAGCGGTTAAGTATGACACAGATTGAAAAGTATAAATCGTTTATTGCGTCTCTCCCGCCGGGCAGCTTGACCAAAGAACAGCTGTTTGTCGATGAATTGCGTATCTGCGAGCAGTATGACATGTCCATCTATTATGTCCCTTACGAATATGTGAATGATGAAGCAAAAGTAATGATTATCGGTATAACACCTGGCTTTACCCAAATGGAGGTGGCGATACGAAGTGCTAGAGAGGATCTATTAAATGGAGTACCTCATACGCTAATTGATCAGCGCGCGAAGAAGCTTGCCAGCTTTGCAGGGTCCATGAGGAAAAATCTAATTGAGATGCTGGATCAAATCGGATTGCCAGCTACCCTGCGCATAGATAGCAGCAATTTATTGTTTGAAGAGCGCAGAGATTTGCTGCACACAACGTCAGTTGTTCGTTATCCGGTATTCATTAAAGGTAGTAATTATACAGGGCACAGTCCCGGTATTTTAAAATCAGAGACGCTGTATCACTATGCAGAAAGCATCTTCCTTCCAGAATTGCTGGCAGTGAAGGATGCCCTTGTCATCCCGCTTGGCAAGTCGGTATCAGATGTCGTACAAGCTTTTGCAAATAAAGGGTGGATAGATAAAGAGCGGTGTTTGTTTGAAATGCCTCATCCCTCGGGAGCGAACGGTCACCGAAAAAAACAGTTTGAGCAGAACAAGGCAAGCATGCAGCAGCAAGTGTTGAAATGGTTCAATCGCGAGTAGCAGCTATAGAAATGGAAATGGAATGGGGAGTGGGAGTGAGGATGCATAGCAAAAAGGTACGTGTTATTACTGGATTTGCGGTTCTTGCCAGTCTCTTATGGATATTTGCGCTGGGCTGGTCGATAAAGGACTATCTTGTTGGAGCAACAAGTAATGTGGCTGTGCAGGATGACACGGAACAAGAAACGGGAACTTCTTCTGAGCTGAAGATTATCGCACTTGGTGATTCGTTAACAAGAGGGACGGGAGATATAGAGGGGAAAGGATATGTCGGTTATGTCAGTGATCAGTTGAAGGAGGCTGGGAAAGAGGTTTCTTTAATTAATTTAGGTATTAAGGGACTGACCTCTTCGCAGTTGGCGGAGCAAATGAAACAGAAGGAAATCGAGCGTCAAATTGGGCAAGCAGATGTTATTATGATGACCATTGGCGGCAATGATCTGTTTCTTGGCGGTCAGTCGCTTTCGGATCTCTCTGAGGCGAGTATAGCGGGATTAGAGGAAGTGTATTTGATACATTTGAAAACCATCCTAACGAATATCCGAGCAGTAAATACGGAAGCAACTATATACGTGCTTGGTCTATATAATCCGTTCAGCGAATTTCAGGATGGAGAGCTAATGTCGACTGTGGTTAGGAATTGGAACAACAAAACAGCGGATATGCTTGCTAAGTATTCGAAGGCGGTATTTGTACCGACCTATGATCTGTTTCAGCTGAATGTGGGTGAACTCTTATTCACGGACCATTTTCACCCAAATGAGATAGGGTATCGCTTAATGGCTGAGCGGGTAGCTGCTTTAGTCATTGGATTGGGGGACAATCATGAGTGAGATCACTTTAGCGGTTCAGGGACTGCGGAAGGTCATTGGCAAGCGGACGATTATAAAAGATTTAAGCTTTGAGCTGAAGCGCGGTGAGGTATTTGGTTTTCTAGGTCCCAACGGTGCAGGGAAAACAACGACAATACGTATGCTTGTTGGCTTAATAAAACCGACTTCAGGCACCATTCATATATGCGGAATAGATATAGCGAAGCATTTTACGAAAGCGATGAGACATTTAGGTTGTATCGTTGAGAATCCGGAGCTGTATCCGTTCTTAAGCGGAATGGACAATCTTCGTCACTTTGCTGTTATGATTAATGGCATTTCGCAGGAGCGGATCAATGAGGTTATTCAGCTTGTCGGCATGCAGGATAGGGTGAATGACAAAGTAAGCACTTATTCACTCGGCATGCGGCAGCGGCTAGGGATTGCACAGGCTTTGCTCGGCAAGCCTGATGTCCTTATTCTGGACGAGCCAACGAATGGGCTTGATCCCTCGGGCATTAGAGAAATGCGTACGTTTATACGGTTTTTGGCGGAGAAAGAAGGTTTAACCGTGCTCGTCTCCAGTCATCTACTGCATGAAATTCAACTAATGTGCGACCGAGTAGCGATCATTTCCAAGGGTGAAATCATTCGAGTGGATTCGGTCAAAACGTTGTTGTCCAGTGAAGAACGACTAGAATGGCGTTTAAAGCCGCTAGCTTTAGGAAAAACAATATTAAGTGATCTTACAGCTGTTATTAGCGAGACGGAGGATACGGTTACGACCGCTTTTGTGGAGCATGAGGTTGGAGACTGGAATCGCAAACTCGTGGGAGGCGGAGTGAATGTACTGGAGATGAATCGCAAGCTCCCGGCGCTTGAAGATTTATTTCTGGAGCTGACAGGAGGCGAGTCGATTGATTAATCTTGTTCAGAATGAAATTACGAAGCTGGTCGGCAAGCGTCGCTTTGTCGTAATCTCAGTCATTATTATTGTCCTTCTCTCCATGTTTACTTATGCACAGGCGAAACAGTCAGAGTCGGTCAAGGAAAGGTTAGGCAATGTGGATTGGCGCACCGAATTGCAGCAGCAAATTGTTGATATGCAAAATAGGCTGAGCAGCGCAGGACAATGGCGTGAGCAGATCCAAATTCAAATCAAGCAGTCTCAGTACTATTTGGACAATGATGTCAATCCATCTGAACCAGGTGCTCCGACCTTTATTAGAGGTTTTGTTCAAAATTCTGCAGAGCTGTTCCTGCCATTGCTAATTATGATTATAGCTGTTGATATCGTTTCTTCAGAGCGGGCGATGGGAACGATAAAGCTGCTGCTGACACGCCCAGTGAGTCGTTTTAAAATATTGCTTAGTAAATATATTGCACTTATTTTGTCCGTCTCCTTAGTTATCTTTATATTCGGTTTGTTGTCTTACATCATCTCAGCGATTATGTTCGGCAATCAGGGGTGGTCTGCTCCAGTATTGACAGGCTTCTCGACACAAGGAGGCGAGCTGAACATTTCTAGTGTGCGCCTTGTATCGCAATGGCAGTATATTATTCAGCAATTTGGACTTGCATGGTTTATTTCGCTGGTGGTTGGAACATTATCCTTCATGCTGTCTATCCTGATGAGAAGCAGTGCCGCGGGCATGGGAACGATGCTTGCGTGCTTAATCGCGGGTGCAATTCTTAGCAATATGGTATCCTCATGGGAATCGGCTAAATATTTATTTATGGTCAATCTTGGCTTGATGGACTATGTGAGCGGATCGGCTCCACCAATTGAGGGCATGACGTTAGGTTTCTCGCTTGCCGTGCTGGCAGCTTGGATGATCTGTTCGCTGCTCGTTTCATTTACGGTGTTTATGAGAAAAGACATTTATTAATCGTTATGCAGACTGTCTGTCTCGTCCTAAACTCCTTCTTCTATGCATAAGCATGTAATAGAAAAGGAGCGTGATAAGGTTGGACAAAACGGTTCGCAGATATTATCAGCAAAAACAAAAGCAAAAAGAAATAGAGCAGGAGCTAAGCGAATTACGACAATCGATAATGAACTATTTGACGGAGCAGGATGCTAGTGAGCTGGAAATCGGGAGTCATAAAGTAAAGGTTGTCGTGCAGGAGCGGAAGGAATACGATGATAACAAGCTGTTCGAGGCACTGCCAGACCCGGAATTATGGCGGATGTTATCGAAGCCAGATGGCACGAAAATTGCAAGCTTGGTTAAGCTGAACGTCATCACGGAGGAAAAGCTAAAGGATACCTTTTCTACGAAGACGGTTAAGCTGCTTCAGGTGGATAAGAAGTAAATGCGCGGGGGAACGATTCGGTTAAACGAATCGTTCTTTTTTTACTTTGTGGAGGAGTGATAGCTGATGCCTTGCTGAGCAAATAACTCTTTTGAAGTAAATTCGCAGTTCGTCCCGTTAATGCGCTATAGAAATGAGATATCTGCGGCGGAAATAGGTCTAGAAAGTAGATCTATTTTCTTCAAAATGACCAAGATTGCAGAAATAGATCTAGAAAGTAGACTTAATTAGAAATATACCTCGCCAATAGGCCTCAAAAGTATGATTTTCGCGGAAATAGGTCTAGAAACTAGATCTATTTTCTTCAAAATGACCAAGTTTGCACAAATAGATCTAGAAAGTAGACGTATACCTAAAGTGCGCAACATTTTCACAACACTTATCGTCATACTTACCAAATAAAGTAAAACAAAGGGCGCATTCCGTTTCTTGATGCGTGATGGAGGTCATGGATTTGATTTTCAAAAAATATCAAACGTCAGCACTCATTTTGCTGATTGCGCTGACAGTTGGGTGCGAGTCGAATGCTGGAAATCACACTGTTTCTGACCGCCCTGTCTCTGAAGTTACACTTGAAAGTATTGTACAACCCAACAAGGCAGCAGAAGTTATAACTCCATTGCCATTGACACTCGAACGGGTCGAGCGTGATTTTCGAGAAGTTTTGACTCGTGATCAAGTTCGAGCACTTTTTGGAGAGCCAGCATCGTCTGCGGAGACATACATAATGATGAATGGCGCAATGAGCGTTGTGGATCAGGACAGCTATGAATCTGGTCACTCCAAGCTCATTATTCAGAGGTCCAAAGAAGGGGATATGCTTCATGCAGTCCTCTACGCTACAGATGCTAAAGGAAAGCGCCGTAGTTACCTTCCAACGATTGATAAAATGCAGGCTTCTTCATCAGAAGACAATATAATAGCGCGAGACCATACAATTGAGCTAGATAAACCGGTGACATTATATACAAGTGTGAATGCGTACGAGTGGTGGGGCGGAACACGGTCAGTTAGAAATCAGTCAGTAAATGCTCAGACGAAGTATAAGGCCATTACATTGTCAGATGATTTTGCAGAAATTCAGGATGAATCGGGTTATGGCGGATGGATACCTGTATGGTATCTGACGAAGGAAGCCGCTCGAATAGAGGAGATAGCGCCAATTGCATTAAAAGCTAGTGCGGGCACCGAGGTGAGGTGGTATCCGGATTCCCAAGGCATCGCCGTATTAATGAAGGAGGCTGATCCTCTTTATGCATATAAACAATCTGGCGAATGGTATGGGGTTGCAGTACCTAACGATAAGCAAGGAGATAAAAGCTTCGGTCTGTTATGGGTTCGAAAGGATCAAGTGACTTTTGATGGTACTGCTGCGGCATTGTTTGGCAGTAATAATAATCCAGCCCAAATTAATGCTAATGCAATTTCTGCTGCAGTACGCAGCATGCTCGTGCCTGGCGTTACGCAAGTACGTGTCAGAGCTATTTTCGGAGAACCAACGTTCGAAGAGTCATCGGAAAATGTAGCTACCTTGGATGAGAAAGCTAGAACACTACCATTATGGCGCTATGAGAATGGTCAAAGCGAGCTGATCGTAGCTTGGTCGGAAACAGATACACTAAGGTATACGGGCTACCGGGACTCGTCCGAAACAAATGCTCTTTTCGATTGGTCAGGAACGTCTAATAAGCAGGGTCCTCTTGTACCTTCACAACACGCGGAGTGGGATTGGCGGTTCCAATCCGACCTTGCATTCAACTTCTTGCTCGAGAAGGTCGGCAACGTGTTGTTGATTGCAGGTGAGGATGGCGGTTTCAGCGGCATGCACAATAATTCGAACGTATATGCTCTGGACTCTAGTACAGGACGCAAGAAATGGCAGTTTGATTTTGGATTTGATGGTCACTATTATGGCTTGTCAGCGGATAAAAAGCGGATTGCTTTCTTGAAGAGGTCCGTGAAGGAGGATCGTCCGGTCCATACGCTGCAGACATTAAAAACGGGTACGGGACAGAAGATATGGGAAAATAAGTTAGATAACGGACAGGATATTTCCTCTCTCGCAGTATCGAACAATGTCATTGCCACGGTGCAGAACAAGCGAATGAGCAGCACGGAAGAAAAGTTTAATTATTATCTCGTTGGTTGGAGTTTCGAAACGGGTAAGCAGCTTTGGAGTATTGATTTGCCAGTTGCTTCAGAATTGGTAAAGGACAGTGGTAACCAAGAGGTTCTGCTTGTACAATCGGGTACGGAAATGAGCCCTATTATTATGAAGGAATTGCAAGCGTACGATCCTTTGTCAGCGAAGCTGCTCTGGAAGAAGCCTGAGCGTCAGGCAGCTTCGGAGCAGGAAGTGATTGACAGCGTTCGGTATGCGGAGCATGCTAATGCTTTTTGGACGAGGACGGTCGATGAATTGGTATTAATGGATGCGAAGACCGGCAAGGATCAGCTTCGTCTACCTCTAGCAGTGAATAGCCGTTACGATATTATTGATGAAAGATATGTTTTTTTACAACAGTCACCGGATTCGAACATGTATAGTTCAAACGTGAAGAGCTCACTGATAGAAGTTCAGACTGGAAAGAAGCTTTTTACAGAAGACGGAAGAGCCGAATTTGGGAACATAGAAGGAGATTTTCTATATTATCAACTGAACGGAAAAGCGATGTCATTTGATTTGAAGAAGGAAGATCAGCGCTGGACCATATCCGATATTTCTAACGAATTGACTATTGGCGCTTCAATTGTGCAATATGGAGGCAAACGCGTAGGTGTATCTCCGGGGATAGGAAATATGTATGTGTTAGATGAAGCCACTGGAAAAGCCATTTACAGAATTTCAGATGCAAAGTTTGGCAGTTACGACTTCACTTCCAATCTGCTGCTTAACGGATATTTATCGGTTATCGATGATGAGCTTTATGTAGGCTCCTCAAATGGGTACTTTAGCAAAATGAAATAGAAGGACATATGTCTATAGATCATGAAGGAAGAGGGATAGAGAAATGGAATTGAAGTGGCTGGAATGGGCGAAACAGATGCGACCCCAAAGGTCGATATTCGCGGTGTAGTCTTTAAGGATAATAAAATACTTCTCGTCCGTGAGAAGCTTGACGGGGCTTGGGCATTGCCAGGCGGCTGGGCAGATATCGGTTATGATGCGAAATTGTTGGCGGAGCAGCTGAAAGCGGGGTAGAAACGAGTGCAGTTGATTTTTTTGCGTATAATCAATTGCCAGAGCTTTCTGCTGAGAGAAATACAGTAAAGCAAGTGCAAACGATGTTTGAGTTTCTTAGTGATCCGGATAGAGAGATTATTGTTGATTGATCTATCACGCAGTGAAGTAGTATTAGTAAGGTTCATTACAATCGATTTATAATCAGCATTATCGGCAGCTATATTTTCGTTTGTCGAATCGCCGTACATGCACTTCTAGGCAGCTACCCACATATAATGGAGAACAGACTTCAGTGTTCATCTGTATACATCGTGGGGGTGACTAAGCATGCCAGGATTGTTTTCGGCAATAGCACTATTTATTAAACAGCTGACTCTGCTTGTATCCTATGTCAAAAACAATGCCTTTCCGCAACCGCTTCAAGAAGAGGAGGAGACCAAGCATTTACAGCTGATGGCGGAAGGCAATCAACGTTCACGAAATCTTTTGATCGAGCATAACCTTCGACTTGTCGCTCACATAGTGAAAAAATTCGACAATACAGGTGAAGATCTCGAGGATCTGATCTCGATTGGGACGATTGGATTGATTAAGGCAATCGAGAGCTTTCAAACGGGAAAAGGGACGAAACTCGCGACGTTCGCAGCACGTTGTATTGAGAACGAAATACTTATGCATCTTCGGTCTCTGAAGAAAACTAGAAAAGACGTATCGCTTCATGATCCGATTGGCACGGATAAGGAAGGCAATGAAATTACGCTTATCGATATCCTCGGCACAGAGGCTGATGATATTGTAGACCGGGTGCAGCTAAAGATTGAAAAATCGAAAATATATAAAAATCTCGATATATTGGATGACCGAGAGAAGGAAGTTGTGATCGGCCGGTTCGGTCTAGAGCATGGTGGGGATGAACGGACGCAGCGGGAAATTGCGAAGGAGCTTGGGATTAGTCGGAGCTATGTGTCGAGGATTGAAAAGCGGGCGTTGATGAAGTTGTATCATGAGTTTTATAAAGTGAAGCGGTGAGAATCACCTGAGCTCTTATAGTACATCTGATCTTATCGTATGTAGGGACAATGTTGTGGTTTGATTGTACGATGATATATCAATAAATGAAACCAAATGGCAGAGATTCCATTTTGTTTTTAACGAAACACAGCACTCCACACATGTGGTGGGACCGGGTACAGCTTAAGATCGAAAAATCGAAAATATATAAAAACCTTGATATATTGGATGACCGAGAGAAGGAAGTTTTAATCGGTCGGTTCGGTCTCGAGCATGGCGGAGATGAGCGGACGCAGACGGAGATTGCGAAGGAGCTTGGGATCTTGCGAAGTTATGTATCGCGGATAGAGAAAAGGGCACTCATGAAGCTTTATCATGAGTTTTATAAGGCGAAGCGATGATATTAAGGTTATAAGCATCAAATAATTAGAACTGTAGGTATTCGGCTAAAATATTTTTCTCATCCATATATAGAATAAAAAAACCTTGGGAATCAAGGTTTTTTTATTCTATACATGATGAAAGTTTTGTAGGCTATGTCACTGACCAACTATTCGAGTCAAGTTCATGTATTAGATTTTGTCAATCGTGTTTTGCCAACGAAATCAGTGTCTTGCTGGATGCCGTTAGGCAAACGTTGAATAGACGTGGTGATGCTGGATTAGGCTGGAGTCTAGGGTGGAAGGTTTGTCTATGGGCTCGTTTAAATGATGGGGAACGGGCTTTTCAATTACTTCAACGCTTTTTTAACGTCGTTACGGTATATGGAGAAAGAGGGAGCGGTATATCCCCGAATCTACTCGGCTCCCATCCTCCATTTCAAATTGATGGAAACTTCGGCTTTACGGCGGGCATTGCAGAGATGATTGTTCAATCCCATAGAGGGTATGTCGAACTATTACCTGCGATTCCTTCTGCTTAGCAGAGCGGGTCGTTATCCGGGGTTCGCGTTCGTGGAGGGTTCGAAATATCTCTTTTCTGGGACCGAATGCAAGTTAGCCAAATGGACGTAACGTGTTGCACTAACAATACGTTTATGATGAAATCCGACAAATCGGCAATCGTTCGTGAGGAAGGGACGGAAGACCGGACGATCGAGCCAATTGAAAGTTATCTCTCTATTGAGATCGGAAAAAATCAAACGGTTTCCCTTTTATTCAAGACGGTATAACGAATTAATCCTATATGAAAAAAACGCTCCGGGGTTGGCAATTCGCCACCCTCTTTTTTTCTATGAGTCAGCGATTGATTAACATTCAGATTTATCAGATTTTTCATTTTTTTTTATATTGACTCTCGAATGAAAGCGTATTATTATGATAGAGGAAAGCGTTTGGCGTCAAATTCAAGGAATAAGGAGCACTGTATCTTGCCCACACTCAAAGATATTGCAAACCAGGTCGGCGTTTCCGTTTCTACGGTTTCAAGAGTCATTAATAACGATACGAGCAGGCAAATTAATGCGGAAACGAAAAAAAAAATTTGGGAAGTTGTCCTAGAATTAGGCTATAAGCCGAATGAAGCTGCGCGCAATTTGGTTCAAAATAAAAAGGAAGAAGCTAAACCTTCTATGCAGGTAGGCTGCATAGTGATGAAAGAGCAGTTCCGAGGGCAGCATCCTTATTTCTCCCCCATTTTATCTGGGTTGAGCAAACAGTTACAGGATTCTGGCTATACATTGACTTATATTCACTCCTTGGATGAATTGCAAAGCGAGCAGCAACTGCACAGAGTGGTAACGGAAACACATCTGGATGGGATGATTCTCATCGGAGAGATTGATTCCGAGATTTTAACTTATATCCGAAAGCACATTCGAGCAGTAGTTGGCATCGATTTAACGGATGCAGACGTTGCTGACATTGCTGACATTGCTGTTGTGGATTATGACCGGATAGCTGCTGTTCAAGCCGCAATTGAACATTTAATTGCACAGGGACACTGTAAAATCGGCTTTATCGGAGGCGATACGGGTACCAATGGCAACCCAGAAGATAAGCGATTTATTGGGTTCAAATATGCGATGCATCGCGCCGGATTGGAAGTGAGTCCCGACTGGGTAATCGATACCGAGTGGCTGGTTGAGAAGAGCTATAGCGGCATGATGAATGTATTAGAATCACAGTCAAATGATCTGCCGACGGCCATGTTTGCTGCAAGCGACACCCTTGCAATTGCGGCCATGAGAGCGGTCTCGGAGAGTGGACTGCTTATCCCTAGAGATATGAGTTTTATCGGCGTAGATAATATCGAATTGTCTGAGTACACGAATCCACCTTTGTCTACAGTCGCTGTTCCGAAATACGAAATCGGGGTTACTTCGGCCAAACTTTTAGTTCAATATATAAACGGAACCCTAGATATACCTTTGAAAGTACAACTACCATTCCAACTGGTCATTCGACAGTCTTCTTTGAGGTCATAATTATTTACGGAAATCCGTAGATAATTTTTTTTCAAGGATTTGGAAATCGCTTTCCAGTATTGCCCCAAAGAAAGTTAGTGGTCAAATATAAGGATTTATATATTTGACTCGATAAGTTAGTTATATGTCTAGATAAACGAATTCATCCAAGATAGCATAATTATTTACTTAAATCTTAGGATAATTATTTTTAGCAAGTTTCGAAAGCGCTTTCTTATGTCTCCCAATGAAAGTTATTGGTAAACAAATCCGTCCAAGATAGACGGTGAAGCCGTTTATTTTGATTCTATTAGGAGGTGATGGACTCGATCGTACATCAAAAGCATAATGACACCTTTCTTCAGTCGCCATGCAAAAAAACATGTACTTTATTGAAGCTATTGCATTTACAGGAACTAATGGATAGGGAGAAGGAAAAACCATAATGAAAACATTGACAGCTGTGCTTATTGGAGCGGGATCTCGTGGAGCTCGAAGCTATGCGCCTTATGCGCTTGATTATCCGCATGAATTGAAAATAGTGGCTGTAGCCGAACCAAATAAAGAAAGGCGCGAGAAGTTTGCACAGGAGCATAAAATTCCTGCCGAGCGCTGCTACGCAACTTGGGAGGAAATCCTAGAACAGCCGCAAATGGCGGATGTCATGATCATTTGTACGCAGGATCGAATGCATCATGGACCTACGATTCAGTCATTGAATAAAGGCTACCACGTTCTGTTAGAGAAGCCGATGTCGCCGGATCCGAGAGAATGCATCGAAATGGAAAAAGCAGCAAAGGACAACAATCGTTTGTTGTCGATCTGTCATGTGCTGCGCTACACGCCGTTCTGGTCTACGATTAAACGGATTATCGATGAAGGACGCATTGGCGAAGTGGTTTCAATCCAGCTTAACGAAAATGTGGGATATTGGCATATTGCGCACAGCTTCGTTCGCGGGAATTGGAATAACTCGGACACGTCAAGTCCGATGATTTTGTCCAAATCCTGTCATGACATGGACATCTTATCTTGGCTGATGGATCAGCCTTGTGTACGAGTCAGCTCGTATGGCTCGTTGATGCACTTTCATTCTGGCAATTCACCGGAGGGGGCTACGGAACGCTGTCTAGATGGCTGTGCTGTGGAATCGCAGTGTCCCTATTCGGCTCCGAGGTTTTATTTGGGGGATGGGAAAAACTGGGCGTGGCATTTTACACAGGATACTTCCAAAGAGGCCATCATAGAAGGTTTAAAAACGTCACCGTACGGTCGTTGCGTGTATAAATCTGATAATAATGTGGTTGACCATCAGGTAGTGAACATGGAATTTGCGAATGGCTCCACGGCAACCTTCAGCATGTGCGGATTCACGATGGAGCAGGAGCGAATTGTTCAAATCATGGGCACGAAGGGGCAAATCAATGGCCATGATGATCGAATCACTGTATACGATTTTGTTACGAAAGAGAAAAACGAAATCTCCGTTCATGTGCCAAATAGCGGGCATGGCGGCGGTGATGCAGGGGTCATGCGCAGCTTCTTAGGTGAAGTCCGCACGAATAGTGGCGAGGAAAGTTTGACGTCCGCGACCGCTTCGGTTCGCAGTCATTTGATGGCCTTTGCAGCCGAGGAGTCCAGATTGAACAAGGGGAGATCGGTCGAAATTGCCGAATTTTCCGAACGGATTATGGGTGCGGACTAGTGCGATAAACAAAAAGATAATGATGTGAGGTGAGTTTTTGTTGACGACTACTGAGAAAACATCGTTTATTTCAAAGTTTAGGTACGATTGGAAATGCAACCGCTTTCTTCTGTTGTTATCGTTACCGGGATTAATCATGATTGGTTTCTTTGCTTATTATCCCATGGTCGGTGTCGTAACTGCTTTTCAAAATTACAGTTTGTTTTTAGGAATAAGCGGCTCTGAATGGATTGGCTTTGATAACTTTACTCGGTTTTTTAAAGATCCCAACTTTTTTAGAATTATAAAAAACACGTTTGTTCTTGGTTTTAATAATCTGCTTTGGGCTTTTCCCGCACCCATTATTCTGGCTTTGTTGATTAATGAAGTGATACATCCCAAAATGAAGAGATTTATTCAAACCGCTACGTATTTACCTTATTTTATTTCGGTTGTTGTCATTGTAGGCATTATGAAGTCCATTTTTAGTGGTGATGGTATTGCAAATGAATTGATAGCAAATTTCGGTGTTGACCCGATCCAATTTTTTAACGAATCCAGTTACTTTAGAGGCTTGTATATTGGCTCAGGTATTTGGCAGGAAGTTGGCTATGCCAGCATACTCTACTTGGCGGCCATTACAGGGATTGACTCAGAAATGTATGAAGCGGCTAAGATCGATGGCTGTTCTAAGTTAAAACAAATGTTTCACATCACCTTGCCCAGTCTCCGCCCAACCATCATTACTTTGTTAATTTTAGCAATTGGCGGTATTGTAGGCGTTGGATTCGATAAAATTCTGTTAATGTATAGCCCTGCCACATATGATGTTGCCGATGTTATTTCTACGTATGTTTACCGTAAAGGTATAATCGACCAAGATTATGGATTTTCAAGTGCTATTGGGTTGTTTAACAGTTTGGTTTCCATTGTATTTTTATTAGGGGCAAACTATTTTTCC
>NZ_JBWDNT010000040.1:0-6107 GCF_056269345.1 Paenibacillus sp. J22P15
ACAAAAGAGAAACCCAAGCTTTACGGATTAATTCTAACACCATATTGAACTATTAATACAAACAAATCACTCCATTTTCTTACCCGTTAAATAAACCAAAAAAAGGAGCTGTCACCAAGCAAGCTCCTCCACTATCGTTTCCCGTTAGCATTCCTGTAGAGCGTTAAATTTCCGCTTTGCAAAAAAACGAGCGCCTCGGTACGATGGAAGTACGCAACGGGTCATAGCCCTAAAAATTCCATCATCCAGGAGGACGCTCTACTATGAAGTTTAAATCGCAAGCGAGACAAAATCAACTCATAGAAAAAATTACCCCTCAACATCTGGTCGTCGGGATCGACATCGCGCAGCAAACGCATGTCGCTCGTGCTGTTAATTTTCGAGGAATCATGGTCGGTAATCCCCTATCCTTCTCAAATGATGAAGAGGGTTTTAACACCCTTCTTCGGTGGATCCAGTCGTTGCAAACCACTCACGCTTTAACGGCAGCCATTGTTGGCATGGAGCCTACCGGGCACTACTGGCTTAATCTATCCAAATGGCTCTCAAATCGTCAGTTTGAAGTTGTTCTAGTCAATCCACATCTCGTGAAAAAGAATAAGGAAAATCGCGACAATACTCCATCCAAAAGTGACAAAAAGGATGCGCTTGTCATCGCAGACATGGTCAAAAACGGCTACTACTCATTCACTCGCAACACACCAGAAGCATTTGAAGAACTACGTGTCTTTCTCTCAAACCGCGACTCTGTCGTAACGAGACTCGTTAGTGCGAAGAACCAAATTCACCGCTGGGTCGACGTTGTTTTTCCTGAGTTGCGACAAGTTTTCAAAAACATCATGTGTATCGGTTCATTGGCCACACTTCGTCTTTTCCCAACGCCTGAAGAATTGTGTAAATTACAGCCTCAAGATATCTTACGGGGCTGGAAATCGATTATGAAACGGCATTCTGGTGATCGAAAAGCTCGAGCTCTTATCTCATTGGCTTACAGATCTGTGGGTTCTAAGCAAGCCACACATGCCTACAAGCTTCACTTGAAGCAGCTTCTCGATGAGTACGACCTTGCCTGCCTGCAATTGCAAACGGTAGAAACGGAGATTATCGCTGTTTTGGAACGAATTCCATTTGCGGGGTCCATGCTTGCTGTCAAAGGTATTAGTGAGATTTCGTTAGCCGGTATTCTAGGTGAGGCGGGGGATTTAAGTGGTTTTGTTCATGGTAATGCCTTACTGCGTCATGCTGGTCTCAACCTTGCAGAAGCAAGCTCAGGTAAATGGACCGGACAGATGAAGATTAGCAAACGTGGACGTTCTCGTCTCCGACGTTTCATCTTCATGATGACCATGAGTTTAGTCGCAAACAATCCGGAGTTCAAGGCTATGCATGCCTTCAATGTACAGATAAAGAAGATGAAGAAAATGAGATCTATTATGAAGTTGTGTGGAAAATTAGCCAGAATCTTAGTTGGAATGGCTCGCAGCGGCGAAGCCTATAACCCACCTAAAACGTTGCCTATTCAGTTAGCAGCTTAACTTATTCTACCGTTTCGTTGTACGAGTTTTGGCTTATTCGCAGGATTTCAAAGAAAGCACGGAGTACCGGATATATTGAACCAAAGGGCTCAGACCCGTACCGTTAGCAAGACCGGCCTCCACCCCTTGGATAGGCGTAACGAAGGACTGAGAGGGCTTTGACCCGTTAAGACATGGGAGTGAAAACCTCCAAGGGCTGCGTGGAGAATGCGTGCAGTAAATGGAAGTATATGGGACGGCAATAATCTCCCTTTATTCCCGTGCGCCTTCATGTTGCCGAAGTCTATCACGGCGTTCCCCTTCTTGTCTTTCAGCCCTTACCAACCGGGCGAAATCCTGCGAATAAGCGAGAATTCGTGAGAAAAACAAATCGTACCAAGGGAGTTCAATGAGAAACTGCAACCGTTCAGATCTTTTTTTGCAATATTTATCCATGACTTAGCATCTCGGCAATAATATAAAGCCTATCGATAAGGTCGGGGAATTGCATTGCAATGTAAAGCAAACTCAGAGCAAGAATGAGCAAAGAAATGGAATTGATTATTTTTAAGATTTTTTCCATTTTAGATCTCCTCCTGTTCTAATCAAATTCACTTCTTATAAGTTGCGACACTTTTGAGAAATGAAAATTTCGTAACACCCCTCAATAGCAAAACGAAAGGTTGTTTGGTTTTCTTGAAATCTTTCGTAGATGCTCTTGTATTTTGCAACTTTGATCAAACAAATGTTACCAAGACTATTATCAGCTCTTTTCTTCGCTTTTGTGTTAAGGTGTTATATGACTACAATCAACAAGTGGGGGACGTTATGAATATTTTCAATCACCATTTGAAACAAGGCGAAAAGATTAGAATTTGTCTGTCAGCCCCAAAAAACATGACCCATTTTTTGAAGCTTGTGCGCATCGGTGAAAATGGATGGTTTGAAGAATACGAATGTCTTTCGGATGTTTTGGTCATGACCGAAAAACCTTTCCGAGACCCAGATGGCGTTCTTCGGGTGAACCGCGTCCGTTTTATCCGCAAATCGAAAAACGATCACTCTTGGGACAACCTTCGCTCTGAAGAACCGATTTGCGACCACCTTTTCCGCCTTTCATGTTTGCGGCACGGACTGAAACCCCATCGTTTTAAAGGCCGCCTTGTTCCGCTCACTTATGCTGACGAGCTAATTGTTCACGAATACGCAAAAAGTGGCAGAGGATATTTTATTGTGCCTGCTTTCTTGGTCGGATCGGTCGAACGCTTTGCCAAGCACCTTCGCGTTGCGAAGAAAAACAAGGATAACCTATGTTCAGCGCCGACAATAATTAAGATACAACAAATAAAAATGCCGATAAAAATAGTTTTACGCAAAAAAATAGCTTAGAGGATCTGGATAGGCGAGGCTGGAGAATAGTCCTTGAACGCCGATTTCCCTTCCATGGAATAATCGTAAAAAAAGGACCTTGTTTGCATCGTTTGCGACCGGTCCTTTTTATCATTTTCTTAGAATAGCTTTAAATTGCTCTGCTTTTAATTTTTTGAGAGGTCGGACTACTTCAGAAAAACCTTTATTTTGTGAGGTTGTAAAAAGGAGCTGCCGCGGTTATCAAGACCTAAACTCAAGAAAACCAAATACAATAAAGGGCTCCACATATTACTCATAAATAATATGTGGAGCCCTTATGTTGAACTATTGTATCCCATTAGCTTAACGACATTGTGAGCTCATACTATATTTCCTTTTTGTTTAATCAGCAGAAAAAGACGCCGCATTAGCACATCTCAAGAACAAGTCTAATCGAAAACAAAAACCCGCAATTTATGCGGGTTAGAACAACAGGAATATGCAGGGCTATTTTTTCTCGAATATGATTACGGTTTTGGGATTCGCCATATATTCTACGGTCGATTCCAGCAGCTCAGACACAAAACGTACGGGTACAAACGTACTGCCTTTCTTCAACAGCAAAGGCGAATCAAAAGAAACCGTTTGTCCATTCACGATTGCTTTCTTCTCATTTAAGATCCAGCTGATTGTCGTGTTGTTTTTGTGGATCGTTAACTCTTTTTTGCTTTGGTTCCACGATACTTTAGAACCAAGCCGTTCAGACACAAATCGAATCGGGACATAAGTACGGCTCGACGATATAAATGGGGCTGTACTGAGTTTAAAAGCACTTTCCCCTACGTAAGCATTCGTGCTTCCGATTACTAATCGTTGAGCTTTCAGCTGATTACTAGGGTATCCTTCCCCAGAAAGCTTATGAAGAAGCTGGTACGTTTTGGTTGTATTCCCTAGGTCCAAGTAGTTATCGTTTAATTGCAAACCATATCTTATCGCTCCTGTATCATAATGTGTATCGAACTTATGGTTTCTAATTGGCTCCAAGTTCCATACTCGGTTATCAGATAAGTACAAGTTTCTTATTTGCAAAAGTGGTTTCAAAGGCTCCAGATTGTAAATCAAATTAGACGTGAGATTCAAGGTATCCAGATTCGTCAGCTTTTTCAAAGGGCCAAGTTCCTTGATCTGATTGTTCTCCGCATAAAGAGATCTCATTAGAGTCATCCCTTCAAGTGCGCTAATATCCGAAATCCGATTGCTCCCGATGTCAAGATTCATCATGCTTTTGGACAGTGGCTTAAGCGAACTCAGGTCCGTAATCCGATTGTTCGAAAGATCCAAATTCTTTAGCTTGACCAATTTACTTAAGGACCCAATATTCTCAATCTGATTCCCGTTCATTTCTAGCCATATTATTTGTGTAGCTGTCGATAAGGCCTGTATATTCGAGATTTGATTATCATTCACTTTGAACGTATGCAATCGCGGAAATCTCTTAACGACCTCAATTGACGCAATTTTGTTCGAGTTCACTTGCAAACTTCCCATATCCGTCATCGAGGATAAAGCATCGATTGAAACGATCTGATTCCGCGAAATATCGAGACTCCGAATCTTAGTCAATGATTTGAGCGGTTCAATATCATTAATTTCATTATCAGATAAATCAAGGTGCGTCAAATTAGAAGCGTATTGCAAGCCATGCAGGCTTTTAATTTTTCGATTTGAAAGATCAACAACGGTTAAGGATTCCATATCTTTCTGCATAACGGCTTCATTTTCATTCTTTTGTAATATTTGTTTGATAGCTTGCTCCAATTGCTCGTCCTGAAAGCTTACTTCCAAGGAAGCCTGCTCCATAGATGCCTGTCCAGGCAAGCTAACACAAAAGACGAGAACCAACAATAGCCCTGATAAAACTTTACTTAAAACCTTACTCATAATGTTTTCTATCCCCTCTACGGTGTCTATACATTGTGTGACGCTCTTAATCGGCAAAAGGTTGCGTTCCACTTTTTTCCATTAATTTGCATGGAGGGATATTTTTCTGTTAAACAAGGTGTTTTATTAAACTATCCTGCCCGTTAGTTGAGTGAAAAATAGAGCCTCTGCACCGTGGCAGCATACTCCCCTATCGTTCCCCGTTAGCTTAATGAAGTAGCTATTTGGAATGCTGAAACTATACGGTAGTCAACGGAATATCAAAATAACTCAACGTAATAACCGCAGCGTTCCTCATCTCTTTCAATACATTCCAATAATTCTTTTAGACTTTTTTTAGGTTTACCCAATTCTTGATTTAATGCGCCCACTACATCTTCCCAAGACAACTCCTCTTTTAAATAATATAAAACATCAACTTTACAGTTATCTGGTAGATAAATAGCAGGCCCAAAGCTTTTTGCAAAACGTCTCAAATCTTGGCGTAGCCGATTTTGCAAGCGTTCATCTTCTAAGAGTGTGTACCATCCTATTAAAATGTCGAACTCAAAAAAATGCTTCCCTAATATAATGTTAAAACCATGTACAGTTTGAAATTCAAGTTGACCATGAATATTAATGCGTTCTGCAAATTCATTATCTTTTTTGCAGTAAGTCCAATTCCAAACTTCTTCATCATTTTGTGTATCAAGCATAATCTCAGTGAGCTTTTTGCAAGCAAGTATCATATCGGACCCTTGATTTTGAAAAATAGCTGTAAAAGTTGCTCCCATATATATTGATTCGTCCCCCTCAACCTGACATGTAAAAACTCATTATACAGATATTACCATATAATAAAGGGAAGAGAAATCACAGAATGCTACCACGCTAAACTGCCCGTTAGCTTAACAACATCACATATATAAGGATTATTTTTCATTATTGAGATTTTTGAAAAAAGCAAACCCACCCATAATAAATACAAGGAGAATTATCCAATATACATACCCTTGCACATAATCATTTCCGATGCCCTGCTGCATTGAGATAGCTTCATTTATTACTCTTATTATTGCAAATGTTAACAATGAAAGCCCCATAAGTAAAAATCCAACTGATTTCAAATTATGACCACCCCTTCAAAATCCGTTTCATTTAGCAAGAGACCGTCTTAAATACATTCTATGGAAAAGCCTAATTTCCTTTGAACTATCCTGCCCGTTAGTTGAATAGCAAATGAATTACAACTCGTTATTTTTCAAGTGATTACATATAACGTTGCTAGATTCACGTTTTGCGAATGCAAGTTGTCAGCAGAAA
>NZ_JBWDNT010000027.1:0-65261 GCF_056269345.1 Paenibacillus sp. J22P15
GGTTAGTGGTCTGTAAGCACCTATGTGTGCTTATGGAGTGGAATCGGCGTATGAGTGAGCTCGAAAGTCTGCTGTAAGAGCATATATGCGCTTACGGCGGGGAAGTAACCAGGGCTAGTGGTGTGACAGCACCTATATGTGCGTACAAAATGGAGTGGTGGGATCGAGTAGGCGGGTTGCCGGAAACTGTGTCGAAAAACATAACATTATTGCAGACATCTATATGTTGTGTTTATGTCGAATTTCGTCGATTTTAAGCTGATTGTAAAATTTTATCAATAGTGTTCAGGTGAACGAGAAGTACTATCAAATTTGTGTGCTTAACTGCTTGTATATATCTAGATATTGTGTACAACAGAATTATTATTCTCGAAGCGCATCGATTAATCGGCTGTTCATTCCAGCGGAAGCAGATGCTTTTCGCACCGTATCCAGCTTCATTTTCTTGATCGTTTCGGTCAAATGTTGCTGGTCGTTTTCTAGTTTTTCTATATATTCAAGCAGCTCCGGCGCTGTATATCCGGCATCCTTGAACAGTTTCTCCAGTGTTTCTCTTATTTGGTCAGCAGTTGTTTTCATGTTCGTCAGGACCTCCACAATAGCAATAAAATGTCACTATCCCATCATATCCTCATCTGTTAAAATAGTCGAGTGCGCCAAAAAAATAGATTAATATTTTCTCCATAATTTTCATTGACTACTCCTATATATTGATGTAGAATCAAAAACATCAACTACATGTTGATATGAATTGGAGCCTTCAACGATTACCATCGGTATATCTTGAGCAAGCGCAGCTGACAGAATTGATAGTCAGAAGCGCTTTTTAATTGCTTGTTTTCAGTAAGGGAGCGAACGTGTTATGCTAGTCGTCTATGATTCAAAAACAGGTAACGTCAAGCGTTTCATCAAAAAATTGAATATGCGGGCTGTGCCTATTGATGAGAAGGAAGAAGTGGACGAGCCGTTCGTACTAGTCACATATACAACGGGGTTCGGTCAAGTTCCAGAGAAAGTAACTTCGTTTCTCGAAAGCAACGCTGGGATGCTGCGCGGCGTCTCTGCTAGCGGCAACCGCAATTGGGGAACCGGGTTCGCCAAAAGTGCGGATACGATCTCAAAAATGTACGATGTTCCCGTGATTTTGAAGTTTGAACTGTCTGGTACGAATCAAGATACGCAACATTTTGTCGAAAGGGTGCGAACGATTGAAGCATATTGAATTGAATAACGAATTGATGCAGCGCGGTGCTGACGGATTTTACCAGCTGGATAAAGATAAAGAGGCTGTTGCTGCATTTATGGAAGAAGTGGCTGAGAAGAGCGTAAAGTTCGACTCCCTCAAACATAAGCTAGATTACTTAATCGAAAACGATTATTACGATAATGTATACGAAAAGTATACATATGAGCAGGTTGAAGCTGTATACACACTTACAGCAAACAGCAGCTTTGAGTTCCAATCCTACATGGCAGCATCGAAGTTTTATAAGGACTATGCCATGAAGACCAATAATAAATCGCAATACTTGGAGCAATATTCCGATCGTGTAGCCATTGTTGCTTTGAGTTTAGGTGAAGGCGATGCAGCTAGAGCACTTCGTATTGCTGAAGCGATGATCGACCAACGTTTGCAACCAGCTACTCCAACCTTCCTGAACGCAGGCAAAAGCCGTCGCGGCGAAATGGTTTCCTGCTTCCTTCTCGAAATGGACGACTCACTTAATTCCATTAACTATGTATTAGGTACATGCATGCAGCTTTCCAAAATCGGCGGCGGAGTTGCAGTCAACCTGTCGAAGCTTCGTGGACGCGGCGAGCCTATTAAAGGTGTTGAAGGCGCAGCAAAAGGCATTATGCCGGTATTGAAACTGATGGAGGATGCTTTCTCCTACGCGGACCAAATGGGTCAACGTAAAGGTTCAGGTGCAGGTTACTACAATATTTTCGGCTGGGATATTATCGAGTTCCTTGATTGCAAAAAAATTAACGCTGACGAAAAGGCACGTATTAAAACCCTTTCAATCGGTCTTATTATTCCGAATAAATTTTACGAGCTTGCTGCTCAGAACAAGGCTCTTTTTGTGTTCGGTCCACATTCCGTTCAAAAAGCATATGGAAAGCATCTCGATGATATGGATATGGACGAGATGTACGAAGAATTGCTCGCTAATGAGCTGGTAACGAAGAAAAAAGTAATGAACGCACGCGACATGTTGACAAAAATCGCTTCGATTCAACTAGAATCAGGCTACCCATATATTATGAATAAATCGAATGCTAACAGCGTTCATGCGCTGAAAGATATCGGCTCCATTAAAATGTCCAACCTGTGCACGGAAATATTCCAGCTTCAGGAGACTTCGGAAATTAAAGATTATGGCTACGATGATATTATTAACCGCGATATCAGTTGTAACCTTGCTTCACTTAATATCGTTAACGTGATGGAGCACAAGAAGGTTAAGGAATCGGTGCATGTCGGCATCGAAGCTTTAACGACGGTTAGTGATTTGTCTAATATTGACAATGCACCAGGCGTTCGCAAAGCGAATGAAGAGCTGCATTCTGTAGGACTTGGCGCGATGAATCTGAATGGATACCTTGCCAAAAACAAAATTGCTTACGAAAGTGAAGAAGCGAAAGATTTTGCCGGCGTATTCTTTATGATGATGAACTACTACTCCATTGAGCAAAGTATGGAAATTGCCAAAGAACGCGGCATTACGTTCAAAGATTTCGACCGTTCGGAGTATGCGAAAGGAACTTATTTCACTCGTTATGTAGAGAATGATTTCCGTCCAAAAACCGATCGTGTGAAAGAATTGTTCGATGGTATGGAAATTCCGTCACCTGAGGACTGGGCGGCACTGAAAGAAAAAGTGCAGAAACACGGCTTGTACCATGCTTACCGTCTGGCTATTGCGCCAACACAAAGCATTTCGTATATCCAAAATGCAACTTCAAGCGTAATGCCGATTGTTGAGCATATCGAAACACGTACGTATGCAAACTCGACTACTTATTATCCAATGCCTTATTTGGCGCAGGATAATTACTTCTATTACAAATCGGCTTATAACATTGATCAGTTTAAGCTGATTGATCTCATTGCTGAAATCGGACAGCATATTGATCAAGGTATTTCTACCGTGCTGCATGTTAATAGTAATGTGACGACTCGTGAGCTGGCGCGTTTCTATGTTTATGCTGCTCAAAAAGGTCTAAAATCACTTTATTACACAAGAACGAAGCGGCTTTCCGTCGAGGAATGCACGAGCTGCGCAGTTTAAGTTCTATTTAATTGACGCTTACGTAGCAAAGAAGGAGCTTACCAAATGAAAGCAGTAAACTGGAACCGCCCGGATGACGATTTCACATTAACATTCTGGCAGCAAAACGTGATGCAATTTTGGACGGATGAAGAAATTCCATTATCAGACGATAAAATGGACTGGATGGAAATGACAGATGCTGAGCGCACACTTTACAAAAACGTGCTCGGTGGTCTGACATTACTCGATACGATTCAAGGCGGTATCGGCATGCCGAAAATTTTGGAGCATGTCGAGGGCTTGCAACGTAAAGCGGTACTTGCGTTTATGTCGATGATGGAGCAAATCCATGCTAAATCGTATAGCAGCATCTTTACGACGCTAGCTTCAGGCGAAGAGATTGACGAGATCTTCCAATGGGTGGAGAATAACGAACAGCTTCAGAAGAAAGCAACGATCATTTCTTCTTGGTATTCTAACATCACCGGCCCGAAAGAGCTGTACAAAGCGATGGCTGCTTCCGTATTCTTGGAGAGCTACCTGTTCTACAGCGGATTCTTCTACCCGCTTTACTTGGCTGGTCAAGGCAAAATGACGAGCAGCGGCGAAGTTATCGATTTGATTTTGCGCGATGAAAGTATCCATGGCTTGTACGTTGGCGTTCTAGCTCAAGAGCTATTCGATACATTTAGTCCTGAAGAGCAAGCGCAGCTGCAAAACGAGGTTTATGCATTGCTTAACGAGTTGTACGAGAATGAGATTGTGTACACAGAACATCTGTATACTCCGCTCGGTTTAACTGAGGAAGTTAATGTATACGTCCGTTACAATGCGAACAAAGCGCTTATGAATCTTGGTATGGAGCCGCATTTCCCTGAGGAAGCGGTTAACCCGATCGTGTTCAATGGCATTAGCACACACACGAAACAGCATGACTTCTTCTCCAAAAAAGGAAATGGTTATGTACGCACGATTCACATTGAACCGTTGAATGACGATGATTTTGTGTTCAACTTTTAATAAAACCTAATAGCAATTCAACATAGGAATCGCTCTTTATTCGGCCATCTTGGCAGGAGAAGAGCGATTTTTGATTGTTTATACTTGGAAAAAGTGATTGACACAATATTGTTACAGTGTTAGTATTTTCCTCTCAAATCTTGCGCGGAGGTAACAAACGTGATAACAGTTCATGGATTAAGTAAATCTTATCAAGTTGCAAAACGCTCATCAGGTGTTAAGCAAGCGGTCAAGGCATTATTTAAAAGGGAATACAAAGTCGTGGAAGCGCTTAATGACATTTCTTTTACCATTCAACCGGGTGAAATCGTTGGTTACATTGGACCTAACGGTGCTGGGAAATCAACAACGATCAAAGTCATGAGCGGGATATTGGTGCCTGATAGCGGCACATGTACGGTCATGGGCTATACGCCTTGGAAAGATCGAGTTAATTATGTGAAAAATATTGGAGTTGTGTTCGGACAGCGTTCTCAGCTTTGGTGGGATGTGCCAGTCCTGGATTCCTTTGATCTGCTGCGCGATATTTATAAGGTGCCTGAGGAGGAATATAGAAGTACTCTAGCTTTGCTTACCGAAACGCTAGAGCTGCAGGATATTATTCATGTGCCTGTCAGGCAGCTCAGTCTGGGACAACGTATGCGCTGCGAAATTGCAGCTTCACTGCTTCATAGTCCAAGCGTGCTGTTTCTGGATGAACCTACGATCGGTTTGGATGCAGTATCCAAAATAGCCGTTCGCCGCTTCATAAGGACAATTAACGAAGAGAAGGGCGTAACGATTATTTTGACAACGCATGATATGAACGACATTGAAGCGCTTGCGAATCGGATTATCCTCATTGGCAAAGGGAAGCTGCTGTACGACGGAAGCTTAAGTGCGATTCGTAATCAATTCGGGACGCAAAAAACTATTACTGTCGTATACAGCCATCATGCAGAGCCGCTGGAAGTGGCAGGGGCTATTATTGAAGAATGGTCGCCTGAGCGCGCAGTGCTTAATGTGGACACAGCTCAGGTCGTTATAAGCGATGTGTTGATTCGGCTATCCAATCAGGTGGAGCTTCTTGACGTGACGATTGATACAATGCCAATTGAAGACATGATCGTTCAGCTCTATAAGGAGCATCAAATATAATGAAAGCGTATATTTCGGTGTTTAAGCTGCGTCTCACTAATGGACTGCAATATCGCACCGCAGCGCTTGCGGGAGTTGCGACTCAATTTTTTTGGGGATTCATCATTATTATGGTATTTGAAGCATTTTATAGCAGTGCATCAACTCCGCCTCCAATTTCTTTAAAGCAGCTCATTACTTATGTGTGGCTCCAGCAGGCCTTTCTCTCCTTTGTCATGTTATGGTTCCGTGATAATGAGCTGTTTGGGCTCATTACGACAGGCAATATCGCTTATGAGCTCTGCAGGCCCAGCGGAATATACGGCTTATGGTATGCCAAGCTGATCGCGCAGCGGCTGGCGAGCGCGATACTAAAAAGTCTACCTGTACTTACCGTTGCTTTTTTTCTGCCTGAGCCTTATCGGATGCCGTTGCCATCGGACATTTTAGCCTTTATATTATTTTTCGTTGCGCTATTGCTAGGACTGCTTATGATTGTTGCACTGTCTATGCTCATGTACATATCGGTTTTTATTACTCTGTCACCTGCAGGCTCATTGCTTATGTTTGGCGTTGTTGGTGAATTTTTGGCGGGTATGGTCATCCCCGTCCCGCTCATGCCCGAGTGGCTGCAAAACATAGTATATGTACTGCCTTTTCGCTGGACAGCTGATTTCCCATTTCGTGTGTATTCCGGACATATTCCTATGCAGGAAGCGCTTATCGGTATCGGTATTCAGCTGATTTGGTTTTGTGTCTTAGTGGGGATAGGGAGACTAGCAATGGCCAAGGTATTACGCAGAGTTGTTGTGAACGGAGGGTAACCAAGATGAGATTGTTCGGAAAATATATTTTGATCATGTTTAAGTCGCAAATGCAGTATGTTACCTCGTTTTGGCTGCTCTCCTTGGGTCAATTTTTCGTGCCATTCTCTGTATTTGCCGGATTGTATTTTATGTTTGAGCGATTTGGTCAAATTGAGGGCTGGGAGTTTCAAGAGGTGGCTTTGTGCTTCGCTATTATTCATATGTCATATGCGATTAGCGAATGTTTTGCACGCGGGTTTGATTCGTTCTCCAGTCTGGTCGTAAATGGTGACTTTGACCGTTTGTTAGTACGCCCGCGCAGCACAGTGCTGCAAGTTCTTGGCTCAAAATTCGAATTTTCTCGTGTCGGACGCCTGTTGCAAAGTGTACTCATATTAACTTGGGCACTCAGTCAGCTTACGGTCGATTGGACCATGCTGAAAACATTAACTCTCGTTTTTATGATAACGAGCGGAGTATTTGTTTTTTCTGGCATCTTTATACTAGCTGCAACCATGTGCTTCTGGACTGTTCAAGGGCTTGAACTTGCCAATATATTTACAGACGGCGGGCGTGAAATGGCACAGTACCCGCTCGCCATTTATAAGAAATGGGTCACGCGTTTTTTCACTTTCATCATTCCATTCGGATGCGTCAACTATTTGCCTTTACTCTATCTGTTAGACAGAACTACTGGGAATGATCTGCTCTATATGCTCTCACCAGTGGCGGGTATTCTCTTTATTTTACCTTGTCTGCTCGTCTGGCATCTCGGTGTTCGTCATTATCGCTCGACAGGCTCTTAACTAAACGGAACTTCATTATAATAGCAAAGGGGAGCAATACAATGAAATCAATAGCGGTACGTGAACTGGCAGCGCAATTATCATTAGAGGTATTAGCAGGAGCAGATAAGTTGGATCGGCAAATTATAAAAGCGAGAGCATATCGACCGGGACTCGAATTTGTTGGATACTACGATTTTTTTCCGCAGGAGCACGTACAAATTTTAGGCAAGAAGGAAATCACGTATTTGCATACGTTAAGTGAAGTTGAACGAAATCATCATATCGGCAATATTGTTAAATATCATCCGCCATGCTTCGTCGTTACGGCAGGCCAAGAGGGATTGAAATATTTGACGAAGTATTGCGATCAAGAAGGCATTCCGCTGCTGCGCACGAAGGTTCCTACTGCACAATTTCTTGGGTTGCTCGACGCTTACCTTCTGAAGTCGCTTGCCCCAGAAATATCGATTCACGGCATATGCTTAAATGTGTCAGGCATTGGTATTTTACTGCGCGGCAAGTCAGGTATTGGAAAAAGTGAAACCGCGCATACTCTCATCAAACGAGGCTCGAGATTGGTTGCCGATGATATCGTGGTGCTGAAGAAGCTTAGTTCGCAAACGCTGCTCGGTACGCATAATGAGAAAACGAAGGAATTTCTAGCACTGCGCAGTATTGGTCTTATTAATGTGGTAAGACTTTATGGCAGGCAGGCCTTTCAGGATGAGACGAGGATTGTGCTCGATATAGAATTAACGAAGTGGCGTGACAATGAGCTGAACAATGATTTGGAGTTGGAAACGAAGTTTACGGACTATATGGGCGTTCAAATTCCACATATAGAAATTCAAGTACAGCCTGGAAGAGATGTTGCAGGTTTAATCGAGGCTGCCGCGAATAATTGGTTTTTGAAGCAGCAGGGTTATAGTGCAATGGATGAATTCATGAAACGATTAGAAAGTAATTAGTTATTGCAGTGTTATAGGTGTATTGTTTTGGTTTCATGATTAACCTGTAAATGACTATCCATTTACTAGCAAAACATGATACACTATGGGCAGAGAAAGCTCATCCTAGCGTACAAGTCCTACAGATTCGAAGGAGGAAATCGCGTGGAAAACTGCTCAATCGTAACAAAGCCTGCGCTCCATTTGGCGGGAATTAGCTACTGCGGTCCATATTCATCATTTCCGGATGAAGCAATTAGGCTGCAAACCGAGTTTTTGACACGCAAGCACGAACTGAATGATGCATTGAAATCTACGGTATTGTACAGTCCGTATTTCGGCAATGAAGCATTTGCTACATACTGGGCTTGTTATGAGGTTCAGCATTTGGAGGATGTGCCTCCAGGCATGGTGCAATTCACCATTCCTGGGCATCGTTATGCGATGGTCGCCAGCTCTAATAAAAGAATCGGCGAAGGTTACGAGCAGCTTCATGCTTGGATAAACGAATTGCGGCTAGAGAAGCAAGAGAATGCCGTTTCGTTGGAGCTATTTTATATTGACGAGCATCATTTGGAGGAAGAGGCAGTAGAATTGCTTATTCCACTCAAAGATTAACTTATATGAAGTGCTTGCACGCATACGAAACGGCACAGCGAATGAAAGACATTCGTGCCGGTTCATGTTGCGTAGGCAAGCTCTTTTTTTGTTCGGATTCGACGTGTAAAATGTGAAGAGGAGGCCGTATGGATTTGGAAAGGAATGATGGAGAAGTGACCTATGCATTATATATTGTAGATGCTTTTACGAATGAGCGATTCAAAGGAAACCCAGCTGCCGTTTGTATACTGAATGAAACTCAGACAGACAGCTGGATGCAGCAGGTAGCAGCGGAAATGAATCTTTCGGAGACGGCATTTATTTTACAGGGGACGGAAAACGACCATTTACGCTGGTTTACTCCAGCGGCAGAGGTCGATTTGTGTGGACATGCTACGCTTGCAACCGCGCATATACTGTGGGAAACAGGGAGGCTGTCGAAGCAAGAAACGGCACGCTTTATGACGAGAAGCGGATTATTAACCGCTGCGCTGAGCGGAGAATGGATTGAGATGAATTTTCCAGCCGAGCCGCCGGAAGCAGCTGTTGCGCCGGAGGAGCTCGTTCAAGGACTTGGACTAATTCCGAGATATGCAGGCCGCAATCGTATGGATTATTTCGTTGAGGTGGATAGTGAGGAGACGCTGCGCACGCTGCGTCCCGACTTTGGGATGCTCGCTCGGCTGGACGCTCGCGGAGTGATCGTGACGAGCCGTTCAAGTTCATCAGCTTCCTCCTATGATTTTGTGTCGCGGGCATTTTTTCCCGCAGTGGGAGTAAATGAGGATCCGGTAACCGGGTCGGCTCATTGCGCACTTGCACCTTATTGGGCAAAGCGGCTTCGCAAGGAAGCGCTAGTCGGATATCAAGCATCGGAGCGCGGAGGATTCGTGAAGGTTAGAGCAGAGGGCGAGCGGGTTTTTTTATCGGGACAAGCGGTAACTGTGCTAAAAGGGCAACTGGAGGGATAATTAAATGTTAAAATTGAAGCTGCCAAAAGAGCAGAAGGATCAGCTGACAGCAAGTATACAGCAATATTTCGAGCTAGAGCGTTCAGAAACGCTCGGGTCGATTGCCGCGGAACAGCTGCTTGATTTTATGATCAATGAAATCGGACCGCATGTGTACAACCACGCGATTCAAGATGCGCGCAAAACGGTTCTCGAACGGATGCAGACGCTGGAAGATGAGTTATATGCGCTGGAGAAGCCGATTTCCGTTAAACGATAATGTGATACGAAATGATACAAAAAGGCACTAATCACAAGGCTTACAGCCTTGATGATTAGTGCCTTTCAAACGATTAGCTGGTTGTTTTTTTTGGAGCAGCCTTAGATTTAAACGGGGTTACTTTATTTTTACCAGTTGTCTTCGAATAGTACATCGCTTCGTCAGCCTGTTTAATCATGTTTTGAATGACCTTGGTTTCCTTGGACGTACTAAACCCTACGCTTATCGTAACCATCGTCTCTTGCTCAACTCTTCGACGAATGGATTCAGCTACAATATCCGGCTTCACACGCTCGGTGCTGATGCAGCTGAGCAGCTCCTCTCCGCCGTAACGTCCCGCCGAGCCAATGCCGCTCGTCTCTTCCTTAATAATTTCGGCAACCTGCTTAAGTACGCCATCAGCTTTATGGTGGCCATGTGTGTCATTCAGTTTCTTGAAATTATCGATGTCGCAAAATAGGATCGCAATAGATTTGTTGTTTTGCAGAAGCTGCTCTGCTTTCGAATAAAAGTGCCTTCGGTTATATAACCCCGTCAAACCATCCGTAATGGAGGATTGATAGGTAAGCATAAGCCGCTCAATTACCCATTCAAAGAGCAGCAAAAATAAAAGCGTGTAATAAACGATGGGGAGCAGCTGGCTAATCGAAATGAGCCAGGTTATTGATCCATGAAAAACGTATGCATTCGACAGCCTTGCAACTTCGCTTGCAAAAAAGACGATGAGACTCGCGTAATATTTGGAGCTCATGTGTGCGCTTCTTGTATCAAGCATAATCATGAAAATAACGATTAATCCATAAAAGTCGAGCGCCGGAAAAGTAAAGGCCTGCTCATGAACAACTGTTTCCGCGGCAATCGGTGTAATTGCAAATTGTATGCCTGCAATAACTAGTGTCATCATACTCATAATGATAAAGGGGATAACTTTAAGCTCTGCGGAACGATGAGTATATAATTTCATGAATACAAAGTTTATAATAATAAAACAAACGATTTGAAGAATGGCTAAAGTTATATGTAGAAATGGCGATAAGGACCAGCCAGGATAAGCAAGAACAACGAGCAGGCATTGCTTCATGATGATGAGAGTGATGGCTGTAATTAACAAACGATAAATTCGTTTATTGCGGTAGCTGACATAAAGCCTAACCGACATGAAGAGCATTAAGATCAGAATGACGATGACAGCTGATGAAGAGAGCAGTTGTCCGTTCGGGCCAGAAAGCCATTGTGTAATTGTCATGAGTTAACCCACCGTTATCTAGTATTGGTTTCAATAGCTTTACAGAAACATATGTTCTAATATATCATGTTTTACGGCGAACGAATAGTTGACAGACAAGTTTACGTTGAAAGGATGGGACACATGAATATTTTACAAGCGTTATTTTTCCCACCGGAGCAGCCGGGCGGCGTATCTTCTATGATCCCTTACATTCAGGATAGATTTTTAAAGTATGGATGGCAGATGGAATTATTCTCCTTGCCTAAACGGGTAAGAAGCAAAGGACAAGAGGAAGTCCAGTTCGAAACCTTCGATCACACGGTCTACAAAGGGAATGCAATGGTAGATAAATATATACAAACCTATAAAGATTACGTATGGTGGACAAAAATGCGCATCAAAAAGCCATACGATATTATACACGCGCATCATCCAATTGCCGGGCTTGTTATGAAACAGCTGTTTCCAGATACTCCGCTCGCGATGACGATTCATTCCAGTTATGAGCGCGAGCTTATTCTAAACGGAAAAATTAAAGATGGCGGGCCGGAGCATCGATTTCTTATGAGTCTTTATGGCGAATTGGAGGCAAAGGCGGATCAGCTCCTTACCGTTTCTGAATCATTTCGTTCCTATATCGCGCCTCATATCAAGCATCCAGAGAAGATAAAGGTTATACCAAATGGTTTTGATGAAAAAAGATTTAAACCGATTTCCCATGAAAATGCAGTAACTCAGCTCATTACGGTATGCAGGCTTGTCCCAGCGAAAGGGCTCGATGTGCTGCTGCATGCATGCGCAGAACTCAAGAAGGGCAGGCACCCGTTTGTTCTCCATATTATCGGTGACGGACCGATTCGGGAGGAGCTTGAGGCATTAGCAGTGGAGCTCGATTTGTATGATGACATTATCTTTTACGGCTATATGCTGCATCCGGAAGAATTTATGCCGTTTTTCGACGTGTTTGTATTGCCTTCACGCGCAGAGGCTTTCGGCTCAGTGTTCGCAGAAGCGGCATTATGCTCACTCGCGCTTGTAGGAACGAACGTGGGCGGTATCGCCGAGCAAATCGAGAATGGTATTAATGGATTGCTAGTACCGCCGGAAGATCCGCTGGCGCTGGCTGAAGCGCTTGAGAAGGTTGTTACTGACCCAACTTATCGTTATCACTTGGCTAGAGCGGGGTCGGATAAGGCGAAAAAAGTGTATTCGTTGCAGCGCGTGATCGCGCAGTTGAAAAAAGTTTACATTCATATGAAACCGGAATAACGGTTTAATATATCGGAATAGGCGGTTTTTGAGATGTCAGTACCTTTTCGATTCATACATGCTGCAGACTTGCATTTGGATAGTCCCTTTCGCGGGCTTGCGAAGGCACCCGATCAGGTTAGAGAGGTTTTAGCTGAATCTACCTTCACTGCGCTGCGTGAATTGACGCTAACCGCAATTCGTGAGCAGGTAGATTTTATCGTTTTGGCAGGCGATTTGTATGATGAAGCAGATCGCTCGCTTAGAGCACAGCTTATGCTGGTGCGTGAATGGGAAAAACTAAAGGAACATGGAATTGACGTATTCGTCATTCACGGAAACCATGATCCGCTAAACGGAGCTAGGGCAGCATTAGAACTGCCTTCAAACGTATATGTTTTTGGAGCAGATCAAATGGAACATTGGCCGGCTTATCGTAAAAACGGTGAGCTGGCTGCATTTATTTACGGCCAGTCATATGGCACGCGTGTCGTGGCTGAAAATATAGCAGCAGCGTATCATATTCAGTCAGAGGCACCGTTTCATATCGCGCTGCTGCACGGCAACGTGGATGGAGACGGAACACATGATCCTTATGCTCCATGCTCACTAGCTGAGCTTGTTGGCGGCAAAGGCTTCGATTATTGGGCGCTAGGCCACATCCATCATCGAAGGGTGCTGCATGAGTACCCGCATGTCGTATACTCCGGCAACTCACAAGGAAGAAATCCGCGAGAAACAGGAGCTAAAGGTTGTTATATTGTTGATATAACGGCCGCAAGGGCTGTTGAGCTGACTTTTATGCCGCTGGATACGGTAAGGTGGTACGAGCACAACTGGTCCATTTCAGACGTTAGCTCGGAGCAGGAGCTTTTGCAGCAGATGGAAGGGCTGACTGATCGGATCTTGGCCGAGTCCGAAGGAAGATCGGTCATGCTTCGTATCTGCTTGACGGGCCGAGGCTTGCTGCATCAGAAGTTGTCTGACCCTGCGGTCGTACTGACGCTGCTTCAGCAATTGCAGGAGGGCAGGTCATTATCATTAACGGAACAATGGATTTTTGTCCATGGGATCGAGGTGAGCACTGGAGCTGAGATCAATTGGGAGGAGCTCGCGGCGGAGGATAGCTTCGCAGGGGAGCTCTTCCGATTTAGCGCTGCGCTTACCGAGGACGAGCAGCTTTGGCGCGATTTTGCCAAAAACGCAGTAGGTCAGGCCGCAGGACATGCGAAACTTGGCAGACTTCTGCACGAGCAATGGGATGCGCTTCCTGAACGGTGGCTTACACAAGCCAAAGAGTTGACGCTGGGATTGCTCCATGATAATGAACGGGGCGGATGATCATATGGCTTACGCAGCAATGATGTGCGAATGCCTTTAGGAGGTGACAGAAAGCATGAAGCTTATGAAAGCTGAGATTGACGGTTTCGGACAGCTTTACAGTCGTAACATACCGCTCGATGCGGCGGTTATCATCGTTTACGGTCCGAATGAGGCGGGTAAAAGTACGATGTTTGGCTTTATTCGATCGATGTTGTTTGGCTTTGCGAAGCGTGGACTATCAAACGAGCGACAAGAGCCGGTGAACGGCGGCAAGCATGGGGGGCGATTGTTTTTTCGCGATGCGGAGGAAGCTGCTTATGTTGTTGAAAGATACGCAGCTGACGGCTTGGGTAAGCTTAGGCTGCGTCGTCTAGAGCATTCGACTAGCACACTTGATGCAGCTGAACCGAAGTTCGAAGAAGGCGCAGCTCTCACGCAGGTAGAGTGGGAAAAGCAGTTTCTCGGAGGCATTGGTGAAAAGTTGTATCGGCAATTATTCGCTATTACGCTTACCGAGCTGCAGGAAGTTGGAGCATTATCCGGCGAAGAGCTCGGCCGCTATTTGTATCAAGCTGGTTGGGACAATGGAAAATCGATTGCAGCAGCAGAGAAGCGATTAGCGCAAGAGATGGAATCGCTCTTTAAGCCTCGTGGTACTAATCAGCTGATGAATCAGCAGTTGAAGACGCTCGATCAGCTTGAAGCTGCGCTGCGTAAACGAGAGGACGCTATTGTCTCGTATAATGAACTGACGCTGCAAACGGCGAAGCTTGATCAATCTTTGAAGCTGCTTGCGTCGGAGCTGCCGGCTAGCGAGGCACGCCAAATGCTGCTTCATAAAGCATGCACGACGAGGCCGTTATGGATTCGCAAGCAGCAGCTGGTCATGGAGCATGATCGCGTCGCTTATGCAGCTTCGCTTTCGGCGCATGCAGAGAATGACTGGGGGGAACTGCTCAGGCAAAGGACTGAGCTGCGCGAGGAGGTCGAGAGGAATCGACAAAAGGCGCTGCTGCTGGAGCTTCAGCTTGAGGCGATCAACTATGACGAGCAGCTTCTTCGTATCGGAGATGAAACCGAGGCGTTGCTCCAAGTATCGGAGAGTATGCGTCAGCTCAGGCAGGACAGCGTAGTGCTTGAAGCGGAACTTCAGGAGCATGATGAGATGATTGCCCGGCTCGTAAGCAGTATTGCACCAGAATGGACAGAGCGGCAGCTCAGGGAGCTTCATGTTACGATTGCGGATCGTGATTATGTGAGGAATGCGAGGCAGCAGGAGCAGGAGCATTCGCGAACAGAAGAGCGGTTTGCGGTCGAGCTTGAGACGCTGAAGCAGCAGGAGCTGGAAGCGTCTATCGGTTTAGAGGAAGCGAGGTCAGCCGCAGCGCGTGATAAGGAGCGGAGCGAGCAGGAGGGTAGCACGGGATTTGACGTGCTGCCGCGCACGCGAGATGCGCTGAAGGGGGCGTGGAACGCCCTGGATAGCGCGCTTCGCGAGTGGGAGCTCGAGCGGGCGCGCTCTGCCGGTGCTGCTGCAGCCGCAAGCGGTAGCGAGTCGGCTGGCCGCGGCGCGGCAGCTGCGGGCCGTGGCGGAGCCGGCCCTTTGTGGGCTGCGGCGGCAGGAGCGGGCGGAGCCGCGCTGGCGCTTGGAGCTGCCGCACTTGGCGGCGCTGGCGGCGGAGCGGGCATTGCTGCGCTGGCGCTGGCGGGAGCCGCGGTGGCGCTTGCTATTGCTGCGGTGCTGCGGAGTCGCAGCGCCGGACATGCAGCAGCTGAGGAAGGCGATCAGCTGCGCGGGCGCGGGCGGCCGCGTGGGAGAGGCGGAGCTTCTTCAGCGGGGGGAACGGATTTTGCCGTTCTTAACGAGCGAGAGAAGCGCGTTCACGCTGCGTTAGAGATTATGGTACATAAGCCGCAAGAAGTCGCAGCAGCGCTGCTTGCGGCTAAACATTACAGCTCGCCAGAGCATCTGCTCGCAGCGGAACAAGCGCGCACACAGCTGCGCGCCGCAGTCGAAGCCCGTCTCGAGGCGCTGCACAGCAGCGAGCGCCTCATCGACAATTGCAGCGAGCTCGCCCGCCGCCTAGAGCGGCTGCGCGCGCACGCTGCAGGACGCAGCGAGGCTGCCGCCGCTGCTGCACATGCAAAGCAAGCCGCCCTCCGGCAATGGGCCGGCTGGCTTGCAGCTCGCTCACTGCCGGAGGGGATGTCTCCGGCAGCTGCGCTCGAAGCATTCGAGCTTGCCGAGCAAGCTTTGCAGCGGCTGCAGCATTATGACCGGCTGACGGCGAAGCAAGCCGCCGCAGGCAAACAGCTCGCTGCTTTCGCTAAGCAAGCAGCCGAGTTGTGCGCGTATTTCGAGGAAGCTGCCGCGGTGGCAGCTGCTGATCCAGCACTCGCGCTGCGACTGCTGCATGCCGAGATTCGCCGCCAAGCAGCAGCCAAACAAGAGGCGCGCGGTATAATCACGCGCCGCGATGAGCTGCGCTTGGCTATGCAAGCTGCTGAATCCCGGCAGAAGGAATTAGAGATTCAAACAGCAAAGCAAATAGAAGCAGCTGGGCTTTCAAGTGAAGCGCAGTATGAACTGGCGCTTGAGCATCGCGAATCGTTGCTCGCTCTTGAACTTGAATTGTCGAAGCTTACGCTTGAAATGACGGCAGGTATGTCAGCGGAGCGAATAGCAGAGCTGGAGGATTTGTTCGGAAATTATGATGAAGAGCAGCTGCAGATCATGCAAATCGAATCGCAGTCTGAGCTTAATGGGCTGGAGCGGAAGAAGCAGGATCAACTGGAACAGCGGGGGAGAGTTCATCAGTCCCTTGATCATCTTCTGAAGGAAGAGGAGCACCAAAGACTGCTCTCTGACAAAGCGATGACGATTGCGCAGCTTGAGAAGGATGCAGATCGTTATGCGGTCCTTTCCATAAGCGCAGCGCTCATCAATCGTACGAAGAGGATCTATGAGGAAGAACGTCAGCCTGTCGTGCTTCGCAATGCATCACGTTATATAGCGAAGCTGACTGATGGAAAATATATTCGGGTGCTGACGACGCCAGGCGAGCCGGGCATTAGGCTTGAATCGTCGGAGCGGCGTCTCATCGACAGCGGTATGTTGAGCAGAGGAACGGCAGAACAGGTCTACTTGGCGATGCGTCTTGCTTTGGCGGAGGAAGCATCGCGTGGGGCTAAGCTTCCTCTTATGCTGGACGATGTGTTTGTTAACTTCGACAAAGGGCGTCTGCACGCCGTCACTAAACTGCTCGCGTCCTTATCGGTTGAGAGGCAAATTATAGTTATGACCTGTCATGAGCATGTTCGGGATGCGATGCTGGAGCATTGCGAAGGCGCGCTGCTCGTACAAATTTAATGAGTCGTAATGGCGGCGTGCGGCTAACTCGTCGCGATCATTGATGTATAACACGCTTGCGAATAATTAAGATGAGCCAGCCAAGGCTGACTAATCCGAATAACGGATAAAGGGTGGAAAGCAACGGTCCAAATCCAATTTGGCTGGCTACATAACAAATCGCGAGAATGATCAGGACAATTAAGCTGCGAGCCCATTTCAATCGCTCATGGAGCTGAAGGGTAAGTCCATAAACGTCGGCAATAAGCGTCGTAAAGATTTCTGCGAAAATAATAAAAACATAAATGAGCTGTACACTCGGACCGAGCTGCCTTGCTATGCCGCCCATTGGTATCGCAAATTGTTGAATGCCTGGCATATGAACGGAAAGTGCGATATGCCCGGCTAGCAGCATGAAGCCAATCCCAATCCCGCCGACCCAAGAGCCGGCAATGATAGTCTTGCGGTCTTGAATTTCGGAACCCAGCGGAACTAGCACAGCCTGTGACATGGACAGATTAAAAGCAGTATAAAGGAACGGCGCAGCCCAAGCGGCCCAAATGGAATGATCGCTCGATAAAGTAATGAACTTGTCAGCGCCTGGTGTTTGAAATGTATCGATCATAATAAGCACAGTGAACAACAGCATAACAGGGACGACGATGGCATTCACCGTCAGGATTGCGTTCATCCCTTTGCGCAGTAAAAAAAAACATGCAGCCATCGTAATAAGCAGACCTGATTGATACGAAATGTTCCAATGTTCATAGAAGATTGTGCCAGCTCCAGCGAGCATAACAGCAGTTACGCCTAGGAGCACGACGAGCATGAAATGGCTAATAAGTCGTCCATATTTGTCGCCGAATAAGGCCTTGTTTAAGTCTTCATATGATTTCGCCTTAATCTCACTTGAGATGAGCATCATCTTAGTGCCTAGCCAAATGAACAAAACAGTAGAAATTACAATCGTGATTGTACCCCAATAGCCGAAGCGGGTAAAAAACTGTAATATCTCTTGGCCGGTGGCAAAACCTGCCCCCACGATTGTACCCATGTAAGTTGAAGCGATTTGCAGTACTTTTCCAGTACGTTTCCACATCGTCTACCGTCCTCCGTTCGATAACCCTCTATAATAAGAAGGTATGTCCGAACGGGGACAGGCATGACTTTTTTCAAAAGATTACGTTTTTCTAAGGAAGATCATCAAGAATAAGGATAACTGTGTAATGATAGCGATTGGAAATTTATCAGCTGTTAGCAAGCAGCTTAATGGATATGATTTCATTAAGTACAGGGTCTATATCAAGTTTAAGCAATGATTTAGTCGCTTTGTATGAAAGTAAATAGGTGGTTTGCTTCTCAGGCTTGCCGAGAGCGAGCAGCGCAGATTCAGGACTATCGCCAATTTGCAGGCCGCTTAAACCGGCTGAGATGTTATCTCCAAATACCTCAATAAATTGCGTCTTTTTCTTCGCATTAATACCAACAGCAAAACCGTCATACTCTAGCACGGTAACCGGCGCGGTTTCCTCCTCAAGCTTGTAGCTATCTTGCGGCTTGCCATACAGCTTAATAACCGAAGCGTGACTATCTCCAATGGCAATACCATGAAGCAAAGGCGTGTCTGCTTTCCATTCCGCATCTTCGCTTTCTGTTTTTACCGTTCCTTTTGAAGGGTCTGTCTTGCGGATCGTTGATGTTTTGGCGCTTGTGTCGCTGCTTGTATCGACTTTATTCAAATGCGGCTCATCCGTTTGTATATCAATCTCAGCTTGCTCTGAATAAGATGTTTGTGGACTGCCCGGTTTATCTAACTTATTGGTATAAATAGGTGTTATGTTGTCTTCGTTAGAATGAGGTGCCGCTGGGGCTGGGCTTTGACAGCTTGCGAGCAAGATGGCAAGCGCATATGCAGCTGCGAGAATAGCGGCTCTTTTGTTGTTTTTGCGATTAGCGGTCATGTGCTGCACTCCTTTCTTTATTAAAAGTATAATCGGTATGATCACTTGTATTTATAAATGAACGGACATATTAGCTTGTTTCTTGGACGAGCTTTACTCATATATAAGACGAGTGAAAATTGGAAAAAGTTTCACTTTTTACTGTCGATTAGAAAAAAACAAGCTCGAAATCGTCTGATTTATTTTGGTTAAAAAAGATCTCTTCCATAGGGTTGCACTTTTTGCCTGACATATGGTACGTTATCAAAAAGGATTTTGGTGGAGGTAATGAAAGATGGAAAGTTTAAAACAACGAATTTTAGCAGAATCATCCGTATTGTCTAGCAACGTATTGCGGATGGATGCTTTGATCAACCACCAGGTCGACCCAGCATTGACAATGGAAATGGGACAAGAATTTGCAAGGCGCTTCGCAGAGGAGCAAATAACGAAAGTGATAACAGTGGAGTCTTCGGGTATACCCGCAGCCTTTGCAACTGCATATACGCTTGGCGTGCCGCTTGTATTCGCTCGTCGCAAGAAGACGTTAATTGTTGATCAAGATGTGTATGTGGAGCGTGTCCCTTCTTTTACAAAGGGAATCGTGACCGACATTATGGTGTCCAAAGAGTTTCTAACTGCTGAGGATCGGGTACTCTTTATAGACGATATTATTGCGAATGGTGATGCTGCTCGCGGACTTATCAAAATTATTCAGCGTTCGGGCGCTGCTTTAGTTGGACTTGGTGTCGTCGTTGAGAAGTCGTTCCAAGCTGGAGGAAGAAATTTGCGTGAACAAGGTATTCGTGTGGAACCGCTCGTTCGAATTTCATCGCTTGATAATGGTGAAATTAAATTTGAGTAAGATGTTCCAGTACAAATATTGTTTTCGCATCCGTAATTATCGATTATAATGAAACAGAAGTGATCGAGGGGAGGCACATGTTATGGGGGAAATGTCTGCAGAATTTATGTATACAAAGCTGAGTGCTGCTAAAGTTCACTTTGAGCGTGCACTGGATTGTAAACATACGGAATTTGATGATTTGTATCCTTATATGATTGAGCATCCACAGTTTTTTTGGTATAAACGTTATGTCGCGTGGTCGGAGCTCTTGACGATCGTGAAGCTGTGTGACGAATTGTCCATTGAATGGCGGGAGCAGTTCACAGACCGTCAGGGTGAATATATCGGCAAACGAGTGATGTCTTCACGCGTGCTTGACGAATGGTATGAAACCAATGATGCGAAAGAGCATGCTGGTTAAAGAGAATGATAGTTTAAGCTAATAATAATATTTTGATGTAAACCTCAATGTGATGCGTATGCATCCATTGAGGTTTTTCAATAGAAAATAGATAAACAATAAAGCAGGAGGATATTTTATGATAAGTGAGGAACAGTTGGATGATTTTCGCGTCAGTGGAGAAACGATAAGAGTTGTTAGAGATGCGATAGAAGCTAATGATGTGAAAGGTATTGTCGTTGCATGGGACGAGACTACGGTTGTCATTCGTCGCCCTAATCGCCGGGTCGTGAAGTTGAGCCGTATGCATAGCTTCACGCCGGCATCGGAAGAACGACAAAATCCTTTTGCTGATTAAAGTACTCGATATAACAGAAATGGCAGTCCAAAGCCTGAACATAGGCGCTGGACTGCCATTTCTTTTTTTAACGGATTTTGTTTACAACATCGCATCTGTCAAAAAACTCTGTTTGGAGCAACGTTCAATCGCCCACTGCTTGCAAAAGGAATCAGCATAGCAACCTTCTTTAATGAATTGAAAATTTTCTGCATTTTAAAATGAAAAAGAGATTATATCCACTTATCATGATATTATTAGAGAAAATATTTTTTTACAAAATGATGTCCAGAGCAGGTGTTTTAGCCAGTTATATGCTGTCGGAACGCATTGCAGTAGCTGCAGCAAATGTGGGTATCCCTGTCTTATTAACCAAGAAGTCGCTAATATTGTGGTTTGGATGAAATGGATAGAGGAGAGGAAATAATAATGATACCAGCAGCAAAGAAAACAGTTTTGACTATCGCACATCGGGGAGCAGCAGGGTACGCACCTGAAAATACGATGTCTTCCTTTAAGCTTGCTATCGAGATGCAAGCAGATTTCTTAGAGATTGATATTCAGCTCACAAGTGATGGTCAGATTGTCGTTATTCATGATACTGAAGTGGATCGCACGAGCAATGGTAAAGGCAAAGTGTTGGAGCTTACAATGAATGAGCTGAAACAGCTGGACGCTGGAAGTTGGTTTGGAAATAGCTTTGCAGAGGAACGTATCCCTTCGTTATCCGAGGTGTTAACCTTGTGCAAAGGGAAAATTGGTTTATTGATCGAGATTAAAGCGCCTTGGTTGTATCCGGGGATTTAGAGGAAATTGGCGGATGAGCTGCTTGCTCATCGGATGCTGGAAGAGAATTCTCATATGATCATTGTACAATCCTTCGATCAGAGCTGTGTGAAACGATTTCGGACGATGCTGCCGCAAGTCCCTGTGGGACTGCTTGTCTATCAGGCTGAGGATTTAACGGTGGAGAAGCTTCATGAAACTGCCGAGTACGCGGACTATGTGAACCCGAGCTTGAATCTAGTTACCAAACAACTGGTTGCTACAATTCATGCACTTGGTAGAAAGATCGCACCGTGGACGGTTCGCTCGATTGAGGAAGTGGAACCATTACTCGATGCCGGTGTTGATGGCATTATTACCGACTATCCGGATTATATTTTAGAATAACTTCAAATAACACTGGTTATTCAAAAAATAGTATACAGGATAATTCTTTACTGTGGAATGGCCCTCTTGGCAGATGAAGCTGCTTAAGGAACCGAATGACGGCTTTTGGCGGCTCACGCCATTTAGCGAAGGTTATGTGCAATGGAAGAAATCAGCGATTGCTAAGTTGGTGACGGAGTATCCCTTTGATGGGATAGAGATAGCTGAGCCATATTTTCCCGAATGGGGCGGGGTTGAAAGAGGGGTTTACGAATGAAATGATTTGTCGGCCAGATTAGGGAGAGGTTTCCCGATCTGCCATTAGTGGTTCAAGCCGATATCGGTTCGGCTGAGCAAATGGTTAAAGGCAGAGAATGGCTGAAGCGATTCAGTCAGACAGTATTTGAGCTAGGTTATGCATCATGGACGGCTTATGAATATCACACTGGCAACACAGAGTCATTATTGTACCAACAGGGGCTTGGCATGGTACGCCGCAATCATTACTTATGGGGAGTGAAAATGTTTATATGGAAACGATTCAAATTGGGTTTATAGGTACGGGTGGCATTGCGCACCTTCATGCAAGCCAAACGAAAGCGCTTGCAGGTGTGGATATCGTGGCAGTAGCAGAGCCGAACGAACAGTCGGCTTCTAGGTTTGTAGAGACCTTTGGTTTGGTGAATGCGCGTCAGTATTCGAGCCATATTGAAATGCTTGAAGAAGGCGGGTTGGATGCTGTCATTATATGCTCGCCTCATACCCTTCATTTCGCCCAAGCGCGTGACGTATTGAATGCCGGCTGCCACGTGTTAATTGAAAAACCAATGACCTGCTCAACCGAAGAAGCAAAACTGCTAATAACCGCTGCGAAGGCGAACTCGAAGCTACTGCAGGTTTCCTATCAAAGACATTTCCAACCTGAGTTTATTTATATTCGTCAAGCCATTGCAGATGGTGTAATTGGCAAGCTAACCTCGATTAACGCGACACTGTATCAGGATTGGAAGAGGAGTCAGACAGGCACATGGAGACATAATGCTGCACTTTCCGGCGGCGGTATGCTAATGGATTCAGGCAGTCATATTATTGATGTTCTGCTATGGACGACAGGGCTGAAGCCGCTTGAAGTGAAAGCGACCCTCAGTACGCATGGGGCACCGGTTGAGATCGATTCCTTTACAAGCATTCGCTTTGAAGAGGGTGCTATTGCCACGCTGAATATTATTGGTAATGTACCGGGCTTCAAAGAGTTATATTCTTTCTGCGGTGATTTAGGTGTGATCTATCTTGAGAATGGCAAGATTGAAATATCGACATATAAGGATGGTGCTCTTCCGGTCCAGCTCCCAAGTCAAACAACGAATCAGGATAAAAGCTTTATTGACGCGATCAGAGGTGAGCATGAAGTGATGGTGCCGGGGGATTATGCGAGCAAGGTTATTCAATTGACAGAGGAAATATATCGTTCAGCGAATTATCAAGTTTAAAACGGACAAAACATTTATTTTCCTGAGGAATGATCCGCAGCGAGAAGAAATGGCCGCGAAATATTTAGATGAGATGGGAGGTCTAACTTTAAGAGCGGACTACCCGTTCGTTGAGCATTCGAATCTGCTGGGTATCCTTGAAGCACGGCCAGGCAAGGGACTGTCGGAAGGAACAACTATCCCATATGGCGATTTGGCGGATAAGGTTTATGGCGCATGGCTTGGCCGTTCCGCAGGCTGCTTGCTGTGGCAGCCGATTGAGGGCTGGACCAAGGAACGGATTACGGGGTTGCTCCGGGATACAGGGAATTTGCCCGTCCAGCATTATATTTCTTCAGACATAGACTCGGAAATTGCGAAGAAGTATGGCGTCGTCAACGAAGGCGGATCCTATGGCAACAGCTTCGTGAGCTGGATTAATAATGTAGAGCATATGATGGAAGACGATGATATGAACTATACGATCATCGGTCTAGCTGTTGTAGAAAAGTATGGATTTGAGTTTACTCCAGATGATGTGGCGGAGTCTTGGCTCAACCTATTGCCGCTGCTCCGCACCTGCACTGCCGAACGCATTGCCTATCGAAATTTGGTTAACCGATTGGACCCGACGCTGTCTGCCACTTATCGCAATGCGTATCGGGAATGGATAGGGGCACAAATCCGAGTTGAACTTGTACGGCTATATTAATCCAGGAAATCCGGCGAAAGCAGCAGAAATGGCTTGGAGAGATGCATCAATCTCGCATGTAAAAAATGGAATTTACGGGGTGATGTGGACTGCAGCAATGTTAGCAAAGGCTGCTGTATCTGACAATAGACAGGAAGTCATCGTAGCAGGGCTAAGTCAAATTCCTGCACTTTGCAGGCTTGCTGGCGATATTCAGTTGGTATTGAAATGGTACGAAGAACAGGTTTCTTTCGATAACGTTGTAGAACGAATCCATCATAAATACGATGAGAGAAATTCACATCACTGGTGCCACACCATTTCCAATGCGATGATTGTGGCGGCTTCGTTGCTTTATGGCGAAGGTGAATTAGAAGAGACGATAGGACTCGCAATCGTATCGGGATTTGATACCGACTGTAATGCAGCTACAGCAGGTTCTATCATCGGCATGCATAAAGGTGCGCGAAGTCTGCCAGAAAAATGGGTGAAGCAGCTCAATGATAAAATTCGTTCAGGCGTAGATGGATTCGGAATAGTGCCTCTATCCCATTTGGCGCAAAGAACGATGAAGTGATTGAAAATAACCCTTATTTGAAGCGAGAATTCAGCAAAATCGAATACAGAGTTTCGAAAAACGGGGGCTGTCCCAGAAGTCATCAAAGATGACGATGGGATAGCCCCTTTCTATTCAGCACAAATTTGGTTCCCAAATTCATTACGCAGTCGAATGTTCTTCCGATCGCTGTTGTTCGCGGATTCTGGAATGAAATGGCCGAGGAAGGAATCCGCGAACAAAGGCGACCGCTGGCGCTTCTCCAGAATCATTCGACCTGTACAAAGAAGGAATTTCAGATCTAAACCAGATCTATAGGCTGGATGGTAGTCCATTTAGATACATATGTACACAATTTTCATTTTGATTAAGTGTATCCATCGTTTTTGCGTTAGGCTGTTTATATATTTCTAAATAGTCCAATTCACCGATTTCTTGCCGCACAGGAAAAGCCAAAGATTCTCCAACTATAGAAAATTCCGCATGAATACCAACCTTGTTTCCACGTGCATCAAAGCGCACCCATTTTCCTAGACTTTTGATATAAGCGGCATTTAAAGCGTGGATGCAATACCCTGTATCTGGCGTTCTTCAATAATTGTATGAACTAATGATTTCCCAATCCCTTTAAGTGATAAATCAGAGCTTACTACCAAAGACCTAATTTCAGCTAAATCAAAATCCAATATATGCAGACTTACTACTCCAACAACTTCATTATTATTAATTGCGACATAAAAACATTGTAAATGCTCGTAAATAGATTGACGTGTGCGGTGCAATAGCTGTCCTTGAATTGCATACATTTCAATTAGTTTGAACATAGCTTCTGAATCGCTCATAACCGCTTTTCTAATATGCATGTTGTACCCCTTCTTATTTAGAATAGGAATAATCTTAGTAGATTCGCTCGGATCCCTTGTGATTTCTGATGCGAACCTGACAACGAGTGTGGAAATAGCTGCTAACCATTTGGCCGTACGGATGAAGACCTCGACCCGCCAACGTTTACCCTAAATGGCTTCATTCATGTCAGTTTAATTCCATAATCATAGAGGGCCGTGATTATATGAGTATTTTATCTAGAAAAGATTGGGGGAAATGCAAAGATAGTCTAGTTACAAGTCAATTGAATCCATTTAAATAATGTTGTACTCATAATACGATGAGAAGGTATTTTTAAAAATAAATATAAACAGAAGGGATGGCAAGTATGAAACACAATCAACGTAGTAAGAGAATTAGCATTACGCTGTCAGTGTTATTGCTATTGCAGATGGTAATTCCGTCAGCAGCGATATTCGCTCAACCAGCCGATAATCTTGTGCCAGCGTATTCTGGCCCAGAATTGACGGAAGTTATTCAGCAAGAAGGGGGTAGCAATGGTGGCAGCCAGTCAGGCGAATCTATGGATGCTGATCCGTTTACGGTTGACGGTTCAGCGCTTGATTTGTGGACGACAAGTTCATACGAGAATGTATTCCAGGATGCGGTTAAACCGGATCAGGCTAACGAAGCAGTTCATTTATCCGTAACTCGCAATGAATTGGAAGCAGCACAAATTGTTCTTAAGAACGATTCGAACTATACGATTTCCAAAGTTGAATTTTCCGATTTGATATCAGATGGAAATGTACTTTCGAAATCAAATTTAAAAGCTCAATACGTGGAATATGTTTATTTGAATCGAAATTCAGAAGGGCAAAGTCCTTCGACAGCAGTACGTTGGGGAGCAGGCAATTATCCGGATGCCTTATCTAATGAGACATCCCTTAAAGTGGAAGCGAATAAAGCGCAGCCGATTTGGGTGAGAGTCTCTGTACCGAAAGAACTGCAACCAGGCTTATACACGGGTAATGTATCGATTCATATTGAAATGAACGGTCAAAAAATGGAGCGAAAAGTTCCGATGCAAGTTCAAGTTTACGATGTGACAATTCCAGATGCGAAGGATGCAGAGTTCGATTGGTCTTTCTGGTCGCAAACAGCTTGGACATGGGATAACCCGGATGAGTTCGATGGGATTTCCGAAATGTATGGGTATGAGAAGTATTCTGATGAGTGGTGGGCGCTTATGGATAATATCGCTCGTCTAATGAAAGACAATCGTTCGAATAACTTATATATGAATGTTCTAGCACTTTTACTGGATGGTGGTACTTATATTGACGATGAAGGGAACTACCATTTCGACTGGTCGAAATTCGATGAGTTTGGACAATTTTTCTTGGATCGCGGTGTAGTTAAAAGATTTGAAGGAATGACCTTGTTAGCAACAATTTATGCCGATACGTATAGAGTGAGTATTATTGATAAAGACCCTGTTACTGGAAAAATGCAGAAAGTATTCGTTCCCTATACGGATCCACGAGGGGACAAATGGATCGATGCGTTGCTTCCGGCATTTACAGAGCATTTAGAAGAAAAAGGCTGGGATAAAATATGGTTTCAACATATTATGGATGAAACATTAACCCCTATGCAGGTGAAAAAGTGGAAAGAGGTTTCGGATAAGTTAACAAACCTTGCTCCGAATATCAAGAAGGGCGACGCTTATGACAGCGGTGCGATTACGCCGCATATGATCAAAAATGACGCAGATATTTTTGTGCCGATCTTAAGTGTTCATGAAGAACAATTGGATATTTATAACGAGTTAAAAGCAAAGGGGAAAGAAGTGTATTTGTACACTTGCTTAAACCCACAAGGAGCATGGCTGAACCGCTATGTCGACAAACCGGTTTGGCAAATGAGAACGATCGGATGGTTGTCCTATAAGAGAGATGCTACAGGACACTTGCATTGGGGTCTGAATGAATGGATGAAAAATGGAACAACTCAATTCAATACTTTGGAAGCACAACGATTTAAAGGTGACAATTTCACCATTTATCCTGATGTAGATCTTCAATTGGCCAAAGATAATACAATACTTAGCTCCGTACCACGCAGACCGGATGTGAAAAGTTCGATCCGTTATGAAGCAGCCCGTGATGCTGCGGAAGATTATGAAGTGTTCATGATTTTAGAGAAACGCAACCGTGCATTAGCAAAAGAAATATCAGGTACCATTGTAACAGATGGTCAAACGTATTCTAAAAACATCAATTATATGATGGAACAGCGTGTTCGATTGTTAAGCGAAGCATCTGTTAAGCCATTTTCTGAGCCTATCCATCAAATTAAGGGTACTGTTAATGGCACTGTACAACTAACGTACAATGACTTAACGAATGGCAATCGCTATTATTACGATTCTAATGCTACTGTTGCTGACCCGCAGCTTAATAACAAATTGATTGGACAAGAAAAACCAGTTCATTTCGGACTTGAGCTTACTTCGGGAGTCATCTTACATCGTAACAACGGTTCTTATGTAAATATCGTAGAAGTGGATCAAAACAATAAAGTTGTTTCTTACAGCACTATTATTATTTCTGAGTCCAAGAGACCGGCTGCTTCTGAGGTTCCATTAACCGAAGAGGTTGAACTTAAACAGACGGATACAGGCAAATATAGTTTGGATTTTGAAACGAATGACCAATGGAATATTATTAAGAATGGCGATTTTGAGGACGGCACCAAATCATGGGCTGTAAAAGGACCTTTTAATACTGTTAGCAGCAATGTTTATGAAGGAAAAGGGTCTGGAAAAATTGGACCGGGTGAAGGCGGAGCTGAGCAGACGCTGACTGTCATCCCTAATATTACCTATACATTAAAAGGATGGAGCAAAGTAACGAAACAGGGTGAATTAGGATGGATCTCCATCTATATTGACAATATTAAACATGACATTGAAGTCAAGGACACTGAGTATAAGCAATATACTACAGACGTGACGATTCCAGATGCAGATGAATTTAATAATGTAAAAGCTATATTGTGGAAAAATCAAGGTGTAAGTGGCGACCTCCTCATAGATAATTTGGAAGTGACAGCTGAAGGCGTTTATATCGGTGGAGGGCATCAATACTATGTGTCTAATGATACTTCAAAAGCTGTGGAATTAGACATCGGTATCTTGAAGCCAGAGCAATACAATCAGGTGCTTATTAGCGGCGTTACGGAGATCGAACGAACAGACGGACAGTATATCAATATGGTAGAAGTCGATGTCTTCGGTAAAGTAGTTGCGATGAAATCGATCCAAATTCAGAAAGATACTCAGGACGCTGTCATTACACCAAACGAAGTAGTATTAAATAAAAACAACATTCAAGATGTTGAAGTTGCTATGAAGTTAAACAACAACAAGTTTATTGATATTCGCAATGGAATTCATCCATTGGTCGTAAATGAAGATTATGTCTTGACTGCACCAGATACAGTGACAATTTCGAAGCAATATTTGCAAAAACAATCCGTGGGCAACCTGACTCTGAGTCTTACATTTAGCGGAGGTTGGCCGCAAGAATTAAAAATTACGATTGTAGATGATTCAGTGAAGGTGCCAGCGATCGATCCGATTAACGGTAATTATGATCGTTATAAGTCCAAAGACTTGGACGTAACCATGACACTGAATGGTCACATGCTGGAAGGAATTCAAGATCAGAAGGGAGTACTAGATCAGAATTTAGACTACATGCTCGATGGTTCACAGGTAAAGATAACGAAAGATTATCTGTCCAGGCTAGCTCTAGGACAGCATGAGTTATCGTTTGACTTTAGTGAAGATCAAGTCCAATTGTTTGTTATTCATGTTGTGGATTCAACTCCTACAACAACACCAACGCCAACGCCAACACCGGAAACGGGTTCGCCTTCAACATCACCTAAACCGGAAGTTAAGCCTGATCCAAAACCTATTGTTGAGTTTAACGATGTCACAGCACATTGGGCGAGCGAGTCGATTCGTAAAGCTCAGCAGCTTGGATTTGTGAGTGGATATGAAGATGGAACATTCCGTCCGCAAGGGAATGTAACTCGAGCTGAATTTACTACAATGCTGGCGAAAGCACTTGGATTAGCCGTGAACAATAATACAGACTTGAATTTCAAGGATGCTGACAAAATTCCTGGATGGGCTAAAGTCAACATTGCAGTTCTTCTCCATAAAGGAATCATTAGCGGATACGAGGACAATACATTCCGTGCGGATCAACCAATCAGCCGTACTGAAATGGTAATTATGATTGTTCGCGCTTTGGGACTTGATACCGAAGGCAAAGGTATAACTTCCTTTGAAGATGACAAGCAAATTCCAGAATGGGCAAAAGAAGCTATCTCGACAGCGGTAGAGCAAGGAATTGTGAATGGACAAGCAAACAACAAATTTGCACCGAGCCTGCCTAGCACAAGAGCTGAAGCAGTGCAAGTGATGCTGAACATGCTTAATGTAATTGGATAATAGGAACAATGCCAAAAACCGCCTGCATTTCATTGCTGGCGGGTTTTCGTTTGAAAAGAAGAAGACTTATAAATGGAAAAGTTCAAAGACATGTATTATACAGGGCGAGGTTTAAATGATGAACTTATACTATACAGGACTTTGTCAAATATTAAACGGGGATAAAATACTAGAGGATTCAGGATTTTATGTGAAAACAGAAGATAATCGAATGGTTCAATCCGGGATTGCCCCTTTAGCCAAGGTGATTTTACATTTCAGTTTTATCCTGATGATATGGGAGATAGCGGTGACATAATAGAGGGTTGCGAAAGTATTGCTAATAGTATTCAGTACGAAGATGAAATTGAATACATCTCTGACAACGATAAAGCAAATATTGCATATGAGCGAAAAATTTTTAATGGTGGATTTTATCTCGCCGCTTTGAAAGAATTCGAAGATGGATCTCCATACAACTATATCAAAATGGAATATCAAGCATTTGATAGCTTAAAACATTTAGGTGGGGAATTAGCTGCCGAGTGTACATCAAGATTAGAAAAAGCAATTTTGGACGATTTAACTGATCGTACAAACAGGAATAAGATTGAGATTTATATAAAAGCTTTAGAGTTCATCAAAGGTAATGAAAGTATAATGGATAGGCTTCAAATCGTCTTAAGTAAAGTTAGTGAAAATATTACTGATGAAAATTTGAGCTATTATTATTCTCATATAATAAGTGAGCTTGAGATGGTTATGAGATGTAATGGTATTAAGAACGACAAATGATTGGTTCATGGGGTGTCTTTTCTATATCCTTATGTAATGAATAAGCTAAAAGCTCATCCATTTAATTTTGAAAACTTTACAATTTTCCTATACATCGTTTTGTTACTCAAGGTATTAAAAATGCTCATATCTGGTCTAGTATTAACTTCCAAAACCCATAGTTTCAGTTCAGAGTCAATTGCAATATCAACGCCGAAAGCTCTATTTTTCCGATAACTTTTTGCGAGTACTACACTTGCGTCTTTTCCTAAATGTTCAATTTTTTTAATATATTTCAATCTTTCTATTCCATTTAGATGTGACTTGAGCAAAATCTCAATTGGTAACGGTGTACCTCCACTGTGGTAATTAGTTACGATATTTTTAGGTTTAGCCATTCTTCCAATAATACCTGTTACCTCAAGTTGATTACTTCTGTTCTTTTGCACCATAACCCTGATGTCAAATGGTCGGTTACTATGCCTCAATAAGCCAATTCCTCTTTGAACAACATACTTGCTTCTAAGTTGTTGTTTGTGAAGAGACCCCAATAAGGTGTTTAATGAATCAAACTGTTTTGATGTTGTCCCTCTCATCAAAGTATATCTTGTTTCGTTTTTTGTTACCTTATATATTCCATGACCTCCAGTACCCGTGTCAGGCTTTAAATATACTGAATTATATAATCTTAACATGGTGTTTATATTAGAATTAGTTGCTGCACGCGTATCAGGTAAAGTTGCCGATATGCGGTTATATCCCTTCATGAAGTCATATTTTCTTAATTTACCAAATTTATATTTCGCCATTATCACAATCTCGCTCCTTTCATCTCATCACTAGTAATATACGAATAGTTCATTGAAAATGAAACGGACAATTGAGTACTTTTCGGTGAAATTTATGTTTTTAATAAATTGATAAATTGTTGAATTCAAGGGTAATAATAAAAGCCTTCTCATTATGGTCAAGACCCCATTTTGTAGTCAATGAAAAAAGCCCTATGAAACAAGCTGACACCGATAGAGTATCGGCGCCAGCTTGTTTAGCTTTAATTGGATATTTTCTTCGTTATAAAACTGGATAAAAGCTTCACTTCGTTGTTGAGCTTCTTCAATTGAACGGATATCTCCATCTTCAATGATGGCATATTTCCCTTTCACACCTCCTGTTTCCAGATTTCCAAGCACTTTTTTTAGAATGGAATTCTCTCTTTTGAGTTGCTGATACGCCCGATCTTTGTATATGTACTCCGTTCTTCGACCGCGCTGGTCCAGCAAGCCATATTCCCCTTGTTGACGATATTTCCTCATCCACACCTTCATCAGATCTTTATCCTGTATACCAAAATGTTCGTTGATCTTCCGATAGCTCCACTTCACTTCTACATTCAAACGAATTGCCTCACGCTTTGTTTCATCTGAATACGTTTTGAACTTTTGTCCCTTTATTGCCACAAAAATACAACCCGTAGAATTCATCGGATTAACCAAGGGGGTTTTCCAATGTCTATTCTAAGGGGTGCACTTCATCTAAGGAGTGTTTTTTTTGTTATATCGTGGTGGGATGGTTTACAGAGGTAAATCAAATGTTGTTAAAAAAAAGAGGTAGTACAGATACAGCCAGCAAACAGGCATTGAAACAGAAGCGATATGGATTGATACTGAATAGCAGTATTAGCTATAGAAAAGGTAAGGTTGTGTAATATAGAATTTACTAACCAATATTAAGAGTCCTTATGGTATAATTTTACTATCCAGTAGAGTAATTACACCTACTAACGAACTATAAATCTAAATAAATCTCTAAGGGGAATTGTACATGTCTATATTCAACAAAATTTTCGGTCAAAAACGGACAGTTCAAAGTCCGACATTCGTTAAGGATTTTTCTAAAGATAATCAACAACTCATTGCCCTAAACGATCTCTTTAATGAGCTAGAGGATGGAGAGAAGAAAGACAACATAGAGAGAGACATTAAGTTTCTTAAGTATGGACTAGATGGTGAGAACAATGTTTACTTTGAATTAAAAAATTCGTTCTTGCCTATACTTTGCCTTCATGATGTTAGATTAGAATATGGTGATTATGTAGCTCAGCTTGATTTCGTTGTCATTTCAAATAAGTTTACATGTATTTTAGAAACAAAGAAATTAAGTGGTAATATCTCTATTGATTCTGATGGTAACTTTGTAAGAACCATGAAGAATAAGTATGGGAAAGATTACAAAGAAGGCATTTACAGTCCAGTTACTCAAAATACAAGGCATGTAGATATTTTAAAACATGTGCTTTCTAAAGAATTGAAAATCAATAATATGCCAATTATATCACTTGTTGTAATGGCGAATCCAAAAACAATAATTAAAAAATACAAATGTCCAGCAGAAATTGAAAGGACTCTAATTAAATACGATCAGATTAAGACTACATTAGAGAAGTATCAAAATGATAAAACCAATCAGTACGATCTAGCAGAGAAGGACATGTATGAAATTGCTAGCTTACTGGTAAAGCTGAATACCCCTATTGAGATGGATTTTGTCGGTAAGTATCAACTTGCGAATGAGAATACTGGAAGAAAAGATAAAACACAACTTCGTGAAGAACTAATAGCATTTAGATTAAAAACGTCTAGAGAAGAGAATGTAAAGGCATATTTCATTTTTAACAACAATGAGATGGACGAAATTATAGCTAAATATCCATTGTCAGATGAAGAACTGTTAGAGGTCAAGGGTTTTGGGAAGGTAAAGGTTGAGAAGTATGGTGCAGGAATAATAGAGATATTTGCTGGATAGAAAAATGAGTCTCATTATGAATGTAATTTTATTAAATTTACATTTTTTCGAGAAAGGGATGATTAGCTTTGGAGATACAAGTAGTGGTTTTAAAGAATAAGGATTTTTTTCGAATTTTTAATAGCATTCAGGCGACACATAGATTCTTGAAGGAATTTATATGTTCAAATGAGAATGATTTAAATGATAATCAATTGTATACAATTATTAACAATGGTTTAGACCATCATGCGCAGTGGGAGCATAAGCAAAACGGTGATATATATGATTTCAGAACAACGAAAGAAGCAAGAGATAAGCGGTCTGAACGTAAAACAATGGTTTAGACTGTAGAATATGTAGATAAGCGCCTACTAGCGGAATTACTCCGATAGTGGGTGTTTGTTGTAATTCTTTCTGTTTAATGCTTTGCAAAATAAATCAACTTAAATTAAGAACGTTTGATCGCATACAATCAAAGCACCATGAGCCGAAACTCGAGTAATAGGAAAAGAGGATAATTCACGCTTTTTACCAAGAATGAAGCAAGTACCACTTTTGAAATCAATGTCAGCCCATTTTAAATTTATCATTTCACCTAAACGGATACCAAGTCCGAGCAACGATACACATATCATGTAATCACGATAAGCGTAAATGGAACGTTCCTTTTGCTTGGATCGACGTAAATAACTGAGCATTTGAGAAATGTGATAATCATTAAACGGTTGGATTTCAATTTGTTCTTTTGCGAAGGTCATTTTTTTGGTAGGATTAGATTTAAGAGTGTAGACTTCAATTTCTTCCATGTAGTTAAAGAAGGTTTTGAGCGTCCTTAATTTTGTATTGCGTGAAGTGGGATTGTTTCCTTTTTCATTCTGAAGATAGAGAAGAAATGATTTAACAGTATTTGCGGTAATGTCCTCAGCATTGACAAGATTATTATGAACGCAAAAATCGTGAAACATGGATAGAATTAATTCATACGACTCAATTGTGTTTTTGGAAAGATTCTTATACTGACGATCAACAATAAAATCTTTAATGGCAAATTTTATAACCATACGAAAAAACACACCTCCTATTGTTTTGAGAACAAATAGTTAGTGTGCTTTATATGTGTATTGGGTTATCCGAGTGACCACTAAAACATTGACCCTGTGGATAAGTCCAATTTCTTCAATAAGGATGCGGTCGAGAGGACTCGAACCTCCACGGCTGTTACACCACTAGAACCTGAATCTAGCGCGTCTGCCAATTCCGCCACGACCGCAAATCTTGTTTTAACAGTAGTTATCGTATCATGAGAATGCTGGATCAGTCAACAATATTTTATAAAAATGGAGGAATATGCTGTGGAACAATTAGAGCAGAAAATTTTAGAGGAAGGGATCGTTCTTGATGAAAATGTACTCAAGGTAGACTCCTTCCTTAATCATCAAGTAGATCCGCAGCTTATGCTTGGAATAGGGCAGACATTTGCTTCTTTATTTGAAGCGGAACGGATCACTAAGGTACTAACGCTGGAGTCCTCGGGCATTGCGCCAGCTGTTATGGCTGCGCTGCAAATGAACGTTCCGTTAATCTTTGCGCGCAAGCGGAAATCGCTGACACTCAAGGACGACCTGTATACGGAGAAAATATTCTCCTTCACGAAGCAGGAGGAAAGTGAAGTTGCCGTTTCGCGTAAGTTCTTGAAATCGGAAGATCGTGTTCTAATTATTGATGATTTTCTTGCAAACGGGGATGCAGCAATTGGTTTGGCGCGTATCGTTGAGCAAGCAGGAGCTTCGGTTGCAGGTATTGGCATTGTGATTGAGAAGGCGTTCCAACCAGGCCGAGAAAAATTGATCGGACACGGTTATCTTGTACATTCTTTGGCGCGAGTTGCTTCATTGGCAGGCGGCAAGGTAACTTTTGCCCCGGATCCTATGGCTCACGCAGTGACGAATGATTGACAATCCAATGGGCATGTAACTATAATGCTTACATGATCATGTTGCTCATAAAACTAGTCAAGCAGACAGGCGGTGATTACGATGACTAACAATAGATTTGCGGTTGCTGTTCATATTATGACGTTATTAGAGACGAATAAGACAGCACGACTAACCTCAGATTATATCGCTGGCAGCGTAAATACAAACCCTGTTGTTATCCGTCGAATTATTGGTTTGTTAAATAAAGCGGGTCTTGTCACCTCTAGCGCAGGCGTTGCTGGTGCTGTTATGACAAGACAAGCAAGCGATATTACACTTTATGATATTTACAATGCGGTTCATAATAATGGGCAGGATGAGCTATTTGCCATACATGAGAAGCCAAATCCGGCATGCCCTGTTGGCCGTAATATTCAATCCTCACTTGAAACGGCATTTGACGAAGCGCAGAAGGCGATGGAAAATAAGCTATCCCATATTACATTGGAGCAGATCGTGCAGGATGTCGCGAATAAATTTTAGAAACTTATTTCATGAGCAGGAGAGGCCTACGATAGGCCTCTTTTTTTATATATCTTTGTTCCCTTAGAGCTATTTGCTGATTTGTTATCGCCTTCGCATATTTCCCAGCATTTTCACAAACAATGATATTAAAAGGTGAAAGGTGCGTGCAGCGATGAGCAGACAGCATGAAAGTTTTAAGGAAAGCGATTATCCAGAATTACTTAAAATAAGGAAGACATATTTACTCCGAACAGTAGCGGCAGCCTTGTTATTGAGCATGCTTGGTGTTACAGGCAGCACTACAGGCAATAATATCGCATCCGCACAGACATCGTCTTATCGCATGAGTGCGGAAGCTGAAGTAGATGGAAGGAAACCGGTGGCAATCGTTATCGATGATTTTGGAAATAATATGAATGGTACAGAGGAAATGCTAAAGCTCCCAATTAAGATTACAGCAGCAATTATGCCGTTTATGCCAACGACCAAGAAGGATGCCGAGGATGCGCATAGGTTAGGGCACGATGTTATTGTCCATATGCCAATGGAACCCAACAAAGGCCATAAGAGCTGGTTAGGACCAGGGGCGCTTACGACAGACCTAAGTGATGCTGAAGTTCGAAAACGGGTAGAGGACGCAATAAGTGATGTGCCTCATGCTATCGGTATGAATAATCATATGGGCTCCAAGGTGACAGCAGATGAGAGAATGATGCGAATTATACTCAGCGTATGCAAGGAACGTGGACTCTTCTTTCTCGACAGCCGGACGACCTATAAGACAGTAGTTCCCAAAATAGCCAAGGAAATTGGTGTGCCGCTCGTTTCCAATGATGTATTTCTAGATGATGTCTATACTACTCAGCACATATCTAAGCAAATCGGAGTGATGCGCAAACATTTGGAATCACATGTTAGCTGCATCACGATCGGACATGTTGGAGCACCGGGAAAACAAACAGCATCAGTACTCTTGCAATCAATACCCGCAATGCAGCCAAGCATGAGATTTGTGAAGCTTACAGCCCTTCTCGGAGGAGAATCAATGAACGATCCACTTGTACTGCCTAATCCCTGATGCAATGGCTTCAGCAATCTCTTGCTGACGCTGAGGATTAGTCAACATGTTACGATCATGTTCGCTGCTAATAAACCCCATTTCTACAATAACAGCAGGGTCTTCAACCTTCCGAAGTAAATAAAACGGTTTTCCTTCTCTAGGGAGGAAAGCCGTATTTTGTTGTCGATTAAGAGCATCTTGAATGCAAAATGCTAGCAAAGAGCTTTCCCCACTGCTTTGATGAAGCACAAGAGGGCCTTTCTGCATACTTTTCTTAGACCAATTCACATGCAAGCTAACGAGCAGCTCGCTCTCAATTTCGTCGGTCAATTGTCGGCGCTGGGATAAATCTTTACGATGTCTGGAACGTGTATTATGCCAGCGATTATCATCACTGAGTGCGTAGTCGCCTGTGCGATTAAGTATAACTGGGATATTATGATCTTTTAAAATAAAATACAGTTTGCGGGCAACCGCCAAATTGATATCTTTCTCGAGAATATCAGCTGCAGAAGCTCCGCCATCGATGCCTCCATGCCCTGCATCAATGATGACAACTGTGGAAGGCAGCGCCCAGTCCTGTTTGGAGCCTACGGGTAGAAGAGGCCATGCAAATGCGCTGGATGAGCTGCATGAAGCAGCTAGCCACACGGCTGCAAAGGTCAGTGCTATTTTACGAAACATGCTGAATATTCCTCCAGATGACTTTGACATAACGTTAGCGTGGCTTTTTGGAGGGCAACTCATTCATGTTTACATTGGATTGATACGGGGCATCCTAATACTATTAATTCATACGGTATTGAAGGGATGAGGCATATGGCAAAAAGCGATGAATACGTGAAATATATGACCGAAAAGTTTATAGCCTATGTGGAGACGCCGAGGGAAGAACGGAAGCAAACCAACGCGTCAGCTAAAATGCGGAGAGAGCCTTGGCTGACACGATGGTTCGGGTGGGGGCCTGTAAGTATTATGTTATGGTGGCGGGGACGCTCGGAGCGTCATAGATAAAAATGCCCAAGCTCAATGAGAAGTGGAATGGGGATATAACGACGTTCTGAACCATCCTCACCGGCTTCTAGTGCAACGTAGATTTGGCCGTTTTCCCATTTGTTATATCCGACTACAGACCAGACAGATAACATTTGACCATCAAACAGCTCAGTGGTGTAGCGGAGCTGTTTCTTGCTGTTTATTTTGGCAAATAAAGAGGTATAGGAGCTTGTACTTATTGGAAGTGGCTTATCGGTTAACCATGGAAGTTTCTCGAATGGATTAAAAGAAGGCAATGTAACATGTTTGAGCAGAGCTGCTTTTTGTGTGCTTTGCAGTGAACCGGTGTTCGCGAGCCTCGTTTGGGAAGCGGTGATCCAATCGTCGTTCCCAGCAGGGAGCTGCTCGCCGCTAGCAGCATCAGCATAGTAGGTGTCCTGCTCAGTTGTTATACGCCACGCGGCAAGGAGCGGATGAACGTATAATGTTTCAATCTGGATAGCAGGTTGTAATAGCTCAAGCCGTTGAGTCGCCAGCGAAAGAGTGCTTTCATCGAATAAAGGGTGACTGTTAGTACCGTACTCCCCTAATTGATATCCGCCGGTCTCCACAGCATTAATAACGAGATATCCAACCGTCTCTTTATTATGCATGACGAGTACAAGCCAGCTATGCGTTCCTGGTCCAATGGGAGATACCGAAAGTGTCGACTGCTTCCATGCTGCAAAAGAAGGCTGCTTTGCCAAATCGTCTACCCAGCGCTGCGCTTGCTGCTGAACTGGCTCATGAACCGCTGTTGGATTCGATACGGCAGCAGTTGCTTGCGGCTGCAAACCGCCAGCATACAATACAATAGCAGTCAAAATGCATGCTGCTGTAACCTTAATGAATTTTTTTGGCATAATTAATCACCTCCATGCTATTGTATAAGACAAGCTTTAAGAAGGCTGTTACAACCTGTCGCGTAGGGGCGGTCATATGACCGCCTTTTTTTGACGTATTGCTGCGGATAACGTCTAATTCATGTCAGTCGATCCCCTCGAGATGAAATACGCCGCAGTTAATGGCGGAAGCAGTCACCCTAGGCTCGTATTGCCATCTTATTTCGGACTGACGTTGTGCGAATTGCTCTTCGATTGCAGGCTTGTTCTCATCCAGAGCATTCTTAACAAGTGGCTCGTAATAGCTGTTTATTCGCTCAAGCTCTTCCTTTAATCTAGCTGAGGCACCTTCAGCCCAGCTGTAATCATAGCTGCGAAGCTTTCGCTCCAGCGCTTGTTCAACGATATTTAACGCTTTGTTATAGGAAAGACCATTTTTTGTAATATGGATGTTAGCTGGCAGTCGCGGCGTAAGCTTATGAGTGAGCAATCGATCGTAAAAATTGTCCACAAATTGGCCAGTCGCAAGCGAAACGCCGAAGCAATGAATTTCTTCGCGCTTTTGATCGCAAGCAAACTCCACTCGCATATTTACAGCAAGCCAAGCCGTATAAGGAGTAGAGGCAAAAGGATTACTGGAACGTTTCTCCGGCTCCTGAAATAAATAGACGTAGCTGCCCTTCGCTTTCGAGGCATCAAATATTTGCTCTAATTTGCGTGCGCCAAAAAAAAGGTCCTCGCGCGGAACACGAGCGGGTGCTGCAAGACTCCCGTGAATAAAGCCGAGTGAACGCCCAAGAGCGGCATTTGCTGCTGCATCTTGATCATTGATAGCAGCGTCCGATGGAGTGGATGCAGCTTCATTTTTTTTCAGCTCTTCCGCAGCGTCGTATTTGTTTTTGTCGGTTACGAATAGGAAGGTCATCGTCTCCGGCTCGTTGCCTAATCGATCGACAAAGCTCCAATAATAAGGTCGATTCGTAAGCTCGCGGTCTGCATGTGGTGAGAGCTTAACCGTAAAGTGACTTGGCGATTTTTCTAATATTGAGCATTCTGTTGCCTCCAAATAACGGTTGACGAATTTGTGCACCTGCTTTTCGTTCAAGGCTGCACCTCCACAGATTGTCCGAGCGTATCCAAATTTACGAGCAAATCGGGGCTTGTTGGCATCGGGTTTTCTCCGGTCAACACCTCTTCGCGAATCCGGCTAAGGGAGGAGCCCAAATGATTGATTTTTTGCTTCAAATCCGTATCATTGCCCGATTCGAGCAGCATTCGCGCAAGTCGCTGCTCAAGCGAGCCATCGCCCTTCTCGAAGCGCTCCAATATATGATCAAGCTCTCCAATAACTAGCTCGAACAGGTTGATTTTCTCATGCAATAAACTAACAATATGTTCTTCAATGGTACCGATCGTGCAAAGGTTGTAAATTTTCACATCTTCCTTTTGACCTAGTCGGTGCACTCGCCCAATGCGCTGCTCAACTCTCATGGGATTCCATGGCAGATCGAAATTAATCATATGGTGGCAGAACTGCAGATTTATCCCTTCACCGCCAGCTTCGGTAGCGATTAGTATTTGAGCGCGCCCACGGAACAAATCCATCATCCAGTCTTTTTTTCCTCTGTTCATACCGCCGCGATAGGGGACTGCGATCATATTTTGAGCACGAAAAAACTGCAGCAAATATTCTTGAGTAGCTCGGTACTCGGTAAATATGATGACCTTGTCATTCATTTCTTTGACAAGTTCCATCGCTTTCTCAGCTTTCGTATTTGCTTTGATATTTTTTATTTTTTCTACCAGCTCCCAAATTTTCGGACGCATAGGGGAGTCTTCCGACGTTTTCTTAAAGAGATTAACGAGGGTTAGAAATACAGCGTCACGGCTGCTGCATACTTCACGCTGCAGCGTGACCAGAGATAGCATGCTTGACAAGTCGCCGCCGCTTTCTTCGTAACGCTCTTTAACGAAGCCGGTAACCGCATCGTACAGCGCTTTCTCTTCCTCTGAAAGTGTAAGCGGTATATTTTTGACAAAACGTTTCGTGAAATGGATGCCGCCATCACCGCGTCGATTACGAATCATGACGCCTGAGAGTGCTTCCTGCAGCTGATCTTCATTTTTGGGGAGTCGCTTGTCGACGACAAAGTTTGCAGCAAATTCACTTTGTCCGCCCAGTTGACCGGGTTTCAGCAGTGTAATGAGATTGAACAGCTCGTCCATATCGTTCTGGATAGGGGTAGCCGTAAGGAGCAAGCAATATTTTTTACGCAAAACATTAGCGAACTGGTAGTTAGTTGTTTTCTTGTTTTTCAGCTTGTGTGCCTCGTCGATAATGATGATGTCATAGTCAATTCCAAGCACAATCTCGCGATGCGGATCACGCTTCGCGGTATCGATAGAGGCGACGACTACGTCATACCCCCAAGTATGCTCTTTCTTCTGAGCAACTGCGGAAATTCCGAATTTCTGATTAAGCTCACGCACCCATTGAAGAACGAGCGAAGCGGGAACGAGAATCAAGATACGCTTCGCTAGTCCGCGCACGATATATTCTTTGAGAACGAGGCCCGCTTCTATTGTTTTGCCTAGACCAACCTCATCAGCCAATATCGCACGTCCGCCCATTTCATGCACGACTTTGCGAGCGGTGCTGATTTGATGTGCCATCGGTTCGAAGGCTGGAAGTGATCGCAAACATAACAATTCATCGAAACTTTCAATACGCTTGGCTTGCTCAGCCTCCATGGCAAGCTGATATAACGTCCAATTATCCCATGGACCGCCTTTCGTCAAACGATTTTGCAGCTCTTCATACCAAGTGCGGTCATACTGCAAATCGACTAGAGGATGCAATTTGCGGGAAGTTAAAGCCGAGCCTGCTTCTGCTGATGCAGGCTGCGGCGTTGTCTGAAATGTCATCAAGTACAGCTCCTTCCGCGGTAAAAGGGATAAGTAGTAATCAGTATTGCCTTTTCATCCAATAATAATAAGATACTGTCTAAAAAAGAGTATGGACTAGAAATATAAAGAGAGTGGGCATGTAAGCGGACAAGAGTATTAAATTTAGACACAAATAAGCATGAATATCAATATGTAGTATAGTATAATTATTTTACGCACAATATATTGTGCTCAATCCATAAGGAATCTTACCTATACTTACAGCATTTTAGTTTGAGGGAGGAAGTGGCTGCGATGGAGACGTCTGGCGGAAAACGACTTGAGGGACTAAGTGAAAAAATCTTTTTGGATCGATATGCTTGGAAAAATGCGGATACGAATCAAACATTGGTCGGCGATATCGTACTTGTCCTGACGAAGGACGATCCGAAATTTCCGGTGAAGGAAGTCGGAGAGGTGATCTCGCGTGAAGGTAATAATGTCACCGTTAAACTTAGAAATGGCGAGCTTGTGGAGTCTAGTATCGAGAAGCTCACCCTCACAATAGAGAAGACGCCGGAGGAAATGTGGGATCGTCTTGCTGGTGCGATGTCATCAGTTGAATCAGGTCTAGATAAGCAGAAGGAATGGCGTGAAAAATTCAGATATATATTGGATGATTGGAAGCTGGTTCCAGGGGGGCGAATTGCTGCGGGTGCCGGCGCTAGTGAGGAGTTGACGTTGTTTAATTGTTATGTGATTCCTTCGCCAAAAGATAGCCGCGGCGGCATCATGACAACGCTCACTGAGATGACTGAAATTATGGCACGCGGCGGCGGCGTAGGGATGAATCTATCATCGCTTCGGCCGAAGAGAGCAGTGGTTGCCGGCGTCAACGGATCATCCAGCGGTGCTGTCTCGTGGGGCGGTCTATTCAGCTATGCGACGGGCTTGATTGAGCAGGGCGGGAGCCGCAGAGGCGCCTTGATGCTTATGATCAATGATTGGCATCCGGACGTGCTGGATTTCATTACGGTTAAACAAACGATGGGTCAAGTGACAAATGCGAATTTGTCCGTCTGTATAAGCAACGCATTTATGAAAGCTGTGAAGGAAGATTTGGATTGGGAGCTTGTCTTCCCAGATACTAAGGAAGTTGATTATAACGAGCTATGGACTGGGGATCTGGAAGAATGGCGTAAGCTTGGCAAAAGGGCCATTTCATACAAAACCGTACGTGCTCGAGAAATTTGGCAAGCGATCATTGAATCGGCATGGAAATCAGCTGAGCCAGGCGTCGTCTTTATGGAGTATTACAACCAAATGTCGAACAGCTGGTATTTTAATCCGATCATTAGTACAAATCCTTGTGGAGAACAAGGGCTGCCAGGCTGGGGAGTATGTAATTTATCAGCTGTGAATCTATCCAAGTTTTATGATGAAGAGAAGCATGATGTAGCTTGGGAAGAGCTCGCCAAAGTGACACGTTGGTCGGTAAGATTTTTGGATAACGTCATTGACATGACTCCCTATCATTTTGAAGAAAATGAACGTAATCAAAAGTTGGAGCGCCGAATTGGACTTGGCACGATGGGACTCGCAGAGCTTATGATAAAGCTTGGCGTAAGGTACGGAAGCGCGGAATCATTAGTTTTTTTAGATAAGTTGTACGGATTTATGGCGCGCGAATCTTATTTGGCATCATCTGAAATTGCTGCTGAGAAGGGCTCATTTCAAGCGTTCGAAGCAGATAAATATGTTCAGAGCGGATTTATGAAACAATTAATAGCCGAGTTTCCGGAGATCGGAGAGTCAGTAGTGCGGAGCGGCATGCGAAATGTGACGGTTATCACGCAAGCACCGACGGGAAGTACGGGAACTATGGTTGGTACATCAACCGGGATTGAGCCTTATTTTGCCTTCGAGTACTATCGTCAAAGCAGACTTGGTTATGACAAACAAGATGTTCCGATCGCTGCGGCATGGAAGGAAGCACATCCAGGTAAGGAGCTTCCTGATTATTTTGTGACGTCGATGAGCCTGTCGGCTGAGGACCATATTAGAGTACAGGCGGCAATCCAGCGATGGGTAGACAGCTCGATTTCCAAAACTGCAAATTGTCCGGCTGATTTTACAGTCGAGGAGACGGGAAGACTCTATGAGCTTGCGTTTGAGCTTGGCTGCAAAGGTGTGACGATTTACCGTGATGGAAGCCGAGATGTGCAAGTGCTCTCTACGAAAAAAGAGGAGAAGGCTGAGGTTGCCTTTGACGCTGATTTGGTAGAAGCAGCTGTCCCTGCGGTTCAAACGGAGCAAGAGCTGGATAAGCAATATAAACGTAGACCACAAATGCTCAGAGGAGCAACCTATAAAGTAAATACACCATTTGGTATGGCATATATTACGATCAATGACCTTAATGGCACACCGGCAGAAATATTTCTGAACGTGGGGAAAGCCGGCTCTGATGTGTTCGCGATGGCTGAAGCATTGGGGCGTGTATGCTCCTTATTTCTACGTTATGGTGATCATGGAAACAAAGTAAATCTGCTCATCAAACACTTGAAGGGTATCGGCGGATCTGGAGCGATTGGATTTGGCGTTAACCGGGTGGAGTCCATTGCTGATGCCGTTGCAAAATCACTGGAAATGCATTTGGACCATGGCATAGAGCAGGATACTTCTTCTAAAATACGGCACAGTGAAGCAATAGAATCGCCTGCGGCTATGGCTAAATCAAACGTTGTAGAAGAGAGCACTTCCATAGATTTATGTCCGTCTTGTGGATCGGCGACGCTAATCAATATTGAAGGCTGCAAACAATGTGCGCAATGCGGATTTAGTAAGTGTAATTGATATATTACTGCGTGGCGGAGAAGGGAATTCTTGTGAAATTCCAGAATTAATTAGAATTGTTTCATAATTCGTGTTGGGTGACAAAGAACTTGGAACATTTGACAAGTTATCTGATACAAAAGAAACACTTAAGTGCTTGGTAGATATAGCTTTTGAGAAGAGGTTTGACACAGTTGAAGGAATAGTTCTTCAAAAAGTGATGAATATCAAGATTCAAAATTTGTTTTGCTCCTCAATCAAAACAGCAAATCAAGATAAACAATAAAACCCGCCGAAGAAAAGGCGGGTTTTATTGTTTGGAGAGAACAGAACAACTTAATGACAACATTTTTGTGTAGGCTACAATTCCAACGAAATTGAATCTGCTTTTGTAATAACCCATTGAGGGAATTTGGCTTTTATTCCTTACTATCAGTAATATCATAACTGTTAATTATCTTCGTCTCCTTACTTAAAGAATCCGTATAAGTGAGATTAACTGACAACCTTGTTTCTTTAATTTTTTTGGTCAGGCGATAAATCATGCTCAAAGACATAAAAGGCGTGCCCATAACACTTGAGAAACCAACTTTACGCCAAAAACGAGCAGCATCATCGTCTTGTGCCCGTAACATTATAATTTCGAAACCGAAATTTATCTCAGCAATATAATCGAACAAAGCGCCATTAGAATTAGAGTTGTAACAGTGGTTGTATCAAATTTAGCTATATCGTGGTACAATTTTCCTAATATAGTAGGTCGTACGGTTGGAAATTTCTTTTTTATTCTTAATAATCTGTAACTTGAAGGTGGAAATTATGGCCAAGCAACTTGAATATCAATTACATAATAGAATTGCAAACTGGAAAAAAAACCTTATTGATATGAGCAAAAGAAATACACTACTCAATTTCAAACCTAAAAGAAACAATAGTGTTAAGTTTCTAGATGATCCATCGAACTTATATAAATTGCTTGTTGATGATGAAACGCAGTTAAACTGTGAAAAGCTAACTACTCATTTCTCCATACAGATCTCGAAGATTCAATCCATGGCGATTGAAGAGTTGGATAAGAAAAAGCGGATTGCTGAGGAAACACAAAATTACAAAAAAATCCTCAACAAGCTGAGAACGGCTTCAAAGACTCGGATGAATGAACAAGGAATAAACATATCATATCTTTCATTTGGTCTTTTGAAATGGAAAGAAACGCAACTATCAACCACCTCAGATTTCTTCTTTGCACCACTATTGCTGGTGCCCGCAACATTGAAGAGAACCAGTGCGAATGACCCGTTTACTTTATGTCCTTTTGAAGACGATATCGTTATCAATCCATTTCTTGCACACATGTTACGCGAGCAGCACGGCATTAACTTGCCTGAGCTGGTAGAAGATTCAGTGAGTTTTAATGTAGCGGAATTATGGGCTGAGGTTCGAGAGCTAATTGCGAATCTTGAAGATTGGAGCGTCGAAGAGGACGTTTATTTGTCTTTGTTTTCCTTTAACAGGCTTGTTATGTACAAAGACATGGAAACCTACAAAGACTTGATCGAAGGGCATCCTTTGATTAGAGAAATTGCAGGTGTATCCGATGAAGAGAGTAGAAAGCAAACGTTCGATCATACTCGTATTCCTGATGAGTCTACAATGGACCGCGAGGTTCCATCACACGAAATTTTTAATATTTTGGATGCTGATTCTAGCCAGCAACAAGCAATTCTGGCAGCTAAAAACGGAATGAGTTTTGTACTTCAAGGCCCACCTGGAACGGGTAAAAGCCAAACGATCTCTAACATCATTGCCGAGAATTTGGCTAACAACAAGAAGGTGCTTTTTGTCAGTGAAAAGATGGCTGCACTCAATGTTGTTAAAACTCGTTTGGAGAACGAGGGGCTTGGAGATTTTTGTCTTGAAATGCATAGCCAAAAAGCAAATAAGAGACAAGTGCTGGATGAATTAAATCATGTCATTAACAAACAACCATCGAACAGGAAAATCTCAAATGAAGTGTATGGTCAGATCAATGTAATTAGAGAAAAGTTAAATACTTATTCTGAAAAGGTTCACTTTATCAGGGAACCCTACGGAAAAACGGCATTTGAAGTTCATGGGATATTGTCCAAGTTAGAACAAATTCCAGAATTAATGGTCGGCTTTAATATTAATGCTGACACAGAGCTTGAATCGATATATAGGCTCTTGACTGATCTTGAGCGTTATAGGAGTTCTGTTTACAATTCGGACTTCCATCCATGGGAAGGCTTTAATGACGAGAGTTTCTCACTTGAGTTAAAATCACGAGTCAAAATTTTTTTAACGGAGTTTGCAAGACAATTAAAAAATACGGAGAATGTGAGTTCCAACATTGAAGACATCACTGGAATTAAAACAGCTTCATTAAACGAGATGCAAAATGCAATGAACATATTGGATATGGCAATTCGTTCACCAATGCCTCCAGTGGGATGGTTTGATAAAAAGAACATATCGCAAATCATTAATGATGCAAAGAACTACCAAGAAAGTTTTTTATCATTCTTAGATGACAAAAAGAAGCTTTTGGAACAGGTGAGAGAAAGTATTTTAGATGAAGAACAGCTTACACTGCTATATGACCAATTGTTTATTGAAAATAAAAAATTAATTTCTTCGATTTCCGAAGAAAAACGCGCAGAGATTTTACTTAATAAAAGTGAACTCATAGTTGGTATTGATGATTTTAGAACTACTACTGACAAGATCCAAGGATACTCAGAGACAGCATCTGTGCTGGGAATATTTCAACTTGATAATTTAGAAGAATTAAAACGATTATTGGTGTATTCTTCACTTTTAAATAAAAGAATCATTCCAACTGTGGAATGGTTTGAGGAGAATAAGTTTGCTGAAGTAGTAATCCATGCACTAGCCACTAAGAACAAATACGAAGAGATTGAAACGATTCGCCAAAATTTATTGTCTAAGTATAAAAAGTCATTTTTGGAAGTCAATGCGGATAAAGCATTGATTGATTTCGAAGTAAAAGAAAAGAAACTGAACTCATTTAGTTATAATCAAGAATCTGTTGATACTTTTTTGTATGACCAAAAATCAAAGATACAGACAACATTTAATGACGTGTTCAATAATATTAAACTCTTCAATACATATAAAGCTGAATTTGAGGAGATATTCGGCATCCAAATAAATAATGTTTCTTCCGTTGATAATTTGGAACTGGTTATCGGATTAATTGCTAAAACACCTCGGCCCCAAGAAAGTTGGTTCAATTTAAATAGTCACCACGATATCCAGACTGCCATACGAGAAGGCAAAGACCTATTTGGCAAGTACCTGAATGAATACAATAAAGCAGTTAATTTGTTTGAAGAAGAGGTTTACGACGAGAGGATATATGATATTTTTGAAAAGTGTGAAGACAAGTATCAATCATTTTTACGTGTTTTAAATAGTTCGTACAAGAAGGATGTTAAATGGTTAAAGGCTAACTTAAAGTCCAACGACAAAGTTGATTTTGAAATGTTCCATAAATATGTTCGGAATGTAAAAAGAGTGATGGACTATAAGAAATCTATTAGTCAAAAAGAAAATGAACTTAAGACATCGCTCGGATGGCACTATCAGGATGCTGAAACAAACTGGTCCCTAATTGAGCAGGCGCTGTCTGTCACAAGAGAAACGATAGAATGGCACCAAGGGAGAAACATTACCGCATCACTAAAAGATCTTTTAATAAGACCAGCGGGAAGAGTGGAGCAGTTAACAGCTTCTTTTAATCAGTTAAACCAAATAAGCAACAACTTAAGACAAGGGATTAAACTTATCCAAACTGAGTTTCCAAATTTGTGTCATTTAATTGGTGGAAATACTACAAACATTAATGTAAATGAGCTGAATTCTAATCTACAAATGGAATGGGAAAAAGTTGAATCCTATTTCACTTATGTTGATGAATTCGCCAAACATTTTCACAATGCAATGAGTCTCAGTGTACTGGGTCTTAAGCAAGATTTAAAATATGTAAGCGAGCTAAACCAAGAATCCAAAACACTTGAAGAAGGATTTCATCGCAGTGTTAAGCTCCTTGGTGTTTCATTTAAGGGGAAAGACACGGATTGGATTAAGTATCTCGGATTTGTTGACGACTTTGCTTTAGTATTCAAAAACAAAGTCATCATCACTCAGGTATTTAAAGATGCAATGCTTCGCGGTGAATTGGACTCACTAATTGATGATATCAAACTTTCTAAATGCATAAGCAGCATTGAAATAGAAATGCCCTTATATAAAGAAGCATTACCTAAAATTTTTACTGGCTATGAGGGACCAGGATCTTTCTGGCCGATTAGTGAGTTTAGCAATCAGCTAAATCGATTAAAGCAGCAAGTTTTAGAATGGCAAGAAGGGTTTACAAAAGTTAACTCTTATTTTCTGGCCAGCTTATCATTTGAAGAAACCAGAGCAGTTTTGGAAAAAGCCGTTCAAGTTAAAAGCCTGAAAGAACGAATAGACGGCGAATTAGAAATCATCAAAGAAGTATTCGGGGATCGCTTTACTGGCTACACAACGAATTGGGAACAAATTTTCGATGCGTTAGCTTGGACAGATGAATGGCATGAATTATTTTCTAATATTGAAATACCTTCGCAAATCTTGAGTTTTGTCAGTGCTGAAAGTAAGCGGGATAAAAGCGAATTAGTCGAATTGCTCAGTCGCGCCATAAAGGAATATGATAATATCCTCAGCCTGCGAAAAGATTTTCATTTTTACTTCTCGACTTCGTCGATATTTAAATTAGAGTTTTCGGACATGGAGCTGACTGAACTTTTGCATTTTGCGGAAGTCAGATTGGGTGCTATCGACCTTTTGGAAGACTGGATCAGATACCAACGCCTTGAAAAGCATGCTGCTGATATGGGTTTAAATCAGTTTATGATTGCCATAAAGAAGGAGAACATTGGTGAGTTTACTTTCAAGGATCTATTTCAAAAGCGATTCTTTAAAATTTGGTTGGATCAAATTTATAAACAAGAACCTCTTCTTTATGAATTCGACGCGGATGTTATGGATACTGACGTTACAACATTTAGAAAGTTGGACAAAAGCAGTAACCAATTAAATGTTCACCGTATAAATGAGAAATTGGAATCGAATCGCAGTCAGGCGATTAATTCCCTAGCATATCGCCGAGAATTACAAACCATGCAAGCTGAAATCGGGAAGAAAAAGAGGCACTATCCAATTAGGAAGCTATTGAATTTAACAGCTCCATTATTCATGGAGATTAAGCCTTGTATTCTTATGAGCCCGCTATCCGTCAGTCAATTTTTGGACGCTTCCGTTATTCAATTTGATGTGGTGATATTTGATGAAGCATCTCAGATCTTCTCTGAGGATGCAATTGGCGCAATTGTCCGTGGGAAACAAGTCATAATCGTAGGAGATACAAAGCAACTTCCTCCCACAAACTTTTTTCACAGCAGCATGATAGAAGAGGACTTTGATGAAGACCAAGAGGAAGAAGATATTACGTACGAAAGCATCCTTGATGAGTGCGCGCATGTACTTCCGCAGATTAACCTGCGTTGGCATTATCGAAGTAAACATGAATCATTAATCACTTTCTCAAACCAGGCATTTTACCATAACAATCTGATAACATTTCCAAGCTCTGATAATAGTGCATACCTAGGAACTGAGTTTGTTCATGTTGAAGACGGAATATATGACCGCGGCGGGAGTAAGACGAATAAAATAGAGGCGGAAAAAATAGCCCAGTTGGTTATTGAGCATTTCAGAGATCACCCTGCACAGTCATTAGGAGTAATAGCATTTAGTGAAGCGCAAGCTTCTGCAATTGAAACTGAACTTGCGATTTTAAGAAATGCTAACCATCGTTATGAACGTTTTTTCCAAGATGGGGCACATGAAGAATTTTTCATTAAGAGCTTGGAGAATGTTCAAGGCGACGAGAGGGACGTTATATTCTTGAGCGTCGGTTATGCGAAAGCTTCGGATCAGACACTACACTATAACTTCGGCCCTTTAAGCAAAGCACGTGGAGAAAGACGGTTGAATGTAGCTGTAACGCGCGCGAAGTATCATATGAAGCTAATTAGTTCATTAAAGCCGTCAGATCTTTCTGACGTAAAAATCCATGGAAACACAGGACTTCGTTTGCTCAAAGATTACATGCAGACTGCAATGGATGGCAAGTTGCCCGTCAGCATGACTAAGCACGCTGAGCTTGAATTTGACTCACCTTTTGAAGAAGATGTATATTCCGTTCTAACTGATCTTGGGTTTAAAGTAAAAACTCAGGTGGGTTGTTCAGGGTATCGGATAGATTTGGCTGTTGTCGATCCGCTCAATGAGAACAAGTTTTTGTTGGGTATTGAATGCGATGGTAAAGCGTATCACAGTTCAAAAGTCGCGCGTGATAGAGATCGATTACGGCAACAGGTACTGGAAGGGCTAGGATGGAAAATTTATCGGATTTGGTCACAAGAATGGTTTAAAAAACGCAAGTTTGAAATAACGCGACTTAGAAACCATTTAGAGAACTCAAGATATTTAAATTAAAATTGTCTTATCAAAAGCTAGAGAAAACGGCTTGTTGGTCGTCTTTTCTAGCTTTTTCTATTAGTACTCATATAATTTGTTAGACTAAGTTTTTGGAAGATTCACAAAAAAGGTCTCATTTTTGAATCGCTCGCCACAAGAATCGTGAAATATACAGTCGATTCGGTGGATAGAGTGTTTGCAATGCAGGATTTTCCAAATCGTATATAGAACTAATTACCTATTCGACTTGTGCTGGAGGGTTTCGGAATGGACATTGCGCATTACGAAGGATTAGTCATAAACATTAATAAAGAAGTTAGTAAATTCAGTGAATCAGATAAGGAAAATGCGATCGAGAAATACAAGAGGATCGCGGAGAAAGGCGCGATGTCATGCCCATTTTGTAATGAAATGCTGCTACTACGGGCAGGAGAAATTCGTGAAATTCATTTTGCCCATCTCAAGGGCAAGACATGCCAAGAATCAGATGCATACGATACCTACCGAAACCAAACACAGCGGGAGAATAAAAAGCATTCAGTTATCAAAGAAATTATTTATACTGAACTTAAAAGCCAAGAAATAATAAAACCCGATTTGAAAGTTGAGTATGGATATATAGAAAAGGCAACTGATAAGTGGAAGCATTACCCTGATATATACATGAACAAAAATGGTAGGGAATTCGCTATTTCGGTTATTACAAATGTCCACGAAATCGGTGATGACAAAGTCGTAAAGACAATTAATAATCGTAATCAGTATTTTGCTGACAAAGGTCTGGAATCCATATGGTTTGTGGAGGACAGGTAGCTGACTGATGATTTCAGTCACAGAGTGCTTCATCTGTGGGAGGCCGAGTATGGGCTTGCCATAAAGACGGAGGAAGACCGTATCTGGGACAGATTCATAGGAGAGATCATCCAAGAATTTCCTGAATTTAATATTTGGGACATGTTTGGGTACAAAGCATACGCGCCTATGGAACTTGATGTGCGCAGTTTGTATTACGTTCATTCGACAGGTGATGAGATCACATTCTCAGTGTATCGTCTGATTCTGGACGAGAAGCGAAAGCCGTTTCGCGCATTTTCTGTAACAAGCGGATATCGAATGCATATGTCAAATGCGCTTATAGTTCGAGATGAAATATTACTGAGTGACAAAGAGTGGGAGGAAATGGATCGAATCAGTTTTGCGAACAATGTGGTGGAGAAAATTGAAGAGATTCAAGCTCGTGAGGAGGCTAGTATAGTGGCCCAACAAACCGCTCAAAAAGCCGCTAAAGTGCCCTTGAAAATGACGTTTCCCGTCTTTCATGAGGTCGCAGTCTCAGCGCCAGAGTCAATCGATATTGATATATTGGAATACATGTCAAAGTTGAAAAACCTTTCAATTAAGCAGTATGAGGCTAAAGTATTGTTCTATTATATGAAACGATATCGACATGAACTTGAGGATTATGGCTTGACATTCAAGGAAGTAAAGCAACTAATAAATTACGCGTTAAGCAAAATAGGGAATCCTGACATTCGTGAATGGCTTGTTGAGATTGAGTTTCTTCGGGTGGAGTAGGCACTTAGAGAGCTTGTTGAAACGAATGGGGGGACGGGTATTTATTGATCATTAATTTGAGTTTAAACAATTGGCTTTATCCATGGAGTCAAATTTCAAAGGCCAATTAAACGAAGAGTTCATTTAATATAAGAATTCGTAAAATAGAAGTTATCGGAAGTAACCAATGTACTAAGAGGAGAATGATGATGAGTAGACTAAAATTAAATCTATTATCTAACGGATTAGATTATTTAAAACGAGGACTTCAAGAATATTGTTTTGATGACGCAGAAACCTCATTAAAATATGCAACTCTACATATTTATCAAGCTATTGAATTATTGCTCAAAGAGAGGTTGCATAGAACAAACCATGATTTAATTTTTACTAAACCTGGATCTAAAAGGACTATCTATTTGGATGAAGCTATTGTCAGGTTAACTACTATTGGTGTTTCAATTTCTGCATCTCATATAACTACTTTGATATCTTTAAAATCAATTCGTAATGAACTTTCTCATTATGAGATATCATATGAGAAGAAAGAAATCTCTTTAATAATTTCAAATAGTATTGATTTTTTTCATGTTTTTTTACGATCAGAATTGCAAGTTGATATGAAAGACATTTCGGACAATGATGAGTGGGTGTTGTTAACTGATAAAGTTGAAAGCATAAAGGAACACTATCTGGAACAAGCAAAGCTAGAAATAGAACGAATTAGAATAGACGAAAAAATTGAAGTCAACAGTAATGATATTGATGCAGAATGTCCAAGATGTATTTCTCAAACAATAATAATACAAAATAGAAACCAAACTCATCCTTATTGGCAGGGAAAATGTCTCATTTGTGATCTAAAAGCATTACTAACTCAGTGTCAATTTTGCGGAAAAACGATCGTTGATTATGGTGGGTCTGAAGTATGTAATAGATGTGGGCATGACACTTTTGGGATAGACGTTTTTGAACCAAACAAAAACAGAGAAGAAATAATAAAATTACTTGAGAATATTGAAGGTCAATTAGATTGGTTTCAACAAAGTAAACAAAATAATGATAATTAAATATTATATCCTGAACTAATCATTTTATTGTTAAAGTACTCTCTCTGATACTTGTCTGCATGCAAGTCAGAAGTTAACTTCTGACTTGTAACATTTTCGTATTACAGGTTAAATATTGAACATGGTATGTTTTCTGAGGTAAGAAGAAGAGAGTTGAAATATGAACTTGAAAAATATTACGGAAAGTCTATGCATGTAGGTATGAGGTACCCAAGATTGTTTAACGCCTCAAACTAAGATTGCCTTAGAAAATAGGGAAACACACAAGATACAAAATAGATATAGAAATGGAATTTCATTATCATCATCCACTATCTAGAAAAATTAAAAATAGTTGATGGTATTATTTTTCAATAAAAAAGCGAGCTTAGCTATGCAATGAATGTTATTTAGCAAAATCAAGTGTGACCCGTGATTATCATGTCATATGAGAAAAAATGTATACAATAAGATTTATCACTGGAGGAAATTGTTTGAAACTTATGCGAATCATCATAAGACTCGCACTACTTATGATTGTCTGTTCAATAATCCTTGTCCAGATAGTTAGTGCTCATAGTGGTGGAACTAATAGTAGTGGTTGTCATAATGACCGAAAAAATGGAGGTTATCATTGCCACGGGGGCAGTTCATCGACTCCGAGTGCACCAACAACTCCTAACTTATCTGATAAAAATTGTGATGACTTTTCCGATCATGCATCAGCTCAAGCTTATTATGTTCAATATCCAGGAACGGATTTAGATAGGGATAACGATGGCATTGCATGCGAAGCGTTGCCTGGTGCTCCTGCAAGGGATGGCGTTACGACGTGGAAAACCTATAAAAGGGTCGACACCAATGAACAAATTGTTTGGGAAAACCTTCACCTTCAGATGGGGGCAGAACATACAATACCATCTTTTACTGACATTAAGGCCACTAACTGGGCATACAAACCAATCTCTGAGCTGGCTCAAAGAAAACTGATCGTTGGTTATCCTAACGGATCTTATCGACCTAATGATGCAATTACCTATCAGGAAGCAGTTACTATTTTAATGCGCTTGTTTCCGCAAGTAACTATTGATACCAAATTGAAGACAAATTCGACCCGAGCGGACATCGCCGCTCTTCTTTATTCAGCTCTTTCATCGGAAATACTCGGAGGGAATGAAAAGCAGGATGTCACTTTTAATGATATTGGACAAGAAGATCCCTACTACCAAAACATACAAACGCTTGTCAAACTAGGTATTTTCAACGGGTTTAAAGATGGATCATTTCGCCCTAATGCACCTGTTAGCCGTGCACAGTTTGCAGCTTTGTTATATAGGTTAATTGAAAATAATTATCTCCCTTCATTACATGTGGAGAAATTTTCCTATAAATCTGAAAATGCCTATGACGTAACTTTTATACGAGGGGATTCCCGAACTTCTCTGACGCACCCTGTGGTTGCAGTACAGGTTAATCAAAACAATAAATGGATTCCAGTCTCAGATGTTTCGATAAAACTCCAATTGCAATCACCTGTATATTCAATAGAATTTAAAGATCCACTGTCTTTCGATAAGATAGCTCTAATTGTATACGATCCTTTGTACGAAAGTTGGGCCACGTCTGAAGTTTTTGTACTTGAGTCGTCAATATCGCTTATGCCTGCTTATGCTGCCTATTCAGAGAAAATCATTGCTATCGAAAATGAATACTCAACATTGAAAAGGGACTTAGAAGATCAATTGACCAGCCTGGCTGTAAGTGAGACATTGATTGAGTATTATAAGGAAAGGTATTTGTACTATCTAGCAAAAGCCAATGAGCTTTCAGATGGAATAGCCGTATTGCAATCAAAAGAAAATCCAACTTGGGAAGATAGCCTTAAAGTAACAATGATGCAGGACAATCTATCAGTCCAACAATCAATGGTGACATTCTACGCTGAAGAAATAGAAAAAGCTGCTGAATATCAGAGGGTCAAAGAGGCGCTAAGCCAGGCTAAAACTGATTATGAGGTAAGAAAAAAAGTTGTAGAGAATGAACTCAAAGACGCGATCGCTGCATTCAACAAAGCCATCTAGTTCATTTAAAGATGGTTACGGATTGTCCAGAACTTGAACATCGTTTTTCTAAATTCAGTCACGGTTGTCTGCTAATAATAATGAAAATATATTGCAGAAGAATTCCAGATGTGGTGCTGTAAGAAGTTGAAGCGAAGTAAATAAAATTCCTGTCAAACGCCTTGGGTATCCAAGGCGTTTATTTCATTATTCGAGCTAAGTTTAGAAGATGGATGGATATGGTTGGAATTGGAATAATAAATTCAACTAAGGAGGTCATTATGGCAAGGAAGTATAGACGTCGTCGAAAAAACTATGGCAAAAGAAATTCGAGAGAAGCTATTTTAGTCATTGTTGCTGCTATATTATTTTTTGTGTATTTCATCATGATGGCAATCGCATCAGCTATTGATCAAACCATTGATTATTACACTCAACTGGGTTCTTTCAAACAAGCGATCTTAATTATTGTTGTCCTATTGGTCATATATTTTTTGGACAAAGCAAGGAGGCTAAGAAAGAAAAAGCGGGTTGAGGATCAGATTCGAAAGCAAAATGAAATGTTACTGGAACAAAAGAGGGAGTTGCTTCGAAAAAAGAGCCTTGATTCACTTAAACAAATGGGCCACTACGAGTTCGAGCGGTACATTGCCCAGATGTTTAGTTTTGGAGGCTATCAATGTGAGGTAACAAAAAAAACAGGGGATGGTGGGAAAGACATTATTATGCGCAAAAGCGACCAAATTCATTTGGTTGAGTGTAAAAAGTACAACAACACCAAGGTAGGAAGACCAGAGATCCAAAAATTCCATAGTGCCATAATTGAAATGAATGCTAAAGATGGATTTTTTATTACGACAGGAGAGTTCACTAAACAAGCTTTAGAGTGTGCTAAAAGTAAACCTATTGTTCCTGTTAATGGAACGTTGTTGCTCGATATGATTGAGAGATATGCAAATAATGAAAGTTCGGATTTAACCATACATTAGACGAATTAACTAGAACCTTGGCAAATATATTTTAGTACCTCTTCAATCTCGGAAGGTGTGATCAGTGTAACGGCTATTCGCATTAACATCGCAAAAGACAATAAAATAGTAAAAAGCCTTACTGATAACACATCAGAAGGCTTTGAAATTCAATCATCTTGTTATTAATTAAAATGCTCTTTGAACAAACTATACGAACCCAAAGAGTAACACAACTACGGATACACTGGGCATAAACCATTTATTTACGGTATCCAAGCGTTTACTAATGCAGATGAGCTGCGGAAAAACCAAAGATACAATAAGATATACCCTAATTCAATTCCCATACTTTGGTCAATGTAACCTCATTTAGCGTAAACGAACTTACAGTTCTCGCGCATATAACTCTTATTTTGGATTTTTATTATTTTATCAGTGATCTCTTCAATTCGCCCAGATCCGATTAACTCATCGTCTTGAAACGCTAGTATGTTCGTTTGATCGAGTACGGCCGTATGAAAGTGAATGGCCGATGAGAGTTGGCAAAATCCTTTGTACCTTTTCGTCATTTTACGTCACCTCATTCGGAATATTCGACAATTAAACCTATTTATCCTGCACATATTTCCTAACTCTGCTTAAAGTTCTATGCAATAAGCTACTGATTGAAATGTTAATATTGATACAGGAACATTAGTTCGTATATAATGAGAACACCAATACAAAGGACGGTGTTATGATGAGGAAAAAACTTGAGGGCAATGGCTTGTGGGAATCGAGTCGTATGATGTTGCCTGAGCATAAAGTGGCTTTGAATGAACACAGTATAGAAATGAATAAAAGGCAGCGGATCGAACTGGATGAACAAGAGTAGGAAGACCTTTCAAGGATCGTAGCTGAGTCGATGCAACACCGCGTAGAAATCAGTATTGATTTGTTTCACCCAACAGAGAAGCGTACCGTCTTTGGAGTAGTGGCTAAGGTTGATCATTTGAATGGACGCATTAAGATAGATAATGAATGGCTCCTAATTCGGGATATTGAAGGGGCAAAGGTTGAGGAATAATTGACTACTCGTTGATTACAGACTTAGAAACTTAAAATTGCATTAAACCAAACACTCAAAAATTTTGGCTATGTTAAATCTTAATGTTGATTTTCAACCTAAAGAAAACCGCCCTACGTGAGGCAGTTTATTCAGCTAACGTTACCCGTTAAAATTGATATGGTTATTCTCTTAATACATCCTGCCAATTGGGTGGAAAATCGGACTTCTGCGGATCTTTAATGTGTTTCCAACTTAATAACTTAACATTATCGGGGTTAACTGGAGATATATCGAATGTAAGAATGTCTTTTCCAACAGGTATATGGGGACCAACAGTAGGAACAACTTCTAAAGTAATTAAAAAGTGAAATTTTCGAAATCCATTTACACGATGTACGTCCTTAACTTCAACGAAATATGGATAAATTTCTGGTGAGTAATTTAATAAATTAGCATAGATTTCGTCTATTTTCTTATCCATATGCGGTAAAAGGAACAGCATCAACATGTCTTGATACATTAATTCTTGTGAGTCTTGTTTAGGTTTGTCGGAATTAACTGATTTAGTTCTTTCTGATGCCATAACAATACTGTCATTTATGTATCCAATAGTCCCACATATAAGCAGCAACAATATTATCACCAATTTATTCATTACTCTAGCCTCCGTTCATTTTGGGGTTATTTCCCCCCTATTTCCCTTTCACTATTCTGCCCGTTAGCTAACGGGACACGATAGTTTAATACTGAAAAGGCTGCCGCTTGGCAGCCTTTTGTTCAACTAACGGGCAGGATAGTTGAATGTTTTCGCGAATAACTTAAGTCATGACGAATTTACGAAGTTCGCAAAAAAGACGTTAGCCGAAAGAAGTTCTTAGTTTAGGAGGAGTCTATATGATATTAGAAAAAGTTATAAATAGAATTGTAATACAAAGTGAATATAAGGATTTTGTTGATAAGTATATAGATAATATACTTACCGAATTTAAAGGTAAGATTCATAGCATCTATATGTGTGGCTCGATTCCAAAAGGAACTGCTAAACCTTTTAAGTCAGATGCAGACTTTACTATTGTATGTGTAAATCCCAAAGATATTGATTACGAAAGATTGTCAAATATTAAAGACAGGCTTTTGGAAGAATATCCAGTATTAACTAAGATTGATACGACAATTTGCTCGATTGACGATGTATTAAGTAAACCAAATGATTGGGGTTTTTGGGTAAAGATAATTTGTGTTTGCATATATGGTCATGACGTTGGTGAAAAAGTACCACCGATAATTATTTCTCCAGAGTTCATTTTAGACTTAAATACAGAGACCAAGAAGGAAGTAGATCGTAGACATAGTTTACTTTCTAATGCTAGTGATAACACAATGAAAAATAGATATATTAAAGGTTACTCTAAGAGATTAATTCGTGCATTATACTCTTTGGTTTTAGAAGATACAGGTGTATGGCAAGATGACATTATTAAGATGAAGAATGCCATATTAAACTATTGTGAGATTGACTCCGCTTTAGTTGATTATCTGTATGCTTGTTACTTGGATAGTAATAATGTACTTGTTGAAGAGTTTCTGGGAATTGCAGATGAAGTATATAGCTATTTTGAGAACGCGTTAAATGCAATGGCTGCTTCCAGAACTTCCTTCGACTAACACCATATTGACGCTTCGGGTCACTCTGAGAAGCGAGTGACCACATCCAGCCCCCTAAGCCCGTCGGGACGTCACTGCATTAGGTGTTCGGCAAGCCTCACAACTATAAGCAGCGACTCTAATTAAAACATAAGACTATTGAGCTAACGGGTACGATAGTTGAATAACACACATTGATGAGCAGGCACTGCGGTGGCCTGCTCTTGTATTAAGCTAACGGGCAGAACAATTCCAAAATGTGGTATTATTGATGCGTGAATATTAGTGCTGATAGGGGTTAATATGGGAAAAAGACTAGTAATGGTTATAATGCTCATCATAACATTTATACTGTTGACTGCATGTGCAACTACTACAAACATTAAAAATAACGAAGTAACAACATTTTTAACTAAAGTAGTCAACGCAAATAATGAGATTAAAAAAGCAGAACTTCAAAAAATTGACGTTGTGTATTTAACTGTGCTGTATTCACTAAACAGTGATAAACTTGATCCAGAAATTAGAGACAAAATTTTTCAAGAAACACTTGAGTTTATGTTATCAGAGAAAACAAGGCAGTCGATTGTGAAGGATTTGGGAGAAGACGACTCCGAAAGACTCTTTACTGAAGGATTTACTATACGATTTCAAAAACCTAAATCAGATACATATTGGGTTTACAAGCGCAATGAGGACGGTTGGAATTTGGTTAGTAGTGAAGGAGAAAAGAGTATAACAAAGGAAGTATTGAACTAACGGGCAGGATAGTTAAAGATCATACTCGGTGAACCGTACCACAAGTAACGGCAAGTTTTTTGGAGAATCAAATGTGCTTTAGCAGGGAAAATATGGATAGCAATCGAGATGTTATTTTATGCCTTTTTATACGATTCAGAAACCGAAAGGAGAAACGAAATGAGCGAACTAGGCGTTAAAGATAACACGTGTAGAGTGGTCAAAAGAGGATTCTCAGCAGTTGGAACAAGGCATGAAGCGAAGTATTCAGAATACCCAACCGTAATTCCGCAATCATTTGACTCTTTAATAAGTCGTATGGAGGAAATCCAAAATCGAACTGGTGAAAAATTGGCTCTATACGAACCAGGTAATTATGCACCCGATAACCTTGGAACCTACTATACAACCGCTCAAGTCACAGAGATTGGTTCTATTCCACAAGGAATGGTAAGCCAGACCACTCCTGTGTGCACTTATGCTGTCTATACGCACAAAGGTGAGATTTGGAAAATAGGTGATGCTTATGGTTCTCTTAACCGTTGGATTGATGAGAATGGCTACAAACATAGTAAAGGTTGGGTAGTGGAGTTGATGGACGAAAGATTTAATCCGACTTCACCTGAAAGTGAGCTAGAGATTTATACGCCAATCGAAGAGAAATAGTCGACGAAAGAGGAGTGACCCTGCAAAACATCGTTTGTGGGTCTTTCTACGTTCTGGCATGAATCAATATCTTTATTTATTCAGCTAACGGGTAACGATAGTTCAATGACAACAGGCTGAATTGTTAAATCACCATCGCATCTTATTCAATGATTGGGGTATCTAAATGTATAAAAGCATTCATTGGCATGCGTTTTTCAAAGTGAATACAGAGGAAAAGGCTCGGAGATTACTCTCAAGATTCGAAGAGGTTTGTGAGACGAATGCTGCCCTTTTATCCTGTGAACGTTATTGGAAGGATTCGGCTTTATATGATGTTGGTTTTAGCACATCCTTAAATAAGGACGATATTTCTCATGCCGTTTTCTCAACCCTAGTAAGTGCTCACAAATTGGCTTATGAATGGCAGGTTACTGGTCCTTCCAAATCGGAATCGGGAATTTGGGAATTTAGTGGACTAACCACTAAAACAAAAGTTGCAGGTATCGAATGGATTCAGTTTAGGTTAGAAACCGAACCATTATTCAACTAACGGAGAACGATAGCGGAGGAGCTTCCTATGTGATAGCTCCTCTTTTCTATTGAACTAACGGGCAGAATACGCAACTTAATGTCACTTCAAAACGTTACTTTAAGAAAGGCGGCTAGGATAACTTGAGGGGGAGGATTATGAAAAAAATCTTAATGACTGCAATTCTGCTATTCTTTCTGCTATTCGTCTTGATGGCTGGGTTTCTTACCTTTAGATTTGGAAGTGCCTTGTCACAAGAGGGAAATCCTTTACCTATACTTTCTTCAATATCTAAACTTGAATTTGCGAATAGTAGTTATGAACAGTATTCCAAAACAGATAAAAGCACTAGTTTCGTATCAAAGAGTGAATCTAGGTATGATGTAGTCAAGGATATTATGAAGAAAAATGGCTGGGACTTTAAAGAACAAATGGGTGCTGGTCTTACCTTTGAAAAAAACGGTCAGACAAAAGTTGTAGAGACTAGACAATATTCAAGACATTATATCCTGTCGGTTATCCCAAATGATGTATTAAGTTAACGGAAACGATAGTTCAACAATTAAGGAGCAGTTTGATGCGGCAGCTGCTCCTTTCTTCGTTAAGAAAACTAGAAGGATAGTCCAAATATGTAGTATTGTATGGAAAGGGAATATAACGAGAATTCGACCGATAGAAGGGGGAGTTGCTATGACTAAATTATTACAAACTTCATGCGGATTTCATACTGAGCAGATTAAAAGCACCTTTTTGAATTTAGTGGATGGAGAAGTCAGTCACTTAAAAGCTAGTATCATTACAACTGCTTCACCTAAAAAAGAGAATAACAGGTACGCACAAAAAGCCAAAGCAGACTTTAAGGCGATGGGAATTCAGAATGTTGATTTTATTGATTTAGAGTTCGAGAATCCAGAATTACTTACTCAGAAAGATGTAATATATATAAGCGGTGGAAATCCATTCAATTTATTATTCCATACGATTAAAAGTGGAGCCCATGACATCATAAAAAAATTAGCAGCGCAGAACGTAGTTATTGTAGGAGTAAGTGCTGGTGCGCTACTACTTGGACCGAACATTAAAATCGTACAATTCTTCACCCCTGAAATGAACACATTGAATATAAACGATTTTACGGCATTAGACATAACTGACAAACTTATTTTTCCTCATTACGATAGAGAAGATTTGTTTAAGGATGATGCTGGTAGAACTATAGAAGAAAGAATAAGGGAGTTTGAAACCATTGAAAATTGTGAAGTTACAAGATTGAATGATGACCAATCAATACTAATATTAACATAACGTATTCTGAGCGAGGACATCACTGTTTCATTGGAAAGCGATTCAACTAACGGGGAACGATAGTGGAATATCATCCATGGATGAGCAGGCGCTGCGGTGGTTTGCTCATTTTATTAAGCTAACGGGCAGAATAGTTCAATAACATAGGCTCTTAAAACAAGGTAGAAATCACTCGAGTAGCGAATGTAGTAACAAACGGAGGGGTTAGAATCATGAAAATTGACTATGACAAGTTTTGGGATGAATCAGATTATTATACAAGTCTGAATCAAGTTACGGACACTATGATTTGTGAAACAGAAAAACTCCTTGGATATAAACTACCGAATGCATATATTGAACTCATAAAATCAAAAAATGGAGGTACCCCCTTTAATACATGTTTCCCCACAAATAGGGCCACCTCATGGGCAAAAGACCATATTGCCATTACCGCCATTCTTGGAATAGGAGGTATGTGGGGGATTGACTCTATTGAACTCGGGAGTAAGTTTATGATTGAAGAATGGGGATACCCTAACATTGGTATCCTTGTATGCTCATGTCCCTCTGGCGGTCATGATGCTATTATGATGGATTATAGCGAATGTGGAATTAATGGTAATCCAAAAGTAATACATGTTGATGTAGTGGCATTTGATGAACCTAAAATTACAATACTTGCGGAGAATTTTGAAACTTTCATAAAAGGTTTGGTTCATGAAAAAGAATTCGCCCCATCTGAAGAAGAATTGAATAGTTAAGAAGTATCGGATGCTTGGATTGAGACTAATTTTTCGAATCAAATGAAGAAGGAAAATAAAGACTAGTAAGATTAAGCTAACGGCGAACGATAGTGGAGCATGCTGCCACGGTGCAGATGCTCTATTTTTCACTCAACAAACGGGCATGCTAGTTTAGCATAGTTGAAGAATTCAGGTTATAGAAGATTTTGGGGGGGATGGTCTAGGTGGATGGAATTATTATTCAAAAAGTTAATCATCTAGATACATATAAATTAAAACAGTTGGTTATAGAAAGTGCTGGTGAAGGATTTCGTCACATTAAACGGTTAGTAAACGATTATGAAACAGGAACTAATAAATTTGATAAAGATGGAGAAGCACTCTTTATCGCTTATCAGAGCAGCGATGTTGTTGGAGTTTGTGGATTGAATCAAGACCCCTATGTGAATAGCAAAAAAGTTGGTCGTGTTCGTAGGCTTTATGTTTCCGAAAAGGTACGTCGATTTGGAATTGGGCGAATGTTAATAGATTCTGTTATTGCAGAAGCTAGAAAGAACTATAAATTGCTTGTACTTAAGACAGATAACCCTATTGCAGATAAATTTTATCGCTCTATTGGTTTTTCAGTTAATATTAATTCAGAAAATGACAGCCATTTTCTTCTGTTACCGTCCAAATAACGGGTAGGATAGTTGAATAAACCATAATGTTTAGAACCTATACTTAGTGGTGAATTATTCCTAAATGAAAGAGTTAAAGAATAAATGGAAATAAGCCATTGTCACTTGGGGTATTACAAGGATGGCAATGATATCGAAGCTGTTGGTTTTTTTGAAGATGGCAAATGGTTTGTTTACTACGATGATAGTCATGATACAGGTTTGTTTGCAAAGACTCAGCCAAGACATGAATTGTTTGGTGCTGTGATTTTAATGGTGAATGACTACGAAGAAGCAGAAAATAAATTTTATGAATGGGTAGAAAGCATTCTACTTCCATATAGAAAAAAACGCTAGTCCTTTGTTACGCTAACGGGCAGGATAGTTTAATTACTTAACGAATGTGTCAATTATGAATGAGCGAAGTTCGTAAAAAAGATGTTAGGCGAAATTTGGGGGCTGTTATTTATTAATAAAAAGAAAATGTCTAGAGAATATATGAGTGATTTTTTAGCTATCAGAAAAATTGTTAATGAGTTTGACCCATTTGAACTAATCGGCATGGGGACTCCTGACGATGAGCATGATAGGCTGACTCAAAAAATCATTCGTAGCTTATATGACCATAAAATAGAAACTATAAAAGATTTATTAATTGATTGTTACGAAGAGTATGGTTCCAGTGGTAGGGACATTAAGGAAGAATACCAGGATAGTTTTAACAGAGAAATTCAAATGGCGTATAACCAAATTGAAGCTTGGTATCTCAACAACAATAAGCCCGTCGATTAAGCTAACGGGCAGTTTAGTTCCAATTTACGGTATGATAAGAGGCCGTAAATGAGGTATCTCGACAATGGGATAGGGAGGATGTAATGTTAGAGATCTACGAACTTAAAGATAAGGCTGAACACTTTGAAAAAGCAGTACAATTGTTTTGGAACCAATGGGGTACTGAGAAGAATTTTAATTTTTATCACGATTGTATGATTCATTCAATAAATACTGGTAGCGACTTGCCAAGTTTTTATATTGCGATTGAAAATGAATCGATCATTGGTACATACGCTTTGTTGCGTAATGATTTAATCTCTCGGCAAGATATATTTCCATGGCTTGCCTGTTTATATGTTTCACCCGAACAAAGAGGTCGGAAAATAGGAGCCTTATTGCTGAAGCATGCTCTTCAAGAAACCCGAAAAAAAGGGCACGACAAACTTTATCTTTGCACAGATTTGGATGGATATTATGAGAAATACGGGTGGAGTCACTTCACTAATGCTTACATCTTTACTGGTGATGAAACAAAGATTTACGAGGCCTCGACGCTAAACTAACGGGCAGGATAGTTTAATGTAAATGAAAAAAGCAACACGTAGTGGTATGCACTCGTGTTGCTTTCAGTGTTCTAAGATCTAAGTTTCTTAACGATAGGGATCCAAATTTCAGT
>NZ_JBWDNT010000026.1:0-66213 GCF_056269345.1 Paenibacillus sp. J22P15
AGGGCTAGAAGAAGTTAAAAATCAAACAGCCTCGGTGAATACAGTGTTCTCACCCAGCTTTTATGAAGCTAAAAATTTATTACTGATTTATATGCGTATTAATGGTATTGAAGGAGTAGAAGGAAGGCTTAGTAACGCAATACAGACAATGAAAAAGTAATTATATAGAGCGAGGTAATACGGATTTACAAGCACATCATGTTAAGCTAACGGGACACAATAGTTGAGGAGGAGTTGCATTTTCTAAAGCAGCTCCTCTTTGATTTATTCAGGTATTTTGAATAAACTGTATTGTAGAAGGGATATCAATGAAAGGACAGGTATGAAATGAAGAAAAAAGCAGCGGTAAAATTAGATGATCTAATTAATGAAATTGAAATTCAAATGGATGAGACCGTTACATATATAAACACCCAGACAGGAGAAGTTATAACATTATCGAGAGAAGAGATGAGAGCGGCAGAAGATGAAGAGCCACTTGAAAACTATCCAGACTGGCAAAGAGAGAACATTGAACAAGAAATAAAAATTATAGAGGATGAAGACGAGTTTTACCTCGATTTCACATTAAGAAACGAGTACCATGAGTATGAAATAGTAGAAGAATTTATCGGGACATTAAGCGAAGAAGAGGTTCGAGAAGAATTGTTTGGAGCTATTCAAGGAAGAGGGGCATTTAGAAGATTTAAAGACGGGATCAGAGAACATGACGTCGAAAAACAATGGTATGAATTCAAAGAAAAAAAGGTAAAGGAATTAGTTATTGAATGGTGTGAAGAGAAGGATCTTGTAATAGAGGAATGAAGTATTATTTGTTGAACTATCGAGAGATAAGAGTTGAATACAACAAAAAGCTGACTGTGTGAACAGTCAGCTTTTCTTCGCTATTCCGCTAACGGGCAGGATGGCGTGATAACCTTCTGCAGTAATTGCACATTCCTTAACGAATACTTTTATGAAGAAGAGTTAAAAAATCTATTTCAAGGGGTTCTTTAGATGGAATTAGACACTGTTGTTCTCTGGATTTATCTTCTGTACATAGTGATTCCATTTTATCTCGGATCGCGTATTACTAATAGGATTTTTGTTCAACAGAAGACCAGCACTAGTGCTGCATTAGTAGGAATTTTCTTTAATTTATTGTTTTATATTGTTGGATTGATCTTATGGTTTCTGCTAGTCTTTTTCACGAACGTCGGATTGACTGCAGAATCATTTTTCGAAGGTATCGCTGTTACTATCATTGCTTTTGTCATGAGTATTCTAATAATGTTGGCCACAATAACGTATAGAAAAGTGAAGCTTAAGTAAGCCATGGCCTGTCTACTTTGCTGGATGGCCGTTCTCAACTAACGGGACACTTTTATTCATTAGGAGGAGATGATAGAATCGACCAAACAGTATTCTTTATATAAGGTTTGATCACAGCAAACCCGCTTCAAATTATAAATACATAGATTTAGAGATAGAGAATGCATGTATTCCACTTTCAAATCAGAATTCATGTAAATCAATAGAACCTATGAAATAAGACAGTGATTACATAATAAGCAGCTCTTATTCATAGCATAGGAGATAAACTATCTCAATAAAAATCATACGAAGTGGGATGTGAAATAACTCATGCATGATGAGATAAAAACAAACTATCATAGTTTTCTCGGAGAGATAAAAGATTCTTTTGATCCTATAATTCTTAAAATGAGAAATCAAGATCCGAACGATTGGAGAAGAGTGGCTTGGACAGCTCCCGTTAAAGTGTTTATGGCCACTTTTAAATCAATTAGTCCAATGTTAAAAATACCATGGATTGCATTGCCGTTAGTCGGTCCCTCTATTCCTGTAATCTTAGGTGTGTTCGATATTTTACCGATATGGTTGATCATTTTGCTCGCAATTGGAATCTTATTTCTCATTTATTGGATCATCGTTATCCGTTATACGGGTACCATGCTTTCCATTGCCAGTCCTAGCTTCCATATTGGCGCTTTAAAGGCCAAGCGTCCAGCAGAGTATCAAATATGGGCTCCTTTCATCCAAAGTCATAATGCTAATTTCGGGGGCTTATATGACTTCCTTAACACAGTAATGAACTCTCAGAATGCCACGGAGTTACGAGCTGCTATTGATTATGTGAAAGGGCAATCGGACTCCTTGCAGAGCTCCAATGACGGTTTACAGGCAGAGATTACCTTTCTACTCAAAGAGATTAATAAACAAGAAAAAGCTATTGGTTACCTGATTGATTTGATTAAAGAAACGAATAAATCATTATATCGTCTCGTAAATAATTGTATGAACTTTCAAGAGCTGGATTTTGTGAGCGCATATACTATTTATGAAGTTCGAGAAGACGTTCTCTACAAGATAACAGATAAAGGTACTTCGGGTGTAAGTCCAAAACATATCGATTTAACGGAGGAGAACGCAGCTGTATACGCTTCTGTTGATGTGGCCATGCATCCTAAGGATGGTCCAAAATATAATAATCCGTATCCAGGACGAACTGTCATCTCTTATTCTATGGAAATGATGAACAATAAACATTGGATCTGGAATTTTCATTTCGACGATTCTAATGACAAAGCATTGTTTCTAGCCTTTGGTAATGATATTATTGAGGTGAGAGAAGTGTATCGGCTTGTCCATGCATTTTGCCTTGTCTTACAAAAAACTACTATCTTAGGAGAGGAGATGATACTCGATGTTGAGTCAACAGCCGGTACAAAAACCGAAAAAGGTTGAGTTTTTATCACAAAGAGAGATCACATCTTCCAACCATGCTAGACGCGAGCGCATGCTTCGCTCTCTCCAAGAGATTAGAAGTGCACATGGTGAAATTGCAGCAACTATTGAAATACGAATTCCTACAAAATCAGAATAACGTCGATATAAACCTCTTGGCTCATAGCCAAGAGGTTTTTTTATTCTCTTAATTTTAGATCAAATGATTAAAATCTAATAGATTTACCGAGAATGCTACTAGTATCTCCTGATCGGGGGCTTAGTACGTATGACAAAGAAGAAGATAGTCGATTTTATTAGAAAACCACAGAAAGTCATTTTTAAAAGCCAAGAACAAATTTTTAAAGATAATAAACTCAAGAGAGAAGCTACATTAAAAGAACTATCAAAGAAGCGTGAAAAATAATAGACGCTTAAAAAGAAGCCAGTTGAGTTGAATTATGACCCTATTTGTGGACAGTTTAAAAGAAACAGCCTTGGGCTTAGCCAACAAGGAGATGACCTCTGAAACGTCGGGGGCATCTCCTTGTTGGCCAGGTGTATAGCAAAAACTTTCCCGCACGGTGGGTAGGGGACTCAGGCTCACTAAACGGATTCAAATTGTCGCATTCCTTTTGATAATGGAAAAAGTGAGGTTTCTTTGTGCCTGCACGAAATCGAACAACGCTTCTGCAATCAGGGCAGCAAAGCATATTTTGATTACTTAAATCTATGGAGTTGGATGAATTACTTAATCAATATAATAAGACGATGATGGTTAGTGCGGCTATTAATTAGCCGCACTTTTTTGTCTTCTTAATTATCTTTTTATTTCTCATTCTTTTTAGTTATTAATAGATTGTATTATTTCTTCTCAAATTCTGAGATAAGGTCTATTCAATTTTGAATCAGGGTCACTCAGAGTCTGATAGAGACTATCTCAATATTTGAGTTAGGGTCTTTCAAACTTTGAGAAACGAAACCGTCTATATTTTTTTGAGAGTCAGCCTCTCAATAATTGAGAGGCGATAATTTTGTGAATAACTCGCCTATAAAATATTGAGAAGCAGCGCCTATCAATATTTTATAGGCAGCCACTCAATAATTGATATGCCGCTTCTCTAATTTTTATAGGCCGCTTCTCAAAAATCGAGAGGCGGATTATGCTATAAAAAAGTGGAACATTATGTTCCACTCAGATTGTAGAAAAACCCACGTTTTTTCAAAACGTCGGGTTTCTCTTTTGTTTTTTGAGCATAAGTGGGAGTCAAAATAGGTTCTTAACCCTCTTATCCCCTCCTTTCTAAATGGAGGGCTATCTTCTTCATGTTTTGTACCGCAGCGGTCATCAACGCTTGTTCCATAACGTTGTTCAAACCCCGCAAACGGCAATAGCGAAACCCGTGGAGCTGTTTAGCATCCGCGAAGCTTCGCTCAATGGTCTCTCTTCGTTTTCGGTACAACTTTGGTTCCAATTTCGGAGGAAGTCGGGTCGATGACCTTTGCTTCCGCTACCCATCATAATGGCTATATCTCGAAGCAGGGTATTACGGATGAATCGCACCGCACCTTCAAGAGCTACATTGAGGGTAAAGGTATAGAGCAGGTAAACTATGGTGCTATGGCTGCTGGAGATGCTACTTTCCACGCTGGATGGACCCTTCACAGCGCTCCAAACAATCCAACGGATCGCATGCGTGAGGTGATGACGATAATCTATTTTGCGGATGGGCTGACTATTTCTGAACAGGATAGCAATGCACGAAAAAGTGAAATAGAAAGATGGTTTCCAGGACTAAAACCTGGAGATGTTGCCGCAAGTCCCCTAAATCCAATTGTTTTTCCATAGCTTCATCCTCCTGCTCTCCCAGAACAGTCATAAAGAACAAAAGAGAAACCCAACGTTTTTGAAAAACGTGGGTTTCTCTTCAGTCTGAGTGGAACATTATGTTCCACTCTAATTACGCTGATAGCTAATATAATCATATTCGATCGTATCAAAAGTGAGATCTACCTGTTCCAACGATTCTCTAATGAGAAGATCAAATCGGTTTTTAATCCAGTCGGAGACAAAATTGCTAGCCCCGTATATTGTATAGGTTGAAGCACGCTTAATACAAAATGAATCTTTTAGCCAGGTATCAAAAGAAGGAGGAGATAATCTAAGTTTCATTAATGCCAGAGCTTTACTCCAAGTGGTCCGGTCGGCCTCCGAAATCTCCTTCTCTAACACTTTCACTTTATTTGATAAATCCTTATCTAGCTCGAGTGGTGTCTTGATTTTTCGTACCACCGTTCCTTTATCAAGAACATTCTCGTAAACTTCACCATAATCAATCGAAGGCTCCAAGTTGAGGATTTGGTCAAATTGCTCAACTATAGACAACATGTACCGATCATGATCCAATTTTAATTCCATTGGAAGTTGCTCATATAGTTCCATAGGGAGGAAGGGGACCTTTTTTCGTATCTTAAAAAGCGGACTTTCCTCCATATTATTTTTATCTGCATTTTGGACATTGAATACAAGCACAAAACCATACCGTTCAAGATTACCAAGAATCTTCTTCACCGTATTACGACTCTTACTCATTTTTTGTGATATCAAATTCAAGTCTGGCCAACAAAAGTCCTTTTCTCCATAACAGTATCGTTTTAAATGACCGTATAGAGCTACACCCTCAGCCGATAGAAAATGACCCCAGTAGTCAAAGACATAGTTACTAATGATCGTCATATGCCCGTCAACGAAGGGGATGGGTTGTCCGTGTTTGTCTAACGAAAAACGCTTTACTTCTTCTTCCGGAATATAGATTTTTTCTAGCTCTTTTTTCTTGTAAGCCTGTTCTGTGTTATTGACAGTTCGTACTCTTGATTCTTCAGCACCCGTTGCACGGTAACGATAATAAGAAAGTTTATGATGAGATCCTTTTAGATTTTTGTCTAACATAAAAAAACTCTCCTTTTGTTGATCCCCATGTAATAGGCAACATTAAAGAAGAGTAGAGACTTCACTTTTTGAAAAATTTGTGATAAAATGAACTCACAAAACTTTCTAAGTAAAGTCCCTATTCCTCTAGCATTTATTGTTCACGCTTGGCGGCCGCAGACAATAAATGTTCACATGATAGGGGCTTTTTTTTTGAATTACACTATTATTTATTGTTGTTGAAGCTTCTCTATATATCCAGTTAAGTAGAATAAACAAAAAGCACACAACTTATAATTGTGCGCAACTAAACAAAGGGTAGATCATCTTCCATTTTTAAAATGGATAGACCTCACCCGATGCTGCACGCACTACGAATATATCATACTAATTTTTTATGGTAAAGAGAATTATGGAAGTATTTATCGGATTCTGTTGCTTGCTACAGAGTGCTGACTTATGGTAAAATCATGCCAAACCAAATATTGCACGCACTAAGTGCCCCCACTAGTAGAAGAAATTCTTCTCTTGGGGATACTTTTTTTTTACCCTGTTTTATGAACTGACGGGCTTTACCACCGGATCTACCAATGGTATAATGCATGTATTATATGATATAAACTAATTTTCTTCGCTGCTCATTTTGAATTAGCGGAGAGTGGGAATGCCGCAAGGCAAAGTAGGTAAATGTAATGGACGTTATAAGGACATACACTATACGTGTGTCCTTTTTTTTGTCTGTTATGACCAAGGAGATCCATTTCATAAAGAAATGGATCTCCTTTTTTGTCGAATAATATAGAAAGTTGGTGGTAATAAATGACGATATGGCAGAAAGAAATCAATTGGAATGATCTTTATTCGCACACCAAATCTCTCTTGGCGGGAGAGCATGATGATCTGAAAGATACGCAATTCCTAATACTGGCGACAATAAAATAATAAAATTAATAAGAGAAGAGGTACCGGCATGAAGCTACGTAAAATACCGAAACAGCCGAGTTGGTACGAGATACGATCTCAGTGTCCAATATGCGGAAAAATGGGATGGTGTGCTATTAATCATGAGCAAACCATCGTTCACTGCATGAGAGTGCCAGCTGATAAATATTTTGATTCCCCTATGGGACGTCAGTTTATACATTATCTCGATCCTGACAATGTACCAAAGACAAAAATTGAGATTATTCACACACATGTGGTTGAAAAAAAAACAGATTTTCATCTCAATCGCGTCTATCGAGCTCTGATACAAGAAATCTCTTTATCCACTCAACATGCGGAACATTTACGAAACGCGCGTCTTTTAACTGATGAAGTCATTCAGAAGCGGCAGTATCGGACAATGCCGAATCAATATCGCTTCAAAGTCGCTACAAAGGTTGCAAACCGGTTAAGCGATACAAGTGATCTGTCAGGTGTTCCAGGTTTTTTCTCCCTTGAGAGTGAGTATGGCCCTTACTGGACAATGGCTGGTGCATCGGGACTAATGATTCCTTTTCGCACGATTACAAATGAGATCAATGGATGGCAAATTCGAGTGGACAAACCTCCACTAGAATTAGTCTTGAAGGGAGCAATAAAAGGAGAAATCATTCAGGAACTTAATTGTGATGAGAATGGTAAACGGCGTGCTAAATGCAAGTTATTTATTCAAGGTAATCCAATTGAAGTTAATCTGACTGAACAAGATAAACAAGTGAGTCAATCTGCCTCTGGCCAATTTGTTTTTAGTGTTGAACTAAAGCAAGGTCAGCGTTATTGGTGGTGGAGCAGTGGATCTAAGGATAGTGGTGCATCAATTGGCAGCCCTCTACCTTATCATTTTGCACTACCAAGCCCATGCTTACCTTACTGGAACGTTGGAGAACTAGGATCATCCGTAATTGATTGTTCTGAAGTATGGGTGACAGAGGGACCTATGAAGGCAGATAAAGGTGCTGATGCAATGCTCAAACCCTTTTTTGGTTTACCAGGAGTGGGAGCGTATCCTTTGATTCTTGAGCCGCTGAAGAAATTAGGATGTAAGCACGTTGTTCTAGCATTTGATGCTGATAGTGTGAAAATCCCAGAAGTAGCGAATGCGCTGGAGTTATGTGCTGAGTTTTTTGCTGAAAATACGGATATGTCACTCAGCCTTGCAATGTGGGATCTATCACTGGGCAAGGGAATCGATGATTTGACAGATAACGGATATATTCCGCAATTGACTTCATTACTAGCATAAAAAACCATATTTAATGGCATTAAATATATTTCTAGAGCCGTTGTAGTTGGTAACTATATTATAGGGGATTGAATAAATCGAACAGGTAGAAATAAAGGACGTGCTTAGTGCCATAAAGTATGTCCTCTTTAGCTTGACGCGGGGCGATTGATAAACGGCCTCCCGCGTTGAAAGGAGTCCGTTACAGGAGGTAATACAATGAATGTTACAACCAAACGTTGTCTTTTTGTTTTTCAAATCATTGATAAAGGGATAGCAAAACGTACGATTCCACACTTTGATCTTCAAATCCTTGTAAATACCGTAGAAAAAGAAATCTATAGCTATTTATCTGAGCAGAGAACCTGCGGTGAGCATGAATTGATGACAGAAGATGGATATGCAAAAATCGTTAAAGTCCCTATTAATGATCAATTTGAAGAAGTTGACGTTTCGTCTTATTCTTTTGATGGTGAAGTCTTGCTAGGAGACTACATTCGTCTACTTCGTGAAGTAGCTTTACTATAGCCACTTACCGAAGAAGAAAGAATGATCCGATATATTGCTTTAATTTCTTACGAAATCAAACAGTAAGAATCTGCTTGAAGCTGGCGCTATAAAAAAAGAGAGGGGCATTAGATAATGTATAATTACTGTTTGATTAATAATAAAACGAATCAAATCATGGACGTGTTTTATGGAATTGAAGCAACTAAAAAGGAAAACAAAGAGCATGAAGACAAACAAATTGATGTTAGTGTACGGCCAATTATGATTCGTTCCCATTACCTCACTCAACCGCTAGATTACCGCGGGGAAAAAGATGGAGAGACGTGGTTACTGTATATGAGTCTATCTGGTGCTACCACCTATGGTCCCGTCATGCTCTTAGATAACTGGGGGAAGTGGAGCGATAAACTACATGGGCTACACACAGTAAATCATTAATTCGCTATTCGCTACGAGTGGTCTTAATGATGAATAGTGTTTTGGTATTGAGCTACCTATTCAATATTTGAAAGAACCTGTAAAAATCTTCTATAATAGAATTATTACGAAACACTTTCAAATTCTCACTGCCGTCATCTATTCGGCTAGTGAGGGAGCATGTCTGGATACAGACAATAAAAATAGGCGCTTGATTAGCCACGGAGAATTAATAAAACATGCCATAGGTAGGTTTTATTTTAATTCTCCGTGACTTTTTTTCGTCCAAAAACTGGAAGGAATAATGATGCATGTTGAAGAAAAAAATTCGAGGAAAAATCAAATCAGCTATGCAACAAGAGGTAAAGCGAATCTCAAAGTACTGAATTCGGAGGAGTATCCTCAGTTGCCTAAGCTAGAACAGTCCGAAATGATCAAAATCCCGATAGAAGTGTTGCGTAAGGGAGCTGTTGCTTCGCGTTTCGCTTTAGGTGATGAAAAATTACCTGTACTAACGGGAATTAACATCATTAATCACGATGGAAAACTCGGATTTCTGACGTCGGATCGACACCGAATTTATCGCTATATCTCTGATGTAGCTATTAACAATCAGGAGTCGTTTGTAAGCGGGATAATCACTGCATCTAGTTTCAAGCAGATTGTAGACTCGCTTAAGAGCGAAGAGGTTGATCTTGGGATTATAAAAAATTATCTCTTACTCCGTGACAAGTTACCGTATATTTTGGCAGTATGAACCAAGGTACTTCAGTCACCTTGTCCCGTGGAGAATTGTACGACACGCTTAACAGGGGAAGCGTGAATGCCCGAGTTTCGCGATTTTATTTCTTACATTTTTCGAACAAAATGAAAGAATTATGTCCTTTTATTTATTTTATTAATTGCAGCAATTACGTTTGCATCTTTAATGTTTAGTGCAGTTAATAAGTAAAATTGCTAGCTATCAAAATGAATAGGTTGATTATAGGTATACCGATTATTTTTGGTTATTAATAGGACTTCCTTTTGTAAGGTGGTTTATCAATCAAGTATCAAAATGGATATGGAAATTGCATAGTAGACCCATATTGAGACATAAACAAAGGAGGAAATAAAATCCTGCCCAAGGGGCAGGATTAATTTAATAATTATGCGTTAACAGTCTCAGGTCGCTTTACTTGAAGTGGTGGTGGGATAAGCCAACCCTTTTCCTTGCTCAACTGGAGTATTTTTAAGCCTAATGCTGTATTAGTGAGGTGGTATTTAGCAAACAAAGCACCAATATCCTCTCTAACTGATAGGCCCATAACTTGGCTGCAAGCAACAATTCCTAGTGATGTGTCACATGCAATTTTAGCTGCTATTTCAGGGTCAGTAAATCTTGCACCTACTGGAATATCTTCGAGTTTTACTGGTGGCCTTTCAGGCATTAAAGGCGCAGAAGCGATGCCGTTATCGGTAAGCAAAGTATCACATTCTTTTATCTCCAACTTAGCTTGATCAATTAGAGCTTCAAGTATCTTTTTTAATTCTTTGTCACCGGAATGATTTAAGTATGCTTGGTAGCAAGATACGGCGCCTTTAGCTACAGCGGAAGCTTGCCATACACTAAAAATCTCTCCATAGTGCATTGGTTCGTCTTTAGGATTACCACTTAAAATTCCCAATTAATTCACTCCTTATTTCGTTTTTAACAGTTTTTTGATTAAGTACGTTCCCGGTCGCGACTTTTTAACCCAATTAGGCCTGCCAACCCAAGTAAACCTAACCAGCCCCAATCCATGTCATTATCATCAGTTGCGGCATTAGTTCTGTAATTGTTAGTGTTCATATCTGTTCCGTTGTTAATCATTCGGTTGTTGTCCAAAGTCATATTATCCGATTGATTAGTTTTCTCTGATTTCTCTGCAAATACAGGAATAGACATTGCAGACGACAGGATTGAAAAAGCGATTAGAAACGAGCATAACTTTTTCATTTTTCATTTACTCCTCGTATTTTTATTTTAGAACGAGTATATGGTTACCCATCCCAAAAACAAATATTCATCTGTCTAATTCATGTGTTAAGTATTGAATACGGAAGAGCATGTGTAAGGTTATTGAAACCCAAAAGACCCATATAATGGGCCTTTTTAAGATGATTCTATTTAAATGAGTTCTTGACAGTCTGCACAATTTTTATTTAGTAGCATTTACCGTTGCTGACGCCACCGACGTTATTGCCGTTAAAGATACCAGTACTGCACACTATAATCACCAACAAAATGAATAATACCAGAATAGAACCAATTCCGTTACCCATCAAACATTCACCTCCCAATAAAAGTACTATGTAGATTATGTTCGGATGACGCATCGGGATTGGACGTTTGTACTGTACTGACGGTAGCCCAGATTGAATACAGAAATACATGGGAGGATAACGATTTGAGCAGTGCATGCGTATGCCACTTAAATGAATGGTGCTTCTACTGTGAAGTAGCTTTGAATATTGTGTTACGCAGTTCGACGAAACTCTGACCCTTTATCACTTTTTTATTTTAAGAGTGAAGGGAAATGGTTACCCATTGTACAAGTTTCAAACTTCACAGAAGCTCTTCAATTACTTGAAGAAAAGGTAAAACGTCTGAATGTGTACGATGATTGGAGTAATGCTGTATGTACTGTATTTGAATTAATTCCACAAGTTAACGATGGAAGTTATGGATCGATAAGTGCCATCGAAAAAGATTTTTGTTAAATCCGAATGGTTATAAGGTAAAGTACTAGTTGGCCAGGATTGGAAGACTGGTTTGGAATCGTAGAAATTTGCTTGAATTTAGAGATTACATATACAGATAGTTGAAGGGAGCTTTAGTTTGAAAAAAGATTGGTTGTTGATGTTATTTGTAACATTTTTCATAGTTCTACTTACAAGTTGTAGCATTAAGGAGACTAAAATAGAATCCGTTATGACACCAGGGGAGTTATTACATTTAAAGCGTGTTAATGACGGATTTATATTTTCATTTGTTACAAATGAAAATATAACAGTTGATAATATTCAATTTGCGAAATCATATAATTTTAAAATTGATGAGGCAGCAATTTTAAAATTATATGAAGTAGTGAGGATGACAAACTTTGAAAATAAAGTATCAGAGGATCATTCTGTAGATAGTAACAGAAACATTGAAATAATATTGAATAGCGAGCATTATAAAAAACTGTTAAATTATGAGTCGATCGTAATTGATTAATAATAAGAGTTAGGAACTTTTATAGTTTATTGTGAACATTAGTACTATAGAAAAGAATATCATCATATATAACCTTAAGGGTATTCTTAAGGTTTTTTTTGTACGTATGATTTATATATATATTTTTATTGGTTTAATGTTCTTATGTTTATATATGTTTATTGTTTTAGAAAGCGCAGAACCTACTAGATTCATAGGATCATTAGTGGTTATTGCCACACCTAAGGGAGTAGAGTGCCACATTAACAGGAGTAAACTGCCACAGGGAAGGGTAACGTGCTGCCACAGGGAAGGGAGCCTAATGCCACAAAGAAAGGAGTTAAACTGCCACATGCACGGGAGTAAACTATTTATTAGTGGTGCTGAAGATAAGAAAATTGGGGATATATCGTCATAATACTCCCTTTTGTGTGGCAGTTTAACTCTAAATGTTGGAAATTTGTCGATGAGGTGCATACTATTTATACAGTTTACTCCCGTAGATGTGGCATTAGTAGTGGGAAAAGCGCCATCTCGCCTAATATCTGTAAAGGTTAGTGTTATAAAGATGCTACTTGTGGATAATAGCAGTTAATACTCCCTTTTGTGTGGCATTTAGCGAATTCTTTAGCCTAAGTGCCACATAAAGAGGAGTGAATCGTATAAAACAACCGATTATGCAGGCAAAAATACTCCCTTTTGTGTGGCATTTAATAAAATAACGATGTTTTAAAGCTCAAACCGCATATTTTACTCCCGTAGATGTGGCACTTGTAGCCGCGTGCTATGCAAAGCGTAGGTTTATACTACTAAAAAATGCCACATAAAAGGGAGTGGATAAAGAGCGCAGGGTGCAATACAATCATTATATATAGAAGAAGAAGGAGATGATGTAATGAGTGAGGACAAGCAAATGGAGTTTAACTTTCAACTCGACGCTATATCAGACCATTACATTGTGTCTGAATCAAATGCATTAATCGAAGCCAGGACCAATTTAACACTATATGAAGAACGTTTAATTTACATATTGGCTTCAAGGATCCACCCAGATGATACGAAATTTAAAACACATATTTTTAAAGTGGCGGACATCGCTGAAAAGCTTGATCTGACTGAGAAAAATTTTTATAAACGTGTGAGAGACATCATAGAGGGACTTCAGGATAAGAAAGTTATCATTGAAGAGAAAAGCATGAACTCGACGTTATCGGCTCACTGGTTGGCAGCTGCAAGGTATTATCATGGACGTGGTCTTATTGAGTTGGAATTTTCAGAAATGTTACGTCCGTATCTGTTACAGCTGCAGCAGAATTTTACTAAGTTTAAATTATGGAATGTACTGTATCTGAAGAGTTTTTACTCCTCAAAGCTGTACAAGCTGCTTAAACAATATCTGCCGATCGGGAAACGCCGTTTTACAATGGAGCAGTTGAGGGAGAAGTTGGAGCTAGAAGAAGGTAAGTACAAAATGTACAGCCATCTTAAAAACCGAATATTACTCGCTGCCCAGGTAGAGCTTGAAGCTAAGACAGATATCAAATTTACTTTCGAAGAAATTAAAAATGGTCCTAAAGTGGTTGGCATCGTCTTTCACATCTATCCAAATCATCGGGGAGGGCGCGAAGCCCTTAATGATGCTGAATATATAGATAAAGAAGACACCATCGAAATGCTTGCTCGCTTCGAAATTAATAAGAAGACGGCAAAGGATCTTGTGAAGAAATTTGGCGAGCCGCATATACGTGAAAATGTAAAATATGTTTACGCTAAAAAAAGAAACATGGATGTTAGTAATCTAGCAGGATACATTGTTCGGGCCATTGAGGAAAACTATGCAGATACGAAAAGGGCTTATGATCCGGAAGATGAGACTGACCAAAAGACTGCGATTACCCATTTGAATAAACGGATTAGTAAACAAGTATTTTTCTACGACCAGTGCATAAAAGAAGGAATTAAATCCGAGCATGAGAGCGTAAGAATGATGTTAAAGAGTCTTTATGAAGAGATTGATCGTACAGCTCAAATGAGGGAGCTCAATAATCTTAGACCACTAGATATTAATGATGTATATCATCAACGTGCAAAAGAAGCATTTAAGTTTTTTGAAGAACAGAGAAATGCACAGCAGCAGTTACAATTAGGATAGGAAATTTAATCGATCTTTGCACTAAGCTATTAAGTAGCGAAACAGCGGTAGTCTAGGACATTTTCTTGTCCATGGCTGCCGCTGTTTCTATTTACGGGGACAGATTAGTACTTTATTTCCCTTGAACGACTAAATGAATTTTTTATAAATTCAATATATACTTAAGAATTCGATACAACCACCATAGAATTGAAGAATAACTCTTAATTTTTTTGAAATGTTTGTGCTCCGCTACCCTCTTAGTGAATACTACACCCTTTACGACCATTTGTTTAACATGTTTTGCGATCGACATATATAGGCACCTCTTTCTGCTTGAATACCTCTATAGCCCATCTCTTTCAGCAAGTGTTGAACGGGAATTTTTATACTATATGAATAGTGGTATATTGATAGGGAAAAACAACATGTGCCGCTCACAGATTAATTAAGTAAAGTTAGTTTAAAGAATAACGGTAAGATAAGGCTGTATTAGCACTTCAGAGGTAGCAGATTCACAAATGAACGAGCCGCAGAATAGCAACAACTCGGTACGACATTACGACACAATTTATCGTTTGAACAAGAGTAAAAACCACATCAAACACGTGATAACCATATACGTGTTTGCACGAATTAAAAAGCGTTTCACCCAGCAGTTAGTTACTTCGTGCTGCCTGCTACGTTTCCGTCTTTATCATTTCTTTTTTCCGGTTGATTGCCCGCTTCGCCCCAGAAACCTCCATCGATATCTACTTCTGGCAGCCTCCGTTGATCCAATCCGTAATCCCGCTTCTTCGAATTTATATTCAGTTAGGTCATCTGCAGCGTGATTCGTATGTAGTTCCTTTTCATGAATCCCTTGTCCTATCCTTCAACAAATTCGGTATCTAGCACATATAATTGTTGACTATTCATTCGAAGTAAGGCAAATACCTTTCAGACCCGGTTTTCGCGCAGCGCGCGGCCAACCCGCCCCACAAACAAAACTTGTTACTTGATCCGGATTTAGTGGAAGACTTGTTGCTTGCTACTTGGTCCGAGGAGAGCAAAAGAATAGATACGAATAGAGTAGAAGATAAGAAATCTGCAACTAGATTCGTATCTAGGTACGTGGAGCAGAAGGGAGTGGTAGAAAAGGATTAGATACGAGATAAAGAGGGGTATGGTGGGAAGCGAGAGGCGGCTTGCGTGCTGTCACGTATATTGTTTTCACGTGGTTTGTGGTATGATTAGGGTATACCTCCCTCTTTGATTGTGGATGGGAGCGGGATGCTACAGGATACTATACAGCCTTTATAGGCTTGTGGCTAGAACGTTGTATTGAGAAGGAGTGGTTAGAAAATGCGAAATCAAGAACCCATAGAAAAAGAAATGTCACTTGGCCATATTGTAAGGGTACAGCAGGTTATCGACTTCATTGTACTTACTGAACTGCAGAAGGGCCGGCGTTACGGAAAACAAATCTATCAAGTGATCATAGAGGAGCTCGGAGGCGTTGGCGTCAATGATTCTTATCTGGCGCAGCGACTTAAGAATCTAGCTGAAAAAGGACATGCTACCAGCCGGTGGGACAGCGATAATCGGTATAACCGATATTATGAGGTTACGGATTCAGGTATTGAGTACTTTCAGCAGCTACTGCGCGATCTTCCAGAACGTGTAGAACTAGCACTCAACGTATACAAAGCCTTTGACAAACTGATTAAAAAACACGCCGATTAAAGAGGGGGAAGCACGATGGATGAAAGGTATCGCCAAATTGTTACTGAACTTAAAGAAAGGTTTCCTGAAGGTACCGTTCAATTCCGTTCGGATAACCATAGACCGTATATTCCTAATCAGGTGTACACCGATCGACTCGAATCCGTGACAAACAGTCAATGGAGCCGTGAAATCAAAGATCTTGAAATAAATGCACCCTGCAGATATGTTAAAGCCATTGTACGTATAACCATAGAGCCTCATTTTCGAGATGGTTATGGGTTCTCAACAATCGATGGTGATCCATCAAAAGAACCACACAAAATTGCTTCCGCTGTTGATAAGGCAGTTAATGAAGCATTTCTAGAAGCCATGGACAGCTACCAAATGGGCTGGAGAGACCTAGCACCACATAAGTTAAAAGATTGGGCTGGCAACCCTGCACTTAAGCACTTGATAGAAGGGGGCCCGCTTCCAAGCACTGAATCGGGTGGAGTGCCTGTTCAATCCTTAGCTAAAATGACTCACCAATGCATCAAATGTGGGATACATATAACCTCATCTGAGTGGGAATTACTCGGTCAAGTGCCTAACTTGAACCGTGAAAAGATGAAGTACTGCTATAATCATCTGCCTAATCATCTAAAAAAGAAAATTAACGAGACCGTAAGAAATGATTTTGAAGCTAAAATCATAAAGACAGGTAATGTATGAAAAAAATATCTGAACTGATATTTACTTTCTTCCATAGTTATCGGTCAGAAGGCATACAAATTTTAGAGTTTCTCGAGATTGTTCAGATTCTATAACTGGATGCAAGGAAGCGATTATCCTATTCTTTCGATGGCGAACGGATACAAATTGGAGGAGTTCAAGAGAAGGCAGAGCTTTACCTCCAGATTACCCGTTCTAGCGTGACAATCGCGAAAATCAAGGTCGCAAACACTCAAAGTGGTGTTGGATCTAAAGTTCTAGAGAGATTAATCATTTACGCAAAACACCATTCATTAAAAGCTATCATTATTGGAGAGGCTCGAACTGTAGCAATTCGCTGCTATGCTCACAAACATGGGTTTGAACTACTAGAAGCAGACTTGCCTGCACGGAACAGGATCATGCATGTTGAATAACATGCTTGTTTTTAAACACCTATTTATCATGATACGATTAAAGAAATAAAGTATTAGACTGAAGGTGCTATATTAAGCTAACGAGCAGCATAGTTGAACAAAATGATTCTATGCAGTGTTTTTGAATACACCCTATTTTTTCCTGTTTTTGTGTTGAAATTGGTTTCGCAGGGGAAGGGGAGAATTCGTTAGTTTTCGAAACTTTAGCAGCTCAGCTAACTGTTGTACTCACTCTGGGACTCGGAGCATTATTAATCGTACTGTATCCATTGTTGAAAAAGGAAAGCCGTTTTTTTGAATTGTTTAGTTTGATAATAGGTATTGTAGTCTGGCTTTTACTAATTTGGTTTACCTTCGGTAATGAGGTAATTCGATATCAAATTATTCATCATGGACTCCATTGAAGTAACGGGAAACTATAGTTAAATAAACACCAAGACGAGGCTGCCGGTATGTAACGGCAGCCTCGTTGAGCTAACGGGCAGTTATGTTTAACAAAACTAAATGAATCAAAAGGAGAATGTATATGAGCATGTTTAATCCAATGGGGGTTGTTTGGATTTTAGTAATGCTGGGAATTGTCTTCCTAATTTTAACTAGTATTATTAAATACTCGATTGATAGGTCTAACCTAAGTAAAGAATTAAGAAAAGAGATAAGTGATATTAAGCTTGAGATCAGGATAGTAAGAGAATTGCTTGAAAAGAAAAAGTGAATTTTACCACTTGGTGAAGCAAAAAATATGATGGTACTTTATTAGACACCTATAGATATGCTTGAAACTGCGAAATACAATTTCAGCAACAACCTACTTGAAAATTAGACTTTGAAAAAGCAAAGGTTTCTCGTTTAGCTACATCACTTGTTAAGCTAACGGGTAACGATAGTTAAACAAACAAGGAGTAGTTTGCTGAGGCAGCTGCTCCATTTCTTTATTAAGCTAACGGGCAGTAGAGCGTGGAATAGAAGGGGGACTATAATTGTTAGAACTATTTAATTTGAAGGGAGTAGGGTTATAATCCTTGTAACTGGATGTAACCGAGTTATATTTATCATTCAAGTGAAAAAGGGTGGTGTTATAATTTTAACGAAATTTGATATTGGTAGGAAAATAATTTCTAGTATAATCACAGCAGTAATTCTTTCGTTGATTCTTGTGCTATTTCATGCTTATGCCCCGTTTTCCATCTATTTTATGTACTCATTCATCGGTTGCTTAATAATAGGAGTACCGTGTTCATTAATTACAGACATGATTATCTTAAAAATGAAGGTAATAAAAACAATGCTGGGCATGCTCATGGGGTTAGCCTCACATCTAATATTTGCAGTGATTATTTTGTATTTGTTTTCTCTTACCGACGCCAGTGTTTTTGTGTACTCAGTTTTTATTGCCGCAACAGGTTTATGGTTGATTGATACGATTTTTTAAAAAATTCAGTTTCCAAGATAAAAAGAGAGATACAACGAGCGTACGATTCGAATACATCTGTTACGCTAACGGGTAACGATAGTGGAGGAGCTTCCTTTGTAGTAGCTCCTCTTTTCTATTGAACTAAATGGCAGTTTAGTTACATTTACAGCCCATTCAAAAGGTGTTAGTAAAAAGTACATTTAACGTTTTCGTTCTTTTGCTTTTTGTATTTGTTTTAGCCAAAAATCTGGTGGCTCGTAAACAATAAGTGAATAATCAAGTTCATCACCGTTTGGAGTTGCTAATTGCACAAGTAATAATTTCTTTAAATCAGAAGGATGTAAATCACCAGTTTTAATGGTTAAAACTTGTACACCATTTCGTTTAGGATTGCCCACTACAATTATTTGGTTCCCCTTAGTATAAACATCTGTAACCGCTATTTGAAAAGCTACAATATACAAATCAAGGTCAGTTTTATTCTGAAACATAGGGAAATCAATGCCAATGTTTTGTTTGAAATTTAACTCGCCTGAAATTCCAATATCATAAGTTGTGAATAGCCGATGGAGTGCGTAATGTATTCGCTCAGGCACATAACTCCATCTTCCTCCCCAATATGTGCTATGCCATTGTTCCTTATATATGGGTCTTTCATAATTAGGTTCATTTTTAATTATATTGAAGCGAATTCTTGTTCCTTTATCCATTACCGCAGGAATAGAAAGAGTGTCAATTGGATAACTTTTATCGGCTTCAACTTGCTCTGGTGCTTTAACGATTGTAGTCGGATAAGGAGGCTCAAGCTGAGTCAAACGCTTCTCCAACTCTTTAGCCCGCTTTTTTACCTCTTGGCAGTCATTTATTTGGGGATTCTGTAATCCTTGAGCATAAGAAGGAGTTAAGTAAACTGAGAAAACGATTAATATAAATACTTTAATAACATAACCCTTGCATAATTTTGACATCTTCACCACCTCATGTTTATGTTGTTACGTTATGAGCATTTTTATGTAACAATTTTTCTAGCACTAAAAAGTTCACTTGCCTTGTTAAGCTAACGGGCAGTTTAGTTTAAGTGCGTCAAGTTAAGTCATGTCATTTAGCAGGTGGAAATCCTGCTTGGAAAGACTCTAGCCAAGTCACCAATAGCGAGTCTTGGAGCTTTAAGGGTAACCTTACGGTTTAAGCGTAGACAGTCAGCTAGTAGGCCGTGTGATTGAGCCTCGAAAGAACTGCAAAAATGGGAAGGTCGACGGATTTTAAACTCTCGGAAGACTACAGGATAAGCAGCGCAACAGGCGAGGTGCTTATCCCTTTCCCGGGGTCAGAGAGCAGGGCATGCTAGACAATGATGACATGGGATCTTGAGAGATCCTATCGGTTCTGTGGCAGACGAGTACTTGTTAGGAAAGGAACCGCAGTATGAACAAACAACCCGGAAAGGTAGGATGTTCAGATGACACGATAGGAAGTCGGATAACTTCATAGTACAGTTGCCCGAAGGGTGACTGGAAGGGAGTTACAAATTATCACTCTGGCTAAGGAAACATGAACTACACACAGGGGTAGGCGAACACATGGAAACAAAATTAGCAAGAATAGCTGAAATTGCGAAAAGAAAACCCAATGAACAATTCACATCAATGTACCACTTGCTGAATAAGGAACTGTTGAGACAGTGCCATGAAGAACTGGATCCAAACAAAGCCACCGGGGTGGATCAAGTGACCAAGGCGAAGTATGCCGGGCAGCTGGAGGAAAACCTCGAGGATCTGGTAGTGCGGCTCAAGCGGAAGGGATATCGACCGCAACCGGCGCGCCGAACGTACATCCCAAAGGATGAGAAAAGCAAACGACCGTTAGGTATCGCGGCATATGAAGATAAAATCGTGCAATCGGCGTTAAATAAGTTGCTGCAGCAGATCTATGAGCAAGACTTCTTAGACTGCTCCTACGGGTTTCGCCCGCAACGAAGTTGTCATGGAGCCTTAATCCAGTTGGACCAGATCATTGACAAACAATCGATCCAATTCATCGTGGATGCGGACATCTCCGGTTTCTTCAATCACGTAGATCACGAGTGGCTGTTAAAGTTTCTGACACTTCGCATCGGAGATCCGAATATCCTCCACCTCATTCGCAGAATGTTAAAAGCAGGAGTTCAAGAAGAGGGGCGCCTAGAGCCGACGGAGGAAGGAACTCCGCAGGGATCGATTATTTCCCCACTGCTCGCAAACATTTATCTCCACTACGTGCTCGATTTATGGTTCGAGAAAAGGATAAAGAGGCAGAGCCGCGGGAAAGCATTCATGGTGCGATACGCTGATGATTTTGTTTGCTGCTTTCAATACGAGACAGATGCGAAAGAGTTCTATGAGTCACTGATCCAGCGGTTAAAAGAGTTCAACCTGAGCATTGCGGAAGAGAAAACGAAGATTATTCGTTTTGGAAGCTATGCGGAAGATTGGTACAAGAGGAATGGTGGAAGAAGACCATCGACTTTTGACTTCCTAGGTTTTACTCATTATTGCAGCAAGAATGCCAAGAGGACATCCTTCCGGGTAAAGCGCAAAACAAGCGCAAAGAAATACAAGAATAAAGTTAAGACGTTCGGGACTTGGATGAAGCAGCATCGCCATGAAAAGCTGGAAATCTTGATGACAACGATTCGCAAGAAATTAACCGGACATTACCGATATTATGGAATCACGGATAATCACCCGAATCTAGTCAAATTCAAGAGAGAGATAGAAAAGGCGCTGATGAAATGGTTAAATCGCAGAAGCCAGAAACAAAGCTTCAATTGGGAGAGCTTCAACCAATTCCTAAAACGAAACCCATTACCGGAACCTCGCATTTATGTGAATATCTATGGGAAACGCAAGGCTAAGGCCGTTGTTCAGTAAGATGATTTGAAGAGCCGTATGCCTTAATTGGGCACGTACGGATCTGTGAGGGCTTGCAGGTCAAACTTACAAAATGGTAGACCTGCATTCTACTCGACTCGATTCACGAATATGTAAAATATTGAAGTGTTTGCGAAGTTCGCAAATATGACGTTATCGGAAAACGATAGTTGAATAACACACCTTGGAGCAGACGCTACGATAGCCTGCTCTTTTTATTAAACTAACGGGCAGGATAGTGCTAACCACTAGCAACATATCAAATGATTACAACGTCGATTGTGTAAAAAAGCAAGGAGGTTGCCAAATGAAACAGGTTTTTATGTTATTCCTTTTGTTTACATCACTTTTTCTTAGTGCTTGTAACGCCAAAATTGAATCACAGCAACCCTCTTTATCCGAAACTAATAAATCCAGTTCACCTGAATTTATTGGCTATGTTACGAAGATTGAAAATCAAAGAGCATTAGTAGTTAGTTCCATCAGTAAAGAAATAAACCAAACAAGGAAAGAGTTCTACGACGCAGTATGGGTTTCAAACATCCCTTCAGATGTAAAAGTAGGAGAAATCGTTCATGTATGGTTTGAGGGTGAATTGGCAACTTCTTACCCTGGTCAGGGAAAGGCGGCGAAGGTCACGATTGCCGAAATAAAAAAACCTGAAAAAGCAATACTTTCTCCTGACGAAATAATACGTAAAGCACTTACAAATAAAGACATTTCAAGTGTTAACATCCTTGTTGTCAAAGAATTGAATTATGATGAAAAATCAGCGGTATGGACTCTAAGATACAAAAGTGCAATGATTACAGATGGCTCATTAGAAGAGCGTACTATACAAGTACCTGATAGATAATCGTTACGCTAACGGGAAACGATAGCACAACAACTAGGGAGCTGTCGCCGCGCGGTTGGGGAGTGATTGAAGACGGAGACTTTCAAAGAAAGAGCCTACGTATATTTATTGTATTGTGTTCTTCTAGATATTCGGAGCGCTTCTTATACTCATCGTATTAAATGGTGGAATCCTGCATCTTGGGTCCAGGCTAAGAATAATGTGATTGAAATAAACAATATTGCCGATGTTTTTCATAACTTACCTGATTTGATTGTTAACAGACCAGATGAATTTGATGAAAAATGGTTTTGGGATTACTTAAGAAATCGACTTCCAGAGAAATGTGAATTCTATAATAAAGTTTTCAATGAAAAGATAAATGAAATTGTTCGTTCAACTAACGGGAAACGTTAGTTCAATTAACTACAAAGTGAAGCTGCCGCGAAATCAATCGGCAGCCTCATTAAGCTAAAGGGTAGATTGGTGGGGGAAAGACATACAGAAAAAGGAATTGCTTTTTCAACTAACGGTACAGGTCCTGTAAATGGGGTGGTAACTTGTGATCCTCGACGTGCTTGTAGCTAACGGTCGTGACTTCACCGTTCAAACCGACAAGAAATTTAATCTCATCAACACCTACGGAAACATGAGCACCGACAAATGGCATGACTACGACGGTTACGGAGTAAGTTGTTTTGTTCGTTGAAGCTGCTTCACACGTTACTTGCGTTCCATAAAACGGTGCGTAAGTCGGCGGATGAACAAATATCTTTTCATAATATCTTTTTACTTCGGCCTGTATTTGCGGACTTAGAAGTCTTGCGATAACTGCATTACATACAGCTTCGTCTTCGTTTGGTGTTGCCGATACGTGGGTAGTTTGACTGAATAACAATATACAGGCGGCTAAAATGAATTTTAACATTAGCCCTCCACAGAAAGTTTTGAGGTTATTCTTCCCATTTGTCATTCGAAAATTACTAAAAAAGTGAGTGGGAGTTATTGAGCTAACGGGCAAGCGCTACGTTGCTCTGCTCATCGAGCTATTTCATCGGAAATAAAATGGGGGCATGAAGTGAAATTACTTAACTGGAAATATGATGATGAGGTTAAAGGTTCTGCTGGCGAGTGGAACTGGATAGAGATCACCTTAACTTTTGAAGACGGCAGCAAACGGTAGAGCATTTTATATACACCTGAAAGATTGCATAATAACCTTTCACGCCCGAACATTGACCCACCAGGATTCCATATTCCACACATGATCATCGTTAGAAGCTACGAAAGTGCTGATATTGAGAAAGTCCTCCGTTACTTTGAAGCTGAGGGTTACCTTCTCTCAGCTACAAAAGCGTATTGAGTTAAGCTAACGAGCAACGAGAGTTGATTGCAAATTAACAATAAAGAAGGGGGATGAATTGATGAAAAAGCCATTAGGTGTTCGAATTCAAGGCTGTGTTTATGCTGATGATGGAGATTTAGGGCATGACAAATTCCTGGATGCATTTATCAAGTTCATCGAAAGTAAAGGGTGGCAATTCGGAGGAGGGACCGTTCAGATAGATGAAGAAGGAGAGAAAATTGATGATATAGATTAAACTAACGGGACACTATAGCTTAACAATCACGAGAAGAGGCTACCGGGATAAAACGGCAGGGGACATTTCGGCTGAAAATATGGCAACACGGTATGAGTTTATTGGATAATTTGGGTTGAGATAAATCGAATTCATACAAACAAAGCGAAAAATCCCCTGAAGCTAATCAGGGGTCTTTTGCTATTCCATTTTAGAAAGAGGAGGGCAGCAGCTTAGAGATACAGTAAACTACTGGCTGTTTGTACAAGATTATTTATGATCCTCTCAGTGGCGTCTGTTATGGCTGCTTTGGATATCCTTAACGATTTGATCTGCTTGATTGCCTCTTTCCCCGTATTCATCATGTCCATGATCAACTGCGTCTGCTCTACGTGCGTGGTCGCGGCGTTAAGCTTACTTTGCACCTCGCCCAGCTCGCTTTCAAATGCATTCATTATGCTTTGGAGGATGACGGCCGTGTCTTTGTCAGGCATTAGGATTACTTCTTTCTCGAAGATAACTTTATTTCCGCTATAAGGATTGACGAGCGCTGCTTGAATGACTGCGGTTGCGCTATACGTCCCTTCAGGAATGGAGACGGTCCCGTCTGGCGTTACACGGATATCAGGGCTTCCGGATACCTTCTTCCATAGGAGCGCTTGAGGCGGAATGTCTAAAGAAGCTACCTTCAAGCTGTAATTATGCTGATAGCCGCCATTGCCTACCTTTACTGATTCCTGCGCCTTTAAGCGGATATAAGCAATATTCATCGCCTGAATGGCCGGCACGTCATGTTCTAGCCTGCGATGGAAATTTTGCAAAGTCAGCTGAACATCATAGGTGTGAACGTTTAAATTCCTCAGCATCTTGCTGATTTTATAATAGGTTGTTTGCAACAGCTGATTATTGATGGCATCCATGAGGACGTCCATCATTTTCTGTTTATCGCTTAGTAGTCCTAACTGTTCCAACGGGGACAATCTTGATACAAAATAAAGGATTTGACCTTCGATCCCTCTATAATTGTTGCCATCCCCGAAAACAAACGTCAGAACATCTTCGGTTGTCAGGTTCGTTACGCCGCCTGCCGCCGCAATCGTATTCAGTGCCACCATCACTTCGGGGTCCGACAAGATCTCTACTAGCCCGGTATCTTGCTCATTGTAGGGGAGCGAACCAATCGCCAGCATGATATCAAACAGCTTCTTTTTCAACTGGGCCTGATCAACAGATGCAGGCAGCTTGAACTTGATTTTGTTCCAAATCGGGTCAATCAAGGATAAGTCTTCGATTTCGTCCAGTTCGGCAATCTCGGCGCTCAGTCTTCGTACATCCTCACGATCAGCCGGATCGCCTGCTTCAAGAGCGGCACGAAGCTTGATGCTCCATTCTAGAAACGGTGCTCCCGCCTCATAATCCACGGTAAAACTGCTGGTATGCCGCACAACATTCCCGTCCATATCTCTAGCATAGACCAGGAGGGAATGAGTGCCGCTTGGCAATCTGGGGGCAACCGCGGTCAGCGTCCCGGTTGACTCGTCATAGCTGGACGGTACAAGCTTATTGTTTACTCCGATCCCAGTCGTGATTGGATTAATGCCGGAATCTTTATCATACACATGAGCCGTGATTTTCGGCCAAGCCGTCGTTAATAAGTCGCCATCAGCAGGAGTCACAGATTCGATAATCGGGCTTACCCGATCCTGAGGCAATGTTGTCGCCGAAGCGACAGGGCCATCCGTCGTCCAGCTGCCGTCGGAACGCTGCGCCTCCACTTTGAAGTTGTATTCAGTTTTTGGCATTAGACCCGTTGCATCCAATGAGGTGGTGTTTCCATCCACAGACCCAATGAGCAGGCTATTGCCATAAATTCGATAACCCAAGCTCTGAGCGGCGGGCGTCCAGGTTAAACGAAGTGACGTCACATCGATATTCTCCGCTTTCATGCTGCTGTCTTTCCAAATCGAAAGCTGGACGTTGAAGCTTCCATTGTACTCCTGCAATAGATTCATCTCACGATCCAATACACGAATAAATAAGGAATGAGCGCCATCTTTCAAATCGGAGACATACGTAATCACCGTGCCATGCATGTAATCGATTTGAATCGGGTCAATGGGCTGACCATCAACGATAATGATGATGTCGCCCGTATCTGCCAGCGGAATACCTAAAGCAAATTTGATGAGTGTAAAGCCCTCGGTAAGCAATGTGCCGTCAGGCGGGCTAACATTTCTGATAATGGATGTAGATGCATTTGGTTCTCCTGTTCCCCCAGTCTCCTCTGCATGGGCAAACGGGGAAACGCAAAGCAGGATGAATAAGGCTGCAACGAGTAAATAAGAAAGCCTCTTTGAAAAAGTTTTCATAATTCCCTCCTCTAACCAATTTTTTATATCTTGTAATAACATACCATTAAAGTTCTCGTTTTGAATAACTTTTTATTTCAATTATCGCTACCAAGGATTATATTTTTTGGCTGGATGCAGATGACTGGCTGTAGGTGAATGACCAGGTAAAGTTCAAAGAGCTCAAACAGTTTTTAGATCCGAATGTTGACGCTGTCTACATAGATTATTACGTTGCGTTCGATCCCCTTGGGCAGCCAACAGCAGTTGTGAAAAGAAATAGACTCGTGAAGCGCTCCAGGCAATTTAAATTGGCACGATCAGGTGCACGTGCATTTTGAGGTATTCGGATAGTCGTCTTTTCGGATATTGCCATCCTTCACGGCCGGGCCCACACGACTCGGAATTTGCGTATTTACGAAGGAATCTGGCCGGCAATTGCTGCATTAAGCAATGGAGTTAGCCACCAACGGTTACTATGAAAAGGCAATCGGGATCTATCAATAGAATATGACGATATCAGAATGTTAAACAAGTAAGCTCGTTGCTACAATGCCTTTCAACATAAACTGACTGCACGATTTGCTTAACTAACGAGGAATATCTGAATACACCCAGGGTGAGGCAGATCGGACCTTCATTGAGCTAACGGGTACGATAGTTCAATAATTACACCATGAGGCTGCCGCGGATGATTGGCAGCCTTTGTTGCGCTAACGGATCATACTGTGCAACAACATAGTATGAAAAAGACCATCTCGTTGAACCTAACGGAATGGTCTCTTTACATCAAATACTCAACTAGTTTCTTTTAAGACGCCGTCTTGGCTTAGACCACATTTTGATCCAAACTTGGTCTTCGTCATCACGGTAAAAACGGATCCCAATCAATTTCAAGGGAGTCCATATTTCATTAAAATAGTAATTCGGCATAGATTTTCCTCCGATGGTTGTATGAGGTTAGTATACTAGGACTGATGTGTATTAAATGTCACAAACTGTCGAATGAAAAAATAATGTTTTTGGAACATACCGTTCATCCCAATTGTTGAACTAACGGGCAGATTACATTAATGAACGAAACCGATGTAAAGCAACAATCGGTATTTAAACTGCTAGGAAAACTAGCACGAATCATCATCGGAATTGTTCAAAGGGGAGAAGCTTTTTCTCCTGAAAAGGCTGCCTAAGGTGGATATTGTCGACCTGTCGATGGTGGCAAGAAAAATTCTCGGAAATTAACAAATACGAATTAAAGCAGTAACTATCAAAGGGTAGCCATGATGGCTGTCCTTTGATAGAATACAATTATTACCAGTAATTGGGGAAAGGAGACAATTAAACAGGCAGCTGGTCTTGGATGGATTAATGGTTATCTGGACGCAACCTTCCGTCTTGAAAATTAAGTAACCCGTGCAGAGTTTACGACGATGTTATCCAGGGCGTTTTCCTTGTCATCGAAAGGCAGCTTGACACTTTCCTTTGCCGATATGGCATAAGTTCCCGATTGGGCAAAACCGTTTAAATCGGAAGCGGTAGAATCAGGCGTCATAACAGGCTATGGGGACAACACATTCCGAGCGAACAATCCGATTACCCGAGCCGAAATGACCGTCATGGTAATGCGAGCGTCAGGTATCAACGTGAATGCCGGGGGTACATCAACGCTGGTCAAATACCGACTTGGGCGCTTCCGTCAGTGACGGTGGCAGTCAAAGCAGGCTTGATCAAGGGAACAGGGAATAATCAGTTTGTCCCTGGCGATCACACAACTCGGGCGGAAGCGGTAACCTTAATTCTCGCATTGATCGATTATAAGCAAGTGAACAAATAAATGAGGAGAAGGAGATCATGCCATGCAATGGAGTACAGGTAAAAAGACATTTTTGGCACTAGTACTGTTTATCGCTATATTAACAAGCCCATTTGCGGACCTGTCAAGCGTTCAGGCAAAGGGGGCCGTTCAAGGCTTCTTACACGGGAACAGTAAGGTTGATTCCGATCAAGCGCTGGAATTAATGTACAGTATCAGCGGAATATCTAAGCCTGTTTTTGCACAGGATCTGACCGTGACCTACGATCCGGAACTGCTGGTATTTACTGGTGCGGAATCATCGAAGGAAGGTTTGTCGATCGTCGCTAAGTCGGAGGAGCCTGGGCTTGTCCGTCTGATTGCGGCCAGCCAGGGAAAGGAGTATGCGATTAACGAAGATGGCGATGTCATCGCCTTGCATTGGAAGGCTAAATCGTCCTCCAAAACAGCAGCTGCATCGATCACCTTGAAAAGCGTGGTCGTATCTACCGGCGAGGATGATGATTCTCAGATCAATAGAGCAGCTCGCAGCATAAGTGTGGCCTCATCAATTCGGGGTGATTTGAATGGCGACGGAAAGGTTACCATCGGTGATCTAGGTATCGTAGCAGTGGCAGTTGGGAAAACATCGGCTGACCCGGATTGGGAGATGTACGCTCATGCGGATGTCAATCAGGATGGAAAAGTAGATGACGGGGACCTGAGAATTGTCGCAGGACTGATTCTACAAGGGCAGCCAGAGGTATTGTCTATTGTTCTCACAGGCACAGATACGGCGCAGGCCGGTCAAACTTTTGATTTGACTTATGGCATGAAAGGGATAACAAAAAGCGTCTTAGCCCAGGATATGACTCTGACATATGACGCGGACAAACTTGAGTTCATCGCCTACGAATTGTTGGATGCAGAGCATTTTTCGATTATAGAACATGAGGAAAAAGTCGGACAAGTACGCTTCCTCGGGGTTCATTTTGGAATTATACCAAATAACCTGGACGGACATTTAATGAAGCTCCGTTTCAAGGCGAAAGTGGATGCACAATCGAGTATCGCAGCGCTCTCTGTATCCCAGTTGATTGTAGCCAACGGCGAGGGCGCGGAGACAGAAATTGAAAGCACTACACACAGCTTACAAATAATTGGCGGGATTCCGGGTGATTTCAACAACGACGGAAGAGTAAGCATCGGTGATTTAGCGATCTTAGTTCAATCATATGGTAAAACATCAGTAGATCCTGATTGGGAATCAGTGAAAAATGGCGATTTAAATGGCGATGGTGTTATCGATATTTCTGATCTTAGCAGGTTAGCAACAATGATTTTGATGTAGGCCTGAAATTCAATAAATTAGACTTATCGGGGCTGGGGAACAAAGGGAGCTGAGACGGTTGTTACGGTTGAACTTGAATCTAATGACAACGGAACGCGATTACGTCTAACGCATACGGGTTTTCCAGATGAGGAATCGAAGAGCCAGCACGAACAAGCTTGGCCATTTGTACTTGAACAGCTCGACAAGAGTATGATGGCGAATAATTAACTTTTTACCCATTCAACTAACTGGAAACGATAGTTCAATACCATGAGGGCTGCCAGCGGGCGGCCCTTCGTTACGCTAACGGGCAGGATTGCACAAAAATTACTCGAATAAATATCCAAAAGAGCTTACGACGTGTTGGAGAAGGTTAAACGATATAAACGAAATCTTGGTAAACAAGTGAAGGTGGGATTGGACGATTTGATAAAAATGTTTCGTGATAACTGGATGGTAAGAAATGAATGGTTAGAACTATGCAAGCAAATCCCAATCGGAGAATTAATGCGTAAACGAAACGGTGGGACGGGTAGCATTCTGTACACACTTTTTCACATTTTAGATGTAGAGTATAGCTGGCTCCGCGGAGTTCAGGGTAAGCCAGATTCCCCAGTACCATTCGAGAACTATCAGACAATCGAAAAAATAAAAGACCTTTCGGAAGCTTGGAATAAGGTGAACTGCACCCCGTCAAGTAGACAGTGGAAATAATATAAATCAACTAAGCGGCTCTGGTCCTGAATTCCATTGGACTGAGGCCGTTTAGTTTTGCTTGTAATCATTCGTTATTGTAAAAGTGGATATAGGCCTCAATGTCTCGCTTGAGCTCCTCATAGGTGTTGTACGTGTGTAAATAATACTTCTCACATTTTAGAGTTCCCCAGAAAGATTCCATTGGGCCGTTATCAATGTACCGCCCAACTCGGGACATACTCTGAGACAGTTCATTTACGTCCAAGAGCTCTTTGAAGTCTAGTGAGGTGTATTGAAATCCCCTGTCGCTATGAAGCATAGGCTTGCTTCCTGGAGCAGCTTGTAAGGCTAGTTTCAACGTCTGGAATACAAGTGGATTGTTATTGGAATACCCCATTACATAAGAGACGATGGATTTATCATGAAGATCGAGAATAGCGCTTAAATACGCTTTCTGACCATGGCCGTATTTGAATTCCGTCACATCAGTTACCCACTTCTCATTTGGTGCTGTAGCTTGGAACTTGCGATTTAACAGGTTCTCGGCCACTTGCTGCGGAGTGGAATACCCATATTTCTTTTTCTTCCTGCGGATGACCGACTGGATTCCCTTTACCTTCATCAGCCGGTACCCGCGCTTATGATTAATCGTTTTTTTCGTTTGGCTGCGCATGTGCACCGTTAATTGACGATAGCCAAAGATACGCTCTACTTTCTCATAAATGGTCATCATGACATGCGTCAACTCTGCGTTCTCCTGTTCACGCGAACTTGGTTTGTGATTTAGCCACTTGTAGTAGCTTGAGCGTGGTATACCTGCAATTTCACATAGAAGCTGAACACTGAACAACGCTTCTTCCCGAAGCGCTTGAATGGCAAGATAGACGTTCTCTTGGCGATATTGGCTTAACTTCGCCTCCTTTGGAATTCCTGTAGCTTTTTTAGAAATGCATTTTCCGCTCGAAGCCGCTCCATCTCGTACGCTATCTTCTTCATCTCGAGCTTCTGTTGATCGGCCTCCGTTAATTCTTCTTGCGCTTTCTTTCGTCCTCGGTCATCCTTTAACGCCACATGACCGCCAGCTTCGAATTTCTTTAGCCACTGATACACTTGTTGGTAGGAGACCTGAAAGTGCCGTGCCGTCTGCTGATAATCCTGTTGATGTGCCAGGCAATATTGAACAATATCGATCCGTTCTTGATATGTCGTAGAGCGACCTTTTGTCATAGCTTTTGCTTCCCCTTTATAGGCTTTTAAGCTGCTATGACTATTATACTTCTTAATCCAGTGGGATAGCTGCGTTGTACTAGCAATCTTGTATTTATCGATAATCTGGTATTTGGATAATCCACCATCCAGGTAATCTTTCACCGCCTGAAGCTTAAGCTCAGCACTATAACCTTGATTATGCTTACGACTTGTCAGCCCTTCATAACCATACAACTTATAACGACGCCGCCACTTCATCAAAGTCGTTTTGTTAATACCGTATTTCTTCGTCGCAGCCATAAAACCAATTGCTCCACTTGTTACCTCTTCAAGGATAGCGAGTTTCTCCGAAGCACAGTATTTTTCTTTAAACATGAAAAAGCTCCCCTTACAGTAGCAGGTTTTATTATTTCACCTGTCTACCGTAAGGGGAGCATATCAATTTAGAGTCTGCCCTTTTTTACAATTACAAAAATGAAAAGAGGGATTGAAAATGAAGCTGAAAAAGCATGTAAAAAAAGTAATTTCACTTGGCGTATCGTTATCCATGATTGTGGGAATGTTCACTTTGGGCTTAATGCTCCAAAGGCAGATGCACAACAGGCACCAGGAAATGACCCGTTTATTAATAGTTGGCTGGTAGCGGGTCCCTATAATACAGCAGTTGCGGATGAAATCTATGGTACGGTCATTCCGGAAAAAAGAAATGTAGCGCCAACTGCGAAAATTACGGCATCATCAGCGACTTTTGCATCCAATCCTCCTACTTTGGTTGCTGACGGCAGTATAAAAAATCAGTGGGTAACTGAAAATGACCATGCACCTTGGTTAAATTTTAAGTGAGAAATACCTACTAAGATTGGTGCTGTAACGATTGCGCAGTGGGGAGATAACAGACATGTCAATCAGTATTATCATCTCACATTTAAATTTGAAGATGTTGTGGAAATGAATGTTGAAATTGATAAAGGCAGATTACCATATCCTAGTATTACAGGGGTTAGTGAGTTGGAAGTATATGAAGAGTCACTATCGGATCTTTCATGCGAAGAAAGACCGATAGACGGAAATTGGGCTGGAGTAGCCACAGTAAATGCTAGTTCGATGTGGCAAGCTGGCGCTATTCCTTTCCCAGACGGAATAGCTGCCGATCCGAAGGTAGCGAAGTTTGCTATTGACGGCAATAAGAGTACAGAGTGGAACTCGCAAATGCATAATACAGGCGGCGCACCATCTTCTTGGCCGAATTGGGATCCTGCACCGACGATATATCTGACTTGGAAATATCCGATCAAAGTAAATAATGCAATTTTACAATAAATGACGTCGCCCAAAGGGCTCTCTATATTTATTGTAGAGAGCCCTTTTTTCTCCATATATCTGCCATCGTGTGGAAAGGTTAAGGAATGCTTCGAGAATTTCGTGAAAATCAGAGAATTTCGTTCTTTTTGAAGAGATTAATTTAGAAAAATTTGTGGGAAATGTACTTTTTCGTATATTCAGATTTTTTAGTGCTTGTTACAATCAGGTAGTCATTCAAATATTGACGCAATGAAATAAGGGGGACGTCGAAAGAGAAAGTAATGGGAATTGGGAACCCTTGTAGAATGAAAATCACATCATGAGAATTCACCACTTAATGTTGTAAACAATTTGAGGAGGTAGAATTAAGTGAAAAGATTACGTAAAAGCTTATCCATCGTTGCTGCAACTTCGCTTGTTGCAACAAACCTTGTGGCGGGCACGGTTCTATTCGAAGAAACAGCAGATGCAGCACAAACGAATGGTACTGCACCTTATATTAATCAGTGGGCAGTTACAGGTCCATTTGCCACTCCAGTAATTAATGAGGAAGTTGTACCTGTTATAGGCGAGTCCTTCGCCGACTCGAAATGGCAATATTTCGATGACCGTATCTTCAATCGTAATTATGATGATTACAATGATCTAATGGGTTATTTTGATGTCAAGCAAGGGGTAGATACACTTGATAAATGGGTTGTTGCTGCAACCTATGTTTACAGCCCTACCAAACAATCGGTAAAGTGGCAGGTAGCCGGTTCGAGTGTGTACAAACTATACGCAAACGATGTTCTTAGCGGGCAACAAACTACAGTTCCATCCCGTGTGAACAAAGATGGCACGAAATATTCTATCGAATTACAACAAGGTTGGAATAAGCTTTTTATTGAAATTCAACATAAAAATCCTTCAGCGAACAAGAATTACCTCGGCTTCTACTCAAGACTTTCAGACAACTCAGGAAACGAAATTTCTGGTCTTACTTATTCGGTAACAGGTCCAAACACAACAAATAACGATCTAACAATCGTTACAGATGGTCTTTCTATTAATAAAAATGAATTTGAAGCTCGTAATGCAAATATTCCGGCAAACGATTATCCGTCTAACATACTGCCAATCGCTTATGATGAAAATCCATATGTATGGATGGTTGCTACAAGTGACGGTAATCCGAATACATCATCCCTTGCTCCACAAGCATCTCCATTTACATTCCAAGCTGCCGGTGGAAATCCAAGTTACATATGGGAAATTTCCGATGGTCAGTTACCACCGGGTCTGACATTGACAGCTAGCGGTCAAATTGCAGGTCATGTTGCAGACGGTGCTCAAGGCACATCAAAACAGCAAGATTATACTTTTACAGTGAAGGTAACAGACGGTTCAAATGCTTCGACAACTAAGCAATATACGATTACAGTTAAGGAAAACCCTGTAGATTGGTTTATTGAAGGTAAAATGTCGGCGCTTACACATACGACGGGCACTTATCCGAATCTTTACGATCCAAACTACAACTTTGACGCATGGGCACAGACAGCCAAAGAATTGGGAATGACGATGCTTTCGACAGAATCCGTGCAAAACACTATTTATTACTGGCCGTCATCGAATGCTAACTTAACCCCAAATGACAGCAATAAGTTGTATAAATACAACGCATTGTTCCAGTCTGACGATGGCAGCTGGCAAGTGAAAGACAGAGTGATGCAGGCGAAGGAAGCTGTGGAACGCTACGGTATGAAGTTCGGCGTGTACCTTTCCTCACAGTATGAAGGTAGGGATATTGTTGAAACTGATATCCAAGGTTTAATCGAACGATACGACCCATGGTATCTGTTTGTCGATGGCACTCCACAGAACTACTCTACTATTGATGTGGCGTGGAGTTCGGCTCGTAACTATAACGACCGTGTTCTCATTGACACCAATCCCGAAGCTCAAACGGGAGACCAAGATATTACGCTCCATGAGCGTCCATTCTGGCACAGTGAACCTTATAATGAGGGTGGCTGGCGAAATGGTATTTTGAAGCAAACGAAAAAAGTCGCCCATGAGGAATGGAATGACCCATTTACAACGGCACTGGATGTGTGGGCACAATACGCAAAGGGCAACGAACGCGATAACTGGGTTCAGTTAACCAAGGAAATTATTAACCAATACGGTCACGGTTATGTAATGAATTATGACCAGAGCATTGGTAGAACCCGCGGTATGGATAACTTAAGTAGTAATCTGGATAACGCCAATGTGTTCGCAATGGTGCCGATTGAGTCGCAGAACGCGCTAGGTATGCGTACCTCGATTGCAAACTGGATGTCCAATGTTGGTGGGGGACCAGATTTACGTGAGTCTATGTATGGCACACTACCGTACACGCTAGATTATACTTTGAAATCAGGCTGGTATACGGATCCACAGAAAGCGATCGCGCACGGCCAAGGTCCTGAATGGGGTTATGCGATGGCCCGTGACCAGTATGTCTATATGCATATGATCGAAAACATGATTTCCGGTACGAGTAAGAAAGGATTTACCGGTCAAGACTCCATGAACGGTATTGGTCCCTTCAATTACCCGGTTAGCGAAGTGGAATGGCTGAATGAGGGAACTTCCCTACCATTCACAACTGAGCAAAAAGAAGGGAAATATTACATTACGATTGATACTTCAAGCGTTGTTGCCGATCCAATCAACACCGTCTTGAAAATTACAACGGAAGACCAAACAAGAAACTACAAAATGACAAGTGTTAAATTGTTCAGCAGCCAGGCAACAACCGATAAGCTACAGCTTAAAGCGGAGCCTTATATGAACAACTACACTAATATTTTTGCTCCTGCTACACTTAGCTACACAAGCGACAAAACAGGTGTAGCAACGGTAGACGCAGCAACAGGTTTAGTAACAGCCGTTGGTGAAGGAACAGCTACGATTACCGTGACAGCAACCTATGACGATGGTGTAAACGCTGCTCAAGTTAAAACAGACACGTATCCTGTAAAAGTGTCAGAAGGTGCGATTTCGGCTGATCTTCCGCTTGTTGGTGTGAATCTGTTTACAGAAGATGCTTTATTCTGGGGACAATTTTCAACGAATAAAGATCTTGCTGTGACATTCCAAGGCTTTACTGAAAAAGGTGGAACGGTTGATATTATGAATGGCGACAATATCACCTACCACTATGCTACAGTAGACGGTAACCGTAACAATCCTACAGGTAAAATCATTGTAACGGAAGTACCTGTCGATCAAGTTCCGTTCATTGTTGTAGATGGCACGATGCAATTTACAGATATCATCAAGACTCCTACGATGTACAGCTATTGGGCTGACATCACTGTAGATGGAAAGACATTTACATCAACGCGTAACTATATTACTCTTATCCCAGATGTAAATGTCGCAACTGGCATTACACCGACAGTTACAAGTGATAGCAGTAATGCTGATAAATTATCTGACGGTATCATCAATGATGCTGCTGGCGGTAATCTTGCAAAGTGGACAGCACCTGCAAGTGATACAAATCCTGCGATAACGTACGATTTGGGCAAGTTGCAAAACCTTACCCGCTTAAATATTTTCTTCAATCACCGTATGCCAAATAAGGATAACGTAACGTACTACAACGTACCGAAGAAGATGAAGATTGAGTATAGCACTGACGGTGTAAATTGGACTGCAGGTAATGAAACGAATACGTTATCAGGCGGCGGACTGCCGACAGCAAGAAATACACTGGCGGTTCCGGAACATGATAAAACGTTATATGCTTGGGAACAAGAAGGTCTGTATTATAACTATCCGATTGATCCAAGCAAAGCCGAAGTACAGGCACGCTATGTAAGAGTGTCCTTCCCAGGTGGAGGTCAAGGTGGTAATCCGATCGATGTGATGGAAGTACGAATGTTTGCAGCAGGCGATTTATCGGCACTTGGCAACATTCAACTTGACCCGCAAATCGGTACGGATAACGAAACGGTAACGGTGGATGTAGATGGGTATTCGCATCTAGGTGATGTTCTTGATTTGTCTGATGCGAAAATTACGATTACAAGTGACAACACGGCTGTTGCATCCGTTGGAACGGACGGAGTGATTAAAGCTGTAGGAGCAGGCAAGGCCAAGATCAATGTTAATGTCAGACTCGACGGCTATAATGCAAACGAGTATTTCTACGTAGATGTTGATGCTGATGGCCATGTACACTTGAATCCTTTCTTGAAAGATGCGAAGCTGATCTTAAATAATAGTACGATTAAGCCGAACAAACCGATGGACGGTACGTTAGAAGGAATATTAAATAATGGTGAACTAGCTGATTTATCAGGGGCTACTGTGGAATATCAATTTAGCGATGCAAGATTATCTGTTGCTAAAGGTAGTAACAAGATTACAGTTAACGGAGAGTTTGGCGTTGGGTTTAAGGCAACTGTCGCTGTAAAAGTTACAATAGGCGGAGTAACTGTTCAAAGTCGTCCGATAACGCTAAATGTAGAGAGCAATAGTGTTCCTCAGTCGCAAATGACAGCAATAGCGACAAGTCAGGAAACGGTTAGCGAGGACAATGCAGCTTCGAATGCAATTGATGGCAACCCGGAATCATTTTGGCATACAAAGTGGGATAAATCGGGTCCTAGTCCTCAATCAATTGTTTTAAATCTTGGCGGAACACATCAAATCAATCAATTTGCTTATTTACCAAGACAATCGGGCAATAACGGAAATATTACAGCTTATAACGTGTATGTAAGTGAAGACGGAGTAAACTATACGAAGGTTGCAAATGGAAATTGGGCAAACGACAGTAAAGAGAAATTCGCTTCGTTTACTTCGACAAAAGCAGCCTTTGTGAAACTTGAAGCAACAACAGGGGTTGGCGGTTACGCTTCAGCTGCTGAAATCAATGTATTACTTGAATCAGTGGAAGAAGTAGAAGGACCGAAATCGGTTATTTCAGGACCTGTTAAGGTAAGCAACGACCAAACTTTCCATCTGACAATGGGATTGACAGGTGTTACGAACAGTGAATTTAAGCAAATATTTGCTGAAGAAGTAACGCTTCAGTATAACCCGATGCATGTAGAGTTTAAGTCGGTTTCATCTGCGAAAAGCGAATTCAAAGTGATTGACCAAAAGGAAGTAGCGCCAGGTAAAGTTCGGATTCTAATTGCTAGTGTAGGTGGAAACCAAGGTTTGAATGTTCAAGAAAATATCCTTGATTTCAAATTCACAGCTAAATCTGGAGCACAGCCAACGACTACGACGATTTCTATTGACAATATTGGAATTGCAAATGGCCAAGGGCATGAACTGCAAGTGGCAGGAACGAGCCATGATATTGAACTTGTGAAAAATGTAGAAAAATCAGCCTTAAATGATTTGATTGCAAATGCACAATCGAAATACGATGCTGCAGTTGAAGGTAATGAGGATGGCTTGTATGTGATTGGATCGAAAGCGGCATTACAGTCTGCTATCGATGTAGCTAATGCAATGGCAAACGATCCAAATGCTACGCAACAGCAGGTAGATCAAGCAATTACAGCATTAGAATCCGCAATTCAAGTGTTTAATGGAAAGAAAATCAACATGAATATTAATGGTAAAGATGGTATCACGATTGGAGATTTGGCTATAGTTGCAGCGGCTTATGGCACAGAACGAGGTCAAGTTGATTGGAATGAACTTGCAGATATTAATAAAGACGGTAAGGTTGATATCGAAGACCTTGCAGTGGTAGCAAAAGCAATCATACAATAAAATAGCGTTACTAAAAAGGTCCCCTACCTTTGTTCGAGACCACTGGAAAACTAACGCTTTTAATTTGTTAAAGATTGTATTGAATCAATAAGACGATATTTCGTTCACTTTGGAACGGAATATCGTCTTTCTCTTTAATCTTTTACTTTGAATCTTTCTTGAGTAGCCTTTGGGGAATTCGTTGTAAAGTAAACTGCTTCACTACCGTCTTTAAATTTATATTTTTTCCCATCTCTCACTACTGCGAATTGTACCTTCTAAATGTTTACAGTTATTATCGTGGAATTGCAGCCCGCTTGGAAAAAACAAGGAAGAAAGTTCTGTCTATAGGATATCTTGTACAGTTCTAGACAACGATAGAAAGCAAAATCATGCCCTGATACTCAAAATACTAAAACCCGATTCTATGCGAAATCAAGTCGATCACTACTATTACTGGAAACGCGAAGCTTTGGTTTATCATACAGGGATACTGAATCAGTTGCCTATTGGTATTAGGGCGCCATTATGCCATGCAGTAGAAGAGTATCCTGATGAAAATGTCTGGATCTGGCTCCAGGATATAGCTATTGAATCTATCCAAAGTGACTGGTCATTCACGCACATGTGTAAAATAACCTACTTACTTGGAAAATACAATGGCGCTTACATAACAGGAACTCCTCTTCCGACTGAGTCTTTTTTATGCCACACTTGGATGCGTTCTTGGGTAGAGGTTTGTGCTGCTTATGCCAAACCCATTGAGGAGCAAAAAATTATTTGGGATACTTGTTTGAATGATTTTAAGGATAAGAGCTCTATATGGGAGCTATATCATAACAATAGAAACCGAGTAAATAGCTTGATGGAGACATTAGAATTACTACCCCGTGTATTTGCCCATCAAGACGTCCACTGGGATAACATTTTTATAGAGCAATTGAATGGCAGCGATTCATTAATAGCGAACGATTGGCAGTTTGCAAGCATCTCAGGTGTAGGAGAAGAGCTCGGTCGAATGTTTGGATATGCGTTATTAAAGAAGAGAATTCCAGTAAACAAGATAGCAGAATATAAGGAAGAGTTATTTCTAAACTATATGCAAGGACTTAGAGATGCGGGTGGGACGGAAATTCAAAACTTGCTCGTTTCGGTTTCACTGCGAGTGCATCACTTAGGTTTATCATGGTTATTGATAAGCTGCTTAGTAACTTAGAAGATGACGATAGAAAAAACCAGAAAGAAAGGGTTTAAAGCAGAGGGAGGTTTACTTCACCACCGAGTGTAAAGTATGGTTGAAGAAGTATTTAGCCAGTCGAGAGGATTCGTGTAAAGCCTTATTTGTAACGGATACAAATCCAGTTAAACGAAGGGCCATTCCAACGCTAAGGTGGGCATTAAAACGGCTTGCAGATCGGGGAGAGATCGAAGCAAATGCATACCCGCATCACTTTCGTCATACCTATGCTTGCCAGCTCCTTGATAACGGAGCGCCGTTAGATTTCATTCAAGGCATGTTGGGGCATGAAAGAGCATCAACCACCCAAATATATGCTCAGTTGCGCGGCGAACGCCGGCGAGAACTTTATCGTTGGTTCTTTTAGTTTCGCTTTTCTATTGGTAGCGGCAGTGAGTCATTAAAGCATTCCATAGTTCAATAAAAAGAGGGGAAAATCGTGGAGAACAGATTAACTTCTAAACAACAAAAACGACAGCAAGAGCGTGAGATTATTGACGAGTATCATAGGTTTGTAACTGAACAAGCTCTGGAACCCTTGTATCAGTCTTTTTTGGAATGGAAATCAGGGGTGTTGCCATATTTCGAACTAACTGAGCTAATCCATCTATTCCATAAGGAGAATCAGGGGATCTACAAGGACTTCGAGTACACAGATCGTAAAGAACTCATTCTACTTGCCAAAATGAAATTGGGTCGATTAACTGAGGATGATATTATTGAAAATAAGAGGCTACTGGAACGATGGGGATATGAGGACAAAAACATCTAGTTGATAAAATTAGTGTAAGCCTTCTGTATGCTCACCGTTGGATCAACATAAACAGCAGTTACAGGGAACAGATAGCCCTTGTTCCATTAAGCTATTGGGCAGGATAGTACGAAAACTACATGGATACAATATCCAAAATAATATCCCAAGTAGGTGCACATAAATTGGATGAAAATTTGGTGAGTTTAATTGTTCCAATATTGCTCTCGATGATCTTTTCGATATTGATAAGCTTCAGAAGTTCGTTAGTAACAGCCACCATCATGAATGCGGTAATTCTAATGTTAGGATCATTGTGGTTCTGGACCATTGTAAAAGACGGGCTAGCACAAGTTACTCAGATTGTTCTTTACAGCATCTCCTTTGTTGTGATCTTGGTAATAACATTCGTTGTTGCTACATTGAGAAAGCGAAAAACGAAGGGACACGATTGAAAAATGACACTGCGGCAGACAGGTAGATGATCAGCTGCCTACGTTATTGTTTATATAAAGCCAATACCGCCATCCACTGGTTGGTGTTATTTTGTTAATCCAGCTAGAGAGAAGTGGAAGCGGTGGTAAGAGTTTATTTTAGTTAATTTCCTTGATTTCCAATACATCTTTTGTTTTCGCATCAATTTCAACTTTAAACTTCCGATGTTGAAATCCTGATTCGCTTTTAATAGTAATCACATCAAACCTGTAAACTGGATTAGTATTAAAAAGAAACGACCAATTATTTCTGCCACCTATCTGACTTATACGATACCCATCTGATATTGGAGTTACCTTTTGAGCAATTTGAACGGCTTCTTGGAATGATATTGACGGTGTATTGAATATGGACAAAACAATCAAATAAGCGAGAAGGAAAAAACCAATGCGTAAAATAAATCTTTCCTTCATATAGTAAACCTCCAAGAAAAATGATAATTTTTTTAATCATATGCAATTCCAATACAAAGGTTCTTTGGTTTGACTTAATCAGCAAAATAGAACTAAATATGTGATTCGTTTATTATTTATTGCTTTATTGTCACAGTATCCTTACATGTATGGACTTGATGAAAGAACAGGGATAAATGTTGTGGGATCTTTTGTGATTTGCTTATTAAGCATGATTATTATTGATAAATCCAAGCGAAAATATATATAAGTCTTACGGTATTAGCAGCTGGCTTTACTTTAGAGTTTTTTCATTTTGATTATGGTTTGAATGGCATGTTGCTGGTATTCATTTATCGCTATGCACCTAATAATAAGATGATGCTATTTCATTTCATATTAAATGTAGTATTTCTATTCTATAAAGGCTGGCTCATTCAATTTTTTAGTATTGTTCCAACCATAGCAATACTGTACATGCCATATGTATTGAAATGGATTGAAAAGATTCGAATTCCGCGCTGGTTTTGGAGATCGTTTTATCCAGCTCATTTGGGTGTTATAGCGATAATTTTATATATTCTTACTCGTTAATTATATATCAAAAGTGATTATACGATGATTTCTCCTACCCATATTAGGTGCACAAAAAAAGAGCCGTCTATATATCGGGTGCTTTTTTTGCTATGCATATACCAATGGTCTCTTTATGAATATAAAATATATTTAGTTATTCAAACTGAATAACTTTGTATATAATAATGCTTACCACATACATCATCCCAGCTCAGAGGAAGTCGATAAATGCTTACTCATGCATAGAACGTAAATCGAAATGGAGGATGAAGAAAGTGAATGTAAGAGACAAAATAGTTGTATCCGGTATCATTTCATGCTTGTTCGCCACGCTGTTCACGGGTTTGCCGCTGGGAAGCTGGAATCAGCCAGTACGTGGAGGCAGCTTGGGGATTGCGAGCGCCGCCGAAGCGCCGCCTAAAGCTAGCTTGGTCAAGTGGAGGGAGTTCCATGAGGCGCTTGCTGCAGGTGAACCGGCCGATACCCAGCATGTGTCCAATCTGCATGACGAGCTTGATGGGCTGGATGACTTGAATGACCAGACGCTTATTGATCCGGTATGGAATAAGTTACTCCTAAAGCTCCCTGCCCATGTCGATAAAGTAAAAGTGAAAGCCGATCTTTTTCAGTTTTTAAAAGCGGTCATCGTCAGCCAATTTGATCCGAAGGCTAGCGAATTGGAAAATATCCGCGGCAATGCCGATTACCGCGCGGCGCTTCAAGCAATTTCTGCGGCAGCGGGGCAGCCAAGCCTGACACTCGAGGATTTTTTACTTTTTCTGTATGGTGACGGCAACAGCCGTAAAGGGCTTGAAGGAAGTGTCAGAGATGAAATTCATAATATGGACCCATTTTCGTTAATGGCACTGACACAGGAAAGAGAGAAGGTTTACAATCTTCTTTTCTCCGAAATGAAAGAGGTGCTTGGTTTATCGAACGACTATCAGGTCAGCAGGGTTTTTCGCAACCTAGGGGTGACCGCTCTGAACGTGCAGGAGATGCTGCAGAGTTTTGGGAATAGGCTGCAGCTCGATACGGATGCTTTTGTCGGAATAGCCGTCGCCTATATGCGCTCGAATGTGAGCACCAGCTATCGTATAGCCCATTACGATGGCAATGTCACGGACGGCCGTATTTATCATTATGATCTAGGTTTATTCGGAGCCTATGTTTTGCCTGCTCAACTGGTTTGGTCCAAGCGTTCGGGAAGCTCTGATCTGAAGGTCGTTCCTAGAGGGGGCATGGAATTAGTTTACCCTGCACGCAGCGCAGAAGCGCTTATTCAAGTCAACCTGCTTCATCCATACGGCGGTCCGGATAAGGTAATCGTCGAGAAAGAGGTGAGGCATTCGCATGCATTTGCGGACTTCCCGGAGGAGCCTTTCTTCGCGAGAATGAGCAAGCTGTACGGTACGCTTGCAGAGGGGCCTCCTTCTGACTTGTCAAATGTACGCAGCTTGCAGGAGGAGTGGGCGGCTCTTGATGTGAATTCAAACTTGCAGCTGCTTGATCCCATTTGGAATAAGCTTACGGCAGCTCTAGCGGACGAGATGAAAATTGCCCTGTTTCAACTGCTGAAAGAGACCGCAGGCTTGTATTTCGACCCGCAGGAAGCACGATTGGATGCCATTCGCACTAACGCTGACTATAAGCTGCTGCTTAATAACATCATCCCGGTTTACTCCAACGGCGCTGAGCAGCTTCTGATCCTGCTGTTCGGTGATGACGCCGCCCGAGGCGGGGTTCAAGGCGAATTGCTGGGACTTCTTACAAGACAATCTCCACAGGACTTGATGGCCCTACTTCATAATGAAGAGAAGCGTAAACAGCTGCTTCGATCGGCAATCGATACGGTCTTAAGCGAATCGGATGACGGGCAGCGAACGACATATTTTTATGCTTTGGGCAGCGCTCTTAAGCAAAGAGGGGTGACAACAGAGGATATCATAAGCGTCATAGGCGGCTTTGAAGATAGGCTTGCACATAGCGAATCAGCTGCCAGTGCCATGCTGAGCGCCTACTTTCGCTCCGAAACACAGGAAACGGAGATCATTAGCGATGATGGGCTGCGACATACTTATGCGTTGACTACACTTGGGAAGCCCCTTCCTACCGAGCTTCTGACATGGTCCAAAGTATCAGGCAGCAATGCCGTGACGGTGCTGCCTAATGGTGTCGTTACGATTCCGCCATATACGCCGGAGGTGTCTGCTGTCATTCAGGCGAAGGCGGTCAGCACGGACGAACAAGCGGAGCATATTCTCTTTCAAAAAGAAATAACTTTGAAGGCTGCTGATACAGGAGACGAGCCAGCTATCCCGGCGCTCCTGCTGGAGCGTATAAACAGGCTGCATGAGGCTATTGCAGCGGGAGGCTCTCAATCGGCACAGAAAATACATGCTGTTCAAGAAGAGATAGCCGGGCTTGATGATACCGGGATGCAGTTTCTCATAGATCCGATATGGAATAAAATAAGCGGAAAGCTGCCAGCATCCGTTGATGCTGTACAGCTAAAGACCAGCCTATTCCGAATGATCAAGGTTGCTGTGACCTTTCAGTATGATCCTCAGGCGTCTGAGCTTAGGGCCATGCTCGCGAATCCCGAATATCAGGCTGCGCTAGCAATCCTGACGGAAGCCGGTGGCAGCGCGGATTTGAATATCGACGATATGGTTGTTTTTCTATTCGGCGATGGGAGTCAGGTAAAGGGTATCGAGGAAACCGTCCGCGATATGTTGGCTGCCAAAAAACCTAAGGAAATTACAGCGCTATTTGCAAATAAGAAAGCGGTAAGTTCCCTTATCAATCAAGCTTTAACCGAAGTATTGCAGCAAAGAGACCGGTATGCCGTAAGTGAATGGTTTCATGGATTAGGTATTACGGCGGCTGAGTGGCAAGCTGTTTCCGTAGGCTTTCAGCAAGCGCTGGAGAAGGAGAAGCCGGCAATGAATACTTGGCTATTGGCATATATTCGTTCCGAGGTTCAGGAAACGGTGACTATTAGCGATAATGGCACAAAGCATCAATACAGGCTTAGCGTATTAGGGGTAGAGCTTCCGTCTGCATTCGTGAAGTGGATTAAGCTGTCCGGAGAAAAAGCAATCCATGTGAAGCTGAACGGGACGGTTTCCCTTTCGGACAAAGAATCAAGCGGAAGAGCGGCCATTCAAGCTGTATGGCTGAATGCTTCTGGGGGAAATGCAAAGGTTATTTTTCAGAAGGAAGTAGAGCTCGTCAAGGAAGCGGATTAAGAACAAACGTTAAATATGGCTACGGGATTGACCTTTTGGATAAGCGGCTCATTCTCCAAGGAGATTGCAGCTGCTTATTTTCGTTGCGGAGAGTTCTTATATTTACTTCCGGCTACCTATGTTGGATAATAAAGAAAATTTATAGATTAAGCATCAGTGCGGTTCTTGCATACGATTGGAGGCACATCGAATGAATGTTTTTCTTCTCAATTCTGAATTTCATGGTGTGCGGCATGTCCCTACATTTTTGAGAGACCATTACGTAGGCTTCGAATGGCCGGGAATAGGGGATTTAGAGCAGTTAAGCAAGGAGGCTGGACAGGAGAAGGTTGTTCAGGCCTGCGAGCATAAGGGTGCGGTGCTGCTGGATCGGCTGCTCGAGATCGGCTCCTTCGTTTACGATATGCAGGATGGGGATTATCTCTTTCTGGCAGATGGCGATCATGTTCATATGGGCGACTTAGGCGACTATTACTATGTAGATAGACCGTCCGAGGAGGAAGCGGGTATCTGCCATCGGCGAGGCGTGACTTGGCTGAAGAGTCTGCTGAGGTCGGAGCTGCATCCGGAGCTGAAGTCTTTTGTAGACCGTAAGGTGACCATTTCGATGCTCGAACGGAAGGTAACGCCAGAACAGATTGAGCACTGGCTGGATAAGCCTTTCGGACAGGTGGTGGGTACGGAACGAACATGTGCAGTCGATCAGGAGACCATTACGTTGGCGCTGGATATATTAAGGAAGGCGATGAGAAGCGGGGATCCCGATCGGAGAGAACGTGCTGCAAGTGCCGTGCTTCAATTCGCTAAGCAATAGATTTCCATAGACAGGCAACAAAAAGAGCACCGGTTCGGTATAGACTGCTCTTTTTGTTTGTTTTTCATTTTTCAAAGACAATCCATACGGATATTTGATATTCGTTAATGAAAATTTCTCTCTTAATGCATTAGAACAGGGGCGTAGCGATAGGCCTCAGTGTGCCGATAAACCCACGTTTAACAAAACGTCCGGATTATTGGTATTTCAGCTCGATACCCGAAGAAAGATTGATCAGTAAGCAACGGCAGTCTAGGACATTATTTTATTCTCCTTCTCTGCCTGGTCTTATATATACAAGCAGTCTAATTAAACATCAAACACTAGCCATTGAGTTTGTTATTTATAGCGATATATTGACGAATATTGTAGAATATGATAGAAATAAGTTACTACGATTTCAGTTGAATTTTCTTTGTCGTTGATGAATCGATAAAGATGGAGTACATGCCGATAGTATATTTCGGATAATAAATATAAGGGCTTATTTAGCCATGGAGACGCTAACACCTATTTGGTGTTTTTTTTGCGTTCTCCATGGCTTTTTCTTTGCCCAAAATAAGGAGGCGCTATATTGGCGGTTTCAAATGGGCACAAAACAAACGTACACTACTATCTTCAAAAAGACTGCTGGAGTATTCACATTAAATCCTGCTGCTATCAAGGTCATTACGTCATCATTGACGGTGCTTGGGGCACAGAGATCAAACCTAATCGCAAGAGTAATCCTCGTGGTTGGGTAACAGCACGTTCGCACCAGGTAACGCACTTTTGTAAAGAGGATGCCCATTTACCTCAATACAGTGTGCCCTTATCAGAAGCACAAGGACGCATAGGAGACGAATTGAGATATGACAAGGTAAACTGTCATTTAACCTCGAGAGTGGCACTAGCGGGCTATTATTTACGCCTAATGGAGCTTTTTTTCTTCAGTCATCACGAAAAGCTTTGACCGATCTCTTTTCTTTCATTAATGAGGAAGGAGAACATGTCTATGCTAACTAGTGCGTGCGAATTTGAGACATTGCAAGCTGCAGAGCAGTATGTTCTTCCAGAGCTACCATCCGAGATGCTTTCAATCCACGAGTATGATGAGGTACATGTTAACGTTTCTGGTGGTGCTGACAGTGTAGCAACAGCGATCGTCGCTCTACACGGTTACAAAATACCTAGAGAAAAGATTAAACTCGAACACATGCGAGTGGATGGCGATCCTAACGATTTAACGAAACGTCAATTGTTTGATTGGCCACAGACGGATGATTATCTACGCTATATGAGCGAAACTTTGAATCTTCCATTAATCGTCATATGGAGAGAGAAGAGTCTGAAAGAGAGAATACGAGACCGTGGCATGTTTCTGGACTCGAGATTTAGATTCTGTACATCATTTATGAAGCGGGATGTATATTCGAAGTGGGTTCGTCTATTTGTGGACTGTAAAATATTGATGTTGACAGGAGAACGTTCTCAGGAATCTTCAGAACGAGCTCAAAAACCAGTTTTCATGGTCCATTCAGCAAATGCAACGGGTAAGAAAAACCGTTTTGTTCATTGGCTAAAACCAATCAAGGATATGTTGAAAACGGAAGTCACACAACTGGCAGCAGATTATGGTATCAAATTACATCCTTGTTACGAATGGGTGAGTCGTTGTTCCTGCAAATTTTGTATTTTTAATACTTATTCGGAAATGTCTCGTACGTCAAGATTGTTTCCCGAGGACTGGGGTTACTTAAAGCAAATCGAGCGAGATTTGGGTCATACACTGAAGAGTAAAAAGGGATCTTCTTTCGCCCTTGGTGACTTCATTAAGTATGATCAATTACCACTATTCGAATTATAATAGAATACTAATCGAATTATAATAATACACTAATTTGGAGGTATAAATATGAGAATATTTAAAGAAAAACCTGAACGACTCTATGTTTGTAACACCCAAACAGGTGATATGAAGCGAATTTTCGACTTTCATGAAAGAAACTTAGACGAGCATTTTAGAAAAATAGTTTCTATGGACGCTCTGAGAAGGATGGAAGCAGCTGCTGCTTCTATTCTTCAATTGGGTGCCCATGGATGGTAACCATACTAAAACACATCACCAGGGAGGGTTTATTATTATGGAAAATTTAAGCTTTATTGTAATGTATGAAGAAGACAAAGCAGAAGGTAATGTCACTGCTTACATTCCAGCACTGCGTTTAGGCGCAACAGGTGACACGATGAAAGAGGCGCGTGAGAACGCTATAGATTTGGTTACAATGGAACTAGAGGCGTTACAGGAAAAGGGCCAAGCATTCCCGCAAGACACAGCAATCATTGAAAGCATTAATATCAAAATGCCGGTAAGGAAATAAGTTATAAGACAGAATTATCTCTCTTATAAACTAGTTGGAAATATCCATATATTTGTAATATTCTACTTTTAGTTATTAAAACGAATAGAGCAGTGTTATTGAATCGCTGCCAGGCATAGGGAAGCACCCTTCGAGATTAGGCTTAGATGAGTGCGTCCTTTTTTTCCTCATATATCTAGGAGGTATATTTATGAGGTTACTAGAAAAATTTGATGGTAATCCGGAAGTGGTAAGTATTAAAACAAAAGAACATTTGAGCTCGATCGTAGGGCTGATTCTTGGTGAAAATAAACAAAAATCGGTACATATTCTTGTCAACTTACATTTGGCCCAATATGTCGGTTAACACAAAAGTACCAACATAAACCTCTTATGAAAAGCCTGATTTAGCGGGCTTTTTTATTTTTTTGTAGGTAATTTTGTGTCATTGAAAAACGACAAAAGTGCCTACATTGTCAGCTAGAGACACAAATGTACCTACATTTTCGCGCTCTTATCCTTTGATTGAGCTCTCACACTGTGCTGCTATGTTTACAACTGGTAATAGTTATGAAAATAATCACAATTAAGGAGGTTATTTTTTTTGCAATGTAAACAGAGTGATATATAACCACTTCGCGACAGTACCAAACTATTTAAAGTATTAGAAGAAAATATTGTATTGGTAGAACAACGGCAGATGAACTTAATTTGGTTGTTCTTACGCAGAAAACGCTGATCCTAAGTGATTTTGGCAAGGATTTATACAGGTTACTAAGTAGACTAGACGAAAGGCAGGAATATGTATTTAAAGAGGAAGTGATCGAGTGGTAGATAGTTATGACAATTTCTTAGACGTGGAATGGATAGAGGATATCATTGATTTTTGGTAACCTTCTAAATTGCTCTGGTAAAACAAATCCCAGTAACCTTCGAGTGAACTCTTTAGGAAGGATTTTAGTGATAGGAACGGAGTCTTGTAGGAATACGTCTTAAATTGGAGAACGTTGACTTTACCATTGTGCCCTTTCTTCATGCGCCTCTTGCGTCATCCCATAACTTGATCAAAATTCCGGAAGATCCTGTTAAGGCACAAACGTGTGTACTTGTGTTATGATAGTCAGGTTGCTAGACAAGATACTCGAGCTGTGGCGGTGAAATGGTGGAGTCGTTTCTTCAATTAAATACGATCTTCCTTAGCATGATTATGGAGGCAATACCCTTCGTACTGCTAGGAGTTATTATCTCAGGTCTGATTCAATCGTTCATTACGGAGCGCTGGATCGCGCGGATTATGCCCCAAAACCGGTTCCTTGCCTCCTTGTTCGGATGCAGCGTGGGCATTTTGTTCCCTTCCTGCGAATGCGGCATTGTTCCCATAACACGCCGTTTGCTGAACAAAGGGGTTCCGTTAAATGCCGGTATAGCGTTTATGCTTACCGGGCCGATCGTCAATCCGATCGTACTGTTCTCCACCTATATTGCATTTGGAAACGACTGGAGAATAGTCGCTATTCGCGCTGGAATGGCCTTTGCGGTTGCGCTTTTTGTATCGTTGACCGTTGCATACCTGTTCCCGGTACTCCCGCTTAGGGAAGCTGCTATGCAGATTGCGACAACAACGGAGGACGTACCTGCCCAGGCCAAACTACTTCTTCCCTTGTACCGCCGTGTATGGTCAGTACTGCTCCATGCCGTTGACGAGTTTTTTTCGGTCGGCAAATATTTGGTTCTCGGCGCGTTTATCGCTGCCTGCATGCAAACCTTTATACCGACTTCGTCGCTCCTGCACATTGGGAGCAATCCCGCAATGGCTACGCTCGTCATGATGGCTCTTGCTTTCACGATGTCGCTATGCTCCGAGGCGGACGCATTTATCGCTTCTTCCTTCAGAGGCATGTTTTCGATCGGATCCATTTCCGCATTTCTTGTGTTCGGGCCTATGATCGACATTAAAAACACACTTATGCTGCTCGGCTCCTTTCGAACCAAATTTGTCATTGTATTGATCGCTCTCGTCAGTGTCAGCACATTTATAGGAGCCTTAGTCGTGGGGAGGTTGTTCAATTGATTCGGTTTGTTATTTTGCTTGGCTTTGCGCTTATGTTTGCTATTATTCACAAGCAAGGCGAACTGAACAAATACATCAATACGAAATATGCCTACCTTTCCATCAGTGCGATCATTCTGTTATTGATCATGTGCACCGTCGAACTGATTCGCGTGAACCTCCAGGACAAAGCCAATGAGCGGAAGGCGCTGAGCCAAGAGTGCTGCGGCAAGCATGAGCATGCTCATCATCATAATCACAGCCATCATCACGATCATGATGAAAACGACTTTGGCCATTCACATGAGCCGACTTCAAAGTGGAAACGGTCGGTCGGATATTTGATACTGTTTTTCCCTATCGTCACTGGCATTTTTTTGCCCGTCCATACCTTGGACTCCAGCTTTGTTAAAGCAAAAGGATTTTCTTTTCCTTCCTCACAAGAAATGATGTCTGATGAAAGCCCAGGGGAGCATCAATTCCTGAAACCTGATTCTAGCGTTTTTTATGGAAGAGAAAATTACGAATCGGTAAAAAACAAGGAATTGGCAGAGTTTGTCGGTCAGGACGAAGTCAAGCTGGATGACAGCAACTATATGAAGGGAATGGAGGTCATTTATAATTTCCCGGGGGAATTTATGGACAGGACGATTTCGTTTACCGGCTTTGCTTACCGGGGCGAACAAACCGGCGACAATCAATATTTCATCTTCCGTTTTGGATTTCTTCATTGCGCCGCCGATTCTGGCATATTTGGAATGCTGGTCGAATTTCCGAAAGGCACAGCTTTGAACAATGATGATTGGGTTCATATAACGGGCAAGCTGACCTCGCAATTGTACCAGCCGTTCAAGCAGAAGATTCCCGTACTTCGGGTAACGTCGTGGGAACCGATTCCCGATCCCAAGGATCCTTACGTGTACCGGAACAATTAGCACACTCTGGTTGATAAATAACTCTATGTATACAACTGCAAGTCCCGAAATCCTGAAACGCAGTGTTGTTTGCGTTTCAGGATTTCGGGACTTTTAAGCTTGTGCTAATCCGGAAGCATGATTATGACGAGTGCCGTCTCGCCGGAGTAGTCAAGCCGCCAGAACTCGACAACGGTTCCTTTCGTCATTCTCATTGTTTTACGGAATGAAAGTAAAGGAAGCTCTTGCAACCTCTAATTTCGACATTTCTTCACCTCGATAGCAGTAATTGAATGCGGGTTTCTCATTGGAAAGAAAGTGGGTATTAGTTTATTCTTGTTGACATTAAGAATAGTAATCATTACTATTATTAATTGTAATGATTACGATTTATATCAGGTGATGGAAAAGTAGATCAAATGGAGAACCAGGCGGGCGCAAGAAGAATTTGCTTTTTCAATTGTTACGTTTCAAGGGATCGGATTCGAATTGATCTGAGTTTTGAAACGAATAAAAAGCAATCTGTAATTCAGTGGGGTGGATTATATAAACAAGATTTTATTGTGTGTTTATTAAGCGTAATTATTACAGTAACAGGATGCAGCAGTAATTCGGGAAAAACAAGCAGCGGACCGAAAGGTAAGCAGCTTGTAAAAGGAGAGACAGTGCTTATTATCGCACACCATTTATCTACTATCCCGAAGTTGAACAGATTCTTGTGCGTTCCCTCTTCCACAAGTCTTCCTTGATCAAGAACGACGATTTTGTCCGCATTCTGAATCGTAGGGGATTGACACTTTCCAACATCATGCTACAATTTATTTCGCGAATAATATCGTAATAATTACAATTAAATTGAGTAGCATAAACCGAGACGATTCAGCACTTTGTATTCTTTTTTAAGCGTATTGGTCTTAATGTTGCTTTTACCCATTCAGTAGGTCAAAGAGCCAAAGATCTACCTAAATCATCATTTTTGGGCTGTACTTAAATTTATGAGTTCAATCTTACTATCTTATATTCTTTAGGAGGAAATATTGTGAAAAAAAGAAGTGTTTTTGCTTTTATATTCATGCTTACGTATTCAATTGTACTACTGGCAGGCTGCAGCGGAGGAAATGTTACTAAAACTGATTCAACGAATAACGAAGATAAAACAGAATTAGTTTATGCATCAGCTAAAGATATTAATGATATGAATCCCCATTTTTACACAGGCTCAATGCCAGCTCAAGGGATGGTGTATGAATCATTAGTTGAAAATACCGAAGAAGGGATCAAGCCCTTACTTGCTGAATCATGGGAAATTTCAAAAGATGGAAAAACATATACCTTTCATTTAAGGAAAGATGTGAAGTTCCATGATGGGGAACCATTTAACGCAGAAGCAGTAAAGCAAAATATTGATGCTGTACAAAATAATGCAGAAAAGCATTCTTGGATTAAACTATCAACAAAAATAGTAAGTTCTAATGTAGTTAATGAGTATACAGTTGAATTAGTGCTATCAGAAGCCTTTTATCCAACTCTGGTTGAGTTGTCCATGACTAGACCTTATGTATTCCTATCACCTAAGGATTTTATTAACGGGGGGACAAAAGATGGTGTGAATGGCTACAATGGCACAGGACCATATATTCTCACCGAACATAAAATCGATGAGAATGCAACTTTTGCTGCAAATGAAAACTACTGGGGTGGCTCACCTAAAATTAAGAAAATTATTTCTAAAGTTCTTCCAGCAGGAGAAACGACATTTTTAGCATTACAAAAAGGAGAAATTAATTTTGTTTTCACAGATGATCGAGGTGCAGACAGTATTGATGTAGAAGCAATGAATCAATTAGCTGATTCAGGTGATTATCAACTTGTTAGAAGTGAAGCAATGAATACGAAAATGATCGTAGCTAATAGTAGTAAAACTGATAATCCAGTAAGTGACACAGCTGTTCGTGAAGCCATTTGGTATTCTATTGATAGAGAAACAATTAGTAAGGATATTTTTAATGGTACGGAAGAAGCAGCCAGTAGTTTATTTTCTTCTAACGTTAATTATGCAGATGTTGACTTGAAGAAACGAGATTATGATTTAGAAATAGCGAAAGATATTTTAGAAAAAGCAGGCTGGATACTGGAAAACGGTGCCTCAGTTAGAACGAAAGACGGTAACAAATTAGCAATGAAATTGTATTATGACAGCAATTCTTCTTCCCAAAAAATACAGGCAGAATTTATTCAAAGCTCATTGAAAGGGATAGGTATTCAGCTAGAGATTATCGGTGAAGAATCAACCTCAATCGCAAATAGAAGATCAACAGGTGACTATGATTTATTATTCAATCAAACATGGGGATTAGCGTATGATCCGCAAAGTACAATCTCTGCTTTTACTTCTACGTCTGCCTATTTCCATACTACAAGTGGAATTGCGAAAGCTAATGAACTTTACAAGAAAATTGATGAAGTTATGGTGTCCACTGAAGAGGAAAGACGAAAATCATTATACGCTGATATTATGCAAATTGTTCATGATGAAGCAATATTTATTCCAATTTCAAATGGCCGTGTCACTGTAGTTGCTCCAAAAAACTTAAATGGCATTTCATTTAAGCAATCACAATTCGAGTTGCCATTTGAGCTAATGAATTTTAAATAGTAATAAAAATAAAAGGGGATAATCCCCTTTTATTTTTGATTAAATCTTTCGATGAAATAGAGCCTTTGCTGATGGATGGGAATTTTAATGGATTTAAATGTTGAAAAGGAGTTTTATATGGGAAGTTATTTTTTAAAAAGGATATTGATTGCAATCCCTTTGCTTTTAATCATTTCGTTTTTAACGTTTGTTTTAATTAATCTTTCTCCCTTAGATCCAGCCGAAGTGGTATTACAAGCGCAAGATATTCCAGAAATAACAGATGAATTAATTGCTCAAACGAAAGAAGAGCTGGGGCTAGATAGACCGTTTATAATTCGATATATGCATTGGGTTATTGCCTGTTTACAGTTGGACTTTGGGAATTCATACGTCACAGGAGAAACAGTTTGGTCATCAATAGCTCCAGCTTTTCTAAATACGTTAATGCTAACGTTAGTTTCATCTGTTTTCATTATTGTTTTGTCAATACTATTAGGCGTTACCTGTGCGATGAGAGAAGGCAAAATAATTGATAAATCAGTAAGAGGTATTTCATTTTTCCTAACAGCGATACCGTCATACTGGCTTGCGTCTATTATGATTTGGTATTTTTCTGTTAAATTAGATTTATTGCCGACTAGCGGGATCGATTCGTATAAAAGTTATATACTACCGGTTATTGTGATCACAGTAAGTTATGCAGGCATTTATTTTAGAACCGTTAGAAGTTCGATGTTGAGCAATTTAAATGAAGACTATGTTCTGTATGGAAGGGCATGTGGGTTAACAGAGAAGAAGGTTACCATGCATATCTTAAGGAATTCATTGCAAGTTGCTATATCAATATTTTGTATGGCTATACCCAATATATTGGGGAGCACAGTAGTTATCGAAAACGTTTTTGCATGGCCAGGATTAGGAAGACTAAGTGTTAAATCAATTCTAAGTAGAGATTTCCCAATTATCCAAGCATATGTTCTTTTATTAGCAGTCGCCTTTGTAGTGTTTAATACGTTTTCCGACATTATAAATGCTGCGATGAATCCTAAAATTAGAAAGGATATCTAATGAGAATATTGAAAAACTTAAGTAAAGATAAGTTAGCTATTACATCTTTAATAGTCATTGTTATAACGATTGTTGCTGGTATATTTGCCCCTTTATTTGCGCCACATGACCCCGAGGAAGTATATATGAAGCTTCGGTATGCAACTTCATCGTGGGAATATCTATTAGGCAACGATCACTTGGGGAGATGTATTTTATCCAGATTAATTTATGGAATTCGTCCTAGCTTTTTATGGGTTTTAGTTGCATTGGCAATATCTGTTTTTATTGGGACTATTATAGGTTTTATAGCAGGCTACTTCAGAGGAAAAACAGATGCCTTTATTATGAGAATTTGTGATATTATACTTTCTTTTCCTGGATACGTTATGACATTGGCGGTTGTTGGTATTTTAGGTACGGGTCTTGAAAATATATTGATTGCGTTTATTGTGATGAAATGGGCATGGTTTGCTAGAGTCATCCGAACGTCTGTTATGCAATATTCTGAAATGGATTATGTGAAGTTTTCGAGAGCATCTGGTATTAGTAATATAAAAATTATATATAAGCACATTGTTCCTGTTACATTTTCTGATATAGCAGTTATTTCAAGTGGTTCTATGTGTTCGATGATTTTGCAAATATCAGGACTCTCATTCCTGGGTTTAGGAATTCAGGCCCCTAATGCTGAATGGGGAATGATGTTAAATGAGGCGAAGGTAGTTATGTTTTCAAGACCAGAGCTCATGTTAGCACCGGGTTTAGCCATTATTATTATAGTCTCGGCATTTAATTTTTTATCTGATGCACTTCAAGTTGCTTTAGATCCTAAATTAATTACCTCTAAAAATAAGCTTCAAGAAATAGAGGTGAAAGAAACAACTTATGAATATATTAGAAGTTGAAAATTTGAAGATATGGGATATAAACACGAATAAAGTAATTATCCATAATAGTTCATTCAATTTAATGCAAGGAAACTGTCTGGCGATTGTAGGAGAAAGTGGAAGCGGTAAGTCTGTAACTTGCAGGTCAATTATGAGATTGAATAAAGCCTGGATTCGTCAATCAGGGGACATTCTATTTAAAGGAGAAAACTTAAACAATCTTTCTGAAAAAAAGATGAGAAAGAAGAGAGGAAGAAATCTTAGCATGATTCTGCAAAATGGTATGTGTGCATTTGATCCTTCTTGTGTGATCGGTGTTCATTTAAAGGAGACACTTGTTGAACATTTCGGCTGGAGTAAAAGCGAAATGGAAGAAAAAATGAATAATGCTATGAACAGTGTAATGCTGAAAAATCCTATAGAGATTATGAATAAGTATCCACACCAGCTATCGGGGGGAATGCTGCAGCGAATTATGATCGCATTGGCATTAGTATTAGAGCCCGACATTATTATAGCTGATGAACCGACAACTGGGCTAGATACAATCTCACAATATGAGGTCGTTGAGCAATTTATTAAATTACGAGAAAGAATGGGCTGTTCGATGATCTTTATTTCTCACGATTTAGGTGTTGTTAAAAAAGTTGCTGATGACGTTTTGGTAATGAAGGATGGAGAAATTATCGAAAGAGGGAATATCCAAACCATTTTTTCAGAAGCGCAACATGAATATACAAAATATTTAGTATCCACTAGACTAGCGCTGAGTAATAATTTCAAGAAAATAATGTGGGAGGAGTTATAATTGCTGAAAGTTAATAATGTTGAGAAATCCTATAAAAATGGTGGATTGTTCTCTAAAAAAAGACAGAAAATTTTGAAAAATGTTAGCTTTGAATGTAGGAATGGCGAATGTCTCGGTATTATCGGAGAAAGTGGAAGTGGAAAATCAACATTAGGGCGTTTGATATTAGGAATTGAAAAGCCTGATCGTGGAACAGTTTTATTTGAGGGAAAGAACGTAGAGGATAGAATAGTGAGTTCAGGTAACATCAGTGCTGTATTTCAAGACTATACTTCCTCTATAAATCCATTTTTTACAGTTGAAGAAGCAATATTGGAGCCATTAAAAATTAAAAAAAAGTTTCAAAAAGAAAATCAAAGCAAGATTGATAATCTATTAAATCAAGTTGGATTAGATCCGTCCTATAGAAAAAAATATCCTCATGAGTTATCAGGAGGAGAAACTCAGAGGGTGTGTATTGCAAGAGCCATTTCAACAAAACCAAAATGTATCATATTAGATGAAGCAATCAGTTCTTTAGATGTAACTGTTCAAATACAAGTCCTTGAATTATTAAAAAAACTAAAAAAAAACTACAATATGGGTTATGTCTTTATAACTCATGATATTCAGGCTGCTGCCTATATTTGCGACAGAGTCATTATTTTTAGAAATGGTCAAATCGAAGAAATGGTTCAAACAGAACAACTAAAGGATGTTCAGTCAAAATATGCGAAAAAATTATTGGAGTATTTAATAACGTTTTAGATACAGAATTTGTTATACAATTAGGAGGAGTAAAGATTGTGAGTAGAGCTATGTCTTGGCCTTTTCTGCGATTGTATATGCTGGCTCTTCTTTATTTTTGTGCCAATTCGATATTGAATGTTATTATCCCTTTACAGGGGGAAACATTAGGAGCCAGTAGTACTACCATTGGTTTGATCATGGGGGCGTACATGTTTACAACCATGTTCTTTCGACCATGGGCAGGTCATATCATTCAAAAGCATGGACCGATAAAAGTGTTACGCCTTATTCTTATTATCAATGGTTTTGCTTTAATTCTATATACGATTACTGGATTAGGGGGCTTTTTAGTTGCCCGTATTTTACAAGGGATGTCGACAGCTTTCTTTTCAATGGCATTACAGATAGGCATTATTGATGCACTACCAGAGAAGGAGCGATCTCAAGGCATTTCATTTTATTCTTTGTTTACATATATACCTGGCATTTTTGGCCCCATATTGGCGTTAGGCATTTGGAAAACAGGGGGTATGGATTCCTTTACGGTTGTTATAATAGCAATTGCCATCTTCACTGGTGTGTTTGGCTATAGTGCCAAAATGGAAAATGGAGAGGATCAGCCTCCTACAATTCATACTGAGCAGGGAGTGAGTATGTTTCAGTCATTTAGTCAGTTAGTTAAAAACCCGTTTCTTTTTAAATGCAGCGTATTGATGTTAGTTGCTTCAATTGTATTTGGAGCTATTACAACCTTTTTACCACTGTACGCTACGCAATTAAAAAGCGGCAATGCTGGAATTTATCTAATGCTGCAGGCGGGTACCGTTGTCTTTGCTCGTTTTGCTTTAAGAAAAAAAATTCCTTCAGACGGTAAATGGCATTCATCATTTATCATAGGGACTATGCTTCTTTTAGCAATAGCGGCACAATGTGTAAGCTTTTCAATTAAAGGGGGAGCTATCTTTTTCTATGTTGGTGCAATTTTAATGGGAATAGCTCAGGCACTTCTCTATCCAACGTTAACAACGTATTTATCCTTTGTTTTGCCACAGTTGAATCGTAATGTGTTAATTGGTTTATTTATTGCTATGGCTGATTTAGGTGTATCCCTTGGTGGCATCATTATGGGACCGATTGCTGATTTTTCCTCATATTCTTTTATGTATAGTATTTGTGCTGTCTTAGGTGTGGCAATGATCATTTTTGCCTGTGATCGACGAAAATTATTTGTAAAGATGGAACAGGGAGAATTATGACAATTTTCTAAGGATGACGCGCTAGATTATATGATCGTCTTTTTTCTGCGCACCATAGAAGAGTGCGTGCGTAGGGGCTCGTTAAAGAGAAAATTTCGTACACATTGGACCAGGCGCTGTTGCCGGAAGCAGAGATGGATGGCGATTGGCGTTCATTAAAGAATCCTCTGCCGTCGTTATAGGGCAGAAAAAATGGCAAACAACGTAGGAAGATTTCGTATACTTACGGTGTTTGCCTTTTATTTCTCATGAAGGAGAGAAAAACATGGCTTACAAGAGTTTCAGTGATGAATCTGAGATCGTTATTAGCGTACATTCCGATCAACATTGGCAGCGTCGGGAGAAAGAATTGGTTCATTGGGTGCGGCGTTCCAAGCCAAGACGGAACGACAAACAAACCGTGTCATTTGGTAATGTAGAGATTGACGCAGAGCTCCTGCCGGCACTAACCCTTTTCAAACGAATACAAGTTCAAACCGAGTTTTCCTGCGCTGGTGTTAGTTTGCTGGATGAGCCGGAGGTTCACTCGCTGTATGCCTACGTTACCTTGATTTCCTCAGAACAAGCAGAGAGGCTCGTTAAGCTCGCTATGAAGATCATGAAGCACCGTTTACTCGTGACCTATGAACCATCCCGAAACTGCTACGATCTTTCTTCGTTTTATATCGGGCATAATCGTTCTTTCTGCTATTTGATACAGCGTTGTGCCGAAGTCTGTTATCTGCACGAGAAAGGAATGGATAAATATGGATAACGAAAGAAATTTAGGAGCGTTAGGAGGACATTAACTATATGACGAATTTTTCATTTATTGTTACAATAGTAAATGGATTCACTTTTGCGAACAAGAAGGGAACGAACAATAAATGAACAAGATCAGCAAGGTATCTAATATGGTCGAGACCATGTCAAGGAATGGCTTGCGCGTAACGGAACAACGGAAGAAATTAGCTCAAATATTTGTTGAACATGAGGGATACTTGTCGCCCAAAGACGTGTACGATCAAATGTGCGCACACTACCCGAGCGTTAGCTTCGACACTGTTTATCGCAATCTACGTATGTTAAGCGAAATGGGCGTACTGGAGCATTTTTATTTTATGGAAGGCGGGTTGAAGTTTAAAGAAAATTGTTCTACCCAACATCATCACCATCTAATTTGCGTCAATTGCGAAAAAACATTGGCATTTGAGTTTTGTCCAATGGACCAGGGGTTGGATCTGCCCGGGGACTATAAGATATTGCGCCATCGCTTTGAAGTGTATGGCGTTTGCGAGACATGTCAGTAGCAATAATTGACTGTCTCCGGGCAGGAGTTCATCTTATGTGAAGATAGTATTCCAGTCATCAGTGAGCTTTTTCTTATTTATCTGCATGCCGATGACGACAAGGTAGGGCTTACCGGGATAGGAAGATTGTTCCCAGGTGATTCGATTCCCGGCGAGTTGCATTAACATGACATATTCTGCAGTTCGAATATATCCTTTGGCACGAATCAATTGCTGGCCAGAGTGCATTAGAAAGTGTTCCAATTGTCCCTTGGTTATTTGCCCTGCCTCAGGAATCGTAAGCGTTATCGACTGGACCTGGGAATAGGAATTTCTTGCACTAGCATTAGCTTGCATTTGGCGTATCTGTTGTCCTTCTTCGATAGACGTAACCTGTAGGTGTTGCGGGGATAGCTCAATTCTGTTTGCGACAGGCTGAATATCCGCAATCAACCTAGCGATATCGACCCGACTCTGAACGGTATAAACAATAATTGCTTGTTCATTTTGTTTTCGAACGACCTTTTCGATCTTCTCCAATTTCTGTGGACGAACCAAATCTGTTTTGTTCACGATTATGAGATCGGCGACTTCAATCTGGTCGCGAAGCGTTCGTACCAGTAGACGGTCGGATGAAAATATACTATTGTAATCCAACACGTTCTCGGCATCCAATAAAGTGATAATAAGCTTGGATTGAATGTCCTGTTGAAAGCTCTCCGTAATAACCATGGCGATTTCTTTTGGATTTGCGACCCCGGTTAATTCGATTAAGATAACATCGGGTCGTTGTTGAAGCAACATCCGAAGGCTATTGGAAAGTTCCCCCTTCTTGTTGCAGCATACGCAGCCATCTAACAATTTCTCGACCGGGATTTGCGAGTGCTCATCTATTATTTGACCATCAACGTCTTGCCCACCTAACTCATTCATCAAGATACCGGGTCTTAACCCCTGTTTTCTTATCTCTTCCAATAATTGAAGAAGAAGCGTTGTTTTGCCGCTACCCAAAAAGCCACTTAAAATATATGCTGGAATTTTCATGAATAACATCCTTTCGATATCATTTTGTACTTGGACGGGAATCAATAAGTAAGTATACGCTTCTATTATACGTAATTATTACTAATAAATCGATAGTAAGAAAAGCATATGTCAGCCCTAGTACCAATTTACTTGATTCCGATTTCTTAGGAAGCGATAATATATTGGATTACCTCACAGAGTCCGGCAAAAAGCCAACGGTTGTAATGAATTAGTTTGGTGACATTAATGTAGACAAGCAAATCGTAAACCAGAATGTTCCAATGTCAAAAATATTAAGCGATTGTATTTGCTGTACTAGTAGTGGGGGATGCAGGGCTAACCATTTATGAGCTTTGTCGGAACCATAATCTTGACATTATCATTATAGAACCAACCGGGGCAGCTAATTCTCTAGATATTATCAATAGCGGTACGGACTCTTGTTATTATTGAAAGCAAAGCTTCGGAAAATTAAACATTATTGACGCTCCCATTTTATGACTGCCATTGACTTTCTTATTCGTAAACATTACTATTATATATAGTAATGTTTACGATCAATTGATTCCTTGCTGTTATAAGTTAATTAGTGAATCATAGATATAGATCGTAATTTTTACAAATTATTTCAGAGAGACACGTTAGGAGTGCAAAACATGAATGATAATAATAAAATTCCCGTTACCGTTTTGAGCGGATATTTGGGAGCCGGTAAAACAACGATCTTAAATCATGTATTGAACAATCGTGTAGGGATGAGAGTTGCGGTTATTGTGAACGACTTGAGTGAAGTGAACATTGATGCGGATTTGATCCATGAGGGCGGCGGACTTTCCCGCACGGATGAAAAACTTGTCGAAATGTCCAACGGTTGCATTTGCTGTACGCTCAGGGAAGACTTGCTGAGAGAAGTAGAGAGATTGGCGAAGGAACAGCGATTCGATTATATACTGATTGAATCGACAGGAGTAGGTGAACCTGTTCCAGTCGCCCAGACGTTTACTTATATCGACGAAGAGCAAGGCATTGACTTAACTCAATTTTGCCGACTGGATTGTATGGTAACAGTAGTGGACGCTTACCGTTTTTGGAAAGACTTCTCTTCGGGCGAGACGCTGATGGATCGCAAACAAGAAGTGGGGGAGACCGACACCCGAGAAGTGGTCGATCTGCTAATTGATCAAATTGAATTTTGCGATGTGCTCGTACTTAACAAATGCGATAGAGTCGAGGAAACGGAATTGCAGGAGCTGGAATCGGTGCTTCGGAGTCTTCAGCCTCGTGCCAAAATTATTCGTTCTTTTTTCGGACAAATCAATGCTTCAGAAATTCTGAACACCGGTTTGTTCGACTTTGATGAGGCAAGTACGTCGGCTGGCTGGATGCAGGAAATGTCGAAGGAGCATCATGTCCCGGAGACGGAAGAGTATGGAATATCATCGTTCGTCTATGATAGGAAACGTCCTTTTCATCCAGAGAGGTTAATGAAATGGATGAGCGAGTGGCCGATTGAAGTCGTTCGTGCCAAAGGGATGGTATGGCTCGCAACACGTAATGAAATGGCGCAAAGTTTTAGCCAGGCAGGTCCCTCCATTCAATTCGGTCCAGCAGGACTTTGGGTTTCAGCACTTCCCGAAGCAGAGCGAGCAGCAGCTATGCGTGAAGATCCGAAGATTGCGGATTACTGGGACGAAAGATATGGCGACAGAATTAATAAAATTGTATTTATTGGGCTGTCCATGGATCGACATATATTATCCGATGAACTTGACGGTTGTTTGCTAACAGATGAAGAAATGGGAATGGAGTGGTCCGGATTGAAGGATGAATTCCCTAATCATACTGATGTACAGTTAGAGGACCAGTTACAATGACGAAGCATTCGTTTAAATGGGAAAGGAGGGAGACAAAATGAGAGTCATCATTACACTCGCTTGTACGGATTGTGGAGATCGCAATTACACGACAACAAAGAACAAGCGCACACAAACGGCAAGACTAGAATTCAGAAAGTATAGTCCGCGCCTTAAGAAGTACACCATTCATAGAGAAACACGTTAAACAACTATAGGGCTGTTCTCTTCGGAGTGCAGCTTTGTTTAGTTAAATTGATGAATTGGACAACCTTTGTTATTATGCTATTATATGTAATTTTTACAGTCAGGTGCGTGAATGATCCTTGAAACCTACCTCATCTCCAACTACTTGGAAGATAAATACGGCTTTTATTGCTTTAATAGCTGCAATTTTTATCATTGCTGTCACTCCAGGACTTTTAGATGTAAATGCGTTTCTTCAAATAAAAAAAATGAATGTGTTTAAATCGATGTTAATCAGTATTGTATTAGAAGCCATGCCGTTTCTTCTTCTGGGTGTTATTGTTTCTTCCCTGATACAGGTTTTTATACCTGAATCCTGGATTCGACGGATTATTCCTAGTAATCCTTTCCTTGGTGTAGTCATAGCTAGCTTGCTTGGCATCATTTTTCCAGTATGCGAGTGTGGTTTAATCCCAGTAGTGCGCCGGCTAGTTGCCAAAGGTATGCCATTGTATGCCGGAATCACCTTTATTCTAGCTGGACCAATTGTCAACCCGGTCGTTTATTCTGCAACGTTTGTCGCATTTCGAAGTAGACCTGAGATGGTCTATACACGTTTGGGAATGGCTATTGCGGTAAGTGCAGTTATTGGGCTTATCGTTTACTTTTTTATCAAAAAGAATCCGATGAAACACACGAAGGAAACGTTAACTGTAGAACCCTATTCAGATAAGTCCCATCATGTCCAACGGGGTAATAAGATTGAGGGGGTGATCAAGCACGCTGGCGGTGAGTTTTTCGATATGGGGAAGTATCTTATTCTTGGTTCGATCATTACAGCTTGTATACAAACGTTCGTTCCGCGTACGGAACTTGTAAGTATTGGTCAAGGAGAATTCGCATCACATTTCTTTATGATGGGTTTTGCTTTCATTCTATCGCTTTGTTCGACGTCTGACGCTTTTGTTGCCTCATCGTTTATGAGTATCTTTTCAGCGAGCTCGCTACTGACATTTTTGGTCTTCGGACCTATGCTTGATTTTAAAGGTACGTTAATGCTGTTGTCTATTTTCAAAGCCAAATTCGTCTTATTTCTAGCCATTGCCATATCGATCACTGTGTTGGTTGGCTCCCTGGTTATTGGACCTATTTTCTTATGGTAAGAGGAGGTGTTCTCATGCATGAGCATCGAAGCTTGGCTCTGCATTCTTTCATTCGTGCAGTTATCTTAGCTGGGTTTTCCTGCTACATCGCTTATTTGGTTAAAATTGACAAGATACAATATTATATTGTGCCGCGTATGATCCCTTATGTCAAATATGCAGCTGTAGCACTATTCATTCTGGCCGCTTATTTTACTTATAAAGCGATACAACAGGATAATGAGAATACATCAACCGAAGAAGACTGCGATTGTAGACATGATCCGCCAAAATCGGTTTTCAAGAGTATCTTGATGTATGGTTTGTTTGCAGTCCCCTTAATAGTTGGTTTCGCGCTTCCGCACAAAATAATGGGAAGCGATGTCGTGGCTGTAAAAGGGATGAATTTAAATGGTTCTATTGTTCAGCAAGCACAACAACCGGCTTATCCTGAACCAACTCTCGAATCGATTCCCTCCACGCCAATTATGGAGCAAAATTCATTATCGGAATCGTCGAGAGTAGCTACCCTGGTTAAACCTACTGAAAAGAACGAAACCGATGGCTCCGATGAAGACGTTGAGGACTCTCAGTTGGACGAGTTGTTTCCTACGGACGAATACAACATGGAAATTGCGGAGCTTGGGAAACGAATATATAAGAAAGAAGAAATCCAGATCAAAGAAGAGGGATTTCTAGAAATGCTCACGGCTCTAGATATGTATAGGAATAACTTTATTGGAAAAGAAATTGTCATTAGCGGATTCGTCTATCGGGAAGAGGGTATCGATACTAATCAATTTATCGTCTCCCGAATGGCGATGCAGTGTTGTTCAGCCGATGCTTCGCCATATGGCTTTCTTGTGAAATCAGCTAGTGGCAGCAGTTTCGAGAACGATACTTGGGTCACACTAACTGGAATTATTGGACTTACCGAATTCAATAGCAACGAAATTATTGAATTGGAAGCTCGAAAAATATCAAAAATGGATGTGCCTATTAGTCCATATGTTTACCCGTATTTTGGTGATTACTATGAGCTCGATATAGATTGATGATAGCGCTGCCGATAATGGACTGTTACGTGAAAAGTGAAGAAAGCCAAGGCTTACGATTAGCCTTGGCTTTCTTCTTATACTTTAATGTGAGATACTGCATCCTCCAGTTTGCTGACGATCATCTGTAGTTGAACGGATATACAGGGGGAATCGTTTAACGTTATAAGTTCTTGTTCTTTAACGATACATGTTCTTGTCCTACGACAATAAGGACAAAAATGTCGACGGACAAGAACATACAACCTTACAGAACTACGCTCAGCGTGGTTTTTTTATTTTGTGGATATATGTTCTTGTCCTTTGTCGAGAACAAGAACATATATCCATTTGTCGATTTTGGACAAGAACTTAGGATCACCGATAAATTACCTACATAACTGTCGGATGACAAGAATATGTACCTATTGCCGATGAGCTATTTATCAAGTGTTCGGCTTATTTCGCAATAAAACCAAAATCAACTACACAGATAAAAAAAGGACTTTCCATTTATTTAGTGCTCTTTTTCAATTAATATTAATGGTTTTTGAAACTATGTTCTGCAGGCCATTGAGCTAACGGGCAAATTAGTCGAAGAGGAAAAACATAGTCCCCTTCAAAATAAATATGATAAAATACAAAACAAACCATTTGGAGGAGAACAATGTTTATACATAAAATTGATGAGGACTTATCTTTAAAACTCATAGAATTAAGGGATGGAGAAAGAGTTTTTGAATTAATGAATAAGTCAAGAAACTATCTAAGAGAATGGCTCCCTTGGTTAGATGCTACAACAAAACTTGAAGATACAACAGAGTTTATCAAACTATGTTTAAAAGGTTTCGCTGAAAATAATAGCTTGAATACAGTTATATTATTTAGAGACGAAATAGTCGGAGTTGCAGGATTCAATAGTATAAATTGGTCAAACAAAACAGCATATATAGGTTACTGGCTTGGAGAAGAATTTCAAGGAAATGGAATTGTGACCAAGGTGGCTAAGGCACTGAGCGAATATGCTTTTAGTGAGTTAAACTTAAATAAAGTTGAAATTAGGGCTGCGGTAGGGAATAAAAAAAGCAGGAGTGTTCCTGAAAGATTGAACTTTGTTAACGAAGGATGTATTAGACAAGCAGAATGGTTATATGACCATTATGTTGACCACATTGTATATGGAATTTTGGTAGAAGAAAGGAATGAAAAATAGCCAAACATCAATTCAACTAACGGGACACGATAGTGGAGGAGCTCGCTTGGTGGCAGCTCCTTTTTTTGGTTTATTTAACGGGTAAGAAAATGGAGTGATTTGTTTGTATTAATAGTTCAATATGGTGTTAGAATTAATCCGTAAAGCTTGGGTTTCTCTTTTGT
>NZ_JBWDNT010000025.1:0-67322 GCF_056269345.1 Paenibacillus sp. J22P15
TCAAACTCTCCAAATTGGTGTTTGACTTGCTCATTACTTTTTTATCGCTTTTTCTCACGATTCGTTAGAATCGTAAGGGCAGTTTATTACTCGTTGTTCAGTTTTCAAAGAACAATCTTTTCTTTCGTGTCAACCGCGTGTTTCGTATCGGCGACTTTTATAATATAACACATTCGCCCAAGTTAATGCAAGCTTTTTTTTAATTTCTTTTTTTGAAGCTCGTTCGCTTACTCTTGGCGCGAGAAGTAATATATCACATAATCAATAAATGAGTCAACCTTTTGTGCAAATCTTTTTTAATTCGTTACACGACCACCCATTGAAGGCCAACGATTAAAGCTACCCCAGGGGCACCTAAAGTAATGACGGTTCCTATTGTAAAGGGATTAAGCGGTATATACATCCCTGGAATCAGTCCTGAGTAATTCAACAAATACAATAGTCCAGCTGCCAAAACAAGATGCAATGAAAAACTGCGAAGCCATCCCCACGATAACTTATTTTTAAATAAGACTGCTGCTAATAAGAAGGAAGATACAATAAACATAGTTAGCCAAACCGCCTTCATACCATCACTCCTCTCCAAGCCGGCCAGTTATTACTTGTACGCTTTGCCAAACGAAGCAGCATCTCATATCTCTTCTCCGCTGTTATCATACAATGAATGGCATAATCGATTTGGTCTTTACCTACTGCGTAATTAAAAAAGCGGTTTGCATTCTCCCATTCCCGGTGTGCCTCTACAATTTCCGCTCGAAGCTCTTCCATATCATTGAGCTCTTTTTTTACCTCGATCGACTGCTTGTTCATCACGAAAACCCCTCCTAATATCCTGACCACATAAAGTTCTTTACTATATGTATAGGCTTGGACATCAGAATAGAACGAGATATTGATCAAAGCATCCTGCTAAAACAACAAAAGCGACAGACCGAGTAACCCTCGTCCTGCCGCTTTCTATTTTGCTTAATGTTAGTTTAATTCTCTTCGACCCTCTAATGCTTTGGATAAGGTAACCTCATCTGCATATTCAAGATCTCCGCCTACAGGCAGTCCATGTGCGATACGCGTAATCCGAATTCCAAATGGCTTTATCAACCTCGATAAATACATCGCTGTCGCTTCACCTTCAATATTTGGGTTCGTTGCAAGTATAAGCTCCTGCACTCGTTCATCGCTCAGCCTTCTTAATAACTCCGCAATGCGAATCTCATCTGGGCCAATACCTTCCATAGGTGAGATTGCCCCTTGAAGAACGTGATACTGCCCTTGATAGTCCTTCATCCGCTCGATCGCGACAAGATCCTTCGATTCTTGAACGACACATATAATGGAGTTATCGCGAGATTTATCCTGGCAGATTCTGCATGGGTCTGTATCGGTTATGTTGCAGCAAACCGAGCAATAGAACAAATTGCGCTTAACGCTTACTAGCGCCTTCGCAAAATCGATGACGTCGTCTTCTTTCATTCGAAGCACATGAAACGCCAGACGCGCGGCCGTTTTAGGTCCTATACCCGGTAATCGCGTAAAAGCATCAATTAATTTCGCTATCGGTTCGGGGTAATACAAAACTGGGTACAGCTCCTTTCAAGCAAAACCGCTTCCGCTTCCTAGAACAATCCCGGAATTTTCATTCCGCCAGTGAATTTACCCATATCCTTATTCGCCAAATCGTCCACTTTAGTTAGTGCATCGTTAACAGCAGTAAGTACAAGATCTTGTAGCATCTCTACATCTTCTGGATCTACTGCCTCAGGTTTAATTGTTATGCTTAGAAGTTTTTTGTGGCCGTTCGCAGATACGGTTACTACTCCGCCGCCTGCAGTACCTTCAACCGTCTTTGTTTCTAGCTCTTCTTGAGCTTTCATCATTTGATCCTGCATTTTTTTCACTTGCTTCATCATTTGGTTCATGTTATTCATCTAAAGTCACCTCATCATTAGAATTTAATCTTTATCTTTCACTACAACTAACTCTTCACCAAAAAGCTTTACAGCCTCTTCTACCCATACAGGGCGACTTGCAGCTTGTGGTGCAGCAGAAGATTCAGGCTCAAGCTGAAGCGTCTCACTCTTCTGTGCAGTTACACCTTGTGCTGCGGCGGCTTGCCAATCCTTCATCATAACGGTAACGATTCTGAATGATCCGCCGAGCACATCATGCATGACTTTCTCAATGATTTCACGATTGGCTGGTTTCTCCGTCGTTTCCCGGTGCATCGTATTCTTGAATGCAACGAGGATAGCATCATCAGAAGAAGCGACAGGCTCGCCATCCTTCAACCAAGCGTGAACTGTAATCTTGGCATCCTTAACGCCTTGCAGAACATCATTCCATTTCATCCTGAATTGATTGAATTCAGGACTGCCTGCTGATGCTAGGTAAGGGTCAAGCTTAACGGCAGATCGCATGACACCGCCTGATCCGCCAAATGAACTGCGAACCGCATTTGTACGTGCAGCCTGCTTGCTCGCCGCGCTGTCAGCCGATGAGGAGCCACTTCCGCCAGACAACCCATTTTGGAGAGCTGTCTCAAGCTTTCGCTCGAGCGCCTCAATCTGCTGACGCAGCCGCCCTACTTCTGCCGATTGCGCATTGGATGAAGCTGCATGAGCCGGGCTTGCAGAAGCCGGCACACTTGTAGACTGTTCGTCACCTAACGTACAAAGCTTCATAAGGGCTACCTCAAACAAAGTTTGAGGCTGCGACGCATGCTTCAGCTCAACTTGGTAACGATTCAACGTATCGATCATTAAGAACAACCTTGCAGGAGTAAATGCCTCTGCCATTGTTTTGAAGCGCTCTGGATCAACAATTCGTTCTGTTACTGCTCCTCCTTGCGGAGCTAGCTTCATAACCAATAAGTCACGGAAGTAGTAGATTAAGTTTTCCATACATTTATCCGCACTTTTACCGGCTTGCATCAAGCTTTCTACGAGCGGCATAACCGCTGCGACATGACGATCCTTAACAGCCTCAGCAAGCTTGTAGAAATGATCGGCGGCCATACCGCCTGTCACATCTACAGCAGCATCAAGTGTTATACGATCTCCCGCAAAAGCAGATACCTGCTCAAGCAAGCTTATCGCATCGCGCATACCGCCTTCTGATAGTCTTGCGATGTATGCAAGCGCATCTTCGTCAGCTTGTATGCTTTCCTCTCGGCAAATCTTAAGCAAGTGTTCTGTCTGCTCTTCAAGCGATACCTGTCTGAAGTCAAATCTCTGACAGCGCGAAATAATCGTAGCAGGCAGCTTATGCGGTTCGGTCGTCGCCAAGATAAAAATCACATGCCCCGGCGGCTCCTCCAACGTCTTAAGCAAGGCATTGAAGGCCTCAGCCGTAAGCATATGTACTTCATCTATGATATAAACCTTGAACCGCACTTCTGAAGGGGCATATCGGACTTTATCACGAATATCACGAATTTCGTCAATACCGCGGTTAGATGCAGCATCAATCTCGATTACATCCATAATATGCCCTGCGGTAATCCCTATGCAAGCATCACATTCATTACATGGTTCTTCAGCGGGACCACGTTCACAGTTAACCGCTTTGGCCAAAATTTTCGCGGCGCTTGTCTTTCCAGTTCCTCGCGGTCCATTAAAAAGATAAGCATGAGATACGCGCTGCTCGCGAATTGAATTTTGCAGTGTTTGGATAATATGCCGTTGTCCAACCATGTCCTGAAACGTCTGCGGACGCCAGGCACGGTATAAAGCGATATGTGACACGCAGACCTTTCCTTTCAAGTTAGAAAATAAAGTACCTTCTTATATTTAAAATAATTGCTAATTCCTATTATACAACAACTGTGTATCAAGCAAAACTTTCTTTTAACCGAGTTTACCCTATTAAAATAAGATGTATAAACAAAAACACCCGCATTCGCTATTTCCGACAAAAACATCGAACAGCGATCACAGGTGCTACTTTTGTTATTTAGTAATCTTATTAGAAACTTTTAGTACCGTGCACCTACTCCTGATAAATACGACCCAGGCGGCATCCTTGCACTACAGCTCGAGCCAGGCACTCCTCCGGCACATGAACTAATTTGCTTATGGCTGCTTCCTTCCGGACCTGACCAGGTTCACAAACGTCCATTGCGGAGGACCCGACTGTCAACACTGCTCGCAAGTGCCAAGACCCTACATCAGTATAACCTCAAGTAGGAATTCAACCTCGCTACAGCGGATTGCGAGTTACAGGGCACCGCTACCTCCCCATCTAGCACGGCAAAAATAAGTATAGCTGATTCTGTCCCAAAGCGCAACTCACGTATGAAAATCGATCAAATAAGGTTCAACTTATTTTTTGGCTTCTACATGAACCTTGTACCGCGGCATATTATACTCCACAACTGATTGTGCTTTAGCTCGCAGCTCTTCTACTTGAGCGTCCGACAAGGATTTATTCACTTGTACATTCACATGAAGATCCGTTCCGTTAAAATATATTTGCGTATTCTCAATGCCTGCAATCGGCTTCAACACCTGCTCAACAAAGTTCCCGTCAGCATTATAATTAAGATACTGATATCGATTCGGTAAATTGGGGTTGCTGTTGGAATATCCCATGTATCCATCATGACCGTAGGTTTTCAGCCTGTTTTCTTGCTTACTTCTCCCATTGCCACAGCCAGAGAATACCATAGCTAACAAAATCAGACTTACCGCCAAGATTGCAAATTGAAATAAACCGAATCGCTTTCTCACTTCGAATGGTTTCTTATTCAATCAAAAAACCTCCCTTCTAACCAATAGGATGGCTGAGGGAGGCTCTTGTATTCTGCCAAATAAAGGCGGAACGATTTGTAGGATTAAATACCGTATTTCTTCTTGAAACGATCGACGCGACCGCCAGCATCCAGGAACTTTTGCTTACCCGTGTAGAATGGGTGGCATTGGGAGCAAACCTCTACGCGAAGGCTCGGTTTAATCGAACCCGTCTCGAAGGAATTTCCACAAGCGCAAGTTGCTGTAATGATGTGGTATGTCGGATGAATAGCTTGTTTCATCTCGTTCACCTCTTTCTGCCCTGAATCGCATGCGGATCCAGAGTTAAATCGCACCCTCGAATTATAGCATGAACTGATTTACAGTTGCAATCCAAAATCGCTCATATGTTAATATTAGTTGAATTTACCGTTCAACTGGTACTTATCGACGATAGGCCATAGGCGGTACGTGTGTATAAGAACCAATAACAACATCTGGAAGCTCTTCGCGGAAAATTTCAAGCATTTGCTTCATTCCATATATCTCGCCTTGGGCTTTCGGAATAAGCGCCAAATAGCTCTCAGGATCGATATTTAAATTTCGCATCTGGATAAGCTTAAGTCCCGTACGCTTAACAAATCCAATCATCGCTTCAATTTCTTCCTCGCGGTCAGTAACCCCTGGGAAAATCAAATAGTTGATGGACGTATATACGCCATTATCAGATGCATATTTTAGCGACTTCTCAACATTTTGCAAATTGTATCCACGCGGTTTGTAGTATGCATTGTAATGATCATCAAGCGCACTGATCGTGCTTACGCGCATGAGATTAAGTCCTGCATCAACAATCGCTCGCATGAAATCAGTCAAACCGGCATTCGTATTAATGTTAATGTAGCCAAGTGAATTTTGACTGCGTACACGCTTCATGGCCTCGACAATAATTTTCGCTTGCGTTGAAGGTTCTCCTTCACAGCCTTGGCCAAAACTAATAATCGATTCGGGCTCGCGCAAATGCTCCAGCATAATTTCAACAATTTCATCAACAGTCGGCTTAAAGTTCATCCGTGTCTGCGGAGCGACAAAACCACTATCATCCGGTTGTTCCGAAATGCATCCGAAGCAGCCTGCATTGCAGGAGTACGACACAGGAACTGCTCCCTCCCATCTTCCTAGAAACGTGTTGGAAGAGGTTAAGCACTCGTATCCTAACGCACAGTTCGACAAATGCTTATAAAGACGATTATCCGGATATTTAGCAAGAATACGCTCTACTTGAATGCCAAGCTCGCCACGGTCGCAATTAAGTGGGTCCCATCTCTCCGGATCATCACTTTGCTCAGCCGTTACATAGAAGTTACCGTCTTTCCATACGACAGCTGTATAACCGAATAATGGAAGCTTCTCATTCTTATCTGCTTTCACATAACCCGGCAAGCAAAGACGAGTAAATCCTTGCGGAAGCAAAGCGCCGACTGCCTGAGCACCGCCCTGCAGCGCCTGCATCTCGCCTGTACTTGGATTAAGTCCGATCGGCCTAGTGAATGGCAAGCTAACGAGCGTCGCACCATTAGGAAGCGGAATCAATTCCTCCTCCATAATTTCGACGATCATATCGCCGCTTCTTCCCAAGGCTATAAAATCTGGATGGTCAAATAAATTTCCTTTTTCATCCGCATATACGAGATTCATGTTGTTCTCCTTCCTGCGGTCTTACGATCCGTGCGTAGTTCTAGGCGTAGGCCGCCTGCTGGTCGTTGTGGAACTGCTCTTAATACCGGACCGCTCCGGCTTCGCTTCAACTGTTGTATCAAGAGACATAAGAAACTGTTCGTTGTTCTCACTATCTTTAAGCTTCTTCAAGAAATTATCGACATAATCAGGTGTGTCCGTCATGCCTCGACGAATAGCCCAAACTTTCTCAAGCTCTTCTTTCGTGAGCAGCATCTCTTCACGTCTAGTGCCTGATCTGCGCAAATCAAGAGCTGGGAAAATACGACGCTCAGAAAGCTTCCGATCTAGATGAAGCTCCATATTGCCCGTACCTTTAAATTCTTCATAAATGATATCATCCATACGCGAGCCCGTTTCGATCAGCGCAGTTGCAAGTATTGTCAAGCTTCCGCCTTCTTCAACGTTTCGAGCCGAACCAAAAAACCGTTTTGGACGGTGGAACGCTGCTGGGTCAATACCGCCGCTAAGCGTACGGCCAGATGGAGGAATAACCAAGTTATACGCCCTAGCAAGACGGGTGATACTATCCATCAAGATGACAACGTCCTTCTTGTGCTCGACCAAACGAAGCGCTCGTTCAAGTACCAGCTCTGCCACTTTAATATGGTTTTCAGGCAGCTCATCAAACGTGGAGGCAATAACTTCGCCTTTCACGGAACGCTGCATATCTGTAACTTCCTCGGGACGCTCATCAATAAGCAGAACGAACAATTTGATATCGGGACGATTTTCTGAAATGCTGTGGGCGATTTCTTTGAGAAGCAATGTCTTACCCGTCTTTGGAGGGGCTACAATTAGACCGCGTTGCCCTAGTCCTACAGGAGCGAGCAAGTCCATCATTCGTGTGGAGAGTTTCGACTGTGTCGTCTCAAGCACTAGCTTCTTTTCTGGATAAAGTGGAGTAAGCGCAGGAAAGTGCAGTCGTTCAGAAGCCGTTTCTGGATTTTCACCGTTTACGGCATTTACTTGCAGCAAACCGAAGTAACGCTCATTTTCTTTTGGCGGACGGCATTTGCCTGATACGAGATCTCCGCTTCTTAGGTCAAACCTGCGAATTTGTGATGCTGAAATGTAAATGTCTTCCTTACTCGGTAAATAGTTAATAGGCCGTAGAAATCCGAAGCCCTCTGATAAAATATCAAGTATGCCTTCCATGAACATAAGGCCGCTCTTCTCTGCCTGTGCACGTAGAATTGCAAAAATCAATTCCTTCTTCTTAAGCGTTCCGTAATAGGGAACTTGAAATTGCTTCGCTAATTTGTAGAGTTCTGTCAACTTCAACTCTTCTAGATCGGCGATCTGAAGGTCTGTCATGTTCTCACCACTTTATTCAATTTTCATTATGATTTTGTATATCTAGTAAAATCATAGGATTGATTATCCATCATTGCCGAATTAGACGCCGTCTATTCCACAGCGTCTGCATCGTCCCATTCCTTATGATGAGGCTTCTGTTTCACGCCATACTTCCGCACCCAGTCGGCATAAATTTTCTACTAGATTATCATAACCTCGGTCAATATATTCGACGCCCGAAATTTCAGTAACGCCTTCTTCAACAGTCAGAGCGGCTACAACAAGTGCAGCGCCCGCGCGTAAATCAGCTGCCATTACTTTAGAAGCTGTGAGCTTTCCGCCCTCAATTACAGCGGAACGGCCCTCAACACGAATGTTGGCCCCCATGCGACTTAGCTCAGGAACATGCTTAAATCTGGTGCCATATACATAATCGGTTAAAATACTAACCCCGTTCGCTTGCGTGAGCAAGGTAGTCATCGGTGACTGCAAGTCCGTAGGGAAGCCCGGATAAACGAGTGCTTTTACATCAATGGAAGAGTAATGAGGCCCACCAATAATCCGGATGGATTCATCCATTTCAATAACTTGAACACCCATCTCTTCAAGCTTGGCGGTCATTGCTTCCAAATGCTTTGGAATGACATTATCAATAAGGACATCGCCGCGAGTTGCTGCAGCTGCAATCATATACGTACCGGCTTGGATTCGATCAGGAATAATAGAATGGCGGCAACCATGCATCTGATCGACACCTTCAATCCGAATCGTCTCAGTTCCGGCACCTTTGATTTTTGCGCCCATGGCGTTTAGGAGAGTAGCTACATCTATAATTTCAGGCTCTTTTGCCGCATTTTCAATAATCGTCAATCCCTTAGCCCGTGAGGCCGCGAGCATAATATTAATTGTGGCTCCAACACTCGATACATCGAGATAAATCTTCGCACCACGGAGCTGCTCGGCGTGAATTCGAATTGATCCATGATCATTGATTACTGTAGCACCCAATGCTTCAAATCCTTTAATATGTTGATCGATTGGCCTCGGTTCAAAGTTGCAGCCTCCAGGCAATCCAATCGTTGCTTCACCAAATCGTCCAAGCATTGCACCCATCAAATAGTACGATGCGCGCAGCAATTTCACTTTACCATTTGGCATAGGCTTCGAGACAAGTTCAGAAGGATCAATACGCATCATGTCGCCGTCACGCTTTACGACAGCGCCAAGCTCTTGCAAAATCTCACTATATACAGCTACATCACTTATAATCGGCAAATTATCCAACACAACTTCTGACTCTGCTAAAATAGCAGCAGGTACAAGTGCCACTGCACTGTTCTTGGCACCACTAATTTGAACGGTTCCGCGAAGCGGCCGTCCACCGCGTATCATCAATTTCTCCATTTAATTATATTTCCTCCCGTAGACTTGGAAGAGAATAAAGGAAAAACCGCCAAAGCAAGCGAGTGTTAAACCCACTGGCCGTTATGAGGCGGTTTAATTCCTTTGCTCCTGTTTTACTCGTGGTTGTTGCGTCCGAACAAACGGATTTTCCCTTGATTTACAGCCTACATCGCGCTGCGAGCAGGTGTCAAGTATCGACGTGGTTGCATCAGCGTTAGCTTAGAGCTCATCACGGATTGTATTTGTTAAAGCAGCTTTGTTCTCTTTGTTAACGTTAGGTCCGCTAAGCAATTGGAAGACTAACCAACTTATCATTCTGAGCCATTATAACATAATGCGCCTTGAAATAGTAAAGCTTGTTTTACGATTATCAACAAATGAAAAAAACGACATCGCCCTCAAGTAAAAGACGATGCCGTTTATTCACTAAATCAGGAACCTATTGCAAAGCGACTTGTGGAATTACCGCCTCGCAGCTGCATATTTACAGCAATTCGCATCTCATCGATGTCAAAAGGTTTCGTAAAATGCATTAACGCTCCGAGATCCGTCGCTTCTTTAATCATATCCAATTCACCATATGCGGTCATCATTATGACTTTAATGTTTCTGTCGATCGCTTTCACGTGCTTCAAAATTTCCAGACCATCCATACCAGGAATTTTCATATCCAACAGAACAAGATCTGGAGCATCGTTCTTAACGATTTCTAAAGCCAGCTTGCCATTAGACGCTTGGAACGTATTATAACCCTCGCTGCTGAAAACTTCCATAAGCAATACGCGAATACCGTTCTGATCATCAACGATCAACACTTTCTTCTTATCCAACTCCAAATCCCCCCGCAAATGAGCTTACCCATAAAAATGGCCAACTCTTCCATAATCGTTAATATATTCGCTTAAGTGGGTATATAATCCTTCTCAGTATGAGAAAAACTTATCAGATATTGTTGTAGAATATGACATTGATCGAAAATGCTGTAAATTATTCAGAATAGTTAAGCGCAGCTTGTACAAAACCGCGGAACAATGGTTGCGGACGGTTCGGTCTAGATTTGAATTCAGGGTGGAATTGAACAGCCAAGAACCAAGGATGATCAGCCATTTCCACAACTTCAACAAGGCGTCCGTCAGGGGAAGTTCCAGAAATAGTTAAACCTGCTGATTCAATTGCTTCACGGTACTCATTGTTAAACTCATACCGATGACGATGACGCTCGTAGACAAGCTCGTCGGCATATTCACGCTCTGCAAGCGTACCTGATTTCAGCTTACATGGGTAGAGACCTAGACGCATCGTACCGCCCATATCTTCAACATCCTTCTGATCCGGAAGCAAATCAATAACCGGATACGGCGTGGATGAATTAATTTCTGAACTGTTCGCACCAGCTAGTCCAGCTACATTACGAGCATATTCAATAACAGCTACTTGCATGCCTAGACAAATACCGAAGAATGGGATTTTGTTCTCGCGAGCGTATTTAATGGCTGTAATCTTGCCTTCAATACCACGATCACCAAAGCCGCCTGGAACAAGAATACCATGAATGCCCTTCAGCTGTTCCTCTACGTTCTCTTCTGTAAGCTCGTCAGCATGCAGCCAACGAATTTTCACTTCTGAATCAGAAGCAATTCCTGCATGCTCAAGAGACTCAGCAATACTTAGGTATGCATCGTGCAAGGAAACATATTTACCTACGATTGCGATTTCAATCTTCTTGTGAAGCGATTTTACGCGTTGAACCAAACTTTCCCATTCACGCATATCCGGCTGTTCTGCTGTCAGTTTCAGATGGTTGACAACGATCTCGTCAAGACCTTCCTCGCGAAGCATCAATGGCACTTCGTACAGCGTCGAAGCATCACGGCATTCCACAACAGCATTTGCATCGATATCGCAGAACAAACCAATCTTGCGTTTCAAGTCTTCTGCTAGAGGATGCTCTGTACGGCATACGATGACATTCGGCTGAATGCCAATGCTGCGCAATTCCTTAACACTATGCTGCGTAGGCTTTGTTTTCACTTCGCCTGCGGCTTTAATGTACGGAATAAGTGTAACGTGGATGTACATCACATTATCACGGCCGATATCACTTTTAATTTGACGAATGGCTTCAAGGAAAGGCAAGCTTTCGATGTCACCGACTGTGCCGCCGATTTCTGTAATGACAACGTCAGAGCCCGCTTCTTTGCCTGCGCGATACACACGGTCTTTGATTTCGTTCGTAATATGCGGGATAACCTGAACTGTTCCACCTAAGTAGTCACCGCGGCGTTCTTTGGTAATTACGTTGGAATAGATCTTGCCGGACGTCACATTATTGTTCTTCGACAGGTTAATGTCAATGAACCGTTCATAGTGACCGAGATCCAAATCCGTTTCTGCGCCATCATCGGTAACGAATACTTCTCCGTGCTGGTATGGACTCATCGTTCCTGGGTCCACGTTGATGTAAGGATCAAACTTCTGAATCGTTACCTTGAGGCCCCTGTTCTTCAACAATCGGCCGAGCGAGGCTGCTGTAATCCCTTTGCCCAAGGACGACACTACGCCGCCGGTTACAAATATATATTTGGTCACTGTGATGATACCCTCCAAGCTCTTATGGTTAATGTTTAGGTTTGCCCATTTACTCGATAAACATGGATGCAGATACACTCTGCCCATCCATCCAGTTTGTGGGAATGATTCCTACAGACCCATCCCTCACAAACAAAAAAAGTGACACCCGTAGCAACGGGGCACTTTTCCTTTTTTTGGCATATATAAAAATACAAGCAGGCACCAACCTTACGTTATGCCCTACTTCTATTTCACAGCGATACTAGACCTTCTCGCCAAAAGACGAAACTAGTCGTTTACGCTTGTATGCGTTATTTGTTAACCGAATCTTAAGCCCATGAGATAGTTTACTCTGCGCTCGTAGCACCTGTCAAGCGAAACTGACTGGATATTCCCCGCTTCTGCACAAACGACTTTACCCAACTATTGGAAGAAGGGCGCATGCCGCAGAAAAGTGTAAGCAGGGATTCAAGCCTATCGTCTAGACAGCTCTACATTTTCGGCAAACTACTTATCGTCATCCTCATCGTCGTCTTCAAATTCCTCATCATCCGACTCATCATCCGCATCGAGTTCGCCATCGACTTCTTCGCCGTCTAGCTCCTCGTCATCGATACCGACTTCCTCATCAACTTCTGCTTCCTCTTCAGCCTCTTCGAAGTCCTCACGGTCCTCGTCGAATACATCGTAGTCCTCTTCAGCCTCTGCGTAAGAATCTTCTTCTTCGTCAGCAAATACATCATCATCTTCGAGATCATCGTCATCGTTGATAATGCGCGTACGCTTCGCATTGCCTATTGGGTCTTCAGAACGCTCAACTGGATACCAGCGTTTAAGTCCCCACATGTTGCTTCCCACACATGCAAAACGTCCATCAATGTTGATTTCCGTATACACTTGGGCGATAAACTGGTTGATTCCGTCTGCGGAAAGACCGCGTATTTTAGCGATCTCCATCATTAGATCGCGATAGTAGTAAGGTGTATTAGCCGCTTTCAGCACTTCAAAGGCCAAATCGACCATAGGCATTTCCTTCATACGTTCAGGATCCAGCTTTAACGTGAAATTGCTGCTGCTCATATGGACACATCCTCTCTTGCCATTCAAATTATGTACTCGTTCTTACCTTTAAAATGCAAGGATCGTGTACGTTGACCTCTTTTACACCGCTCACATTTCATTGCGCAACGATCGGTTGCTGCCAGAGGTTGGCGCCGCCGTTTACGCTAGTCACAGTATAGTAAAACCTATTTCCTGCAAAAAAGCAAGCGGACCATGCTGCTCCGCGTACAGCTTGGACTTCTATGCAAAAAGCGAAAGGATAGTCCTTCCGCTTTGACTGTATCCATCCGACCATGACACGAGGTAACGTACCTTGGACGTAAGAGCCCCTGAGAACTCTTTGTTCATCGTATGTCCCCGGGCGATTTTTGACACGGTTTTCAGCCTAATTATGTGAAAAAAGGCAAGTGGCTCATGCGTTCTGTAGCGCTCGTTCATACAATAGTGCAGCATGGTCCGTCGGGAGGGGAAGCCAAGTTTGGACACCGTCGCTTTTATCCGTTTGTTGCAGGATACGATGGCTCGCACGGACGCAACGACTGAGAAGCGAATCATTCGCTTTCAACGTGCGAGCGACTACCGATACTTCCTAAAACAAATGCCTGAGGTTATCTTATCGCCTTCGCTGCAAAAAAACATTAGACAAATGCCTACCATTCTCGGAATAGCTTGCAAATTACCGGCCGAGGAAACGCTCGAGCAGTTCACTGGTCGTGTATGGATCGAAAAAGATTGTAAAATTAGTGTGCATGCCTCATCACATAAGTCGATTATAGTCGATAAAGGCATTCCTTGGGGCGTAAATCAGATTAAAGCCCCGCTAGCTTGGAGTACAACAACCGGCCACCGAATCAAGGTCGGCGTCATAGATACGGGTGTTGACTTCAACCACCCTGACCTCCGCCAATCGCTCTCCAGAGGCATCAATCTGCTTAATCGCAGTATGCTCCCGCATGACGACAATGGTCATGGTACGCATATCGCAGGAACCATTGCCGCAGCGAATCAACTACAGGGTATGATTGGCGTAGCCCCTCGCGCGTTAATCTCGCCCGTGAAGGCTTTTGATCATAATGGGAGCGCCTTCGTATCCGACATTATTCTCGGTATCGAGTGGTGTATCCGCAATCGCATGAACGTCATCAACATGAGCTTCGGCATGAAGACCAAGAGCAAAGCGCTGCTTGGAGCTGTTATTAATGCCCACAATGCAGGCGTTATTATCGTCGCCTCCTCAGGCAACGATGGAAAGCGCCGTTCCGTTGATTACCCAGCCCGCTACCCGCTCACGATTGCCGTTGGCGCTACAAACAAACTCCGCCGCGTCGCTCTGTTCAGCAATCGCGGAACTTATATCGATGTATATGCTCCTGGTGACAAAATCGTATCCGCATGGCTTGGCGGCAAATACAACGAAATGAGCGGAACCTCCATGGCCACATCACACGTCAGCGGAGCGATTGCACTCCTGCTAGCGCATAAGCCGGGACTTACACCCGCCGAGATCAAAGCTATTATCAAACGATCCATACAGCCCCTAAGAGGCAGCAAAGCCCGCCGAACGATCGGCGAGCTTGACGTGATGCGTATGATGCAAGCCGCGGAGAAACTTTAAATCCACGGCTTGTTTTTATGAGATACAGCCTACATACGCTCAGGAGCAGATACGCCAACCAAACGAAGTACATTAGCAATAGCAATACGAACAGCTCCAAGTAGAGCTAAACGCGCCTGTGACTGTTCAGCATCCTCTGTGATCACGCGCTCCGCTCTATAATAGCTGTGGAACTGCGAAGCCAGCTCATATACGTAGCGGATGAGACGATGCGGTGCGTATTGCGCTGCAGCCTCTGAGATTTCCTGCGGCAGCTCGCCAATTTTACGCAGAAGATCGAATTCGCCTTCCGCGGTCAGCTTGCTGAAATCAACGGCATCAGTCGATTTAAGCACAAGACCCTGCTCTTCCGCTTGTCTGAAAATACTGCAAATCCGTGCATGTGCATATTGCACGTAGAACACAGGATTCTCATTGGATGTAGAAATAGCCAAATCCATATCGAAATCAAGATGCGAATCCATACTCCGCATGGAGAAGAAATAACGAATGGCATCAATGCCAACCTCGTCCATAAGATCTTCCATCGTTACGGCTTTACCGGTACGCTTCGACATTTTCATTTTCTCGCCATTTTGGAACAAACTGACCATCTGTGCTATCAAAACAGTCAACTTCTTCGGATCATTTCCTAGTGCTTCCATTGCTGCTTTCACACGCGGGATATAGCCATGGTGATCGGCACCCCAAATGTTGATCATCTGATCAAAGCCGCGTCCGTATTTATCCATATGATAAGCGATATCGGGCGTCAAATAAGTGTACGAGCCGTCATTCTTCACGAGCACGCGGTTTTTGTCGTCGCCAAAGGTCATGGTAGACAGCCATGTCGCTCCTTCTTCTTCATAGACATGCCCTGTCGCCTTGAGCGTTGCAAGGCCTTGCTCCACTTGTCCGCTTTCATATAGAGCCGTTTCACTGTACCAAACGTCAAATCCAACGCGGAATCTTCCGAGGTCACGTTTAATTTTATCAAGCTCACGCTCAAGGCCGAACTGACGGAAAAACGTAAAACGTTCTTGATCCGGAAGTGCCAGCAGTCGATCTCCCTCTTGCTCGACGAGCAGCTTAGCGAAACCAATGATGTCCTCGCCATAATAGCCGTCCTCAGGCATTTCGGCCGTTTGTCCTAGCGCTTGACGATAACGAGCCTCGATGGAGACAGCTAGGTTCTCTACCTGTTTTCCCGCATCATTAATATAATATTCGCGAGTGACATTATAGCCTGCATAATCAAGTACATTGCACAAAGCGTCGCCAACAGCCGCGCCGCGTGCATGCCCTAGATGCAAGCTGCCTGTAGGATTCGCGCTAACGAACTCAACCTGAACGTTATTGCCGGCGCCATCCGAAGTCCGTCCATAATTCTCTCCCGCTTCAAGTGCAGCAGCCACAACCGGATAAAGATAACTGTTATCCATACGGAAGTTAATAAAGCCTGGTCCAGCAATTTCTGCTGACTGAATAGAAGCATGCTTCGTATCCAAGTTCGCAATAATCGCTTCTGCGATTTGACGAGGATTTTTCTTCGCAAGTTTAGTCAACTGCATCGCAGCATTTGTTGCCAAATCACCATGCGATTTATCCTTAGGGACCTCGATCACAAATGCCGGTAACTCTTCCCGCGCCGCTAGGCCGGCTGCTACTGCAGCATCAGCGATGGCTGCTTTGACCTGTTCATACATCTTTTCTAGTACATTTGCATTCATTAATTTTGTTCCTCCTGTATATGGAGCCGAATATGAAACCGACCCGACATTTGTTCACCAACGTACAATTCATACTCCCATTCTAGTGAAAAAGGCAGCTGTTCAGGCAAAGTGCCCATCTCCGTAGTTACACCATCTTCGCCCGGCGCATAAAGCTGCAGTTTCATCGTATCTGCTTCAAGCGATAAGGATGTCATTTGTGATTGATAGCTGCCCGCTCTCCTCTGCCCAGGAACAAAGAGCTGCTCTGACTCAATGGCGCCGCGCCGCACAATCGACATTTCATCTGGCCGGAATCGAATAAGCGTCCGTATTTCACCAGCGTCTGCATCGCCTTCTACAGCCGGCTCAATGTAGCGGATAAATATGGACTTCGCCTTGCGGAACCAATCGCCCTTGTAAGCATGAGTGTGCGAGCTTCCATCCTGCACACTCTCCAATGTAATTCGCACTTTCCTGCTATCTGCCATCATCTTGCTCCTGTTATCAGTCTAATCTTATGTAACTACTATATACAGGTAGGCTCTTAATTTCAACGCTAGAGCGCCGTTATCTTGTTGCAAACGGCACAATTTCGCTCCATGCCTCCACGCGATCCTCAAGCGTTCGCATGCGCGGAGTCGGTATTGGACTGGAGGACGGAAGCTTTAATAACGTTATATGTTGAAAACTATCATGTCCTCTATAAAATTTATGAAAGGTGTCGTATGCCTTGCTCCCATTAAAAGCGAAGCAGCGCAGCTCCGGGTATTTGGCAACAAGCTCAGGCAGCTTCTGGGGTACTATGTCACGTATATTCACATCCAAGCTTCCTTCCCGCTCACAGGACTCGATAACATCCCACAAAGCTAAACGATGCTCCTTCAGGAATGCAAGACGGTTCTCATACACGGGATCAGCGTCTGACTCATTAAATAAACGATACAAAATCCGCCACATAAAGTTTTGCGGATGCCCATAAAACTGCTGATGCTCGAGCGACTTGACGCTTGGCGCGGTACCAAGAATGAGAACGCGCGCACGCTCATCTATAACAGGCGGAAACGAATATATGCGCATAACCTATTCCCCCTCATCTTAATATTCATCTTAGTAATTGCGTCTTATTATGAGTTATGAATAGCCTCGTTCATACGCTTGCATTCTTCCCTTGTATCAAAAAAAAGACTTCGCCCTGTACAGAATATTTTCTGCATGTGACGAAGTCTAGTTAAGCGGGTTTTCTATTTCACAAAGCCTAGAAGCATTTCACGAATGACCTTCGCCGCAACGATCTGCGTTTGCTCCGTCGGATCGTAGGCTGGGGCAACCTCAACGAGGTCAAAGCCGACGATATTCACACCAGAACGAGCGATGGCATGTACCGATTCAATGAGTTCCTTCGATGTTATGCCGCCTGCTTCCGCTGTACCTGTACCAGGCGCTGCGGATGGGTCAAGCACATCGATATCAATTGTAAGATACACTGGACGTCCTTCAAGCTCTGGAAGCACCTTCTTCAGCGGCTCCAAAACCTCGAACGGATGGAAGTTAATGTTCTCGCGTGCATATTGCCACTCCTCACGGGAGCCCGAACGAATACCGAATTGGTAAATGTTCTGTCCGCCCATTAGACCAGCTGCTTTGCGAAGCGGCGTAGAGTGGGACAACGGTTCGCCTTCATACGACTCACGCAAATCAGCATGAGCGTCGAAGTGAATGATCGCAAGATCAGGATACTTCTTGTACACCTCTTGGAAGATCGGCCAAGAAACAAGATGCTCGCCGCCGAGTCCAACAGGAATTTTGCCGTCATCTAGAACTCCGCGAACGAACTCGCCGATAATTTCTAGACTGCGAGCCGCGTTGCCGAAAGGTAGCAGCAGGTCGCCGGCATCGAAATATTCGATATCCTCGAGGCTGCGATCTAGGTACGGGCTGTATTCCTCAAGCCCGATCGAAACCTCGCGGATGCGAGGAGGACCGAAACGAGAGCCTGGACGGAAGCTAACCGTGAAATCCATCGGCATACCGTAGATAACCGCCTTGGAAGCTTCATAGTTGTCAGAGCTCAGAATGAAGACATTGCCTGAATATTTTTGATCCAATTTCATGAGGTTTGTTCCTCTCCTTCTTGCAGCGTAGCCGCTCGTTACTTCACGAGGTCTTCAACAAATTTAGGAAGCACGAATGCTGCTTTGTGAAGACGAGGTGTGTAATATTTTGTATCGATTTCTGGAATAGCTGTCTCATCTACAGCAAGTGGATCATGTTTCTTGCTGCCCATTGTGAACGTCCACAGACCGCTTGGGTAAGTTGGAATGTTCGCGCCGTATACACGAACGATCGGGAATACTTCCTTCACGTCTTTGTTTACGCTTTGGATCAGGTCAGCTTTGAACCATGGGTTATCTGTTTGAGCAACGAAGATGCCATCTTCTTTCAATGCTTCATAAATACCTTGGTAGAAGCCCTTCGTAAATAGGTTTGCTGCAGGGCCTACTGGCTCTGTGGAGTCAACCATAATAACATCATATGTGTTTTTATGATCATGAATATGCATAAATCCGTCGTTTACAAGCACTTCAACACGCGGGTTGTCGAGCTCGCCAGCGATGGATGGCAAGTATTTTTTGGAGTATTCGATTACTTTACCGTCGATGTCGACAAGAACTGCCTTCTTCACCTTCGGGTGTTTCATCACTTCACGAATAACGCCGCCGTCTCCGCCGCCTACAACAAGCACGTACTCCGGATTAGGATGCGTGAAAAGAACAGGATGTGCAACCATCTCGTGGTAAACGAACTCATCCTTAACCGTGGTCATAACCATACCGTCGAGAACAAGCATCGTTCCAAACTCTTCCGTTTCGATCATATCTAGCTGTTGAAAATCTGTTTGTTCATTAACGTAAGTTTTAGTAATCTTCGCCGTTATGCCGAAGCTGTCAGTTTGTTTTTCCGTATACCACAATTCCATGGTGTTAAATCCCTTCTTTCCTTCGATTGTTCAACATGTATTATATTCAAAATACCCCCCTACTACAAGTACTCGATTCAGTCTATAATTTGATCTTTGTTTCAGGCTGCATTACCTATACTTGCTTATATGACCTAATAGCACTTTCGGTGTATGGCGCCCATCTGCAACAATCCTATTTAGCTCATATAATGGGGTTTTGCTTTTGTCCCTGCCGACCATTGCTTTGAATCCCAGCTGGTAGCCCACCTTCTTCGCCAAACGTATCGTATCTAAGCTATATTGACCATATGGATAAGCCAAGGACACAACGGGATATCCAAGTTTCTCTTCAATTCTGCTCTTAGAGCTGCTCATATCCTTTAATATCCGTTTCTCATATTGAGCCTGACTTTCCAATCTGCCATTCACATTGATCTTTCCGGACAGGACTCCCCGCTTAACACCTTTGCTTTTCTCGGTTTGATAATGTGAATCGAACGTATGTGATTGGATTAAAATGGTCCCCTTCATTTCTACCGCTTGCTTCCACGAAATTTTCGGAACTTGCTTTTCAGCATTTGAATAATCATCCTTTATCCGTCCAGCAATGACATAGAACGTTGCTTTCATTTCTAATTCTTTCAAAATCGGATAAGCATATTGATAGCCGCTTTCATATCCATCATCAAAAGTAATCAGAATGGGTTTCGACGGCAGCGATTTTTTCCCTTGCTTGTAGGCGAGCAAATCATAATCAGTAATCGTATGATATCCAGCCTTCTTCAATGCCTCCATATGCTCTTTAAATCGCTTCGGAGAGATGGTAGTGCCGCTCCCTGTGTGATCCGGTATGAGATGATGATACATCAAAATAGGTATAGCTTGATTTGCCGCTTTTGCCGAAGACGAATTAACTAAGAGTGCACATAACAATGTCATAATAACGAATGAAATGCTGGATAATTTTAAAACAGATTTCGCTTCATACCTTCTCATGAAAATAAACCAATCCCTTCAATCATGATGTTGTTCATCATTTACATGATTATCATCAGGGCAGTTGTCACGAATCATCCAGCAAATATCACCGTTGCTCCTCGACTCAGTTTACTTAGATATAACATTTATGTATATAAATTCCATGCTATTTTTACGACATCTATAAATGATTTCACTTCATTTATTTATCTCTATGATTACAAATATTTATTTATTTCGCGCCTCTTTGTGAATAGGGTGTTCTTCACTTTTCCATACTAAGGAAAAGTGAAGTTTTGTACGGAAGGGAGCCCGCTCCATGAAGAAGTCTAATAACCAGCAGGGAAAGCTGCGTCGGCGACCTGCTTTTCCATTAATAACGGAGAGATTCCTCCCCCACGTTCTAAAAATGAAACGATGGCTTCGCTGGTCAGTTGCCTTATTTACCCTATTCATACTCATCATGGCCGGTACGCTCATCTATTTGCGTACACAATCTTTGCCCGTCACCGCCATTAGCCAAACTTCGCAAATGATTGATATTCAAGGCAATGTAATTGATACGTTCCACGCGGGAGAGAACCGCCGTTCTGTACAGCTGTCGGATATTTCTCACTTTGTCATTGAAGCAACCTTAGCAATTGAGGATCGCCGCTTCTACGATCATCGCGGCTTTGATATGAAGGGAATGGCGCGAGCCGTCATGGTTAATGTTCAAAGCTTCTCAGCCAAGCAAGGCGCAAGCACGCTCACTCAACAGCTCGCACGGAATCTTTATTTGACACATGAGCGAACCTGGCAGCGCAAAATGAAGGAAGCGATGTATACCGTTCAGCTTGAAATGAACTACTCCAAGGACGAAATTCTTGGTATGTACTTAAATCAAATCTATTACGGTCACGGCTCCTATGGCATTGAAGCGGCTGCAATGATGTACTTCAATAAACATGCGTCCGAACTCACGCTAGCAGAAAGCGCCATGTTAGCCGGCATTCCGAAGGGGCCAAAATATTATTCGCCGTACCTGAATATGAAAAACGCGAAGGACCGTCAGCTTACCATTTTGCAAGCGATGCTGGAGGGCGGCTCCATTACGTCCGAGCAGGCCGATGCCGCCTATACGGAATTGCTTAATTTCCAGACGCTCGGTTCTAGTTCGCAGGAGGGCTTTGCCCCGTATTTTCGCGATTATATAAGGTATGTGGCAGTCGACAAGCTAGGAATTAATGAACATCTGCTCAACGAGGGCGGCATTACCATTTACACGACACTTGATCCTGCGGCGCAAGCAACCGCCGAAGAGGTCATTGCGAAGGGGATTCCAGAGAACTCTGAGCAGCAGGCTGCGTTAATTTCCATTGATCCGCGCAATGGATATATCAAAGCGATGGTTGGCGGTAGAAACTACAAACAAAATCAATATAACCGCGTGTTTGCCAAAACCCGTCAACCCGGCTCTTCTTTCAAGCCTTTCCTGTATTTAACCGCCTTGCAAAGCGGCTTCATGTCACCTGTCACCAAATATAAGAGTGAACCAACGGTGTTCACCTATGATGAGGGACGTAAAACCTATGAGCCTCGCAACTACGGAGATAAATATTTGAATGAGCTGATTGATATGCGGCAGGCGATTGCTTCCTCAGATAATATTTATGCGGTCAACACCATCATGACCGTGGGCGCTGAGAAGGTGATCGAAGCAGCGAGGAAGCTTGGAATTACAAGCACAATGAAACCTGTCCCTTCGCTTGCGCTGGGTACCTTCCCTGTCAGTCCGTTCGAAATGGCATCCGCTTTCGGTACATTCGCGAACGGCGGGATTCATATAGAGCCGATTGCGATTATCCGTATTGAGGATCGCAAGGGACAGGTATTATATGAAGCAAAGCAAAAATCGGAGCAAGCCGTAACCCCCGCAGAGGCTTATGTAATGACTAGCTTAATGGAGAGCGTCTTTGAAGAAGGCGGCACTGCATTTCGCGTATCATCTATTATTAAACGACCGATAGCGGGTAAGACCGGTACAACAACCACAGACGCATGGCTGGTCGGATATACGCCTGAATTAGCGACTGCTGTATGGGTGGGCTACGATAAGGATCGCAAATTAACTGTTGCCGAAGCCTATCGCGCTGCTCCCATCTTCGCTAAATTTACGGAGGAGGCTCTTCGTGCCATACCGCCTAAGATCTTTCCGATTCCTGAAGGAATCGTCAATGTGTATATAGACCCAATCAGCGGCAAGCTTGCGGAAAGCAGCTGCCCGCAGAAACGACTAGAAACCTTTATTAGCGGAACAGAGCCTACCGAGGTTTGCGGTGAACCTGCTGGGGCGGGCAATGTAGACGGCAATTCTTCTCCAGATGAATCCAAAGCACGCGGACGCAGCTCTTGGTGGACTGACTTGAAGCGCTGGTGGACAGACTAAAAAAGCAGCAGCCCTTCTTCAAGTAAGGAGGCTGCTGCTCCTTTCAATGATGCAAAAGACATGACCTTCGTACATTTTTGTCCGATTTATGATCAAAAAGTGAATTTTCTTTGAACAAAAGGATGGTGTTGTGGTATAGTAAGCATAATAAAACACTTACATTTGAACGGGAGTGTTCAATATGACAACGAAAACAGCAACAATCAGTAGGATCCAACCTTCAAACAAAGATGTCAAGCGTCTAACAAAGGCAATGACTGCCATTTCTTGGGTAGTTCTATCCATCGGCGTTTTACTTTGCCTAATTAACCTAAGCCATTTCAGCGATAAAAATGTTGGACTTATGGTCGGCATCGGATTCCTAATCGGCAGCGTTCATATTTATGTGATTGGCACGGCGATCGGACTCGTTCATGCTCGCCTCAATCCAGAACAGCCGCAAAATGATTTTGACGAGCATCACTCGTAAAGATTGGAAAGCTCAGTCTCTGTCTTCAACAGCAAAGCGCATAAACTCAGACAGCCTCATTTGGTCAATGACCAAATGAGGCTGTCTGTTTGCTATAACATCGTCTTTTTTGAGCATAACTAAAATTTCCTCTTCATTGTAAAATTAATAGGGACAATAACCTTTAAAATGGGTAAGAATAAACAAAGGTAAAGAAAAACAGCTGTAAAGTCGCTTCTAATTCTAACAGTTGTCTAAGCAGTGAACTTTCTATTACAGAAAAGAGACGAATTATTGACGTAATTGTTAACCCAGCAGTTATTGTCTTGAGTATCTGCTATTGTAATCGTAAGCAGTAATTTTGAGGAGTTGAACAGATTATGAGACCGTTTCTTCGTTTGCTGACACCCGTTCTGATTATGCTAATGGCCGTTTTGCTTTCCGGCTGCGGCGAGCAATACATCGTGCTCGATCCTAAAGGGCCAATCGGCGAGTCTCAGAAAGATTTGATTTATTTTTCAACCATTCTGTGTTCGGTTATTATCGTGCCTGTACTGATCCTGACAGCTATTATCGTCTGGAGATACCGTGATAAGCCCGGCAGAAAAGCTCCCTATAATCCTAATTGGGAGCACAGCACGAAGCTAGAGATTACATGGTGGAGCATTCCGATTGTAGCAATCCTCATCCTGGCTATCGTCACCGTTAAATACACGCATTTATTGGAGCCTTCCAAGCCGATTGAGTCCGCGAAGGCGCCGATCACCATTCAGGTTACGTCACTTGATTGGAAATGGCTGTTTAAATATCCGGGAGAGGATATTGCGACTGTCAACTATATTAAGATCCCTGAGGATACACCGATTAAATTCCAATTGACATCGGACACAGCGATGAACTCCTTCTGGATTCCACAGCTTGGTGGACAAATCTATTCCATGTCAGGAATGGCGATGACCTTATTCCTCCAAGCCGATGAGCAGGGCACTTATTACGGCTCTGGTGCGAACTTCACAGGAAAAGATTTTGCAAAAATGACGTTTAATGTTGATGCTACGTCCGAGGAAGAGTATAAAGCCTGGGTAGCTGAAATTAAGGAAACGTCACCTGCACTAACGATGGAAGGCTACGAGAAATTGACGGAGCCAAGTTCTTCTGGTGTCCAGCTGTTCTCCAGCTTCCCAGAAGGATTGTTCGATAAAATTGTCACACAATATGTAAATGGCGGCGGTGGCGGTGCCCACGCTCATCATGGCGGCGGAGACGCAGAGCCAGACGTAGAAACGGATAAATCAGAGTCGCCAAGTCCAGTAGACAGCAATACAGATTCAAATGCTAATAGTCATGCGGGTCATTAACCCGCTTATAAGCAAAAGCTTAAGAGGCGAGTTTGTACCACAAACTTTTAGGAGGACCCCCAATGTTAGACAAAATTAAAGATTTCGCGTCCGAATTTTTCGTCACCGGCGATCCGCTTATTTTAGGGGCTCAGGTGTCCATCGGCTTATCGGTCGTGGCGATCATATTCACGCTCACATTTTTCAAAAAATGGCGTTGGCTATGGACGGAATGGTTGACCAGCGTTGATCATAAAAAGATCGGTATTATGTATATCATCGCATCCATTCTTATGTTGTTCCGCGGCGGTGTCGATGCGCTTCTTATGCGGGTTCAGCTCGCTGCTCCTGCAACCGAGTTTTTAGCACCGGAACATTATAACCAAATTTTCACCACGCATGGCGTAATCATGATTTTGTTCATGGCCATGCCGCTTATGTTCGGATTATTCAATATCGTCGTTCCGCTGCACATCGGTGCACGCGACGTCGCATTCCCGTTCTTGAACTCCCTTAGCTTCTGGATGTTCTTCTTCGGTGCCATGCTGTTTAACGTATCCTTTATTATCGGCGGTTCACCTGATGCAGGCTGGCTCGCTTATCCGCCGCTCTCGGAGCTCTCGGGCAGTCCAGGTCTCGGTCAGGACTTCTATATATGGGGTATTCAAATCTCAGGTATCGGATCATTGGCTACAGGTATTAACTTTATCGTTACGATCTTAAAAATGCGCGCGCCAGGCATGAAGCTTATGCAAATGCCGATGTTCGTATGGTCGGTACTATCGTCTTGCGTAACAATTATATTCGCTTTCCCTATTTTGACCGTTACTTTGTTCCTTCTGTTCATTGACCGTTATCTGGGCGCGCATTTCTTCACGCTCGACGGCGGGGGCAACCCGATGATGTATATCAACCTCATCTGGATGTGGGGACATCCTGAAGTTTATATCGTTATATTACCTGCATTTGGTATATTCTCTGAAATTGTATCCACCTTCGCGAAGAAAAAACTGTTCGGCTATAAGTCGATGGTATTCGCGCTTATGTCCATCAGCTTCTTCTCGTTCTTTACTTGGGCGCATCACTTCTTCACAATGGGCTCCGGCGCTAACGTCAACGCGTTCTTCGCATTAACGACGATGATTATCGCCATACCAACCGGGGTAAAAGTATTTAACTGGCTGTTCACCATGTATCGCGGCCGAATTTCCTTCTCGACTCCAATGATGTGGACGATCGCCTTCATTCCATGTTTCGTTGTCGGGGGAATGACCGGGGTGCTCTTATCCGTAGCACCTGCTGACTTCCAGTTCCATAACAGCTACTTCCTGATTGCGCATTTCCATCAGGTGCTTATCGGGGGCGTTGTGTTCGGATACTTCGCAGGCCTTTACTACTGGTGGCCAAAAATGTTCGGCTTCCGTTTGCACGAGGGTCTTGGCAAATGGGCATTCTGGTTCTGGAACATCGGTTTCTACGTTTGTTTCATGCCGCAATATGCGCTTGGTTTGATGGGAATGACACGTCGTTTCAACGAATACAACTTCGATATGGGTTGGCAGCCGCTGAACGTCGTATCTACTGTTGGTGCATTCCTAATGGGTATCGCGTTTATTTTCCAAGTATGGCAAATTGCGCACAGTATCAGATTCTTCAAGAAAGAAAAAGACGGCGATGCATGGGATGGTCGTACGCTTGAATGGTCGATTCCATCACCAGCGCCGTTATATAACTTTGCTCGCTTGCCGCAGGTTACTAGCCAAGACGAGTGGTGGGAAGAAAAGCAGCGTATTGCGAATGGCGAACCTGCCAAACCGCTTGCACCGCTTGAACCGATTCATATGCCGAAAAATTCAGGTATTCCGTTCATCATGTCGGTCTGCTGGTTTATTGCGGGCTTCGGCTTTGTATGGGATTGGCTATGGATGGCGATACCAGGTCTTATCGGCGTAGCCGTATGTATGCTTGCTCGTTCGTTCTCCTACGATACCGACTATTACATTCCGGTGGATGAAATCGAACGCACGGAAGCAGCTTTAAGGGGGACAAAATAATGGCACATGCAGTTTCCAAACAAGCAGGAGCGCATGGCGGACACGGTGGCGATCACCATGACGACCATCACGATCAAGAATCGTTGAAACTGTTCGGCTTCTGGCTGTTTCTTATAACCGACGTTATTTTGTTCGGTACGTTATTTGCTACCTATGTCGTTCTCCGTCTCAACACCGACGGCGGACCGACAGGTGCGGAATTGCTTGAGATGAACGGTATTATTGCTTCGACCTTCATTCTACTAACAAGCAGCTTTACAAGCGGTCTAGCCGTTCTCCAAATGAACAAGGGCAACAAGCGCGGGCTGATTCTCTGGCTCGCCATTACAGCCTTGCTTGGCGCTTCCTTTATCTATCTAGAAGTAACGGAGTTCATCCATTTGGTACACGAGGGCGCAAACATTGGAACGAGTGCCTACTGGTCAGCCTTCTTCGTTCTAGTCGGCACCCACGGACTTCACGTTTCGCTCGGCCTCGTCTGGATGATCGCGCTCATGATTCAAATCAATCGCCGCGGCATCACGCCAGTCACGAAGCGCAAAGTTGGCGTTATCAGCTTGTACTGGCATTTCTTGGACGTCGTATGGATATTCGTATTCTCAATCGTTTATTTAATGGGGGTGATGTAGGATGGAAAAGCATAATACGCATGATACACACGACTCCCATGGCGGGTCGATGAAGGCTTATGTGATCGGCTTCCTATTCTCCATCATTCTGACGATCATCCCGCTCGTAGTTGTTATGAATGACATGCTTGGCAAAACAGCAACAACCTTGCTCATCCTCGTGACGGCGGTTTTGCAATTTGCCGTTCAGCTAATCTTCTTCATGCACATTCGGGATGAGGAGAAACCGCGCTTCAACCTTATGGCGCTTATCTTCGGCCTCGTTATTTTGCTGACGATCGTCGCTGGCTCCGTCTGGATTATGACTTACAATGCCGTTGCAACCTAATCGGCATTACGGCTAAATACAAGCTATCACCAAAGTCTGCGTTAAAGTTGATTAGACTTTAGCGCAGCCTTTTTGTTGACTCTTTAAGCAGTCGATAGCCGCCTCGTTTGTTCTTTATTAGTTATAACCAAACTCTCCCTATCATCAGCCTCTGTCTCAATGCCATAATCAGAATATGTGATTAGATAATGAAAGCGAGCAAAAGCTGTATGAAATTTATAAAGAGACGCTAGTAGACATACCCGGTTATCTCGGAGAGGTTCCTGAATTTTCCGAGTGGCGCAAATGGTATTTGAAGGTGGACGGTTAAAGCTCGGTTATATTCCTCTTCGCGGCTCTTATCGGCTCATCGCCCCTCTTCATGAGGTATTAAATACATTACCTTCTGAAGTGGAGCATTGAACGGTTGAGTTTTACTCCCCCTAAGTGTAAACGGCGTCGCCGTCCTATGGCGGCATACGCTCGTTTCACGAAAAATATAGGCATAGGTATAAGCGTAAAACCTATACTTTCCTATATTTTAATAAAAAGCAGTTTGAATCAAGAGTGCCTCGATTCAAACTGCTTTTCCATTTTCCCTATTTACATCACTGCTCCACAATCTCTATTCCTTCAGGAACAATTAATGTCAGTTCCGGACTAACTGTATCTGAAATAAAACCTCCGTCTCGGTGATCAACAGAACCGACCATGACGTACATCGTTGTACCAACGATATCGGTTTGCAGCATTTTATTGTCTAATCGCTCATACTTCTCGGCTGACCAGTAACGAATCTGTCCAAATAGCTTCAGCTCGCGTGTATCCGTTCGGTCAAGCGTCACTCCATTCGACGAGTGAACAACGATTTTCTTTATTTCAGCAGGCACCTTGACGCTCTTCGTATCCACGAAAGCAGAGCGCTGCGTCATATGTAGCCCTCTCTGCAGCTCATCGAATAAGCCCGTTGACATCAGTAGAGCAAGTCCGAGGCTAGCCATGCCAATCGTTCCTACAAAAAACACACTCATCCAATCGTAACGAACAATTGTCCGTTCACTTCTTGAGAATTTCAAATAAAACAGCAGCTCTGCTCCAAGCATAATGAATACGACTGGCGCTACCCACATGAGCACTTCATAGGCTTCGATATCCTGCCACAGAGATACCGCTAATGCGGTACCCATTAGCATCAGCGTTATACCCATTGATAATGAGCCCACGCGCCAAGTCCGTTTACCTTCCGGCAGATGAACGGTTGGATTGGACAAATTTACGGTGCTTTCTGTGTTCATTGCTTTTCCTCCTCAACCCTTTTGGGTATCGTCGTAAGGCGCTCTGGCGTCTTCCCTCTTGTGCTCTGCACAGCTTCCTTGCTTCCAAATGCGAGGCGCATGCCTAAAATAATCATAATAAAAGAGACGACCACCGTTGGAATCATATATTTAAACTGCATGTATTGTGCATACAATTGTCCTGAGAGATGTGTAATAACTTCGGAAGCTACACGATCGAGCAAATAATATACGCCAAATCCCAGCAATCCAAAACCGAGCCAGCGCTGATAAGGCACAAGCTGCGTCAGCAATGGATCATCGGAGAGCTCTTGGCGCTCATAACGTGACGTCTGCTGCAGGGCATCGAAGAAAGCAAAGCACCAGAACAGCGGAAGCAGGAAGAAAAATAGCGTTAAGCGCATATTGTCCATAATATAAATAGCAATGAGAAAGCCGCCCATAAGCTGCAGCCCGCGTTTCTGCAAGCCGAGATAGAGATGACCTGCACCTGGGAATATCGATAAGGCAATTGCCAGCACCTTGCTCTTGCGCCCTGAGGAGATATACGATTCCATATCTTCAAATATGGCACGGTCTACAAGCTGTTCCCCGCGCTGCTTAGCATGCAGCAGGCTAATCGCGTCAAACATGCTATATATCCAAATGACAGGCAGTGCGAGCAGGAACACAAGCAGCACTGCTCTGTTCGTAATCGTGCTCAAGAAAACGATAATCGCAAACCAGCCAATGAACGAAATAAGCAACGTAATTCCGCGCTGCATCAACCCCAGATTCATATGCCCTAAACCTGGCACAAGCGAGAAAAGGATTGTCCGAGATTTTTCTTGCTGATACTCCCGCTCCGATTGTACAAACCCCGCGCCTAAAGCATTAGTGGAATGCTCTTGCGTAGGCTGGTGAGACTTATACGTCGATCCTAATTTCCCTTGGAGCAGAAAAACGACCATATCCAGCATATTAATAATCCCGGACAAAGCTGCTACAAACATCAAGAAAATAAAGATCCCATCATCTCCAGAACCCATCATTCCAATTAAAAAAAGCAATCCCAGCGATCCAAAGAAAGCTCCCCCATACAACACTGCACGGACGGGACGACCAGCATAGGCATGCCCTGCGCCGGGTAAAAACGAAAGAAAGAACGCCGCTAACGGGCTTTTATTCATCATGATTTCATTCCCTTCTATTTCTAATTTTCATTTAGTTGAAACGAGAGGCCTTCAGCCCATCGAGCCACGATCCGGTTTGATCGACTATTTTGTCCGACCATGATTCAGTCGGCTTGCCTGTACCTGTTGAGTAGCTGGGCGGTTTAACCTGCTGTATATTCTCATTCATATCATGCTGAGCCAGCTTCTGCGAGAAGGAGGAGAATGTACCGTTAACGAGCAGCAGCAGCGTTATTGAGGCAGCAATCGTATAGTGCGTCACTGGATGCTGAAGCCACGTGCGAAGACGGTGAGGCTTCTCATGTATAGCAGGCACATCAAGCCCAATCTCCTGAACATGAATCATTCTCTGCTCGTTCATTAATTGCCCCACGACACGCTGCTCTAGCAGCTCCATGTCTGGGAGCGGTACCTGAGTAATATTTCTTAATGGCGGATATTCTGATTGCAGCCTGCTCTCAACAGATTCGACTGCGGTCATAAAGAGCTGCAAACAGAAATCACAAACAGCTAGCTGCTGCTCTACCTGTATACGCTCTGCTTCCGTTAGCTCGTCGTTTACGTAGAGGGACATTTGACCCGGTGATATATGTTCATTCATCATTCGAAGTCCTCCTTCCGCCAATGGCGCTTCATCCAGTTTCTTGCACGATACAGCCTAGACTCAACGCTTTTGAGCTCTAGTCCTGTTTCGGCTGCAATCTGTTCGTAAGACTTGTCTTCCATATAGTAAGCTGTTATGACCTCACGATAATTATTCGGCATCTCTTCTACAAAACTGCGAACCTGCTGCTTATCAACTTGTTCAATAGCCAGCCATTCAGCTGCCGGCGCAGCCGCGGTGTCTTCATGGATTTGTTCAGATATCGCTTCGCTGTCCATTAGCTCCTCCGGCCTGCGTGCTCGGCTCCGTTTGAAATCGATCGCTCGATTAACGGCAATACGGGTAATCCATGTCTTCAGCCCATCCAATCGACACTCCGGAAGGGAGCGATAAATTTGCAGCAGCACTTCCTGTGTAATATCCTCCGCATCATGCGGTGAATGAAGCACTGCGAAGACTGTCCTATATATATAAGGACCATAAGCTTGTACGAAAGGGCCATAATGCTCGGGCCCGCCCTTTTGCACAGTTCTGATCCAATCCTCGTCTTGAATGTCGCTCCCCTCCTTCCCAATCTAATAGACGTTAACAAGTTCCGCTTCCCCTGCACTTGTTGCCAAAAACTTTTTTTCATGGCTCGAACAGCCTCTAACAACGCGGAAAACCTCATCATTCGATAGGACTGGCCTACGAACGATGAGGTTCTCATCCTTTATTAACAATAGCGTTGATTCCTTACGGGTGAGCGCCTGCTGCTAGACGTTCAAAGCTTGCTTAAGCTCATCCGGGGAACGATCCCACCACTCCAGGTTATGCTCCACGAGCAGCTTGCGCAGAGCTGCTCGCTCCACATCGCCAAGCTCATTCAAATTATAGCGGCGTTTGAGAGATTGATCCAGCTTGTTCACGTGGTCCGGAAGCAACTTCCATCCGCGGCGAGCCTCGGAATCAATCAGCATCTCACACGCTGTAGCTCCCGCGTAATAGGAACCTTCCTCATTACGATCAATGGCAACCCAGACGATCCAGCATTGACGACCGTTCGGCGTATCCTCTTTATTCGGAGTAAATTTAATTCCGCGCTCAATTTTGCTCTTCGCGTGCATTGCTCCAACATCGATATAAGCGACGCCATCATCAATAATGACACAGGATACCGCACTCAAATCAATCGTTCCTGCTCCAAAACCTTTATGTTGTTTGCTGCTCACTACGTTGAGCGACAGTGATTTCTTTTCTTTCTTTTCCGGCTGAGCCGGCTGTCCTTGTTCTTCCGTCATGCGTATTCACACCTTCCCCGATACAATAATTCCATTTTAGCTAATAATCATCGAAAAGCAAACATATACATGCTGTAGATGCTTGTCAACGGGAGGGAAACGTTCAATGACTCCACGCTATTTCAAACGAATTTTACTCGTAATACTCGCAGCCGCACTGCTCGGCCTGTCTGTGCAGCACGACTTCGGGACTGCTTGGCAATCCCAATATACTTATGCTTTCGCCCCCGCCGCTATCGCCAAGCAAGCACCACCTCCTGCCCAAAAGTCGGTCAAGCCGCCTGCTGTTCAGGAGCCTAATACAGTCATGACACCTAAACCGCAAGAGCTCAGCAAACGTGTCGTTGAGTACCATATCAACGTACATTTGACTAATGAAGCGAAGCAGTTGAACGGTGAGCAGACGGTAACCTGGACCAACCCCGGCAAAAAAACAGTGTCCGAGCTCTATTTCCATCTATATCCCAATGCGTTTCAATCGGACAAAACGACGTTTATGAAGGAGTCCGGCGGCAAGCTGCGTCAGGACAAAGCAACTACAAACAGCCAAGGCTATATGAACCTGCTCACGCTAGAAACACTTAACGGAGAGAGCCTGCTGCCACGTCTTCAATATGTACAACCTGACGATGGCAATGCCAATGACTACACGTTGGCCAAAATCCGCTTGCCAGAGCCCGTGGCTCCCGGCGCTTCCGTAACACTGCGAATGAGCTATGAGGTTAAGCTGCCAGAGGTATTCGCAAGAATGGGCTATTCCGGAAACTTTGTCATGGCCGGGCAGTGGTTTCCTAAGCTTGCTGTCTACGAAACCGCCGGTATGCGGGGACGAACAGCCGAAGGCTGGAATGTGCATCAATACCATGGAAACTCTGAATTTTACAGCGACTTTGGTATATACAGCGTACGGATTAAAGTACCCGAGGACTACACCGTTGCCGCAACAGGTTTCCAGACCAAACCGATCGAAATCAAAGAACAGATGAAAATTTATCAGTTCTATGCTGATGATATTCATGATTTTGCTTGGTCAGCATCGCCGGATTTCGTCTATGAGGAGACGGCCTATTCCGACACTGGCATTCCGGGTGTACGCATTAAGCTTTATCTGGACCCCGCGCATGCTGCATTAAAGGATCGCTACATGCATGCAGCCAAGTCAGCTCTCTCAAGCTATGCAAAATGGTATGGCGAATATCCTTATAGTACCCTGTCCATTGTTGTTCCACCCAAGGGCGCAAATGGCGCTGGCGGCATGGAATATCCAACGCTCATCACCGCTTTCGCCGCAGAAAGCGATAACCCCGGCTACGATCTAGAGCGTACGGTCGTGCACGAGATTGGACACCAATATTGGTACGGCATGGTCGCCTCCAATGAGTTCGAGGAGGCATGGCTCGACGAGGGCTTTACGTCTTATGCCGAGGACAAAGTCATGGAGGCTGCATATGGTTTAGAGCCAAACCTGCGGATAGAAGCCAGCTATATGACCGATCCTGCACCGCTCAAGCAGCCATCTTGGGCATATGCCAGCCACTCGCAATACGCCGAGAATGTTTATATGCGAGCAAAGCTTGTGCTGATTGGCATCGAGAATCAAGTAGGCTCACGAACGATGCAGAAAATTTTACGTACCTATTTCCAGAAGTTTAAGTTCAAGCATCCATCTACCGCAGATTTTCAGCGTGTCGTCGAACAAGTCACCAAGGCAAAATGGCATAATTACTTCAGCCAATATGTGTATAACAATCAAATGGCTGACTTCTCGATTGAATCCATACGTGTACACCCGGTTGACCAAGATGGTGAAAAAATGTATGAATCTATCGTGCTTGTGAAGAAAAACGGCGGCAGCAATGGCGAGATTAAGGTCGTGATGAAGTTCACTGACGGCGCCCAAGTCACAAAGGTTTGGGATACCGAGGAATCACACATGCAATATAAACAGCTGCATTCCGCTCCGCTTGAGTGGGCTGTCATTGATCCAAGCTACAGCAATGTACTCGACAATAAGCTCATTAACAACTACATGCAGGCTCAGCTCCCAGAGGATAAACGTACGAGATGGAGCCTCGGCGTTGTCCAACTAATCGAAGGACTGCTCGGGTCGTTGAGCTGGTAAGTAATTGCGTTCAAGGAGCGATAAACAATGAAGATACATTTGAAGCAAGGCTGGCGGCTGGCGATCAAACATTTTCACCTTGTTATTTTATTATTTCTGTATCAGCTGCTCTGGGGATTTTTCCTCTATCGTTTCATTGATTCGGTCGTTGCACCGCTGCTGCGGAGATACCCAAGCTCCTCCCATTCAGAAACAGCTGTTCAACTCTTCATGACCGAAGCACAGTTTCAGTTGTTCAAGACTGACTTGATTAATCCGTATGTGTGGACGCTGGGCGGTCTTCTGGTTGCCCGAATGCTGGTCACACCCTTATTAAATGCCGGTCTATTCTATTCCCTTAATCAGAGTAGATCGGAGGGAGGAACACGGTTTCTGGAGGGTATCCGGAAAGCTTGGAAGCCCGTTGTTCTGCTTTACTGGATTGAGGTTGTCTTATCAATGGCACCGGCTTGGTATGTGCTCCCACGTTCACTCGACGCACTTCTAGAGAGCGGGTCCACTCCAGAGCTGCTGCAAACGGTACTGCCTGGCGCCCTGCTCTGGCTGCTGTGGGGCACGGTGCTTCATCTATTATTTCTTTCCATGCAATTTGGCGCTGCATCAGGTGAAGGGGTGTTTCGTTCCTTATGGCGTGCTCTACGCAACTTTCTCTCTTACGCAGCCATCTCACTCATCATGTGGGGGATCGGAGCCGCTGCCGGGCTTGTCGTGACCAGTGTCTCAATGCTGTGGGCCGGATTGTTCGCGCTCATCCTGCATCAGGGCTATCATCTCATTCGAACATTAATGAAGGTTTGGACGATAGCCTCACAATATGATCTCCTGCAAACGAAACAAATTTAACAGGAAATAACCTTCGTTCCACACTATTCTGTGTGTGCGAAGGTTTTTTTTCGGCTGACCGCAACTAAATGATGGTATTTTTGTATAAATAACTGAAAGAAAATCAAAATTGGGGGACTTTCACAAATGATGCGTAAAAGACTAATTATTATATCCATGGTATTGCTCTTATCGGGCGGTTCATTGGTTGCAGCGGACAAACTATTTCAAAGAGTAACGCTCCTTTATAATAATACGCAATCTACCGATGAAGCTGTAGTTGTAGATGATAAGGTATATATCAGTATCCGTTCTTTGAACGACTATCTTCAAGCCTTTGTCCAGTACAAGAGCAATGATAAGAAGCTGATTATTCAGAAGCCCAATGTACACATGTTTCTAATGAACGAGAAACGAACCATGTTCGGGCAGGTTGATAAAGGCAGCGTTCAGAAATTTATGGTGCAGGCCCAAATCGATAATTTAAATATGACCATTTCAGAATTCAAAGTTACCATCGTTGACCCTAATGATAAAGAAACTTCAATTGATAGCCGCAGCCAGGACGATAATGATTTTAAAGAATTCGTTGAAAAAGACACCTTTTGGTTCAGCTCCAAACTATTCTCCTACGACTTCAAATATGCAGGGAAATACAAGGTACAGTTCTGGATGAAGCAGAAAAACAACGATCCGCAGCTCATTTCCGAAAAAGTTATCACCGCAAAATAAATTTCTTCTCCATCATCCAAGGAGGTTGTTCTCAGGAACAGCCTCCTTTGTCTATTCTTGTTGCTTAATTCACAGCAGTCCATCGCCTTGCTGAATCCGCTCTTATTCCCGAGTAAAATAGATGAGATTTTTCTAATTTTCGGCTAATATTATGGCGAAATTCCGCTGTATACGGAGCTTCAAGCTAGTCCTTGCGATTTAATACCAAGGGGACAAATCGGTATATTTTACACAACATCCACATAATTAATGAAATTGACTCCTTGCATTTAGTTAGAAAGCACTATTACCTTTTGTTTATATTACACAAAGAACGGATAAACGAACCTAAATGTCAAAAGGTTACATGAGAATTATTAGAAATTGCCGCTAAAGGCAGGAGATCATTGAAAATAATCGAATTACCTTCAAGAGCAATAAAAAAACTGCCTAATTCCCTATTGGGATACGGGGGAACCACTTTGGGTGAATTGATTCCGACGTTTGTGTATTTGCAAACGCCTGAGGAATCATAGGGAGCCTTCAACCGAACCCCACAGCTAACCTCGTCGGCATTGGAAGGAGTTTCACAATTGAAAAAGTTTACCTCAATACTCCTGGGTCTCGTTCTCGTACTTGCTTTCCAAGCGGGAAGCGCTTTCGCAGACTCAAAACTAAACGGAATTGTCGATGATCTTATCGGTACTCCGTACAAAAGCGGCGGGACGACGTCGAGGGGCTTTGATTGCTCCGGCTTCACGAGCTATGTGTTCGAGAAAATGGGCATTGATCTTACACGTACTTCTGGCTCGCAAGCAAAAGAAGGTACAAAGGTCGCTAAGACTGACCTCATTCCGGGAGACCTTGTGTTCTTCGACACAGTTGGCGGCAACAACAGCGCCATATCCCATGTTGGCATTTACATAGGAGACGGTAAGTTTGTACATTCGTCCTCTAGCAGAGGCGTTGTAACAGACAAACTTAACTCCGATTACTATGAAGGACGGTATGTTACTTCTCGTCGTATCATGGATGCTAATTAATAACAAGCCAACATTGAAGTGAAATAGAGCAACCTAATCCCTCTCCTTGAGGGTTGAACGGGTAGACTCATCAAGCAAAGCCGCAGTTATTTGTCCTCTGACGACAAATAACTTGCGGCTTTGCTGTTTCAATCTACGCTGCATAACGACCGTTCATAGCTGCTTTTTTTTAGGGAAGGAGCTGTACCTGATGTACTTGTTTATTCATCGTAAGGATTTGCGTGTTGCAGATTTGCGCGCTTTTGATTATTTAAGAAAAAGAGATATGCAGGGCATTCATTTGCTAATTATAGATCCTATTCTAATAGGTGACGGTCGTTTAACAAGTCATAGCGGCCGAAATTTCATGGCGCAAGCCGCCTCACTGCTGGACAGCTACTCGAGTGCAAGAAAGGAACTTCATGTGCTGTATGGAGATCCTGTCACTATTACTGAGGCTTTGCTGCAGTCGCATCCCATTGAAGAGGTTATCGTCCACTCAGACTATACACCCTATGCGCGTTCCCGCGATGAGCAGCTTAAGCTGGCAACACATGGTTTAGGTCGGCGCTGGACGTCTATTGCGGATTCTCCGCTTGCTGATTTAAACGCGTTCCCAACGTTTGCTCGGAGATCCGAGCCTTACAAGGTATTTACGCCCTTCTACCGCATGTGGAGCAGCTTCATGCTGGAATGTTATAGTCCAGCGAGCCAAACGACGTTAGATGAGCTTACCACCATAAGTGAAATCAATACCAAGGTCGCACTTACTTTTACCTTGCCAGAAGCCGTTTCTTGCGCACTTGGCGGTACACACGTACAAGGTTCACCAAAAGCGTCAGCTAAACTGGATCGATTCGTTCGTGAGCGTCTTGCTTCTTACGCGGACAGCCGCGATGCTTACGCGGAGGAACCTACGAGCAAACTCGCACGCTTCCTCAATACAGGCGCCCTCTCAGCCCGTCACGCCTATGAACTGACCCAAGGGCTTCCAGGTTCAGAAACGTGGATACGTCAGCTCGCATGGCGTGATTTCTATTTATACCAAGCGATGTACCATGATGAATATTTCCGTTATGAACAACGGGTTAATATGTCCAATCTGTCAGACACTCATCTCGAAGCGTGGGCAACAGCTGCTACTGGCATTCCCATTATTGATGCGGCCATGACGCAGCTGAACCGTACAGGAGAACTGCCCAATCGCCTGAGAATGGTAACCGCGATGTTTCTAACAAAAAACCTGTTATGCCCCTTTACCCTTGGCGAGCAGTATTTCCGCCTTCATCTAAGTGATTACGACAATACAATTAACCGCGGAGGCTGGCTCTGGTGCTCGTCACTCGGGTACGACGCCGCACCTTATTTCCGAATTATGAATCCCGCAAGGCAGTCCCAAACGCATGATCCTAGCGGCAGCTATATTAGGCGCTGGCTGCCTCATTTGGATCATCTTTCAGACAAAGAGATTCATCAGCCGCAGAGCGGTGCCATTGTCGATCTGAAGGCATCCAGGGCAAGAGCAATAGAGGTATACAAAACGATTCTGAAATGATTAGTAAGGAAACTATAATAATAAATAAACCTCCACCGCCGCTGCGAAACAGCGAATGTGGAGGTTTATTTCTGAAAAAAATATTTCACTTAAGCTCTGGACGCGATACCTTGCGATTGTTTTCTTCCAAGTAGAAGCATCGATACTAGCAGAAGCAACATCACAATAACCAATCCGCTAATATACCACAATGTAGACTGCACGTTGAACTGATCCATAATCCAACCGGTTACTCGCGGGAAAATCGCACCACCAAGTCCCCCAAAAGCGACAAGCAGACTCGTTGTCCTCTCCGTCATGCCCGGAATAAGCTCATTCGCGTAAACGAGTGCAATACCAAAAATACCCGAGAAGAACAACCCGCTAAGCGCGACGAGTGCAAGCATCCAGCTTAGCTGTCCCATAATCGCCATCAATACGAAAATAACCGAAGCCCCTACCGTTGCAATAAATAAGTATCGTGAGTACCCTACCCGATCAGCCAACACGCCAGCAAATAAACGGCCAAGCACCATTGTTCCCCAGAACAAGCTGAGTACAGCTGCAGCACTGGAATCCTCTACGCCTGAGCGAACGATGAGAATCGAGGGCAGATAGTTAGAGAAGCTCATTTCCATTCCGACATAAATCATAAAAAATAAAGCCGATAATAATAGGAATGGCAGCGCTTTGCGCGGGTAGCCAAAAAAGACGGATACTTCTGCGCCGCGAGCAGATAACGATCCTTCCGATTCCTTAGACTTGCCCTGCTTCTCACCTGGCGCACGAGCAATATAACCAAGCTCATCATCGATCTCTCCAAAGGACATCGTCAGCCAGAGAACAAAGGTGATGCCAGACATCGCAGCCAGTATAGGGAAAGAAAGCTGCCAAATATTTTTCTGAATGAGGTATGCTGCTGCAATCGGAATCAACAGCGCGCCTACGCCAAAAAAGGTTTCCAAACGGCTCATCGCCGAGGCTTTGCCGTTTTTCGCCATGTCTATGATCATCGCACCGACGATCGCTTCCGTCATACCAAAGCCAAGTCCCGCCAGTGGAGCAATCCCCAGCATCCAGCCCCATGGAAGCAACAGGCTGTATGCCGCTTCACTTACCGTCAGTATGCCAATGGCGATAAGTACCCCGCCTCTTTTTCCTACTCTCGCAGTGATTGACGGCGCGAACAAAACGCCTACTAGAAAGCCAAGAAATTGATTCATAATCCATTGCCCGCCATCTTTATAGGTTAAACCATAATGAGCGATGAGCTGTTCCAGAATAGATCCGCCAACAACATGGGCAACCCCAATGACTAAATAGGACAAGCAGCCAAGCCAAATTAACTTCTTCATTATGATGCTTCTCCTTAATTACACACGATCAACGCATGCCTATCTGTTATAATAAATTCAATTCGTTCGTCATTCTATCTACCTAACTACTTATTCTAGCGGAGGGACTTTACCAATGACAATCCATCAAAACTCTAATCATTATAATCCAGATGGAACCCATATGACCATATGTCCACTCGAAACCAATCATGCTCAGGAAATATGCAGCTGGCGCTACATGGCGCCATTCGATATATATAATTGGCCCTCTTGGGAACAAATGAAAAAGGACGAAATCGAATTTGGCGATTCCGTCCTTCGTGCAGCTCAATATGCCGCTGTGCTGGATTATCAATCCAATCTCATTGGATTTGCACAGTTTTTCCCGATTACAGGCGTAACGCGGCTAGGTCTCGGCTTGCGGCCCGACCTATGCGGCCAAGGACTTGGTCCTGCCTTCACACGACTCATTGTCGCAGAGGCAAAACGTCGTGCCCCCCAGAATGAAATTGATTTGGAGGTCATCGCTTGGAACACCCGAGCCTTGCGCGCATATGAACAAGCTGGCTTCCGAATAACAGACACTTATTCGAGGGCAACTGCCGCAGGCTTTGCCGAATGCCATTGTATGGTTTACGATTCTGCCTCCACTTAAAGATCTGATAACATCAGCGATTACGTGAAGTTATCTGCCCAGAACTATATCAGTCTAATAATTTGTGTCACCTTGTCGTCCTGTGATACTTCAATGATGTGATGTTTGCTGTTATAAGTAATCACACCGCTGCCTACCTCAATAACCGGATTCTCTCCGAGTCCAAAGAAAACATCATCCGCCAAAGCTTCCATAACCTCATGCCGATCATCAACAGGCAGTTCCGCCCATTCCGCTGGTTCCATTTCAAAAAAAGTATAGCTGTTCTCAATTTCAGCCACCGCTGCTGTAAAATCCTTCAATATATCTGAATATTCCCTTGCATGTCTTACGCCCATTTGCGTATACCACCTTTGCTATCGTCATTTTTTGTACACATCTCTCTACTATTCTACCGCATTTTATCAAATTTTAACGCGTTCTCGTGAAATCATTCCAATTACTCTAACTTCAGAATACCTATTTGTCGATAATATAAAAAGTAGAGAAATGTCGAAAATGTATTGGACGGGGTGTATGATGAAAAATTCAACAATTATTGGTCTTGTGCTAGGATTAATCGCTGTACTTGGAGGCATGGTTTTGAAGGGAGCAAGCCTGTCTTCTCTTGCAAATCCAGCTGCTTATATGATCATTATTTTAGGTACGTTAGCCTCTGTCATGATTGCCTTTCCAATGTCCGAGCTATCCAAAGTCGGCAAGCTGTTCAAAATGGTATTCACTGAGCAAAAGCTGCCTCAACGTGATGAACTGATTCAACGTTTTATGGAATGGGCTTCGATTACACGCCGTGAAGGCTTGCTTGCTCTTGAAGCAAAGGTTGATGAAATTGAGGATGCGTTTCTTCGCAACGGCATGCGTATGATTATTGACGGTAACGACCAAGACTTTGTACGCGATGTATTACTAGAAGACATTGCTGCAACAGAAGACCGCCACAAAGCAGGCGCACTTATTTTTACACAAGCAGGTACATATGCTCCTACACTCGGGGTACTCGGAGCGGTTGTCGGCCTCGTCGCCGCACTTGCTGATATGAGCGACATGAACAAGCTTGCACATGCGATTGCTGGAGCTTTTATCGCAACTTTGCTCGGTATCTTTACAGGTTATGTATTATGGCACCCTATTGCCAATAAACTGAAGCGTATGTCTAAGAAAGAAATTCAAATCCGCCTTATGATGGTAGAAGGTCTTCTTTCTATTCAATCTGGCGTTTCAACGATTGCGATTAATCAGAAGCTGTCTGTTTTCCTTACACCTACAGAAAGATTGAAGATGAGGGAAAAGGAGGAAGGCGCCGGTGAGCAGAAAGCATAGACACGAAGAACATGAGGAGCATGTAGACGAATCTTGGCTCATTCCATATGCCGATTTACTCACCCTGTTGCTAGCACTCTTTATCGTGCTGTATTCCATGAACTCCGTTGACGTGAAGAAGTTTGAAGAAATGTCGAAAGCATTCAGCGTTGCGCTCAGCACGGGAAGCGGAATTCTTACAGAAATGTCCCCTGTAAAAACCGGTGATGATGACGGGAAGAAACAAGATGAAGCTGGCGGTAAGATTCCTGCCAAGGATGAAAGCAATGATCAATCCAATGAAGAGAAGGCCCGCGAGGAGCTGATCAAGCAAGAGCAGAAGGAACTCGAGGATTTGAAGAAAAAAGTAGATGCTTATATCGAGAAAAACGGTCTAACATCTGATCTCGAGACGAAACTTAATCTTACACAGCTCATGATCACCATCAGCGACAACGCTTTGTTCGCGCCGGCACAAGCAACCGTTAAGCCGGAATCAAGAGACCTTGCTGTCGCAATCAGCAAAATGCTTCAGCAATATCCTGATTACGAGGTCATCGTATCCGGTCACACTGATACAACGCCGATCTCGAACTATCTCTTCAAATCGAACTGGGATTTGAGCTCTATGCGAGCTATTCGTTTCTTGGATGTTATGCTTGAGAATAAACAAGTAAAACCCGAGCGTTTCAGCGCTATCGGCTACGGTGAATACCGTCCGGTGGCCGATAACGATTCAGTTGCTGGCAAAGCTAAAAACCGTCGTGTCGAGGTTTCAATCATTCACACCTATGCCGATCCTACGAATGCACAACAGCTAAATGTGAAGAGCAAATAGTGAAAAAACCTGAATCGTACGCTTCAAGCGTATAATTCAGGTTTTTTTTGCATTTTAATGAATGAATTAACATTCTATACTGGCTCGTAGCTTAAAGTTTCGAATAACGTCGCTTTCTCCGCTTCGCTCAAATCACGCCATTTTCCGACCTGAAGCCCCCCGAGCTGAATATTCATAATGCGCTGCCGCTGCAGCCTCCGCACATGATAGCCGAACACCTCGCACATTCTACGAATTTGACGATTACGGCCTTCCGTTAAAATAATGCGGAATACGCGGTCCGTCACCTTCGTCACGACGCAGGGCAATGTCATGCTTCCTAAAATATGAACTCCACTTGCCATCCCTTTCAGGAACTCTTCTGTCATCGGCTTATCTACCGTGACCAAATACTCCTTCTCATGCTTGCCTTCCGAACGCAGAATTGGGTTAACGACATCCCCGTCATTAGTCAAAAGAATTAATCCCTCTGAATCCTTATCCAGCCTGCCGATGGGGAAGATACGCTCAGTATGGCCAACAAAATCAACAATATTTCCTTTGATATGAAGCTCAGTCGTACAGGTAATTCCTACCGGCTTGTTCAGCGCGATATAAACATGATTTTTTTGTTCGCCGATTACTTGTCCGTCGACACGGACATCATCCCCGAGCTCAGCTTGACTGCCCAGTTGTGCCTTAACCCCGTTAATCGTAACTCGTCCGCTGTCTACCAGCTTATCTGCCTCACGTCTGGAGCAATAACCCGTTTCACTAATAAACTTATTGATTCTCAAAGCTGATTCACCCCGTTGTATGTAATGCCAAATCGGCGATTTTGTCCGATGGATAATAATTCACAACCGTTGACTTGCTTAATGTATTGATCTTCATGGCTTGATCCGCTGCGCGGCTCATCGCCAAAGCTACATCCTCGCCTTTAATCGGCCGATACTTTCGCATGGGGCCAACCAGCGCGAATTGCACACCTTTCGACATTATAGCTCCAAAGGTTTCGCCAGGTCGAGACTGTATCCTCTCACCAAGCAGAAGAGAAGGCTGAAATACGTGAACCATAGGAATACTTAGCTTGGCAATCGCATCTTGTAATTCGCCTTTTACTCTACTATAAAATATTTTCGAGCTTGACGATGCTCCCATTGCAGTCACGATGGAAAACAAAGAAGCGTTCGTACGTTCAGAAAACTTCGCTAATGTAAGCGGGTACTCGTAGTCCACCTGACGGAATACTTCTCGAGTTTTCGCAATCTTAATCGTCGTGCCTAATGTGCAAAATACCGCGTCAGCACTTACCTGCTCCAAAGTCTCTTCCAGTTCATCAAATGAACTGACAATGACATGAAGTTTAGCCCGCTCACTTTCGCTGCCCAGATCATTAATCTGGATTGGCCGCCTTACAATTACCGTCACCGTTCTCACCAATGGATCACGTATCAGCTGCTTTAGCAAGGCAGAACCGATCAAGCCAGTAGCTCCGACAAGCAAGGCAGTGTAGCCTGTCGCTTCGTCAGAAATAACATTCCCATTTGATCCTAATCCATTAACAGCGGACTCATGCTTCAACGAAAATCCCTCCTATTGCACTTCCGTTAGAAGACCTAAACGTGCTTATGCTTCCAGTATACCGCTCTCCCTTGCTTCTTTCAAAGCCGGAAGCATCAAATGTATCGTTGTTCCGACATTAACTAGACGCAGCTTGAATATGAAAGGCCCTCCTCCTGAGAAAAACGCACAGAAAGAAGACCTTTTTTATTGTTTTACTGTGTATTGATTAATATGAGCCTAAAGCTCCTCACGCTTAATGAGACGCTCCGTAAAGAAAGACATGCCCCGTTTAAAAGCAGTCATTCCGTATAACATGGAACTCCAGTCAATTAGCGTTATCTTCGTCGGATACCAACGCACATAATAATTTGCGGCTGACCGAAGATAACAATTTGTTTGTTTTTGATTTCTATTAAATTCGTTTCCTTCCTTTTACCTATTTCATAGGTTAAAATCGTAATGAAATAGAAAGGTGAAACGTTTCGATTTTATTTGGTGTACGATCCATATTTAGTGATTTGAAAAAAATGTAAAAATTCCGGATTAATTGCTTTACCATGCACCTTAGCTATCAGGACAAAAACAATTAGTCCGGCATCTTCTTACTACATCTACGAATTTATTTCATTAAATTTTTTAACAGAATCACGCAAAACCAACTTGGTAGGAAAGTTATAATAGTTTTCAATTGTTTTACCTTCAATAATCTGAAATATCAAATGGGCCGCTAATGCTCCGCGCTCATATTTCGGCTGCATAACTGTCGTAAGTGCAGGGCGGACATACTGCGCCAATTCAATATCGTCAAAACCAATAATAGAAACATCAGACGGCACTTTGATACCATTCTCTTTGAACGCATTGATGCCCCCAATCGCCATTTCATCATTAGCGTACATAATAGCGGTTGGCAAATTTCCCTGAGCAATAAGCATTTGGGTCATGTTGTAGCCGTTATCCCGGTCAAAAGCACCGAATTGATGCAATCGACTTTTCCCGTCCAACCCATGCTTACGTAATGCGCTTTCGTATCCTCGAAGTCTCATGGCATGAAGGCCGCCTATTGGCTTACCACTTATATATGCAATTTCTCGGTGTCCCTGCTCTATCAAATATTCCGCCGCCCTGTGGGTTCCTGCTTCATTATCAACCTCGATGCTGACCACAAACTCGCTGTCAACCTTTCGGTCAAGCAGAATGATCGGAAATTCTTTTCTCGCGGATAGAGTAATAATTTCCTCGCTTATGTTGTAAGCGAGTACGATGGCACCATCGACCCGCTTCTCCGTCAAAAATTTAACCGCAGTGGACATTTCTTCGCCAACCGAGCTGCAGGCAAGCAAGTCATATCCCTTGGAAAGAGTAACTTCTTGTATGCCTTTAACCAATTCTGCATAATAAGGACCGGCTAAATCCGTAACAAGAATAGCAATCGTCCGAGTGCTATTTTTTTTCAAATCAGATGCGAGGCCGTTTTTCTGGTAATTTAACTGGCGTGCAACTTCCATTATTTTTTGTTTGGTTTTATTGCTTACTTTGGTATTGTTGCTCAAGGCGTACGATACAGTCGAAATCGAAACACCTGCCATCTTAGCGACATCTTTAATCGTAGCCATTCTTTTCTCTCCGTTCATCTTCTTCAAAATACTTGCACCCATTAATTATTCGTTTCGGAAGGATAGACTTCCTCTACTTAAATGAGCGAAAGCAAGCCTTTTTTTTACTAATCTAACCGCACCTCATGCCCTGTCCGTGCGGATTCGTAAATAGCTGATAAAATCTTGATCATATCGACCCCGTGCTCTGGTCTGAAAATCGGTTGCACACGTCCTCGGACAACATCGATAAAGTGATGAATATTGCCCGCGTGATCACCTAAATGATGATTGTGGATTTCTGGATCCACATTCCACAGCTTACCTTCAACTTCCGTAATAAGCTTTAGCTTCCCATTCTTGAAAGAGGCTCCTGCCTTTGTTCCACGCAGCTCATAGAATGTGGCTTCCTCTTCAATGTTGGACGCCCAACTGAATTCAATTTGTAAAGTCGCCCCATTTTCAAATCGGATAAAACCGGTTGCCAAATCTTCGACATCGAATGTGCCGTCATTCTTCTTCTCACCAAATTGGCTGTGTACCGAGTCTGAAATATCGGTACCCGCAAATTTTGTGTAAGCTGCACCCACAACAGAAACCGGACGAGGATTTCCCATTAGCCATACGGACAAATCGATGAAATGAACGCCTAAATCGATTAATGGACCGCCTCCAGACAATTCTTTCGTTGTGAACCATCCTCCCTTGCCCGGAATTCCCCGACGACGAAGCCAACCGCAACGCCCAGTATAAATCTCACCCATATGGCCCTGCTCTATGTACTGCTTCATATATTGCGACGCAGCGCTGAAACGATTGTTTCTCATCACGATTAGCGTGTTTCCTGTTTGTTCAGCTGCCGCAGCCATTTTTACCGCTTCCTCTACACTAACGGCATCTGGTTTTTCGCATAACACGTGCTTGCCCGCTTCGAGAGCCGCAACGCTATATGGCGAGTGGTACAAATTCGGTGTACAAATATCAACAATGTCGATTTCTTCATGGTTCAGTAAATCTTGATAGTCCGTATAAACATGTGGAATATTGAATTGCTTTGCCGCTTCTTCTGCCCTTTCACGGTTCACATCACATATAGCTGTAAATTCCACTTCTTCGTGCGCTTCCCATGCAGGTCCGTGAACGTATTTGAAAATGCCTCCTGCACCTATAATTCCTAGTTTTAATTTTGTATCATTCATCTGTATAACTCCTCCGAATTATATTATTTTTTTAGAATGAAAACCTTTACTCCCCAGCCAATCCTCCACAATCTCGACGAACCTTAGGTTGTACGAACAGGCTCGGAGCCGATATTCTCATAGCGTAACAATCGTTTGGCTTTTTCAGAAAGTTGATCGTAGGTCTCTTGAGGAATTTGAATACTTCCTTTTGACCCATTAACAGCAGCCGTATAAATGAGTGCAATATTGGGTCTCGGTTGATTAGATTGATTCGGAGTGCCCCGATGCCACATTCTATCATCTCTAATCATTATTGATCCTGCAGGCATCAATGCTTTAAAAGATTGCATATGTTCGGCAAGTTTAGATTTGTCATGGGCGTTCGGACCATACCAGTTATCAGGGTGCATATGTGTTCCGCCTGACCAGACTTCCATAGGTCCATTGTTTTCATTCACATCGACAAGCGGAAAATTAACGACTAAATGTGTCATTGGCAGATTAGCCGTGCATCTGTCGCCAAACCTCGCGCCCATGTCGGAGTGCACTTGTTGCGGTTTTTTGCCCCCTGGCAAAGAGGTATTCGATGCAAAATAGGTTAACAAGCAATCATCGCCCAAAAGCTGCTCCACTATACTAGTCACGAATGGATGAGCAATAATCGCTTCATCAATATAGGGCTGCTCGAATGGCAAATGCATGCCAACATGATTTGTTTCATGATGAAATCCAATGTTAATATCGAGCTGATGCTCCTCCATATAACGCTCTAATAGCTTTACAAATTTGCTATACAAATCTTCGACTTGCGATCTAGGCAGCACTTCTTCAAACAACACATAACCGTTGACTTTTACCAAATTAACAGCTAACTCCACGGTCTCTGGCAGTAGTTTCCCATCAGCTATTTCTTGTGCACTAATTTTCATTTTATCTCCACCATTCATGCAAATTTTATTCATCCATTCCTATCCATATTGAAACGTTTCGAATTTGAGCTAGCGGTTTAAAGTTTTTGCAACTTTATTCATCATCGTCATAGCATCAAAGCAAGCGACTCGGACAAGAAAACAACCTCATCTGCAGTTACTTCTCTGCCCAGACGTCCTGAAATATAAATCCCTTCGCTAATCAGCATAACTCAACCCTGCCTTGAAGAGCGGCTATCCAATGATGCTGTGACGAATCACTACGGGATCATGCTTGAATGGGTATTAGCCATTCACCATGTTTATGTCCATATGTACTCGTTTCATCATGAGATCCGGCCTAGTTTATAAATAATCGATCGGTTCGTCTGCTTCACCTCCTTCAAAGGCAGGATGATTCGAAACGTTTCACTTTTATTCCAAAAAAATATTAATACTTCAAACAGTCACCTGGCACGTTGTATATGTAATTAATTTAAATAAATTTAATATATTCCCAGAAATATATCACTGCTTTGTTTTTTGTAAACCCTTTCATTTTGTTTTTTAGTTCATTGCACTATGCTAGACAATATCGGCCCCTGTTTATGCTCGAACATGTATATTCTCGTCTAGAACGGCCTCTATTGAGGCCGCGATAGAACCCGTTCCCGCCACCATTCAATTATTTTCGCTTGCTGTCTCTACTTCTTTCAAAGCTGGAAGCATCAAATGTATCGTAGTTCCGACATTAACCTGGCTTTTGATATCCATTGTCCCTCGATGGCTATTAATAATACGCTGACTCACCATAATACCGAGGCCCGTTCCCGTTTCTTTGGCTGTAAAAAAAGGATCGCCGATTTTTGGAATCATCTCTTCAGGTATGCCCATACCTTGATCGGTGATCGTAATCGAAATATATTCTCGTTTATTCGTAATGTGAATATGAATTTGCCCCCCGCTCGGCATCGCTTCAATTGCGTTTTTCAGTATATTAATAAATACCTGCTTTAATTGATTTTCCTCGCAGGAAATGAGACAGGTTTCCTCTGTAAAGGAAATACAGAACTCGATATTGTGAAGAAGAGCCTCGCTGTTCATTAAGGCGATCACATCCTGCAGCACAACTCTAATGTCCTTTGTGACAAACCTCGTGGCTTGCGGCTTAGCCAAAATTAGAAACTCTCCAACAATCAGATTTATTCGGTCGAGCTCCGATAACATGAGAGTGACGTGAGAGAGCGCGAGCTTCTTGCTCTCTTGCTGAAGCTGTAGAAATCCTCGCAGTGTCGTCAGTGGATTTCGAATTTCATGTGCTACGCCTGCTGCAAGCTGTCCTACCGTCGTCAGCTTCTCTGACCTGCGCAGCAGCTCCTCCATCTTATTACGGCTCCTCATGTCTCTTGAAATACTTGCAAACGCACGAATTGTTCCGTCCGAATCACGAATAGGTGAAATTGTCACGCTTACAGGAATTAACTCTCCTAGCTTCGTGATACGCATCGTTTCCTGTGCTGATAGTACTTTCCCCGATAAGATTTCGCTCAACATACCATTCATTTCTGCTTGATGAGAAACCGGAAGAATAGGGTCAATGAGCCCAGTTGCCTCCTCCTCCTCATAGCCAAAGAGCAGCTCAAAAGCACGATTTACTTGAATGACCTTACCATCCAAGTCGATGAGATGGATAGCATCACTCGTGTGATTGATAAATGACTCCAAATGCTCTTTCATCCGGCGATTTTCCTCAAATGCTCTGCGTAGCTTGTTCATATATATACTTAGATTTTGCGACATCGCATTAACCTTAAGCGCGAGCAGTCCAAATTCATCCTTGCGTTTAATACGAATAGGCCGCTGAAACCTTGCGGAGGAAACCTCATTTACTTTCCACAAAATATCTTTTAAAGGCCTAATCATAACGCCAACCATCCAATAACTAATGATAAGGACGAGCAGCATCGTTATACCTGTATAGATAAGTGAGTCGTTACGTTTCTCAGCAATCAAATGGTTAATTCCTTCACTATCATAAACAATACTTATAATATAATTGCCCATCTGCTTCGTATAATAATAACTTCGAAAATAGGTTTTTCCGTTGATGCCCATTTTTTGCAGCTCAAAGCCTGATTTCTTTACATCGGTTATAATAGAATGATCGCTTGTGGCATCCAGATAGGAGTAGGTACCATAACGCACGTCTAATGAATCTTGTTCAAACACGGTGATTTCACGTATATTTGGATTTAATGTTTTTATAATGTCTAAGATGTGCCCAGGGCCTGAACGGTCTTTCTCTGGAAAAACGTAACCTAAACCTGACTGTTTCTCGTATGTGGAAAACGTACTGGCCACGTGCATAGAGGTATCATGCATCGCACGTCGCGCTTGTTCCCGCATGCTTTGGATGATCGAGTATTCACTCAAGATGTGTTGAAAGATGAAAAATGTCAAAACAATAAGCGTGATCAAGACCGAGAATTTCATTTTTATAGACAATGAATATCACATCCTTATACACAAGAGCTTAGTTATCAACAGCTTATACACATTGTCCACAATTGTTGTGCACACCACTGAATAAAATGTGAGTATTTATGTGCATATTACATTAGTTATCCACAATTTTATCCACGACATGTTAACAACAGAATATTTGTTCGTTGTATAATGATTAAATTATAAAGGAGTTATTGTTCATGACTAGAGAGCAAGAAGATCAGAAATGGATGCTGGAAGCTATTGAAGAAGCCAAAAAAGCCGAACAAATCGGAGAGGTTCCTATCGGGGCTGTTATCGTTAGAAACAATGAAATCATCGGAAGAGGCTATAATTTACGTGAGACGCGGTTTGATCCGACGGCTCATGCCGAAATGGTAGCCATTCGTGACGCCTGCGATCGCATCGGCGCATGGAGATTGTTGGATTGTACGTTATATGTCACATTGGAGCCTTGTCCAATGTGTGCCGGTGCCATTGTTCAATCTCGGGTTAAACGTGTCGTTTACGGTACAACAGATCCTAAGGCTGGATGTGCAGGAACGCTCATGAACTTACTGCAAGAGCCCCGTTTCAATCATGAAACGGAGCTCACTAATGGTATTTTGCAACCTGAATGTTCAAGCTTGTTAACGCAATTCTTCCGCAAACTTCGTGAGAGATAATATGCTCTACAAATCGTCGCGGTGAATTGAAATATGTGTTAGCTCATCTCTTTGTATTTGCTGTAACGCAACAATAAGTTGATCGGCCTCTTCACTAATCGCTAGAACATCCGGATCTGTTAAGCTGCCGCGTGCTTCGGCTACCTCATGAAGCTTTAGCTGCAACGACTGCAATTGTTTAAGCATGTGTTTTTTGTCCATAGCTCGCCTCGGGGCACGCTCCTTATCTAGCACTCATGTGGTAATGCTTCTATTATACTCTTAGAGCTATAAGGAGTTTGTAAAAAATTGTCGACGAATACAGACAATTTTCGGGCATCATTCGACAAAAAGAAGTTAATTTATCCATTTTATAGTTCTTTTTTACCAGAAAAATCAATCAATTTATGGTAAAAAATACTTTTGGTTATTAGAGATTAGTAAAATATTTATATATGTGATTTTTACGAATGTAGAAAAAAAATGCTGTAAATGAGACTTTTATACGCTGCCAAAAGGACTTTAAAATCTCCCGTATTATTGCTCTTCTTTTCGTATATTATGAGGATAAATCAATTTGTATTATAGGAAAGTATGAAGTAAAATTATTTAAAACATTAGTCGTAATACGCTGAAATAAACATAAATTTGGATGTCAGGATGTGCCTTTGTGAATAAAGCAGTTATTCTAGGTTGTAATTATTATATAGGTTTAAGTACTATTCGTTGTCTGGGCATTAACGGTGTACATACCGTGGCTGTAGATTATTCTACTAAAGATACCTACGGCGCGGATTCAAAATATACGTCCGAGAGACTTATCTCACCTCATTATAAAGAAGATACGGCGGCGTTCATTCGTTTCTTGAAAGAATATGCCCGCAAGCAAAGCGCACCTCCTGTTCTTATTCCTTGCCACGATTCTTACCTTGAAGTAATCGATGAGCATTTGGAAGAGCTCAGAGAGCATTATCTCATTCCGCAAGATATTCCGGGTATCTACTCTGATATGATGAATAAGGAAATACTGCAGCGCCTGTCTTTAGAGAATGGTGTTGCGGTTCCTGAAACGGTTCGTGTAGATGAAGATCGTTTTTTCGAGAAAATAGATGAAACGATCAAATATCCCTGTATCGTAAAGCCGACGGACTCTCCGTCCTTCGTTGCCAAGTTTAGACGGAAGCTATTCAAAGTCAACAATCGCACGGAGCTTGAACAAGCGCTGGCAAAAGCGAATGAAGCGAGCTTAGAGGTTATCGTTCAACGTATCATTCCAGGTTTTGACGATCATATGTATACGTTTGATGCTTACTTAAACCAAGATTCTAAAGTGACTCATTGGGTAACTTGCCAAAAGTTCCGCCAATATCCGATTAACTTCGGCGCATCTGTGTATACAGGGCAGAGATACGTGCAAGAGCTATTCGATATCGGCGCTCCGTTCTTAGAGAAGATGAAGTGGAAGGGCTTTGCGGAAATTGAATTCAAAAAAGATGCCGAAACGGGCCGTTTTTACTTAATTGAAGTCAACTGCCGGATTACTAATCTAAACAACCTGCTGTACAGAGTGGGCGTAAATATTCCATGGATTACTTACCAAGAGTTAACTGGCGGCAACCTTGTACCCCCTAAAGCCGTCAAAGAGAATACGAACCGTGTATTTTGGTACGGCTATGAGGACATGCTTGCTGTTCGCGACTACATTAAGACCGGTCAACTGACTTGGAAGCAAGTATTCGTATCGTTGTTTAAACCGAAGGCTTATGCGATTTGGGATTGGAAGGACCCGAAACCAGCCTTCTCCTATGCTGCCATCATTGGCGGCAAGCTAACGAAGAAGCTTCTAAGAAAATAGTCTACCAAAATAGGAATAGGTAATAGAATGGAGCGGATCGCATGTTATTGACCTCCTTACTGAAAGAACTTGATTACACGCACGTGCAAGGCGATTTGCATATTGAAGTAAGCTCCATTGCCTTTGATTCAAGGGAAGCTTCAGCTAATAGCGTATTTGTCGCGATAACTGGTTTCTCGGTTGATGGACACCGTTTCATTGATAAAGCGATCGCACTAGGTGCGACCGTTGTTATCGTAGAGAAGGATGTTCACGTGCCAGCAGGCATAACTGTACTGCTCGTTAACGATACACGTGAGGCGCTTGCCCTAGTATCCGCTAACTTCTATCATCGTCCGACGGAGCAAATGAATCTTCTCGGTATTACCGGAACAAACGGCAAGACGTCGACTACTTATTTTTTAAAGTCAATTTTCGAACAAGCCGGGACATCCCTCGGTATCATCGGAACGATCGGCACCGTCATCGGTGATAAATTGATTCAAAATAAAAACACGACGCCCGAATCGCTTTATTTGCAACGAATTTTCGCTCATATGATTGAAGCTCATACGAAGCATTGTGTCATGGAAGTATCATCGCATGCACTTAATTTGAAGCGTGTCGCTCATTCCAGCTTCAAAACGGGCATCTTTACAAATCTAACGCCGGATCATCTAGAGCTTCATCATACGATGGAGGAATATTTCGAAGCGAAGGCTTTGCTATTCGACATGACAACGGACTATAACATTATTAATGCGGATGATAAATACGGAAAAATTCTGATTGATCGGCTGCAAAACAAAATTCCAAAGCTGATTACCTACGGAATCGAGCAAAGTGCGGATATTTACGCAACGGACATTACCTATTTTGCCGACTATACGACCTATAATGTAAATACACCAAAGGGCAGCATTGCCATTAAGGTAAATCTCCCTGGGGCTATCTACGTTTATAACAGTCTAGCGGCTATCGCCACCGCATATTGCAACCAGTTTACCCTTCAACAAATCGCTGACGGCATTTTGGCTGTCGATGGCATTAAAGGACGGCTGGAAGTTGTTTATCAAGACGAAGATACGAAAATAATCGTCGATTTCGCTCATACCGAGGACAGCTTAGAGAAAGCTTTGACCACGATAAGACCCTTTACAAAGGGTAAAATCATTCTCGTGTTCGGCGTTTACGCATCGGATGGGGAATCCGGTACGGATAAACGCAGGGCAATGGCTAAAGTAGCTGCTACATTTGCTGATTTCGCCGTTATTACTTCTGATAATCCGAAGGAACAAGATAATAACCTGATAATTAGAGAAATTATTGAAGGTGTCGAAGCCTATAACGGTGCATACGAGGCCGTTGTCGACCGTAGAGACGCTATTGCTTTTGCCATTGATATTGCTCGGAAAGGCGACGTCATTCTTATCGCCGGCAAAGGACATGAAACATCGCAAATTATTGGTAAGACGGAAATTCCATTTAATGAAGCGGAAATCGTCAGAGAGATTAAGTTAAAAACAGTGTAATTAAATCAGTTCAATTAAACACTTAATTAAAAGTAGGTTGGAACAATGGAAGCTAAAAGCTTAGGCGTCATAGGCGGGATGGGCCCCAAAGCAACATCCGTATTTTTCGACATGATTATCGAGCAAACTGCGGCGGACCGCGATCAGGAGCATATTGATATCGTCATACTCAATCATGCTACTTTGCCTGATCGTACTGGTGTCATTTTAGACAACAAAGGCGAGTTGTTTCTCCAAGCGGTTGCTAAAGATTTGAAAATTCTTGAGGCGGCTGGCGTATCGAATATAGCCATCCCTTGCAATACGTCACATTATTTTTATGATGATATGCAGCAGATGACTAGCATCAATATAATCAATATGGTGGACGAGACTCTGAGAACGATCCACGACACCTATGGTGAACACTGTAAAATTGGTATTTTGGCAACTAACGGAACGGTTAGCAGCGGCGTATACCGCCATGGCTGCAATCAGTATAATATGCAGCTTCACGAGCCCGCAGCAGCCATTCAAGAGCATGTGATGGATATTATCTATAACAAGGTGAAACGTAATTTGCCTGTTGAACCTTCTGAATTCGAAGGTATTATTAACCATCTGCTCGTTCAGGATGAATGTCAGTGTGTCATCATTGCATGCACGGAGCTATCTTGTATTCCGATTGGGAAACAGGTCTCCGCATTTTGTGTCGATGCAATGAGTGTACTTGTGCAAAGATCAATTGAGTTGTCCGGCAAGCAGATCATCTCGAAATAAATTATGTTGTTTCAAACACAAAGAAAAATCCGGAGAATCTTCTCCGGATTTTTTTGTATGCTGCTTATCTTGCTTCCCTTAAAGCACCCATGCTATAATCAATGTTGCCGCGCGTCCGTAGCTCATCCGGATAGAGCAAACGTTTCCTAAACGTTAGGTGGGAGGTTCGAGCCCTCTCGGGCGCGCCATTTTTTCCATACGATTTTAAGCTTATTGCTAAGTTCAGCAGTAAGCTTTTTTTTATTGCCTGGCTATAATCCTCCTCAATCCCTTCGTTAGGCTGATGTGAATAATCTTTATTCAAATTTTCGTAAGACAGCGGAGCCGAACCTGTTGACTTAGGAACATGCGTTCGCATATAATGTGCATGAGGTGATTTACAAATGGCCATGCCGTTGTCCAAAGTAAACAATTCATACCTGTACCATCCGCCTGCTCACGATGAGATACAACTTATACACGAAGCAATTATCCTTCCTCTAGCGCTCATTGCTGTTGAACGCAATAGACGTGAGCTGGAGAGAAAAGCCCGAACTTTACGTTCTATTTTTACACGGGCTGCCGATATTATGATTGTACGAATGAAATCAGATATAACACTAAACACGCAGCAGCTCATTTATAAAGGAATCACAGTAGGTGTGTGTGCCAGTACTGCTTCCGATAAGCTTACATATAACTATAATTGCCGCGGTTTTGAAGAGCAGATTGCTTACTCGCACGATTACATACGTAATGAAATAAATAAGCGTATTTCAACTTACAGTGCTGAGATCTTCACAAAGAAGACCCGGTAGCTTCAAATCAAAGGGCTATCCTGCTATAGATTTTCTACAGTAGGATAGCCCTTATATTATTGTTTATCGCAATGGCTCGCGGTTGATAAAACTAATCATATTCTTTCTTCGATGTACACTCAGCACCAAGCCCATAACCACTAATTCAATAATACCATTCATTCCGCCAAACGATACGAAGGGCATCGTCATTCCATTCATCGGCATTAATCCGACCGACATCAGAATATTCCATACGAAATGCAGACCAATAATTGAAAATAAGCCAACGACAAGGCCCTTTGCGTACGCATCCTTGAGCGTTCTTACCATGCCGATTACTTTTCCAATCAGTAATACTGTTAACATGACAATAGCGATACCAAAAACCCATCCAAGGCTATAGATCAAATAAGTAAATACCATTTCACTATAGATATAACGAATCGTTGGGCTTTCAACGCCAAACCCTTGCCCCCACATTCCTCCTGCACGTATAAGCTCCAAGGAACGATGCATCATATAACTTGCATCCTCGGACGCATTGGGCCTTAGAAACGCAGTGTAACGCTCCCATACGAATGTAAAACGATATGGATTCATTGTTATAAGCACCACGCTTGCAGCTGCTAACGACCCCATACAGGCTAGAAACAGCGTGTATGCTTTGGCAACAAACAGCATCAAGACCATCAGTCCGAAGAAATATAGGATGAAATCTAGAAAGGAGTTTGATTGACTATAGAGGATAGCCGGCACGAGCACATATAAGAGAACCATTTTACCAATGTAAAATGACTTGTTGAACTGCCCTTGCTGCACCTTCTGCTTAGCAAGCAGCGTCCCTGCCAAAGCAATCATCAACAAATAGGAGGAGATACTATAAACGTCCAAGTAAAAACCCCCTACTCCAATCCAGCTTTTTATACCATTAATTTCGATACCGATAAAGGCGCAAGCTATCATCAGTAAGACCGTTCCGCTATAGATGTGCCACGAATACTTTTGCCATTTCTGATAGTCCAGAAAATAAATAACAACAATAAATAGAACGCCTACCGCTGAATAAAATGCCTTCTTCAGAAAAAATTGAAATCCACTATAAGCAGTATTGTCCGTATAAGCGAATTCCATTGCATACATAGCAAGCAGGCCAATACCGACCAGAATCCCGACTAGTACGGCTAAGCCCCACTCCATAATTGGTTTATGGGCAGCATGCAGCTGCTTACCGAGCTGGTCAGGGTCACCCATCTGCGCTAATGCCTCTCGTACAGCCTCCTCCTCTGATAACCCCTCACTGATCTTATCTTCCACCAGCTCGTCCAAGTGGTTTGTCATTTCACACTTAATGTCGCGATGTACTTCCCTTGCTTTCACATGTCCGCAAACCTGAGCTAAATATTGTTTAATGGATTCATTCGGGATGTACTTTTATTCATGCATGGCCCTCCCCGATTACTCGATCTACCGTCGTCCGAAACAGCGTCCATTCCTGCTTCTTCTCTTCCAGCTGCCCTCTACCGCGCTCCGTGATGCGATAATATTTTCGTTTGCGGCTGCCTTCCTCATTCCAGTACGACTCAACAAGCTGCTCTACCTCAAGCGTATGTAAAATCGGGTACAGAGTACCTTCCTTAAAAGTAAATACACCGCTCGAGCTTTTCTCGATTTCTTTAGTCATTTCATAACCGTACATTTCCTTGCGATCAAGTAATGTCAGAATGAGAATAACGGTGCTGCCCTTCATAAGCTCCTTATTAATTTTCATGACTTCCTCCTCTTATACATCGAATATCTATACATCGTAAATCTATGTATAAGTATATCGTTGCAATTTGTAAATGACAACATTTTTTTAAGAAGCGGTACCCATTTTTGTAATTGGGTGATATATTATGCATATCTTATCGTTCAGCAAACGTATAAGTACATAAGACACTTTTGTAAGCTGTTCTTAAGCATAAGGGAGGAAATAAGAAATGAATCAACCGTTCGGGCTGCATAAAGAAGAAAAGACGTACGGCATGTTATGTCATCTACTCGCATTCAGCGGAATCATCATTCCGTTTGGCAACATTCTTGGGCCGCTCGTCATCTGGCTTTTAAAGAAGGATCAATCCAGCTATGTAGATATGCAAGGCAAGGAATCACTTAATTTTCAGATTAGCAATATGATTTACACCTTCATCTCCAGTCTGCTCATGTTTGTACTCATCGGCTTTATCACTACACCGCTATTATTTGTATTCTGGATCGTATTCACCATTATTGGATCCATTCGCGCTTCAGAGGGGAACGGCTACCGTTACCCGTTAACGATTCGGTTTTTCAAATAATACAATGATGTGCTCACAACAGAAGCCGCCCCTGATTATCAGGAGCGGCTTCTATATGTGTAAATTTACATTCCAACCGGAAGCTGGAACATCTTTGTCAGTTCATCAAGCGTAATCGCATCGGTCGGGATTTCACCTTCGAACTTCGCTTCTTTGTTAATCTCCGAGTAAGTAACGTCATAGTGAAGGCCTAGCTTCATCTTCTGGCCGCTTTCTTTGTCGGAAAACTCAACACTCACCTTAGCTGCTTGGTAAGAAAGATACCCATCCGAGATCGCGCCAGTCATCTTCAACGTATTTACTTTAACATCATTTTTCAACGTTTCTAGAATCTTGGCTTTGTTCGCCTCAAGATCAGTCTTTACCTTCTCGACATCAGCCTTCTCCAGCTGAAGAGACTTCAGCGATGCTTCATTTGCAAGCAGTACATTCAGTACCTCAGGTAGCGCTTGATTAATGATGGTTTCTACCGTTTTTGGATAATTGCTCTCATTGATTTCAAAAGCAATAATTTGATCTGCTTTCAAATCAGCCGGCAATCCAGCATCGGCAGCTTTTGGCTGACTAAAGTATGTCTTCTCATCAAAATGCTTCAGCACCACTTCTCCAAGTTCCTTGCCTAGCTTCTGTTGAGCAGCAATATCCAGCTTAGCTCCGCCTTCCTTCTCGGCAAGCTCCTTAAGATCAATCTTGATAAACTTATTTGTAATCGTCTCCGGCAATGGGAGCATAGGAATTTGTGGTATTTTCAAATACAGCGTTTCCTCTGTCATAATCATGGGTACCGTCAGCTTCATTTCCATGTCGCCTGGCACAACGATTTGCATACTCATGTCGGTACGCATAGGATTTTTCTTATATACAGCGTCAACTGTAATCGAAGCATCCTTAATCATCCCTACAATTGCTGCTGTAGCAGCTGCATTGCCTTCCAATGTTGCCGACTGTGGAATCTCCAATTCATCCAAGCCAAATGACATTTTTACTGCGTATGAGTCCGCCTCTGTAATTTTCGTCATAGCTGCCTGCAGAGCTTCCTTCGGTGGTTTAGCGGAGCTGCACCCTGCGATGACAACCAAAATAACGGCTAACAATAGCACCGTTATTTTTTGTACGTTCTTCATGTAATAAGTTCCTCCTCTTTCTTTTTATGAGCACCTCCATTCTATACTATAAAAGCTTCTTTTAGAAGTTATATCCAAAAAATCCCGTTTCAGATTACTGAAACGGGACGTTTGGCCTATTTATTAACCTTACTTTGATTTATCCTTGTTTATCCTTGTGGGTTATTATGAGACACATGATTACGCTGTTTGGTCTTCTTTGAGCCGGATAACGGCTCATGTTGACCGCCTCCATCATTACGCTTCGATCTATTGCTTTGCGAATTGCTGTCTGGCACCGGAAAGCTGTTTGGCTTAGACATTCAGATTCCCTCCTCTATAGATTCAATTCCTTCTGATGAAGTGTTAATTAATTCTTTTGATGTTCTAAATCGGTAGGGTGATCATGATTCATCGCGTCCTGATTACGTCTATCGTTCTTATCCTGCTGCAGCTGCTGAGCTTGATGACTGTTAACCGCCTCTACCTCCAAAGCATCTACTACGTTTGATAAATTTTTATCTGCCGATCCCTCTGTTTTCGTCATTAGCGGCTCACTCCTCTACACATGCGTCAAGCGTTGCAGCGCTTGAGCACATTCATGCAAATGTCTAGTGTAATTTTGTATGAGCTCTTGGATGATCTCACCACGCTCATCGACTGACACTTTATCCTTCTCTACGTCAATCAGCTCAACCTTTACTTCTCGACTGTCTACATAAGTAACTTTAAAATCAAACGAATACATTTGATGACCGGCTGTATCGATCGTGATACGCAGCGCTTTGGCATCTGACTCGTCAGGCAGCACTCTGCTGCGGTCGGCGTCTTTTAACGTCTCTGGCAAGGTTTGACGCCAAGCATCCGCTAAGTTTTCTTGATTCATTTGCAGCTCATCTGATTTACCCATTAAATGAAGCACCTCCACATCGTATAACATGCGAAAAGGGCCCATATTTTATACGAGGATATAGAATGAAAAAAAAGCCCAAACGCAGGGCGTTTAGGCTTGTTCGTATGTAGCTAATAAAAAATGGAGGAGAGAGTGGGACTCGAACCCACGTGGGCTTGCGCCCTAACAGTTTTCAAGACTGCCCCGTTATGACCGCTTCGGTATCTCTCCATCTCGTTCACTTGTCACAAGAAATATAATACCACAGGTCAAAATAATAAAGCAAGTGTATTTTGACCATGTGGCAAAAAAAATTTAAAGTTTATTGGAATCGATCGAACTAATGCCGCCCATATACGGACGCAGCACTTCTGGAATGGTCACCGAGCCATCCTCTTGCTGGAAGTTTTCAATGATTGCCGCAAAAGTACGGCCAACTGCCAATCCCGATCCATTCAGTGTATGAACGAATTCCGGCTTGCTCTTCGTATCTCTCCGGAAACGAATTCCAGCGCGGCGCGCTTGGAAGTCCTCTACATTCGAGCAAGAGGAAATCTCACGATAAGTGCCTGCGCTTGGCAGCCATACCTCGAGGTCGTATGTTTTAGCCGCTGTAAAGCCCATATCTCCCGTACAAAGCGTTAGAACGCGGTAAGGCAATTCTAATAGCTGCAAAACCTTCTCGGCGTTAGCCGTCATTTTCTCCAGCTCATCGTACGAGTCCTCTGGCTTCGTCAATTTAATCAACTCAACTTTATTGAATTGATGCTGACGGATCAAGCCACGCGTATCCCGACCAGCAGATCCTGCCTCTGAACGGAAGCACGAGCTGTAAGCAACAAAGTATTTCGGTAGCTCCTCTACCGGCAAAATCTCCTCACGGTGAAGGTTCGTAACCGGAACCTCAGCTGTCGGAATGAGGAAATAGTCTGAATCTGAAATTTTGAACAAATCCTCTTCAAATTTCGGAAGCTGTCCTGTACCGACCAAGCTATCGCGATTAACGATATAAGGCGGCAGAATCTCCTCGTAGCCATGCTTGTCGCTATGCAAGTCCATCATGAAACTAATGAGCGCACGTTCAAGACGAGCTCCTAGGCCGCGATAGAACGTAAATCGTGAACCAGTCACCTTTGCTGCACGCTCAAAATCCAATATACCGAGTGATTGTGCAAGCTCCCAGTGCGGTTTAGGCTCGAAGTCAAAGCTTCGTACTTCGCCGTTTCTGCGCAGCTCAACATTATCTTCCTCTGTCTTGCCGATAGGCACGCTATCGCTAGGAATATTAGGGATCGCTTGAGTAAGCTCAATCACCTGCACATCCAGCTCACGAAGCTCATCGTCAAGCTCTTTAATACGGTCGCCAACCTCTCTCATCTCAATGATAAGCGATTCTGCGTCGCCGCCCGTTCTTTTGAGTTTAGCTACTTCCTGCGAAACCGTATTACGTCTACTCTTCAACTGCTCGGTCTCTTGAATAAGATCACGGCGTCTTGTGTCGAGCGCAGGAAAATTAGCAACAAGATCGAGTGAAGCTCCACGATCAAGCAGAGCCTTCTCAACCTTCTCAAATTCATTTCTTAACAATTTCACATCCAGCACGATTCAAAAGCCCCTCTCTGAAGGGAGTAATTTTATTATTGTAAATGTTTAAGCTTTGCTTGCAGCTGCTTCCTTCACCATATCTACGAAGTAAGCATGAAGCCTGAAATCATCCGTAAGCTCCGGGTGATATGATACAGCGAGAAGATGTCCTTGTCTTGCTGTTACAATCTCATCTCTGTATGTAGACAACACGTCAACGTTTGCACCGACTTTTTTGATCAAAGGTGCACGGATAAAGACTGCGCGAACAGGCTCATCAATTCCCTTAACGTCTAAGTCCGTCTCAAAGCTTTCCTGCTGTCGGCCGAATGCATTTCTAGCAACTGTCATATCCATAAGCCGTAAATGTGCATTCTCTTGGCCTTCAATTTCATCTGCCAAAACGATAAGACCTGCGCACGTTCCGAACAATGGCTTGCCTTGTGCAGAAAATTCCGAAATGGCTTCCATAAAGCCATAATTCCGCATCAGCTTGCCGATCGTCGTGCTCTCACCGCCTGGTATAACAAGCCCTTGCAGCTCATCAAGCTGCTCAACCCGCTTAACAGCGACCGCCTCTGCGCCCGCTGCTTCTAAGCTTCGAATATGCTCTGCCACTGCACCTTGAAGCGCTAGTACGCCTATCTTCATCGCTCTACTCGCCTTCCTTTACGGGCAAGGGCCGGCTGCGCTATACGCGCTAAGCCGGCACCTGCAAATTACATCTATTAGATACCGCGGTCTTGCATACGCTCGGAAGAGTTAAGTTTCGAAATTTCGATACCCTTCATAGCAGCACCCAAGTTTTTCGATACTTCAGCAATCAGCTTGTAATCTTGGTAATGTGTAGTTGCTTCAACGATTGCACGAGCGAATTTCTCTGGGTTTTCCGATGTGAAAATTCCAGAACCAACGAATACACCGTCTGCTCCAAGATGCATCATCAAAGCTGCATCGGATGGAGTAGCTACTCCGCCTGCTGCGAAGTTAACAACTGGAAGCTTGCCAGTCTCATGCACGTTAAGAAGCAAGTCGTAAGCTACGCCAAGAAGTTTAGCTTCATGGTAAAGCTCGTCCTTCGACAAGCCTTGAATTTTGCGAATTTGTCCATTGATCAAGCGAAGGTGACGAACAGCCTCAACAATGTTTCCTGTTCCTGGCTCACCCTTCGTACGAAGCATTGCTGCTCCTTCTTGAATACGGCGCAAAGCTTCCCCAAGATCTTTTGCTCCGCATACGAATGGAATGGTAAACTCATTCTTGCTGATGTGGAAAACTTCATCTGCAGGTGTAAGCACTTCACTCTCATCGATATAGTCAACGCCCATAGATTCGAGCACTTTAGCTTCTACATAATGTCCAATACGAGCCTTAGCCATAACAGGAATGGAGACAACCTTCATAACTTCTTCTACTATTGTCGGATCAGCCATACGAGCTACTCCGCCTGCTGCACGTATTTCGGAAGGAACGCGCTCAAGAGCCATTACCGCTGTTGCCCCTGCTGCTTCTGCTACTTTTGCTTGCTCGGCGCTCATAACGTCCATAATGACGCCGCCTTTTTGCATTTCTGCCATGCCGCGTTTTACGCGTGATGTACCTGTTTCCATGCTAAAAACCCTCCTATTTTCATCCATTAATTTGTCTATTACCGCAGTTGTTCTAACTGTAGATTTTACAGGAAGCGAGAATAATCGACAAGCCTTGATTTACGTTATTCCCCTGTTTTCTACTCGGATTAGAACAAATTGACGATTCCATTAAACAAGCCGGCGAAAAAATCTCCAATTGCACGGAACATCAAGCTGAACCAACCAGCTTTCTGTCCATCCTCATTTGTAATGAGGTTAACCGTTTGCTTCAATTCTTGCTTCGTTTCGGCATCTACGTATTTGTACGTTACCGTTCCCACGACTGAACCGATCGGAATTGGAGCAACAAGCTCATCTTCTGTTTTCAAACTAGTAACCTCAACCTCGATCTTAGGTTCTACACCCTTCTTAACCATGAAGGTAACATCCTTCTCCGTTACAACCGGAAGGGATTTCTTTTTTCCCTTCTTAATCTTAACCGATTGTACTTTTTCTACCACGGATTTTGGCGGGAGCACAGTCTTTTTCTCAAAGGTGCTGAAACCATAGTTATACATCTTAGCTGTTTCATTAAAACGAGCCGACTTTGTAGCCGTATCCATTACGACACTAATAAAACGCTGCTCGCCCCTTTTTACAGTACCGGTAAAGTTATAGCCCGCAGAATTGATAAAGCCCGTTTTCATGCCGTCTACGCCTTCATAGGCTAGATGCTTTAGACCCTGTTGGTTCACATTCGTGCCTAGCATCCAGTTGATGTTCACAATCGCATCCTTGTCGCGTTCACGGAATTTGTATTCCTGCAGCTTGGAGTATTCCAAAAATTCTGGATGCTTGTCCAAAATAATTTTGGCGAGCTTAGCCATTTCCTCTGCAGAAATAACGGTTGTCTCCGATAGACCAGTCGCGCTTGTGAAAATAGCTGTTTTTAGTCCGAGCTCATCGGCTACTTCGTTCATTTTTTTGACAAAACCTTGTTCACTGCCTGCTATCTGTGAAGCTAATGCAATCGTAGCATCATTAGCTGATCCAACAGCCATTGCTTTGTACAAATCTCTAACCGTATGTTGATCGCCTTGTGCTAGAAATACAGATGAACCATCTGGTGGCGTCGAGGCCGCTTCTGCACTAGTCGTAATAACCTCATCCCAGGATAAACGCTCATTCGAGATTTCTTCAAGAACGATATATTCCGTCATTAGCTTAGTCATACTTGCCGCAGGGAGCGGTTCCTCTGAATTAACCTCATACAATACTTGACCTGAATCCGCATCAATTAAAATTGCAGCTTTAACTTGTAAGCCTAAAGAATTTTCCGTACTAGGTCTTCCTTGATATCCATTCGCCATTGCTACCGCAGAACCAAGCGACAGCATTACCATCCAAACCGCCAAACTTGCAGCGATGACCGTCTTTAATCGAACCGGTCTTACCATTTCCTTCAACGTCGTCTCCCCTTTTCCCACTTGGTTTGTCCGTTGTTAATTGTAACATATCAAACCCTAACAATTAAACCTCTACGATGCGTTAGAAGAATGAGTAATCCTTCATAAAAAAAACAGACAAGGAATAGCGACTGTGTCGCCTTACCTTGTCTGTTATTATCGTATCTATAAAGTATCTCTTAAAGGGAGTAGTTAGGAGCTTCCTTCGTAATTTGCACATCATGCGGATGGCTTTCACGAAGACCAGATCCTGTAATACGAACGAATTGCGTATCGTTCTTGAGCTCGTCCAAAGACGCTGTACCACAGTAGCCCATTCCTGAACGCAAACCGCCTAGCAATTGATGAACCGTGTCAGCAAGTGGTCCTTTGTAAGGAACACGACCTTCGATACCTTCCGGAACAAGCTTGTTCTCGTTCTCTTGGAAGTAACGATCCTTACTTCCTTCCTTCATTGCACCAAGCGAGCCCATTCCACGGTAAACCTTAAAGCTACGTCCTTGGAAAATTTCAGTTTCGCCAGGACTTTCAGCTGTACCTGCGAACAAGCTTCCAATCATAATTGCGCTTGCTCCAGATGCGATTGCTTTCGTAATGTCACCGGAATATTTAATACCGCCGTCTGCAATAACCGGAATATTATATTCACGAGCAACGGACGCGCAATCATAGATTGCTGTAATTTGTGGAACACCGATACCGGCGATAACACGGGTCGTACAGATCGATCCAGGACCAATCCCTACTTTGACAACGGATGCGCCAGCTTCGATAAGATCACGAGTCGCATCTCCAGTAGCAACGTTACCTGCAATAATAGTAAGGTCTGGGTAAGTAGCACGAAGCTTACGAACAGCCTCCAAAATATTAATGTGGTGACCATGTGCCGAATCTACTACAAGAACATCGATTCCTGATTGAACCAATGCTTCTGCACGATCCATTGTATCCTTCGAAATACCAACCGCTGCTCCGCAAAGCAAGCGGCCATGCTTGTCCTTCGCCGCATTCGGGAACTGGATAGCTTTCTCAATATCTTTAATCGTAATAAGACCTTTAAGTGTATTAGACTCATCAATCAGCGGCAGCTTCTCGATCTTATGCTTCTGAAGAAGGCCTTCTGCTTCTTGCAACGTTGTGCCGACAGGTGCCGTAACAAGGTTGTCACGAGTCATCACTTCATTTATTTTGATGGAATAATCATGTACGAAACGCAAATCACGGTTTGTCAAAATACCTACAAGCTTCTTATCTTGATCGACAATCGGTACGCCTGAGATGCGGTACTTGCCCATCAACTCTTCTGCGTCGTACACATGATGATCAGGCGTAAGCGAAAACGGATTTGTAATTACACCGCTCTCCGAACGTTTTACACGGTCTACTTCCTCCGCTTGCTGTGCAATCGACATGTTCTTATGAACAATACCGATACCACCCTCACGCGCTATTGCAATCGCCAATGCGGCTTCTGTAACGGTGTCCATACCAGCGCTAATGAGCGGAATGTTTAGCTTAATGTTCTCGCTTAAACGAATCGAGATGTCAACTTCCCTAGGTAGCACTTCTGATTTACGCGGAATAAGCAGGACGTCGTCAAACGTTAGCCCTTCTTTGGCGAATTTCGTTTCCCACACGAGTATGTTCCTCCCTTAATTTTAAGTACGTCTCACATATATTATTGCAATATTAGCAGAGGGGGTATAGGCTGTCAAGGCTGATAAAAAGCTTTATTTCACCGATTTCCTGCTCCTTTAGCAGAGCACGGTAATCCATTTCTTTAGAAAAAGTCAGGTAAATACGTTGTTCGTTCGGGAATCCGAGATTGAAAGCGTTTAACAGATGCTGCAATTGCCTCAATACGTCCAAATTGGACTAAATCCTCAATTTGAATATAGCCTAACAATAGGGTCGTAAAGGATCCAATATCTAGCTTTATTGAATCATCTATTTTTTTACTTTCATCCAAAAGGCGCAGTGAAGCCCTTCCAGATGCAGCTATATAAAGCAAATAACGGCCGCTGTTCCAAGGAGCATATGCATCATTGAGCTCGATGTGAATATGATCATCACCTTCCGCAGCGTTAAACTCATAGTGACTAACGAAAGCTTCAGCATCTACGATCCGAGCCATAAAATAGGGTATGATTTCCTGCTTAATTCTAGGGTTAGCTAGCCAAAAGGGGAGTCTGTCATTCGATGGTACTGTAATCGTAACCTCATCAATCATCGAATCATGCTGCCCAATAAATGACCACAAAGCAAGTCGGGCGGGCTCATTTAAATAAATCAACTCATGAACCATTAAGCGCTGATTCTTCACTTCATAAATAATGTAACCCTGTGCTGCGCAGCTATTATCATAATAAATCACGATTTTTCCTGGTTTTCTTTTGGTAATTCGATAATTCCACCAAAGCTCTGTACGCACTAATGAGCCATTATATTGAGAAGCGTACGCCTGGTAAACATCGTTCAATAGGCTGTAATCACCATTATAACGCTCTATGCGTCCTTCATACGCTATCCTTGCAGGGAGCAAATCAGTCTTAATTGTGTAAACCTTATGCTCGGTATATGTTTCCCAACCAAATTTACGATAAAAGGAAAATGCGAATGGATGGAGAAAAGAGATCGTTTGCCCATTCTCTTTCATCTCTTTTAGTGCTTGAACGAGCATTTGTGCAACTAAACCTTGCCTCCGGTACTCCGGCCAGGTTGCCACACCAGCAACTCCTCCCATATCAAAAACCTTGCCGCCTATAAAGGTTTGCAGCTTTAGTACTGCCGATTGAGCGGCTAACTGATTATCGACAAAAGCTCCATACCTTACAGCTGGCTCAGTCGTGAACTGCTCTTTAATTTGTCTAATCTCTTCCGGTGATTTTTCATATTGAAAGGCAAATTGCGATAATGCGATACTCTCATCAAAATGCTCTGTTTGCATATGCTTGATATTCACTCGCTGTTCCAATTTGAAGCCCTCCTTATTTCAGATAACCTTATCATACCGTATAAACAACAAAAAAACCTATCGCATGTTATGCGATAGGTCTCTCGTGCTTGGCGACGTCCTACTCTCCCAAGACCCTGCGGTCTAAGTACCATCGGCGCTGAAGGGCTTAACGGTCGTGTTCGGTATGGGAACGCGTGG